>NZ_JAGFLY010000003.1:0-385158 GCF_021991715.1 Salinicoccus sp. ID82-1
TGCTAGATATGAGTTGACCACAATTGTTCTATCATACTCTGACTCTACTTTCTTCCTACTATTTTCGCCCAATTTGACTTTCTCCTCATATGGGAGATCAATAAATCTTTCTATCGCTTCTATCAAAGTAGCGGTATTTCTCGTTTCCACCAAGTAGCCATTGTATCCTTCCTCTACAACTTCTCTGCATCCTGGACGATCTGTTGTGATGAGTGGCCGACCACAAGCAGCGCTCTCGAGGAGAACATTTGATAAACCTTCAGGGTAAAATGAAGGATGGACTGTGCAATGTACTTTTTCGAGAAATGGTCTGATATCCCTTTGCATACCGTGATAGTTGACTATACCCTCGTTATGTAATTGTCTTAACCTTGCTTGGTAATCTTCTTCGCAAAAACCTAGTATGTGAAAGACACTTTGAGGATATTTATTTCTAATGTGTTTTGCGGCAGCAAGATACTCTTCTATTCCTTTTGATTTCATAATTCTTGAAATGAAAATGAACTGAATACTTTCTTCTTGAGGATATTCTTGTAACTTAAAATGGTCTAGATTGACTCCTGAACCAGGTAGCATTTTGTGAGTATCAGGATAAATATTTTGATTTTCAAAAAAAAGCTGGTTTACTTTGTTTTGAAAATAAATAGTATCTATTCTTCTAAATGCTATTTTGTAAAGTAGAACAGTTAATTTTTGCATCAGACTTTTTTCTTCTACTGCTGTCCCCAAGCCTGTGATATTAGCTATATAAGGTATCTTTAACATCGAAGCAACAAAACCACCGTAAATATTAGGTTTAATTGTATAAGTCAGAATAACATCGGGGCGGATATTTTTGAGTATTTTCCTATAGTGTTTCATTAATGCTAGCTCTTGGAACACATTTTTACCATGCCTGTTGACCTCAGTTTTGATGTAGATGCAACCCAACTCGACAAGTTCATCGATTCTTTCACCATACGGGGAAGATATGTATACTTGATAGCCTTCACTTATGAGTGCTTTGACTATTTCTAAACGAAAGTTATATATCACAACATCATGATTCACCAAGAATAATACTCTTTTTTGAGATTTATTTTTATCTATTTTTTTCAGTCCTTTCAACCGCTTCTTCAAGGGAATATAAATTATACTTATGTTTGTAGCGACTGATTTCTAAATCGTAAGCAAGATTACCAAATAACTTATTCATTATATTTATTTTTGGTATCAATTTACGAATTAGTGGGTTAAATATTCTAACACAGATTACACGTCTATTTTGTGATTTAGCCATCAGTTTTACCAAATTAGTAGTAGATGTATGCTGGTCATTTTGAGGATAAAAGGTGCCTTGAGCTCTGTCATCAATCAACAACCTAATAAACTCACACAAATTATATATATATATCATACTTCTTTTGTTTTTGAACTTTGGAAACAAAGGCATGAACATAATGTATTTAGAAAGTTTCTGGTAATTACCTTTTGAGTTTTCCCCAAACACCATAGGAGATCTTATAATACTGACTTTGAAGTCATTACTTGCTAATTCTTTTAATGATTTTTCTGCCTTCAGTTTACTATCACCGTAAAAGTCCAAAGGAATTTCTTCAGTGTTTTCATTGATTATTTGTTGTGCATTACCGTATACAATAATGCTGCTAAGAAATACAAATTGTCCAACGCCACTTGTTTTAGCTTTTTCTGCTACTTCTTCTGTAAGCTTATAATTCACTTTGTAGTATTTATCCTCTAAGTCTTTGTCAGTAGAAACATGTGCTAAACCCGCAACATGAACTATGCAATCGTAACTACCGAAATCTTGCTCTTTCCATTCATCACTTCTCATACTAATACGAGTAATATTATAGTTTTGAGGATGATTTGATAGCCAATCCGTTAATGAATTACCTACGTAACTATTCATTCCAGTGATTAAAATCTGTTTCATGCCATTTACACCTCGCTTTTCTGTTTCTTCTCTTTATTGATAAATTGCAGAAGATATTCTTTTGTTGATTCTTCGGAAATTAAAATTGATATAAATTCATTTAAATGAGTTTCATCTACGTCCTCGACTTTACCTCTATAAATCTTTTTATATACTTGTTGGGAGTGTACTTCTTCCTCTTTTAATAATTCTTCATATAATTTTTCTCCAGGTCTAATGCCACTGAATTCTATACCTACTTCTTCTTCACTAAATCCGCTTAAGCGAATCATATTTTTCGCTAGATCTACAATTTTGACTGGCTCACCCATATCTAAGACAAAAACTTCTCCACCTTCAGCCAAAGTACCAGCTTGTATGACCAAACGAGAAGCCTCGGGAATAGTCATAAAATATCGAGTCATCCGTTCATCTGTTACAGTTACAGGTCCACCTTGTTCAATTTGCTTTTTAAATTTAGGTATTACAGAACCTCGGCTTCCTAGAACATTACCAAATCGTACGGCAACAAGAGTAGTAGTCTCTGTATGTTTTCTATCAAGCGCCTGAATTATCATCTCCGCCACACGTTTCGTAGCTCCCATTACATTCGGAGGATTAACTGCTTTATCAGTGGAAATCATTACAAACTTTTTAGCTTTATACTTACAAGCCGCTTCAGCTGTATTCTTTGTTCCTATGATATTGTTTTTCACTGCTTCTTTGGGGTTATACTCCATTAATGGTACATGCTTATGAGCTGCAGCATGATAAACCATCTCAGGTTTAAAATTATCGAAAACCTCAAAAATCCTCTTTCTGTCTTGCACATCTGCAATTATAGGAATATATTGAACGTTGTTTTTAAGCAATGTCATTTCTTCCAGTATACTGTATATACTATTTTCACCGTGTCCAAGCAACACAATCTGTCTTGGCTGGAATTTGGTGATTTGTCTTACAATCTCTGAACCAATACTGCCTCCAGCGCCGGTAACTAAAATTGTTTTATCTCTAATCTGATCCTCTATACCTTCTGTATCGAGTTCTACTGGTTCTCTGCCTAGTAAATCCTCTACTTCTACTCTTTTTAACTCATTGACTTCTACTCGACCAGACATCACATCATCAATATTGGGCATGATCATTACGACTAGACTCTCGTGGTTTGCCAACTCATATATTTCATTCAGCTCGGTTTTACTCAAAGAAGGGATCGCTATAACCACTTTACTAATCTCATATTTTTTGATAAGTCGTTCAATATCTTCTCTAGTTCCCTCTACTTTAACTCCACCAGCTAGTTCCATTTTTTGTTTAACCAAATCATCGTCCACCGCAACTACTGGCATCATTTTCATTGCTGGGGTATCTAACATTTGTTTAATAAGCAGTGAACCACCCTTACCGGCTCCTACAACTAACGTCTTAACCATATCGTTTTCATCATTATGCTTACCTATAATATGGTGACGTGATACTCTCCAAGAAAGTCTAGACCCACCTATCAATATCAGATGCATCATCCAAGTAATAATCATTAATCTTGTAAATGTTGTTTGAAAAAGCAATAAATTTAATATGTAGGTAGTAACAATTGAGGCTGTAACTGCTTGTGCAATTGCCATTAATTCTCTTACACTGGCATATTCCCATGCCCTATGGTAGAGGTTGAAAGCATATGCAAATACATGGTGACTAATGAGGAGTATTAAAGATGTGACTAGCAATACCGGCCAAGTATACTCCAAGAAAAATGGAGCCAATATATAATAACCGATGAATACTGAAAATGATACTATAAGTGAATCGATAATCAGGAGAAGAATATATCGTTCTTTCGCTCCCATAACTTCACGCTTCTTTCCTTTAAAATAGACCTAAAAACTTTTTCTTCTTTCGCTTCTTCGTTTCATGATGTGTTTCCATCTTTTGTGGTGCTTTGGCTTTCACTTCCTTATTATGAAGGATAGCATCAGCATTAAACTGTAAAAGTTCTGTAAAGTTTCTTCCCAGCTCTTCAGTAACCACTTCATATGATTCTTTCAGTAGAAAAGGTCTTATTTCGGCACTATGTGCATCACTCGATATGACATGCGCGAGATTATTCTCGATCATTCTAAGACTCATTTCTTTCAGATTATCTCCTAAAGCTCCTGTAATGGATGAAGCGGTAATCTGAGCAATCGCGCCTTTTTCAACAATTTCATAGAGTCTATCAGGATCTTTAATAATCGGCTTGCATCGCTCAGGATGCGCAATCACAGGGACATAGCCTTTCATCTGCAGGTCATACAACAGTTTTTCCACGTAATTCGGTACCTCTGTAAATGAAAACTCAACCAGCACATACTGCGATTGGTTGAGTGGAATACTGATATCAGACTGCAATTCACTCACCATGTCCCCGTTGATACGTATTTCCTGGCCTGGATGCACTTTGATGTCTAGTTGATGATTTTCTATTACGTTTGAAAGCTCTTCCATTTTTTCTATAATCTTACTTTTCGGATTAAAGAAAGCCCTACTGTGATGGTGGGGAGTTGCAATGATGTCCGTTATTCCGTTATCAATGGCTTGCTTTAGCAATACGACTGCAGCTTCTTCAGTCTGCGGACCATCATCAATACCGATCAATACATGGTTATGAATATCTATCAAGATTCATCACTTCCATAATAATAATAGTAATTGTCATTCTTGGTATTCATCTTCTTATTATTCATGACGACACCCAGAATTTTTGCATCTGCCTTTTCAAGCAGCTTCTTCGCATCCTGAAGTCGATCTCTATTGTTGCCGGTCACATCTGTAACGAGCACTGTACCGTCTGTGATTCTACTCAATACTTGCGCATCTGTCACAGCGAGAAGCGGTGGTGTGTCAATTATGACCATATCATAGTGCATGGAGAACGTCTTCAATAGATGTGCCATTTTCTTCGAAGATAGAAGTTCTGACGGATTTGGCGGGATTGGACCACTTGTCACCACATCCAAGTTTTCGATGCTGGTTTCTCTAAGAATACTTTCCACTGGCATATCATTAACGATTGCTGTTGAAAGCCCACGCTGGTTTGTCAATTCAAATGTATAGTGCATCGTTGGACGACGCAGATCCGCATCTACTAGTACAGTTCGCTTACCCGACTGAGCATATGTAAGCGCAATATTGGCTGCAGTTGTCGACTTCCCAGCACTCGGTGTTGCGGAAGTGAAAAGTACTGTCTTGATTTCTTTATCAACACTCGAATACATAATGTTCGTTCTGATGGAACGGAACTGCTCACTTACAGGTGATTTCGGTTCCTTCTCAACGATGAGTTGTCTGGGACCGGACGTATATGCATGCTTATCTTTTCTGAACATAACTCTATTTCCTTCCTACTTTTAAAATTTGGCGATGGTACCGAGTACTGGCAGATCCAGATGCTTCTGCATTTCTTCTTCTGTCTTGATGCGTTTATCGAGAAATTCTCTTAGGAATGCAATTCCGAGTCCGAGCAGCGCACCGAGAATCATACCGATTGCGATGTTGATCAGTGGTTGAGGAGATACTGGAGAAGGATCTTCACCGATATCCGCCGGTGCGAGAATGGATACATTATCGACATTCATAACTTCCATGACTCTTTGTTGGAATACATTTGCCACTTCGTTGGCAATTGTTTCAGCATTTTGTGGCGTTTCATTTGCCACTGTCACAGTTACAACCTGCGACTGGTCCTGATTATTGACAGTAATCTGTTCTGCGAGTTCACTTGTTGACTGTTCCAGGTTTAGGTTTGCAACGACATCATCCAGCACTGTTGGGCTTTTGATGATATCTCTATATGTATTGATCAGCTGGAGACTGGCTTGAATGTTTTGATTATCCACCGCCACTTCAGAATCCTGTGATTGGCTCACAAGTATCTGTGTGTTGGCTTCATATTGCGGGGTCATTAGAAATGCAGTGGCGAATGCAGCGATGGAACCGAAGAGCAGTACAAGGGCGATGATCATCGCCAGGTTTTTCTTGATTACTTCCAGAATGTCTTCCAGATTCAGTGTTTCTTCCATATTGGCCTCCATAATTTATATGTATATATGTTATGTACGTTTACAATTTATTACTATATCAGATTGAACAATACTTTTGCACATTTTTTATCAAGTTTTTACAGAAAGCGTTCTCTTATTATCATTAGTATTAATTGAAGATAAATGAAATGCTGTGGACACATTGCTGCACGGTGCTGCACCATTATCAAAATATTGTTTAAGTTTTCGGATAGTGTCTATAGTTATAGAGTGTCAAAACAAAATACGGAGGAGATTTTTTGAGCTATCGACGTGAATCGATGATTATTGGATTTGCCTACACAGGTGTCATTGTAGGTGCTGGTTTTTCTACTGGACAGGAAATGCTCCAGTTCTTTACCAACTATGGTACGTGGAGCTACGCTGCCATACTGCTTGCTGCACTGATCGTCATATTTGTTGGACGTCAGGCGGCTAAACTCGGCTATCGACTTAAAGCGGATTCCCACGAGGTACCCATCAATACAATGTTTGGAAGTATTATTGGAAAAGGCATCGACTACATACTCGTCTTTTTCCTATACGGCATTGCGGTCATCATGCTTGCCGGTGCAGGGTCAGCATTCTATGAAAGTTTCGGCGTGGCGCCATGGCTCGGTGCACTGATCATGATGATTGCGGTATTCGCCACGCTGCTGCTCGACTTCAACAAGATCATTGCGGTGCTTGGTGTGGTGACGCCATTCCTTATTATATTCATACTCATCATAGCTGCATTCAACATATTCAGCCCTGACATCCCATTCAGTGAAGTCAATGCGCATACGGACATCGACCGGACGCCTTCAGGTCTATGGTGGTGGGACGCAATTACTTATAGCGGACTTGTACTGGCCAGTGCTTTCAGCTTCCTTTCCATCATGGGATCTGAGGCATCCAAACATAAAGCTGCCCGTCGAGGTGCACTTGTCGGCGGCATCATCATCCTGTTGCTGATGCTTCTGATCAATGGCGGACTGCTCGCGAATCTGGACATCGCCAATGAAGCCGCACTGCCTACACTTGTGCTTGCCGAGAGCATCCATCCGATACTCAGTCTTGGGCTGTCGATTGTCATGCTGCTCGTCATCTATAATACCGCAGTCGGTCTGATGTATCCATTCCTGACACGGTTTTCAGCACCCTATTCGAAAAAGTATAAGATCATGCTTACTGTTGGACTATTATTCGGCTATGCACTGAGCTTTGTCGGATTTGTGGATCTGGTCAACATCTTCTATCCGATATTCGGCTATATCGGACTGTTCATCGCAGCCGGCTTGACCGTCCGCTGGGTGATGAACAAGTTCACCCAGAAGAAGCTGGTATGATTCTTTGGGCACTGGAGATTTCTCTCCAGTGTCTTTTTGTGTTTCCATTCCGGCAACTTCGGGCATAGTAGTATGTATAGATCAACGAATGGAGGAATATTTGTGGCATTGAAAGCACTGATACTCAATACGACATTGAAGTATGGAGATGAAGCATCCAGTACAGAAGTCCTTGCGAGAGAAGTCATGGATATACACGAGAAGGAAGGTGTCGAGACGGAAATCCTTAGGGTGAACGACTACGATATCAGATACGGCATTGCGGATGACATGGGCGATGGTGATGAATTTCCCCACATTCTGGAGAAAGTGAAAGCAGCTGACATTGTCATCATCGGCACACCGATCTGGCTTGGTGAGAAGAGCAGCATCGCGACACTGCTGATCGAACGTCTGTATGGCAGTGCATCACTGACGAATGATAAAGGTCAGGCCATCTTCTACAACAAGGTCGGCGGCGTGGTTGTCACCGGTAACGAGGACGGCGCGAAGCATGCGGCCCAATCTATTCTTTATGGACTCTCCCATATCGGCTTCACCATCCCACCGAATGTCGACACGTACTGGGTCGGAGAAGCCGGTCCGGGACCATCCTACATGGATACGGATAAGGATAACGACTTCACGAAGACACACGTGCAGTTGCTTGCCTATAATACGATGCACCTGGCGAAGATTTTGAAGGAAAATCCGATTCCAGCCGAAGGCAACACGATGTAATTTCGGTTAGACTACCCCGCTTCGGCGGGGCTTATTTTATTTTAAAGGCAGTCGATTTACGATATCATTGATTGAAACAGCACTTAGGAGGATGATTATGGAACTTACAGTATACTTGGCAGGCCAGATCCACGACGACTGGCGTGAGGATGTCAAAAGTCTGGCGAAAGATAGGAACCTGCCGCTCACTTTCGTCGGCCCGCAGACGAACCATGACCGTTCGGATAAAATCGGAGAGGATATCCTGGGCAAGCAGCCAGGGCCTTTCTTCAAGGATGATGCCGCTTCCGCCGTCAACAACTTGCGCACCCAGGTGCTCATGCAGAAGTCGGATGTCGTCATTGGGCTCTTCGGCGAAAAGTACAAGCAGTGGAATACGGCGATGGATGCGAGTGCAGCCGTGACACTCGGCAAGCCGCTCATCATCGTGCGTCCGGAAGAACTGATCCACCCGCTTAAAGAGTTGTCCAACAAGGCGAACATCACGGTGGAAACGGTGGAACAGGCGCTCGATGTACTCGCCTACATCTACGCGTAATGCAAGTATTCAGAGTCAGTCCTTCGCATGAAGTGAGTGCGCGGTATCTCGATAACCGCAGGTTGAGCAAGCAGGTGCTCGAACTCTATCAGATTCTGCGGGTCAATCTGAGCCTGCTTGACATACTGGACACGAATACGCGCTACCGGCATCATCCGATTGTAAACCATATCTACAACAACGGCTATCCGTATATTACCGACACATTCAAGCTACTTGTCGCATGCGACCTGGAGCACCAGCGTCGCGGCGGCAAGCGGAGTCCGCAGTTCCGTGAGGATCTTGAAGCACTGAAGCAGCTGATCACCCACTTCTCCCATAAGGACCTATGGAGTGACGAACCATTACCACCCTTCTATGTATTTGGAGAGGATAAGATCTATGGCAATGCGGCATATGATCTCTATGTCCAGCTGCTGAATGACAAATGGATGAATGATACTATTCCGCCAAGGTGCGGGGTGAAGTTCGAAATTGAATAGCAACGTCCATTAGGAGCATCTGGTACGCCAGGTGCTCCTTTTCTCGTGTATGGACTGGGGTGGTCGTGCCACTCTCCTATTTTCAAACTGCTTTGTACTTGAATCGTGAAATGAAGTAGAATATGGATAAGACACCATACATACAGGAGGTGTGGCTATGAACACATTCAGGAGAAAGATAGGCAGCAGGCTTCGGAAGCGGGTGCCCCGCAATATACGGGAGTACCTGATCAAGAAGGTGACACTGCATGATGTGGAAACCCATGCACACCACTTCACCATCAACCTGACATTAAAGAATTTCATGAAGTATCAACTGGAGCATAAGCTGGAGATAGAGCTGTCCTCTGCTGGTACAAAATACGTCCTCGATTACCGTATCGAACAGAACCGGCTGCAGATCGAGATACCCTACATAGTGCTCGATGATATGGACGGCCGGGCATCCATCGAACTGAAATATAACCAGAAACAGATGATTGTTGGACTGGACGGGGATGAAGAAAGCCAGAGGCTGTCCTTCTTCTCAAACGATAAATACTTCAACGTATCGACACAAGGCAGTCTGGTGATCGAGAATCTGTTACCTGGCTACCGCTTCAATATGGAAGAGCCGGTAGAGGTTGATCATCTATCTGCAGCTTATGGACATCTGCATCTGGAGTTTAAAGAGAGAATGGATTCAGAGTGTCATCTGGCGTGCCTCTACCAGAGCAGACTGAGAGTTCTGGAGAATGTCTTTGTGGAGGACGATACTCTGGTGGCTGAAGATTTCAACACACTGACCGAGGGGCATCCGACGCTCTACCTGCTTCATGGCCATGAACTGGCACCGTTGACCTTCAGCGGAGATGCTCTGACCATGGATACAATGAACCATGAGATTACATATCTTTCCGAGGATGGATATCTGACCTTGGAAATCACGAAGCATGAGATTGAGCTGACCCGGTTTGATGCCAGTGTGGAAGATGATCATATTAATATGCAATTTGCATTCAATTCACCCGCCACGTTGCATACACTGCTGATTGTCGATGCCACTACAGGCGAAACGGTTGAAGTACCGTTTTCAAGCTCTGAAGAGACAATGACGACAGAAATTCACGTGCCCCTTTCCGCCCTGATCGATACTGTTTCAAGAAAGCGGCTGGTACTCGTAACTAGTGGACCGGAACCGATTCGTCTACAACTGAACATCAGCAACCTCGACACCATCGGGTTTCCCGGTCGGTTCCAGGCGGAATATCAGCATGAGGTCTACAAAATCTGGTTCTATGGACGCCGCGATGGACTGCTCGGCTTCAATGTAGCACAACGTCCACTCAGACGGCAGGTGGTGCAGGTGGATGACTTTACACTTCATGGCTATATCAAAGGTCAGGATGCATTTATCGATTGTACACCCCACCTTGCATTTGTCGATCGTTATTCACAGGAGTATGCCCGGGTGGAGGTTGATGAACGATTTCGGGTGGATCTCAGATCAGTTGATATCATCGACATCAAAAGCAAGGATAAGACGGTCATCGACCTGTTCGTTGAAATCGTCCATTCCAGTGGTGCAGTACTGAGAAGAGAAAAGATCAAACTGAAAGATGCCGTCTATAAGAAGGATACCCACTATGGCCGGCAGGAAATAATGGATTCTCTAGGGAACACCCACTATCATCTGATTACAATCACGCCATTCAACAATCTGAAACTCGAGAGCTTCATGATTCCCAGCAGCATCGAGCTGCCGGAGGATAGGGTTGAGAAGGATATGAATGTGTGGCTGCTCGGCGAGCGTTATGATACCGCCCAGGATAATGGCTATGCCATGTTCAGATGGCTGAAGGCACACACGGATATTGAGGCGTACTACGTCATCGAGGATACATCGGAGGACTATCAGAAGATCAGGGAGGAATCAAACATCCTCCGCTTCGGTTCAAAGATGCATTTCGATGTCGCATTCCGTGCCGGCGTGCTGCTCGGTACCCATGACCTTGAAAACCTGCTGCCCTATAAGGCAGCTCGAGGATTCTTCGGATATGAAGACACAGTCAAAATCTTTCTGCAGCATGGCGTACTTGGCCGCAAGCCGGTGGAATATCATCGGAAATACTATGACCTGCCGTTCGATCTGTTCATCGTCAGCAGTGAAGCGGAGAAGCGGGATGTTGTCATGAATAGGATGGGGTACAGTGATGAGGAAGTGGCTGTTACAGGACTCGCCCGCTTCGACCTGCTGCCCTACGATAATGCGCCGAAGGACATTCTGCTCATGCCGACATGGCGGGACTGGATCAATACGGATGAAATGTTTCTTGATAGCGAATACTACGCCCGCTACAACAGCCTCATCCACAATGCACGGCTGAACCGGCTGCTTGAAGACAATGATGTGCGACTGAACTTCTATCCGCACTACCGGGCACAAGGCTATTTCAACGACGAGCATATGGACCTTGGTCCGAACATCCGCTTCATCCGGCTCGGTCAGCAGACGGTCCAGGACCTGCTGATACAGCATGCCTTACTTATTACCGACTTCTCAAGTGTCAGCTTCGACTTCACTCTGATGCAGAAGCCGGTTGCCTACTATCATTTCGATGCGAAGCGGTTCTTCAGGCAAGGGAGTCTCAGGCCAATTCCCGAGACATTCATCGGAGATATTGCCCATACGGAAGAGGCGCTCGTTGACGCCATCGAGGCGTACATCCATAACGGCTTCCAACCGAAGACCAATGATCTGTCGGGCATATTCACCTATCAGGATCATAACAACCGCAGACGGATCCATGATGCGGTCATGGACAAAATAAATAGCATCGGAGACTAGTCTCCGATGCTATTTTTGTATATCGATTGAATGAGGCGGCGCGTGGCATTACCGTCGGCGTAGGTGTTCCATTTCCGGTCGAAAGCTTCTATTGCTTCCATATTATAAGTGCGGTTTTCGATGATGTCGACAATGCCTTCTGTATTCTGGACAACCGGTCCGGGTACAAAGGATTCGTAGTCGAACCAGATGCCCCTTTTCTCTTCATACTGTTCCAGGTCATATGGATAGAAGATCATCGGCTTTTTCAGTGTGCTGAACTCGAACGGAATCGATGAATAGTCCGTAATCAGAATATCCGTAATGCTGAGCAGTTCGAATATGTCATACCCCTTTGATACATCCGTCGCAAAACTGGTATTGTCGAATCCTTCGAAATCCACTGCCGGATGCAGATGGATGAGCAGATGGTACGTGCCACCGACTGCGGACGCCATGGTATCGATATCAAGTGCCAGTGTGCAGACTTCGAAATCGTCGTCCCGGAACGTCGGTGCATACAGGATGACCTGTTTGTCCTCTGTTTGCGGCAACCTTCCAGTTACCTTGTCTTTCGCAGCATCGAGCGCAGTCTGTGAATGGAAGAAGTCCGTGCGTGGTACACCGGTTTTAAGCATATTGTCATCTTTCAGGCCAAATGCAGCTTTGAAGATCTCCGCCATGGCATCGGAGCTGACCGCCACCTTATGGAATCTTTGGTACACGCGTCTGAACCGTCTGTGTGCAGACCTGGACCGCTCCCTGATCGTCTTATCCCGAAGGCCGAACAGCTTGACCGCTCCATTGGCATGCCACAGCTGGATGCATGTCACATCCTGTTTGAAATCGCATGATGCGAGGATGACGTGATAGGAATCGACAAAGACCACCTTCGACGTGGCAAGATGGTAGATGCCCTTAAAATGATTTGTTATGGACTTCGGTGAAAACTGGATGATGTCCGCTTCCGGCACATCGTGGAATGTGCGTCTGCATCCCGGTTCCTTCAGCACGATGATCCGGGATGATGTCTCCTGTGATACTTCACTGATCACCTGCTGGATATTGTCCCCGAATGCCGAGAGCATGACGGTTTTATTTTTCAGCGGCAGTACACTGCAGACAGTGAACAGGACGCGCACCACAGCCAGGTAGAGCGAAAGCCCTGCTTCCCTAAACATTTCTGTGCGACAGGTCCGTTTTGGTCTTCGTCGTGGAGATGCCTTCAGTACGTGGCAGGTACTTCACTTCACAGTATTCCTTGAGGAAGTCGAACTCCCCTTCCCAGTCGCCACCCATGACGAAGAGATCGATGTCATACTTCTTTATGTCCTCGATCTTCTGGTCCCAGCTGCATTCGGGAATCACTTCGTCCACAAAACGCAGGGATTCGAGTATCTCTTTTCTGTCCTCATAGGAATAGTATGCCTGCTTATGCTTCAGTGTATTGAAGTCATCCGACGATACTGCCACGGTCAAATGGTCTCCGAGCGCCCTTGCCCGGCGCAGTATATTGATATGGCCCATATGAATCAGATCGAATGTGCCATAGGTGATTACTTTTTTCATGCTTTGCCCCCTGATATACCCCGTTGATGATATAATGTTGAAGTTATGGTTAATATGGTAAAGATAACGTAAAGATTATACCATAAATACGCAAATTAACATTAATACAGGTGTGGTGAAAATGAAAACTTTGAAAATCTTATCTCTGAAAATGTATAAAATACTGTTCCGGCTGCTCGGCAATTCATTCCATAAGGACTATCGGCTGATCATGTTCGAGAGCTTTCTCGGCAAGCAGTACAGCGACAGCCCGCGGGCGATCTACGAGTACATGTCGATCCAGTATCCGGAGTACCGGCTGATGTGGAGCGTCGACCGCAAGCATGCACGGATCTTCAGAAAATATGGCATTCCCTACGTCTCCCGCTTCACGCCGAGCTGGATGATCTACATGAACAAGGCGACGCTGTGGGTGACCAACAGCCGCCTGCCGCTATGGATCCCGAAACCGGAAGGCACGACGTATCTGCAGACGTGGCATGGCACGCCGCTAAAGCGGCTCGGCACGGATATCGATACGGTACATATGCCGGGGACGGATACTGAGCGGTACAAGCGGAACTTTACGACGGAAGCCAGCAAATGGGACTATCTGATTTCGCCGAACCGCTATTCGACGGATATATTCAGACGGGCGTTCCAGTTCGATAAGGAGATGCTCGAGACGGGCTATCCAAGGAACGACCATCTGTTTACAAACAACGACGAAGCGGCGAGGGAGAACATACGAAAGAAGCTCGGTCTGCCGGCTGATAAGAAGGTCATCCTCTACGCACCGACATGGCGCGATGATTCCTATCACGAGCGCGGCAAGTACAAGTTCGACCTGCAGTTTGATACGGAGAAGATGTGCCGTGAGCTGTCCGATGACTATATCATCATTCTGAGACTGCATTACCTCATTGCGGAGAATCTGGATCTGACTGGATATGAAGGCTTCCTCTATGACCTGTCGCAGTATGAGGATATCCGCGACCTCTATGTCATCTCCGACATGCTGATCACCGACTACTCCTCCGTCTTTTTCGACTATGCGAACCTCGAGCGTCCGATGATCTTCTATACGTACGATATCGACAACTACCGCGACAAGCTGCGCGGCTTCTATTTCGACTTCGAGCAGGAAGCACCGGGACCGCTTGTGAAGACGACGGATGCGCTGATCCATGCGGTGTATGAAGGCGAATCCGGAAGATTCAATGAAAAGTACAACACGGCGGCCTTCAGGGCGCGGTTCTGTGCGCTTGAGGACGGGAATGCCACAAAGCGTGTGTGTGACGAGATTGTTTGTCATTTGAATGATAAAATTGTATAATTCAACAACGATGAATGAATGGTTGTGAAATAACAGATGAAATCCATATGGATCATTTTGCGTGAGCAGCTGTCCCACCTCTATCTGGTGAGACGTCTGTCCATGTATGACATAAAGAGCAAGAACCAGAACAACTACCTCGGTATCGTGTGGGAGATCCTCACACCGATGATCAGCATACTGATCTACTGGTTCGTATTTGCCACACTCAGGCAGCGGGAGCCGATCGAAATGGGCGCGATGGAAGTGCCCTTCTTCTTCTGGCTGTTCATCGGCTTCGTCGTATGGACATTCTTTTTCCAGGGCAGCATCGAAGCTTCAAAGTCGATCTACAAGCGTCTGAAGATGCTGTCGAAGATGAACTTCCCGCTCAGCCTGATTCCGAACATTACGATATTCTCGAAATTCTATACGCATATCCTCATGCTGGTAATTGCATTCGTTGTCTTCCAGTTTGCCGGATACTACATCAATATATACTACGTCCAGCTGCTCTACTTCGTGTTCGGCACATACATGCTGGTGTTTTCATTTTCACTGATCACTTCAACACTGTCGACACTCGTCCGTGACGTGCACCTGCTGCTCAATTCACTGCTGCGCATGGCACTCTATCTGTCCGGCGTACTGTGGCCGCTGTCACTGCTGTCGGATTTTCCGACATTAATGCGCATCATGCAACTGAATCCGCTCGTCTACCTGATCGAAGGCTACCGTTCCGTATTCTTCGGCACCGAATGGTACCTCGTCACCCACTGGGAGCTGACACTCTACTTCTGGGGGCTGATTGCCGTGCTGCTTACAATCGGCTCGGTACTGCACGTGAAGTTCAGACGGAATTTCATCGACTACCTATAAGAGGGATATAAATGACTAAAGCAATCATTACCAGAAACCTGACCAAGCAATATACATTGTATGACAGCCAGAAGGCACGCATCATGGGGCTGCTCAGCCCGCGCAGTCATGGACGCACATTCCATGCACTGAATGGTGTCGACTTCGAGGCGGATAAAGGGGATGTCATCGGCTTCATCGGCATCAACGGCTCCGGCAAGTCCACCCTGTCGAACATCATTGCCGGCATCGTACCGGAATCCGACGGCGAAGTGCACGTCAATGGACAGACAGCGCTGATTGCGGTGGCCTCGGGGCTGAACGATGAACTGACAGGCCGGGACAATATCGAACTGAAGTGCCTGATGCTCGGTTTCTCCAAAAATGAGATCAAGGCCCTCGAACCGGACATCATCGCCTTCTCGGAACTCGAGAGTTTCATCGACCAGCCGGTCAAGTCCTACTCGAGTGGAATGAAGTCGAGGCTTGGCTTTGCCATCAGCGTCAATGTCGACCCTGACATTCTGATCATCGATGAGGCACTGTCGGTTGGTGACAAGGCATTTGCCGAGAAGAGCCTCAGGAAGATGCTTGAATTCAAGGAACAGGGCAAGACGATGATCTTCGTCAGCCATTCGATCAGCCAGATGAAGAGTTTCTGCGACAAGATCCTGTGGCTTGAATTCGGACGTGTCAAGGCGTTCGGTGAAGTGCGGGATGTCCTTCCGCTCTATGAATCGTTTCTGCTGAAATGGCAGGCGATGTCGAAGGAGGAACGCGACGACTACCGCACGCGTGTAATGGACCGGGATCCGAACGCATACAACTACAAGCAGTATGGCAACCTCAAGATTCTCGATGACGGGGATGAGCTGTCTGCGGCACACGGCTACACTGTGGAGCCCGTCAGCCGGCTGGCGCACCTCAAGGCCGACTGCACCGACATATACGAGACACCTGATACCACCGACAGCATACTCGATGCTCAAAAGTATAAAAACCGGGTATATTATGTTAAAAGGGTCGCCACCTACCAGTTCGAAAGCTACTACCTGCTCAGCACAAAGCCGAGTGGCACCGAAGGCGTCATCGGTTGGATTAGAGCCATCGAGACGACCTCCCATGTCCATGTTCTTGTCGACTACGACCAGAAGGATTTCACGTTGCGCGGCAGAGGCTACGCATCCACCGACCCGTGGGGCGGACACAGGCAGTACGTTCATGAATCACTGGCAGATTACGCGGGCACTTCATTTTCCGTGTCGGAAACAGTACTGATCGGGAACAATGTATGGTATAAGGGCCGCATCAAAGGGGAAGATGCGGGCGTCTGGATCCACAGCAACAACGTCATCAGTGAAACAGAAGCATCTGATGGCCAGCACGTTGCTCCCACCATCAATAAAGGATAGCCGGTCTGCGACCGGTATTTTCCTATGAACAGAGGGGATTAATATGACAGATCAATTCAAGAACGTCCGGGTGATGGATATCGACTTCACGAGTACGACCATGGATCTGTTTCTAAGCAATGCAGTCTATCCACGTCTGGCACAGTCACAGAAGTGTTTCATCGTCACTGCCAATCCGGAGATCGTCATTGCCACGCGCCACAATGCCCACTTCAAGGAGACTGTCCAGTCCGCCGACTACGTATTGCCTGATGGCATCGGCATCATCAATGCGGCAAAGATGATGGGCACACCGATTGACGCGCGGCTGTGTGGCGTCGATGTCATGCATCATATGCTCGGCCATGCTGCTGAGAAAGGCTACAGTGTCTACTTCATCGGTGCCAAAGAAGATTCGAACAGAAAAGCCGTCGAAAATGCACTGAAAAAGTACCCGGGACTGATCGTCGCCGGCAGGCAGCACGGCTACGCAGATCTATATGACGAAGCGTTTATCAGGACCGTCGTCGAGGCGAAGCCCGATATCGTTCTTGTGGCACTTGGCATGATGAAGCAGGAAGGCTGGATCAGAGATCATATCGACTGGTTCGACAAAGGCGTCTTCATGGGGATTGGCGGCAGCCTGGATGCATTATCCGGAATGAGCAAGCGTGCACCTTCCATCTGGATCCGATTCCAGCTCGAGTGGCTGTACCGGCTGATCAGACAGCCGAAACGCATCATCCGTGTCGTCAAGGTCGGCCAGTTCATGCTGATGCATGTCCCCATCATCCAACACCTTGGAAAAATCATCGGCTACAATAGAAGCCGGGCACGCAAAAAGCGCTGAGATCTAATCAAATCTCAGCGCTTTTTTCAGTTCTATAACGTTTGTATGGGCTTCCCTCAATGTCAGCAGGTAGGCCGTCAGTATGAAGAACAGGACGATCGGTGAGAAGTAGACGAACATGAACAGATAGTTGTACTCGAACATGCCGATCAGCATGTAGGCACTCATGAACAGAAAGATGCTCAGCGTATACTTCGTAATGGACAGGACCCAGATGCTTGCGAGTACCAGGATGAACAGGATCACCGCAATGATGCCGTAGCGGCCGAGTGTATCGAAAAGGATATTATGGGCATGCAGCAGTTCGGTGAAATCGAAGTAGCTGTGCCCTTCCCCGAACCATTGTCTATTATGCCACACCGTTGCCCAAAGTTCGTAGCGTATCGATGTCAGGTCATTCCAGCTGAAACCACCGCTATCGAGACTCGATCCGATGAAGAAACGATAGATGCGTCCTGCAAATAAAACCAGGATAGCAACGACAGCACCAGCTGCTGCGCCGAAGAACCACCGCTTCTGTCTCCCTGGTGTCTGGTACAGGTTGATCCAGGCCAGCTGAAACGCTGAGATGAGCAGAAACGTTCCCATCGCCGTCCGGCTCGTCGTTATCAGATTGAGCAGCAGGAAGGCCGGCAGCAGGTAGAGAATCATCGCACGGTTCGTTCTCGGTACGATCAGGAAACCGGCTGTGATGACCATTACCAGCGTCGCCCCCGACTCATTCAGCGTATGATCGATGATGAGCAGGGATGGCAGGCTGATCAGTGCAGCGAGCACCAGATAGATGATCAGCTGCTTTGGTATCTTATAGGCAAGGATAACCGTCACCATAAGCAGTATCAGTGCTTCTGTGGCGACGAAGTGGTCGGCGATGAACATGCTCAGGAATACAAAACCGAGATAGAGCCCCCACAAAGCGAGAAAGGCCTTTCTAAGTGGCGCAAATGACAATTTGGAATTCTTATATAGGTAGGCAAGAATTGCTCCGAGTATCAGTATCATGAAAGGATCCTGTGAAGAGATGAGATCCTGGATGCCACGGTAATCCATCATGACAATGTTCGTGATAACGAACAGGACCGTAAAGACCGCGATGAATAGCAGTGCTTCATAGGTGAAGTATGAACGATGCATGTTGATTCTTGCCATTATGGATCCTCTCCTATTCTCTGATACGTCATTTTAGCATGAAACGTTTGTAAAAGTGTTTGAAAAACTATGACGTGTTGATCGTTAACTTCTTTCATACCCATGATGGCACTCGTTTATTATAGATTATCGCAAATCTTGTTAAAATAAAGTTAAAATCGCAATATGTACATATAAATAACTTGGAAGCCATTAGTATGCTGTCTTCAAATTAGCCACTGGAAAAAGTGAAAACTTTGATGAAAAGCAGGGTTTCGTATTGGTTCACGCCAATATTATTACTCTATTTATCTGGAACGTCATTCTATCATGCCTTGAGGAAAGTATGTTGGAAAGGTATTTGACAGCCTCTAATAAAAAGTATTCCTTTTATCTATTTATTAATCTACACTAGAATAAAAAGAACTGAGGGGGTCCAATGAAGGACTTACATATAACCATAAGACTAGGTATGTTGATTATCGGAGTTTTATTTATTTCCACTCTTTTTATTGAAAATAATGATTCGAAAGAGGTACCGTCAATCAATGCAACTGAGCCGGCAGAAAATAATTCCTTAGAAAGTTCTACGGAATACGTCTCTGAAGAAAGTAATAGTGATGCGGAACCTGAAAAAGAACAGTCAGAAGAGACAACTGAAATGGAATCGGAGGAATCTGCTGAACCTTCCATAGAAGCTTCTTCCGAGGAAACAGCCGAGCCATCGACAGAAGAGACGGTTCAACCACAAGAATCATCCGGATATACCAATGCTGAACATTGCATCATGTCCCAATTGACTGAATGTGAAAATGTCCCGTTGAATGCACAATTTGACGCATATAAAAAGCTGGTGGATGATGGCACGCTGCCGCAGGCGCCTGGGAGTGGATGCCTGCCATGCGCTGTTAAATATTCATTCGAGATGAAGTACGGTGAATCACGTGACATTGTGAGCCAGGAAGGCGAAGCTGTACCCGACACTGAACCGGACGCTGAATACCCAGAAAACTTTATAACCGATTATCTATTTGCCTTGCCTGGTTATTTCGGTGGTGTGAGCAACCAGGCAGAGAGTTACTTCTATCCTGGATCAGAAGGACATGAACGCCTTGTCGCCAACAAAGCTTCCGGCCAGTTCGCAAATCATATGACCTACTCCGTCCAGATTGATAGAGTCGAAGAGGCTGCAGACGGCACCCTACGCGTCTACGCCTATCGAGAGTACTCCCATGCAACATCCGATGGTGTAAATGAGACCTACACGAGATATGACGTGATTGAGCAGGATGGACGCTATTACATCGTCTCCTATGAAGAATTGGACAATGTAGCGGTCCAATAACTGAAATAAGTGACGCAATCTGATAATTGCATTGCTTATTTGATGCCTCAGGACAATTCACTTAACCTCCATATATGTAGTAGAAACGCTTTATTCATTTCTAGATTTATAGTTTAATGGTAATAATGATTCAGAATTTACCATTTAAGGAGGATATTATGAAACTGTTATACATCGTTTATTTCAACGCACCAATGGGTGGCCTTCATGAGAACGTCTATGCTTCTGCCCTCTATATGAAAAAGCAGAAGTGTGAAGTCCATATTGTACTGAAACCCGGATTGCTGCAAGAGCGTATGGAAAATCAGGGTATCAGAACGATACCTACCGATTTTTCGAGTGCCGAGGATACTGTAGCTCTTATCGAAGAGGCAGGCGTTCATTTTGATCTGATCCATTTTCATCCAGGGCCTTCAAAGCACTCTGCTCTGATGTATGGCAGAAAGCACAACGTTCCCATGATAGAAACCTATCACGGGATGTGGCACGATGAACTGAGAAAACATATCGATCACCTGAACGCAGTTGTGACGGTATCAGAAGGCATCAAAACGAATCTGCAGAGCAAAATTAAAAGGCATCATGAAAGATATTACGTCATGCCGAATGGATACGATAGAAAGCTTTTCAAAAGACCGAAGTTCTACAATAACTCTTCAAACGAGGTGAACATTGGATTGATCACCCGCTTTGATCAGGACAAGCAGTTCATCATGGATATCATGCTTCTGGCGGTCAACCATATCGGTCATAAGAAGCATATGAAATTGAATATCCATATCATCGGTGATGGAACATTCAAGGATGAGTTCATTACATTGTGCCAGCAATTTCTTCAGGACAGTCAGCATCAGATTGAATTCAAAGGGTGGCTAGTGGATAAACAATTGAAGAAAGCATATCTGGATTGCGACATCATCATTGCGCCTGGCAGGTCTGCTATAGAGGGCATGGCATGCGGCAAACCCGTAATCGCTGTCGGGAGTAAAAATTATATTGGGCTGATCAATCACGATAACTGGCAATCGGGCGTACATAACAACTTTGGCGGTGCCGGGCAGAAGTTTAGAAACTACAAACTCGACAGTATAGAGAATGATCTTGATTACCTATTGGAGCATCCCGAAAGAATCAGACCTGTTGGTGAATTCTCATACAAAATTGCTTCACAATTCTTCGATGCCGAAGCAATCAACAGCAATCTGCTGAACATATACAGAATTGTTCTGCAGGAGGATGAGTTGAGAAAAGCATCCTTGGAGTAAGTCTACCTACTATATAACGAAGCGCACAGATCCTTACAGGACCTGTGCGCTTTATTGTGGTATGTATTCAAGCTTTTTACTGTTCCAGCACCGCTTCAAGTTTCTCTATATTATTTTCCCAGAGAAACTTCTCATCAAGCAGCGCCTTGGAGTTCCTGCGATACATCTCTTCCCATTCTGCATTGTTCCTGATTCTCTCGATTGCATCGACAATTTCTTCAGCTGTCGCCTTCTCTTTTGCGAACCCGACCTTATAGTTGTTGATCATCTGATTCGTATAGCCTCCGAGATTTGTCACTACCGGTATGCCACAGCCGATTCCATCAATAATTTTGCCCGGCAAGACATTCATGAAAACATCACTTTCTTTCAGCAATGAAAGCTGTACGCTATGGTGACGTATCATTTCAAGACACTCTTCCCTGCTCTTCTCATCATGAGTATGGACATACTTGAATTTATGCTGTCTGATGTAGTCATTGAATCTATGCGCATTTACTCCATAACCGATCACATTGAATATGATCTGCCTTTCTTCAAGCAGATGGGCTACATCAATCAGTTGCTCATAGCTTTGGGCAAAACCGATATTCCCAGTATAGATGACCTTGAAATCTTCCGGTATGGACTTGAAATCAACTTCGTCTTCAGTAAATCCATTTGGAATGAATAGTTGTTTCTTCAGCGGTACCATCCTGGCAATATGGGCGCGAAAGCCTTCATTGTTGATGATGATCTTGTCGGCCTTCTGGTACATCCGCTTCTCCATGAACTTGAGCATGGGATAGATTTTATCGATATTGATCTTCTCGATATCTCGGACACTATCCGGCCACAGATCACGGACTTCGAGTATCCTGCGTGTCGATTTAACCTTCTTCTGGAAAAAGAAAGCGGACCATGGGATGAAAATGTTTGGTGTCGTCACATATACGATGTCGTATTCATGCTGGTACTCTCGGACGTAAGTTCTGACCTTGTATGAAAGCTCAAGATAATAGAGCATGCGAGAAGCCATCGACTTCCCCTGCTTGTTGCTGCGCATCTTCAACCTCAATATATCATTAGAGTTGTTGATTTCTGGTTCATTCCAGTACTTGTCCTCCTGATACATCCTGGCATTCGGATATGTCGGATGGGTGGTCAGTACCGTGACGTCGTGTTTTTTCGACAGCTGCATATAAAGATTCTTGAATCTATTTGCACCCGAACCGATTTCGGGATAGAAGTTCTGTGTAATGAGTAGTATTTTCATTGGGTCACCTTTAAAGTAATTAATATTATACAATCATCTAGAATTGTAACATACCGAAGGTGAATCGCTCTCCTATCAATACGGAATGTACGCATAGTAAAATTCCGAGGAAGCCTTTTGTGATCAGAACTTCCTCAGAACTCGTGCAGAATCAGATTTCTAGCGCTTTGTACTTTTCAGTTTCTCCACCAGATCCTCTCTGACGATGGGACCCAGAGACTCGGCATAGCTTCTCGACATATGGAATCCGTCGAAGTAGACGATCCGTTTCCCGATGATTGCTGGACATGTATCATCCGGGCAGAAGTACTCGGAGTAGTCATATTCGGTGACATTGGATGGTTTATTTTCCACCCTGTCCCATTTGCTTGGCATGGGCACGTATTCCTCCGCAACAATCGAACATTCTTCATGCTCTATATTTGCAGGATCTGCACACACATTCATATCGAACAGCGGACGCGGGTTGTTCCGTATGCCGAATATTTCAAGACCGTGGGTATCGAATTCTCTGTACAGCTCCACCCGCTCAGGCTCGACGACCGGGGAAGTCGGTATGCCGATATCCG
Organism: Salinicoccus sp. ID82-1; assembly: GCF_021991715.1. NCBI lineage: Bacteria > Bacillati > Bacillota > Bacilli > Caryophanales > Staphylococcaceae > Salinicoccus > Salinicoccus sp. ID82-1. The sequence continues at coordinate 23,378 of NZ_JAGFLY010000003.1, forward strand.
TATTGACGATGACCAGATCAGGAGCGAGTTCGATGACCTTCTCCTTGGCCATCTGGTTCCACTCGGGACACTCCTCCGACATATCTTCTCCTGTGCCTGTGCCGTTGAAACGGCAGCTTATTTTAGTGATGTTGTATATCTTGATCTTTTCCTCTTCTGCGAAAGTTTGTATGGTGCTCAGCCAAGGGACAACATGTGATCCGCCCACCAGCACCACTTCGTATTCCGGATTCTCCAGTTCCCCGTATTCACATACCGGCAATTCTTCCTGACCCTCTTCATGGTGGCATCCGACTTCGTAGGTGATCGCCATATTGATATCCAGGTTCGCAGGACTCGGCAGCAATTCCGTATTTTCATCATAGGAGATGTCGAGATCATTCACTATGGCCAGCGCTCCTGGAAATTCCTCCGATCCCTCGGCAGTACTTGCAGCCACATCCTCCTTGATGGAACCACTCCATAGTGTATTGGCAACGAAAACAGGAACAGCCACTATGACCAGCGCGGCAATTGCTTTCGAATGGTAGCGATTCTTTTCCTTGATGCTCCTTATCGGCTTCTCGATGATAGTTGTCACTGCAAAGGACAGCATGAACGATGCGAGAATGATCAGGATGCCATGGTGGACCGGTACATTTCTCGTTTCCATCACGGCATAATAGAATGCCAGTATCGGCCAATGCCATAAATACAGCCCATATGAATAGCCGCCAAGTTTCATCATCGGTTTTGAGCCGAGGAACTTCTCCACCCCGAACCTTGTCGGGTTCTGTCCGGCAGCGAGGACCAGGATGGCTGCCAGTACCGGCCAGAAGGCGATGAGTCCCGGGAACTGCCCACCCACATCAAGCAAGAGACCACAGCTGATCAGAGCGATGAAGCCGAGCCACCCCGCTGCACTGCTCAATGCACTTGAAAGCCTGATTCTTGTAATGAATAGGAACAATATGCCGCCAAGTGCGAACTCCCATACTCTCGCACCCGTGTCGAAATATGCCCACGGCTGGTTTGTCGCTGTAATATGGACCGAGTAGCTGAGAGAGGCGAGCGTCAGCACCGCCAGAATGATGAATAGCGTCTTTCTGATGTTTCTAGTGAACTTCTGGCTGATCCAGAGTGCAGAAATGATGATGAAGAACCAGATGATATAGAATTGTCCCTGGATGCTCATCGCCCAGAAATGCTGCACCGGACTCTTTTCATTGGTCTGATCCAGGTAATCAGTATTCGATAAGGCAAGCTGCCAGTTTTCGTAATAGAAGAGTGACGCAAATACTTCCCCTATCGTCTGGTTCCATTGCGTCTCGGGCAACAGGAAGTAGCTGGCTATGATGACGGTGAACAGTACAATCAGCGCCGCAGGGAGCAATCGTTTTGCGAGTCCCAGTATGAAGTCGAAGAAATTGACTGTACCATTCTTCCCTGCTTTGGATAATAGGGAAGCTGTAATAAGAAAACCGGATACGACAAAGAATACATCCACGCCACCAGATACCCTCTGCATCCATATGTGGTAGATCGCAACAAGTAGGGCTGCGACAATACGCAAACCTTCAATTTCCGGTCTGAACTGCTTTTGCTGCATGTCCAACTGCACATTTGATTTTGACATAATATGACCTTCTTTAAAGTTTTCTATAAACTCGATCTGTCATTATATCGTCGACTGGAAATTCAGCATCACTGTTATATGGAATTCAATTATGGCCCTTGGCTTGCCATCCTTCAATTACATATTTTTAAATATTTTGAAAAATGTAATATGTTATTTTTATAATATAGAATAATGTGTGAGGTGGCAACTGTAAGTTCAAAAGAAATCATTTGGTAATGCTATATGATTTTTACATATATTGACGTATAATGAACAATTGAATTTCAATATAGGAGACGCTTCCATGTATAAGACCATAGATCTAGAAAAAAAAATTCCGTCCTGAAATTGAAGGTTTGCGCATCATTGCTGTACTGCTTGTTGCAATCTACCATATATGGTTCGGTCGCATATCTGGTGGTGTAGATGTTTTCTTCGTCATCTCAGGCTTCCTGATCACTACATCCATAATTTCCCGCTACAATAAAACTGGAGAATTCAAGTTCTTTCCATACATATCCAATCTGTTGAAGCGACTGCTGCCCTCGGTTCTGACAGTCGTACTGGCTATCATTGCACTGAGTATATTCTTACTGCCAAGAACTATACTAGAAAAGACATTCAATGAAACCATTGCTTCACTGCTCTACTAACAGAATTGGCAGCTGGCCCTGTCCAGTACTGATTATCTGGACCGTGAGCAGATGAAAACGCCTCTGGAACACTTTTGGGCGATGTCCATCCAGGGGCAGTTCTATCTGATCTGGTTCATTGTCTTCACATTCATTTTCTTTATCTTAAGAAGGAAAATCGATTGGAATGGACGCAAACTGATCAATACGACCCTTGGCCTGACGTTCATCATTTCTCTCAGCTACTCGATATATCTCACCGAAGTGAACCAGCCATGGGCATATTTTGATGTCAGTACAAGGGTGTGGGAGTTTTCTCTCGGCGGTCTTCTGGCAGTAAATTTATCTAGAATTACAATACCAGGCGTACTTGGGGATATTACCGGCTGGTTTGGCCTGATCGGCCTGGTTCTGACAGGCATCATTTTCGAGGTATCCTCCATGTTTCCAGGTTACATTGCTCTATGGCCGATGCTCTGTGCAGTTGGTATCCTTTTGTCAGGCAACATGGATACGAAGTACGGCGTAAAGTCCTTCCTTTGTCCTTGCGGGGAGTTCCCATTCTGCCCACTGGCTGGGTGCGCTACAGCAATTTTCAGAAGAGGAGAAGATAAGAATCATCAATATGACTCAGCTTGGAAGCCGCTTTTCTACCACTCATCCGGATGGTCCCCAGCAGGAGTGGAATGAAAATGCTATCGAGTATCTGAGAGAGAACAGACAGCATATAGATCTGGTTGTTGCCACTGCTGACATCGGTCTTGCCAATTATACGGAAGTCCCAGAAGGCATGCGAAAACAATTGAACAGGATAGGTGACGACATCGGTATTCCTGTTCTCGCCATACGCGACAATCAACGTTTTGGATTCAATATACCTGAATACCTTGATCAGTACGGCTACAAGTCGACTAAAGAGAAGATGCTGAGCGTCGAGACGATCAGTGAAACCATGCCATGGTCGCTTGTCGAAAATAAATCACCGAATGTCCATCCGGTGGACTATACGGAATACTTCAAGGTCGATGGTGAATATGAACCGATTATCGGTAATGTTCTGATCTACTATGATGGAGGCCATATCAATAACACCTACTCCTCAACAATGGGCCCGATATTGAAAGAGGACGTCATGAATATTGTCGAATAGAAAGAAAGCGCAGGGATATATAAGCATATCCCTACGCATTTATTTTACAATGTAATCTTCAATCTGGACCTTTTCGCCATTCACCCGGAGGAATACTTTTACGGACCTGATATCTTCGTATCTGACTGAAACCATGTGCTTTTGTTCAGTGTTATACATTATCTTCTCAATCTTTCTATCCTTCTTGTATACGTATATTGCCCAGTCCATGTTGTCGGTCTTATTCTTTATTTTTACATCTATTTCCGTGCCATCATTCTTCTTTTTGACGCCAGGTCTTTCCAGAAATGCATTCGCTGTAATTTCTTCCACTTTCCTGATGAAATATTCGGGAAAATAGTTCATTACATTATCATGTCCCGCGTATGCTCTTAAGTCCAGTTCATACAGAATCCCCTGCTTGTCAAAGTGTCTGAGAAGCGGCACCATGTGCTCGCTGTAATGCAGGTCTCTGTTCCCGCCATGAAAATGGAACTGCGTCTGTGTATCATCTATAAGCAGTTTTTCACGAAATTTCCGGTCGAGTATTGCAGGTGCATCCGGTCCATCATGACCGACAATTCTAGTGAACAGCATCTTCTTAAGCTTATCATTCAAGGTGCTGATATAAGTTCCAACATCCAGTTGATTGGCTCCTGAAATGATATGACCCGCTCCTACAGCCAGTCCTATAAGCAACGCCCCAGTTCCCCCTTTTGAGGAACCTGCAAAAATAAGACGCTTCCTATCAATATTCATTTCCACAAGTTTCTCTTCTATGAGTCTACAGACGTCATCCAGATAACTGGTACTCCCTTCTGTCCCCATATAGTACACAGGCACATTATCCACCGAATCCTTGATGAACAGCTTATTGATATGTATATCATTCAGCGTACGCATATAGTTGTATCTGCCCGGTGACCCCTGTGTCTCCTTACCATTGAAGCCCGAAAGCACAACAATGAGATGATCACTATTCTCCTGTCTGTATTGAAGGTAGTCTATTTTATGGTTTTCACCCTTGTAGTGATGCTCATGCCTTTTTATATCGTTCTTGTAGTTTCTCAACATAACAGTATCACCTTTACTTTTGGATAGTATTCTAAAAAAAGGAGAAGCACTGCTTCCCCTTGAATAATCATAGTTTTTGAATGTTGCCGTAGGTGTAGTATTCAACTTCCTGGAAGTCATGCTTCATGACATTCTTCGTATCGAAGATGTACTTGTTCTTCATCGTGGAGAAGTCTGCGTCCGTCATATCCTTGAACTGGCTGTGGTCGCTCAGCACCAGTACGAGTGAGCTGTCTTCCACAGCTTTCTTGACGTCCTTCTCTACCCAATCCATCCTGACATGCGGATCATAGGCGACCACTTCGAGCCCTTCTTCTTTTCTGAGCAGCTCGTAGATGTCGAAAGCTGGGGATTCACGGATATCATCCACATCTCCCTTGTAGGTCAGACCGAATACCGTCACCTTCTTTCCATCCATTTTGGAAAGAATCTCTTTCGTATAGTCCACAACATATGCCGGCATGGAGTTGTTGATTTCCCTTGCCTGCTGGATCAATGGGGATTTGTCCGGTGCTTCTGCGATGATGAAGTATGGATCCACTGCGAGACAGTGGCCGCCGACACCCGGTCCTGGTGTATGCAGATTCACACGCGGATGCTTGTTCGCCATTTCTATGACTTCATGGACGTTGATATCGAGATGGTTGCAGATTTTCGCGAGTTCATTCGCAAGTGCAATGTTGACGTCCCTGTACGTATTCTCCATCAGCTTGGACATTTCGGCCGTCTTGGCATTCGTCTCAATCATTTCCCCTTTGACGAACGTGCCGTATACCTTCTTACCGGCTTCGACACACGCCGGCGTCATACCGCCGATGATGCGGTTGTTGTAGATGAGCTCTTCCATAATCTTGCCGGGCAGGACCCGCTCTGGACAGTGGACCAGGAAGATGTCTTCGCCTATTTTGAATCCCTGTTCTTCCAGATAAGGAGCAACATGGTCGTCCATTGTTCTTGGTGCGATGGTGGATTCGACAATGACCGTGTCTCCTTTTTTCAGTACGGGTACAATACTCTGTACGCCGGACATGACGATGGAGATGTCACAGGACTTGAATTCGTCATCGTTGTTCGGGGTCGGTACAGCGATGATATGGACATCTGCCGCCTCCGGCTTTGTGGATGCTTTAAACGTCCCTTGTTCGAGTACTTCCTCCAAAGCTTCCTGTAGGCCAGGCTCTTCGATATGGATCTGCCCGCCATTCAGCATATCCACTGCTTCCTGTTTGATGTCTACTCCGACCACTTCCACACCATGCTTCGCAAACATGATGGATGTCGGCAAGCCGATATATCCTAAACCTACTGTCGTTAATTTCATATTAGAATCCTCTTTCCAGTAATTATTATTATCATTAAGTATTATAGCAAATTCCTTATCGTTTTCAAATTCACATCATCTTCTGGTCTCGCTATACATGATAGTCGAGATCATCGACGAGAACACTGTGCAGAATACGTTCCGTACCCGCCTTCGACAGCGGGCGGTGTCCGGCTTCAGCATCGAAATAGTGATGGACATACAACTGCGACATGTCCAGCCCGCCCGCCTCCATTTCTGCTATCAGGGGTTCCAAATGATTTCTCATATCGTGGAGGCAGAGTGTATTTTGAAAGTAGTGGATCCGTGGCACATTGCCATAGTGACTGAATGCCTCTGCAACCGACAAACGGTGTCCATACTGCTCCATCATGATTCCCCTATCCAGAATGCCATAAACATGGCGAATCAAAGGGTCCGATGATGTAGCATAGTATCTCAGTACATTCGTCTGTGGATTATTGACGATAGCAGTTGTGCCGGCCAGCATAGTGGCATACATCAGCGACATGAAACCACCGGCCGAAGAACCGTAGAAAAAGATCTGCGACCTGTCATACTTCAGCATTTCGGAGATTGTGTCGATAAGATTCGAGATGACCTCGAGGGCGAACTGGTCTCTTGTGCCCTGCCCCCATCCGAGTCTCAGGTCAGTACCATGCAGTGTCGGATCATCGATAAAGATGAGCGAGCCCGGCAGACTATCCGTCCAAGTACTCCGCATGAAGACCGGTGGACGTTTCTTTACAGGATTGATGGCTCCATTCGACATGACAAGCAGATGGTCCGTCCGCTTTCTGAGATAGAGCAGGAAATGGTAGGTCCTGCCTTCATGAAGCACTTCAAGCTGCGTCTGCCGATTGAACGGCAGCTTGACCTTTTTCAGCTCGGTACTTTGGACTGTCACTATTCTACTTTTCACCATATTTATCACATTCTTTATCTGATTGTTAGCGTACCTGCTTTATACCATGAAGAACGATCGAAATTCTTCACGTAGTGGTAGGAGATTTCCATTTCCTCACCGGCTTTCAAAGTTACGGCTTTTCCTCCGTGATAGTCGTTGATCGAGAATTTTTCACCATTCAGCGCGATGAAGATGTTCTGTGAAGTGTGATGATAAAAGCCTTCAAGCACAAGTGGTCTGTCGGACTCGTCTCTATTGGCCAGTGTCAGAGTAATCTCATCATCCTTCAATTTCGTCCCCTCAAGGGGCTTGATTTCAATATGATCCGCCTGTGCTGTCACTTCCAGGTTGCTGATGCCCCGGACATTGATGTTGCGATAGTTCAGTCCGACCAGAGCACGAGATGCAGAACCTTTGATCTGCTGCGCTTCGGTATTCTGCTGCTTCGCCACCTTGTCCTCTAATGTCTCATAGCGATTCGGAACGAAATAGTTCAGTATCGGCCAGGCGGTCGATATCACCTTATTGAAATAGGTCCTGTCTGCCCTTGCTTTTGTATCCAGGTACATGAACTGATTGAGCATATGACGGTTGTTGACAAAGACGAACGTCTCCAGCACATTGTCGGTCTCCTGGGTGATATTACTGTGCCAGTTGCCCATACGTGTCTCCCAGTAGAGCATGAGTGGGAGGTTGTAGCCATGGTCTGCCAATTCATCCATACTGTTTCTTTCTGCAAATGCCTGATACATATCCCGGAGCATCTCCCGCTCTTCCCTCAGCACTTTCGGTGCCCAGTTGGTGATGACACTGATCAGTGAATCCTCATCCTTGGCGTCATCATATTTCTCACTGAACGGCAGCTTGGCTATTTCATATAGGGTCGACTTTACATGGATGCCCCGTTTCTCGAATTCAAGATGCGTCAGATAACTCAGTGCATAAGAGTGGGAAGATGACACATTGCGGCCGATATGGTTTTCATAGTCCTTCGGCACTTCATAGTCATGAAAATAATAGTACATATGGTTGTCCTCGATATTGAGGTTGTACACCAGCCGGTCGACAAGGTCCTTGTCCTTTCTGTAAATCCGGCTGAACTGTGTATCCGGTGTGTTTTCAAGATCGATCATGTATGTGAAGAACTTTATCTTATCAATGATCGGCTTTGTGATGGCCAAAGAGACTTTCGAATCATAGCCTCCAGTCAGCGACTGGTAGATCAGCTCGTAGTTGCGATCCAGCCATTCCACCTGAGGCTGGTAGTAGCGCATGGTATTCTCGACCACTTCATCGACTTTTGCCTTGCGGCTGTCGGTTCTCGGGTAATGTCGCAGGTATTTTGAAGCCCCTATAGAATAATGCATGTTCGGATTCATTTTGTAGACCGACTGTGTCGAAGTATAGTCGAGGAAGCCGTTCATTCTGTAAACCTCGCCTGGAAGGTCGATCCCCTTTTCATTTCGGACGCTCTCCCTTACGAGTATCTCATGGGAACCAAAAATTTCACCATTCCAGTAGAATACCGGACGCATGCCGGTGGCGTCTGTATACAGCACCGTTTCAGCCCCATCATCCAGTACGAGTACGTACCGACCATTCAGGTAATCGATCCTTTCATGGAATGATGCAGTGTCCGATTCATAAAGGTCACAGAGCTCGGACAGAATGTCTACTTCATTCCGACTGCCATCAGAAATGTCCAGAATATAGCCGATCAGTATGATGCCGACGTTACCACTCTTCGCTTCACTGATCTCCGTCTTGTCGTCATGGTATAGTCGGGCAGCAGACAGATGCCTTTCATGTTCAAACGTCTCCCTTACCTTAGGAAGTGCGTTCTTTGATAAGATAAACGGTTTTCTTTGAAACTCACGATTCATACTATCATCCCCCTTGCGGCGCAATTAGAATATGTTCAGCTGATGCAGTACACTGTAGACGAACAGACCGAACACTGATACTGCAGGAATATAGCGGTAGAGTGGTCTTCTGTATTTCTTCACTTCCATCTGCTCGCTCCATTCCTGCTGCTTCTTGGTCATCCCGGACTTGTAGGAAAGCTGCTCTTCTTTTGTCATGTCCTTGAATTCACGGATGAACTTGACGTACTTACTGATGATTGGTGCCGCTTCGCCGTAGTCCTCTATCTCCCCATAATGGATCCACAGTGCCTTGTTGCACATCTTTGAGATCTGGGCTGCCGAGTGGGAGACGAAGAATATCGTCTTGCCCTCAGCCTGGAACTGCTTCATGCGCTCGATGCACTTGTTGGAGAATGTTTCGTCTCCGACCGACAGTGCCTCATCGACGATCAGTACATCGGGATCCGTATGGATTGCGATGGAGAAACCGAGTCTTGACCGCATACCACTCGAATAGGATTTGATCGGCTGCTTGATGAATTCCTCTCCCAACTCGCTGAAATCCACGATATCCTGATAGCGTACATCGATCACTTCTTCACTCATACCGTGCATCAGGCATTTCATACGTATGTTCTCTTCACCGGTCAGATCATTGTTCAGACCCGCATTGATTGCAATCAGGGAACTTCTTCCATTGATGCGGACCTTACCGGTGGTCGCTACTGTGACCTGGCCGAGCAGATCGGACAATGTTGATTTGCCGGAGCCGTTCAGTCCGATGATTCCGACGGAGTCGCCACTCTGGACCTCAAAATTAATGTCACGCAAGGCATAGTATGGCTTTTCTTTATAGAAATGTCCCAAAGTGAACAGTGATAGCAGCTTGGCTACTTTACTACGGTTCAAATCATAGACTTTTGATACATTTTCAACTTTGACTTTGTAAGTCATATATAAGACCTTCCTTCATACAGCTAGAGTTCTTTATACACCTGAAGAAGCTTATCTTTTTCGATATCCCAATTATACTTGTATTTCGCTTTTTTACAATTATCACTGAATGTTTTCCGCATTGCTTCATCCTCGACCATACGATTGACTGCATCAGCAATGGCGGATGGTTCGCTTGCATCTATCGAGAGACCCACTTGCTCGCCCTCGACGACACTTCTGATTTCGGGAAAATCACAACTTATGACAGGCACATGCGCCATCATGTATTCGAACAGCTTATTGGATGATGCCGAATAATGGTTGTAGTTGATGTTTTGCAGTACCTGGAACCCGAGATAGGCATTGCTCGTATAGGATGGCAATTCGGATAGATGGACTTTCGGCAAGAACTTGATACGGTCTGTGAGACCCATTTCCGCCACCATAGTTTCAAGCTCTGGCTTCTGCCTGCCATCACCCAGGAATACAAGTGTGCCTTCCTGAATCATGGGCATTGCCTGGACAAGGAGTTCAAGACCCCGCCCCGGCTGGACACCCCCTTGATACAGCAGTATCTTCTCTTCTTTGGGAAGGTCGAGTGTGTTGTGAAGATCTGCTTTTGGTCTTTCCTCTATATCAAACAGTTCCGAGTAGTTGTAGAGCGTATGTGGATAGTAGCCATACAGAGATTCATGTTTTTTAGCTCTCGTATGGTTCTCGACGATCGTCTCATCGACGAATGGAAGAAGTGCTCCCTCCCATCTGGCAATCATCTTTGGGTTGTATCCGGTACGGTCGGTCTGCACCTCATGGGAATCGTAGACCAATTTTTTTTGCCTGAACCTTGCTTTAGAGCAGATTACCCCCTGGGTCAGGGTGTTCAGATCATGTGCATGGTATATATCCGCATTCTGACGGTATCCTTTGATGATCATCTTTGTACTTCTGGCAAGCTTTATCAAATTACGCCTTGTACCATTATGCTTCACTGCACCATATGCAGTGGCGAGGAAGACGAAGTAGGTTGACATCAGTATCCAGGATTTATAGAAAAGGGCTGGAGCGACGATTGCCGTAATTCCAGCCACACTGATGACAAACTCTTTTTTGTTATTCTGATAGAGTTCGAGCAGCCAAGGATACATGGGTACGCGATGCACCCGGAAGTGGTCATTGACCACTTCAAAAGCTTTTGCACGCGGGTCCTTCTTATTCTCGATCGCTATAAGATTCACATCGTAGCCGTGCGCACTGAGCGTCACGCCTTCCCTCATGACACGGGCATCGTTGGTGAAATGGTTCCATACAAACATAGTCACTTTTTTCATTTTATCACCTATCAGGATTCTAGTACTTTCATCAGGTCTTCTCTTAATATCGGTGCGAAACTTTCAGCAAACGTCTGCGTCATATGGTCGTGGTCGTAATAGCCGATGACATTGCCGATGATCGGTCCACAAGTACCTTCTTCACAATAGTATTCATGATAGTCTACATATTGTACGTTTTCAGGTGGGTTTTCAAGTTTCTCCCACGCAGATGGGGTTGGATAGACAACATCCGCCTGGACAGAACAGTCCTCGTGATCCGCACCTTTGGCACTGATGCACTCTGGAATATCCTCATTGAAATAGGGTGTATCCCTGATCGCGAGCACTTTGATATCATTCTCCTGCAGACGGTTGAACTGATCCAAGTACCCTTCGGGCACTTCCGTTTCATCCGGACGAGCAATATCCGCAAGTGTCACTACTGCATCAACATCCGCTTCGACCAGCTTCTGGACTACGTTCTCGTTCCACTCATTGCAGTCTTCTGCACTGACAGGGTCAAGTGAGAAGCGGCATCCGCTTTTTGTCACATTAAGTACTTTGATGTTCTCTTCTTCAGCAAAGACTTTCACTGGAGAAGTCCAGTGCGTGGATTTCGATCCCCCCACCACCGCTACTACATATTCAGGGTTTTCAACATCGCCGTATTCACACAATTCAACTTCCGCTTCATCGATACCTTGCTGACATCCATTCGTGTAGGATTCCTCTTTGTCTTCCTTCACTTCGGACATTGCCGGTATCGGATCTTTCTCCTCGAATGATGCCTGATCGAACCCTTCAGCATTGACCATGACGCCAGGATAATCACTGCTGCCCGCAAGATTTGCGTTTGCGGACGACTGGTACTGGCTGATGCCGAACCATGTCCCGACAGCAATGATAAGTGCACCAATCAGTGCGAATATCGGTCTAAAAGCCTTTAATGTAAAATTGTTTCTCGAGATGTATCTGTTGATCGGATTCTCGATCAGATTCGTCGACAGGAAACTTAGAACGAGTGCAAGCAGAATGATGGCTATCCCGTGGATGACGCTGACATCCTTCGTATTAAATATAACATAATAGAAACTGAGCAGCGGCCAGTGCCATAAGTATAGACCGTAACTCAAGCCTCCAAGCTTGACCATTAGACGGCTGCCGAGGAACTTCTCCACACCGAGCCGGGTCGGATTCTGACCGGCAAGCATGACAAACACCGCTGCCATGACTGGCCATAGAGCCACATAGCTCGGGAAGCTGCCTTCAACATCGAGCAGCAGGCCTGTACTGATCAATCCTACAAGACCCACCCAGCCTATCACTGTGCTGATGATACCAGGGAGCTTGATTTTGAATATGAACAACATCAGTATGCCGCCGACCGCAAATTCCCATACGCGTGTCCGTGTATCGAAATAGGCCCATGGCTGGTTTACTGCGGTGAGATAGATCGAATACGCAAGTGAAGCTGCAAACAGTACAGCCAGTATCGTAAAGAATATCTTCTTAAAGTTCTTCTTCAGCTTCTGATGCAGGAAGATGGTCAAAGATATGATCAGAAACCATATGACATAGAACTGTCCCTGGATTGACATCGCCCAGAAGTGCTGGACAGGACTTTTTTCGTTGGTCTGATCAAGATAATCCGTCCCTATGACTGCCAGCTGCCAGTTTTCATAATAGAACAGGGAAGCAAGTATCTCCTTCATTGTATCAAAATGCCTGACTTCAGGCAGGATGAAATACCCTGCTACTGTAACAAAAAGGAGAACCGTCAGTGCATTTGGCAGCAGACGCTTCAGAAGCCCAAGGATGAAAGTTGAAAACTTGACGTATCCATCCCTGGCATACTTGGATAGAAGGGAGGTCGTTATCAGAAAGCCTGAAACGACGAAGAATACGTCCACTCCTCCTGAGACGCGCATCATCCATATATGATAGATCGCCACCAGAAGTGCGGCTATTATTCTGAGTCCCTCTATCTCGGGACGATATTGTTTTTTTATTTCCAATTTCTCTCACCTGACTTAATATACTGATTTGGTTTATAAACAGTTTAGACTTTATAGGATTCCCTATAAAGTCTAAACTGCTCTTGATTAGGGCCCCTATCAACCGTTATAGCCGACCTCGTTCTTCAGTTGTCTGATGGTTTCATCAAGTTCTTCACTCTTCGGTCTCGAATATCCATCATACAGACTGTATATATCTAGGAAACGGGTAATCGCTTCGTGTCGTTCTTCAGGCTTGATGCGGTCGAGACGTACAATGTACCAGCCTTTGACATAGAAGTTGAAGCGCTCCTGCATATATGTCTCGAGCAGGTTGTGTTTTTTCAGGAATGGAATGCGCTCAATTTCAAGTCGATAGTATTTATCGAAGAATTTCTTCCCGATCGTATTCGTCACCGAACCACTGACCGCTGCATAATACATGTGTACAAACGTGTCCACCGCCATCGCCTTATCGGAATACAGCATGAGTTCCTGGAAGAACATCGTATCCTGTCCAGCCGCGCCTTCAACCATTTTTATGCCATTTTTCTGTACCACTTCGGATTTGACGATGACCGCCTGGATGCTCTGGGCTCTTAAACCACTGTGTTTCATGAATTTATGTGTATCTTCTATATAGTATTGATCTCCGTTATATTTTCTCACGGTACTGGAATAGCGGAAGCTTGCCTTCCTATGATTGTCCTCCTTGATGATATTGCCTACTACCATATCGAGTTCTTCATACTCAAGCAGTTTATCGAGCAGATCGGCATATCCTTCTCCTGAAGCTTCATTATCAGGGTCAAGGTAGGTCATATACTTGGTCGGCACCATCTCAGCACCCTTATTACGTGGACGAGATGCGCTTCCTGAACCTTCTTCGAAAGCAAAGTAGCGGATATCCGGGTTGCGGCGGCGCAATCTATCGATGATCTTGATGGTCTCCTCATCCGTACTTCCATCATTGATGAAGATGATCTCCATCTTGTCGAAGATCGAAGATCTTGTCAGACTGCGGTAGCACTTGTCTTCAAGGTAGCGGCCGTTGTTATGGATCGGCACAATGACCGAAAGTAGTTTTTTAGGCCCATTCAAAGATCTCGGATATTCCTTCATGACCTCCGTCATCGGAATCATGTAACCCTGCGTACCGGCAGGCTCCAGATTCTCATCGAGTACATCGACATCGAACATGGTCAGTTCTTTGTCATGCCATCTGCTTGTATAATCATGCATGCCTGTAGCGGCCTTGGTGATGAAGTCCACATCAGTATAGACAAAACCTGACAGCAGATCCTCCAGATGATATTCCTCATAGATATATGCATCACTGAAATACGTCACAAAATCATATAGTTTCAGAACTTCGGATGTGATATCCGTCTTCTTCATCAGTGTTTTATTTGCATACATCTGCCTGTTGAAGTTTTCCTGTGCCAGTGCCGTCACTTCATCGACTGCAACCAATACTTCTTTTGCATTCAACTGCGTACTGATGCCGAAATTCCGGGCATACTGTCCGATGCGGTGGTATGCCGTATCATTCAGCATCACCTGGCGTATCCCTTTTGCTCTGATATCTTCATAGGCCGCTTCAGTGTGGTTTTTAAGCATCGGCATGACATCCTCTTTCAGGTTGACCATGAACAGATGCGGAAACTTGTTATTTACACCCATGCTGTAGTTTGTCAGCATAAGGTTGCCCATTGCCTGCAGTTCATACACGCGGTTTGCAAACATCGTTTCTGAGTATTTGACCGAATTGACATTGATGGCCCACCGGAAAAGCCGATGGGTATTCATCAGATCCTCATGCTGCATCGGATAAGTGAGATTTTCAATATATCCGGCAGGGAACTGGTAGCGCGTCCGTTTCAGGTGCAGATTCCTATCGATGATTGTCAGATCATAGCCGCTCTCTTTTGTACCGTCGAACATTTGGGCAGATTCCTTGTTTCTGACCGGATACTTCTTCGTCCAGCTGCCGGCGAAAATGACATGATCCTTATTTTTCTCAGCCATACTGGAGCGTGATCCTACAGGATTATGGTATTCCGGATTGACGCCGAACTCCATGACATACACCTTGTCATTGCTACAGTAGCTCTTGTACTCCTCCACCATCTCTTCTGCAGACGTATAGACCACATCACATTCCTTGGCAATATCCTTGAAAAGATCGTAGTTGACCGGATCCTCCTTTGAATAGAAGGCGACCGGAATGCCGAGATCCTTCGCATGCTGGATGAGTTCCATAAGACGCTCACGCTTCCCGCTTCTTGGGGAGGCAACCTGTTCCCAACTCTGATCAAGACCTTTCCATGTCGATGCGACAATGATGAAATCCAGGGACTTGCTCAATCCGCCGCCTTCCGAATTGATGTAATGGAAGTTTGCGACATCCTTATAGGAGTGGTATAGAAACTCATCACAGATGATGCCGATGTCGAGCTTCAGCTTTTCGAAGTAGCGCGACCCGTTACTTTTTCCGAGATCACTGAAATAGGGCGCAATTTCATTCAGAAAATCCACTTTGCCCTCCTGATCGAACTTTTCATAATAGTTATGTCGCGTATTGTACATCTTTTCGTTGCTCAGATGCTCTATCGCCCTCAAGTAGTCCTGGTCGAGGAGTTTTGTATAGAACTTCAGACGTTCCGACTTGTTCATTTCACTCAGACTCTGAACCTCTTTGTTCGAACCGGTCATTTCCTGATTGTCCTTCTTGAAGTCAGACATTACTTCGCCCTCCTTTTACGGCGTTCCCAGAGTTTAACCTGAAGACTGCCAAGCTTCGATTGCTTCAGGTTTTTATAGAGTGTTTCAATCCGCTGCAGACGTGCCTTGGCGTTATCTGCATCCTGCTCGAGCCTGATCTGCCTTCTCAACAGCCCGTCGATAATCGCTTTCGTCTTCTGACGCTCATCCACATAGTACTGGTGGGCATCCTCCTCTATGACCGGATTATCTGCACCGAGCTGGCTGAAATCATAGTCCACATCGGATTCATCCATCCATGAGACGAGTGAACCATGCTGAAGCTTCACAAGCTTGAGATCCGGGAAATAAAGGACAATCTGCGCTTCAAAGTCCTCTTCCCTTACCGGAAGTTCAACCGCGAAATTGGAATCCCTGAAGCGGCGGGCGTCCGATTGGACTGTACATGTATCATTCATGCTCCTGCCCTTCTGAAGATCCTTGCTCTCCACCAGACCGCGCAGGTTTCCTTTTATAAACAGCATCTCGAGTTTTTCCCCGTCAATTTCCACATAGGATTTTGAAGCAAACAGACGCCCTCTGAACTCGGTCATCATATCCATCGGGCCCATCACTGTTCTGTTGAATGGATGCGCAGTATAAGTCTCGAGATCGACTTTTACGGACTCTGTCGCTTTCGGATAGACATAGTGGGAATTCGCCACGCTTGTCCATCCTCTGATCTCTCCCCCATGCTTGAATAGTACATAGAAGGTATCGTTCATCTGTTTTACTGAAATCACCGTCACTAGACGATGATTGAATACACCGAGTGGCTGCTTTGTCTCTTCTATGTCGAATTCGTTGTATATATCCTGTTCAGGATCTTCATCCAGAACAAGCTGAAACACGTATGGATCCTGGAGAATCCTCTCCATCTTGCTCTTTAGCTGGGCGTTCATCATGTTCTCAAACCTTTCCTATAAGTAGTCGATGAGTTTATTTCTGAATCTGTAATGGATATGTACCCCAATGTACAATAGCAGCAGTGTAAGCGACCAGAAGTATAGATGGTCTCCGAAATCACCGTAGATTGGCGCTTCGGACAGTACAAACGCATGGCGGTAGTTCATTACAAGATATGCAAACGGATTGAATGCGGTAATTGTCTGCAGCACCGGATGTACACCATCAAGCGACCAGAAGATCGGTGTCAGGAAGAAGAACATCCGAATGATATTCTGCAGTACATTTTTCATGTCCCGTATGATGATGACAAGAGAAGACATGATAAGTCCGAATGCAAAAATGAAACTGTATGATGCTATCAGGAAGTATATGAAGCCAAGGTAATGGGTTGGCTCCGAGTAGCCATGCCAGAGACTTAGTACGATAATGAGCACCGTTGTCATCAGCAAATTGATGATGTTGTTCACAACCGCAATCGATATGAGTGTACTGGACGGAAACTTCATTTTTGTCACCAGGCTGAGCTGGCTCTGTATGGAGTTTGAAGCCGCATTTATTCCTTGCGACAGGAACAGCCATGGGAACAGACCTGATATCAGATGGATGATGAATGGGATATCGCCGACATCTCCTCTGACACCCCGCAGTCCCATTCCAAACACAATATAGTAGATCAGCACTTGCATTGCCGGCTGCAGTATATTCCAGAATACACCCAGGTAGTGGTTCGCATACTGGCTCTTGATCTGATAGATGCTGAGTTGCCAGATCAGATGGCGATGCACCCACTGCTCTCTTAAAATGTCGAAAATTTTCTTCATGCTAAGGCCTCGATTCAGTAAGCTTAAAAACATGTTTCTCGCTTATAATGATTAACATTCTTGTTGGTCCATTCGGAGAGCGGCTGCATTTCATGCAGCGACTGATGAAACCTAATGGATTTCCACTCGTATCATTATAATCTTTTCAAGTATGGATGTCATCCCATTACAAAATGAGTCCCACAATATTACAGTTATATTACTTTTTAATGAATTTGGAAAACTTTCTACCGAATAATATTGAAATCATTTAATATATTACATGTAATATATTTTTTAGGAGGTACAGATGAAATATAAAAATAGACTCATTGTTCCTACATTAATTTCCACTGCTCTTTTTGGTGCAGCATTGAACGCCGAAGCTGAAGAAATACCGAAGGAAGAAATGACACAAAATCATATAGATACAGTTGAAGAACCAGATGTCCCTGCAAAAAATGAAGAAACACAACCACTAGAGGACAAGGATACATATATAGAATCTGAAGATGCCTCCTTGGACGGCACAAGACAGGTTGAAGAAACAATTGAAACGGAAGCTGCAAGCGTTGAGACGCAGACAGTTGAAGCGACTGTCGAAGAGACAACTCCAGACACTGTCGAGGCATCCACGAATTCTGTCAATGATGAGGAAACCGTCGAGGTCCCCGTCGCAGAACCGTTTATAGAAACAGATGAAACGACTGCAGCCCCTGTTATCGAGGAAGTTCTACTAGAAGAAACAGTGGAAGAATCGACTGAAGAGACGGCAACTGATGATTCGGAAGCAACAGCCCCAGTCGAAGAACCGGTTGTCAAAAAAAATCCGGAAACGGAAGACGCGCAGGAAGAGACTTTGGAACCACCTGAAATGATCGTTGAAGATTCTGAAGAGCCTACATATCCTGCAGCAGATGCTCCAATCTCTGAAGAGAGTGAAGAAACACCTGAAGCAGTTCAGAACACAGAAGATGTAGTAGGCACTGAACCGGCCCAGGATGCCTCTTCCGAAGAAAACATTGAAGACGCACCTGATGAATCAGAAGAAAAATTTAAGAAAGAAATAGATCCCGAAATTGATACTGAAGAAAATGCAGAAGACGAAGCATCCGAAGAAAGCCGGACTGACGAAGCAGCAGAATTTGAAGATGACACTTCCGAAGAGGAAACAGACACTGTAGAAAAAGAGACAGACGACAAAGAGGGAGAAGCATCCGAGGAAAGCGTGAAAACTGATGAAGCAGAGACCCTTTCAGAGGAAGCTGTCTCCATTAAAGAAGATGCGGATGAAATCGTCGTAGATGAAGCACTTGAGACAGAACTTATTACAATGCTTTCAAAGTACGATATCGAGCCCGATTCATCCAGATCCTTCTTCAGATCTACAGCCACTTCATCCCGGATGACGCTTGCCCAAGCCATTACAAACATCAATGATTATATCGAGCAGAATAATTTTAAAGCACCCCGTATCACCTATAACCACATCGCCGGCCTGCCGAAGTATAACTACCGTAATGGTAAAGGCAAACCTGAAGGTGTCGTGCTTCACGAAACGGCAAACAACAATTCCACCATCCACGGTGAAATCAACTGGATGAGCAGAAATTATAGAAATGCATTCGTCCATGCTTTTGTTGATAAGGACAATATCATCCAAGTTGCCGATACGGATCACCTCGCATGGGGTGCCGGGCCGAACGCGAATCCCAGATTTCTTCATGTAGAACTCGTCAGACATGATAATACGCATGATTTTGCCAAATCCATCAACAACTATGCCGATTACATTGCGAATCTGCTGTACAAGTACAAGCTGCCGGTTGATAGTGCTGAAGCGGATGCAAAAGGTACACTATGGTCCCACAGTGCTGTATCCACTCACCTCGGAGGCACAAACCACGTGGATCCATATACGTACTTCAGCAAATTCGGCTACTCCTACCGTGATGTTGAAAAGCTCATTGAAGAGAAATATACGGATCTCTACAACAAGAAGACAGCACCTAAAGTAACGATGCCTGTTACAACTGAGGAAGCGGAATATGTAGGACGCATCCACAATGATAATAAAGGACTATATGCGAGTGTCACAGACGTCAAGACAGCTTCTGCAGATGACCACATCAATAAGACATTCTACGTTACCAGGAAGGCGACATACAACTATGATAACTACTATCTGGTGCAGAGTGATCTTGAGGACAGCTATGTCGGCTGGGTGCATGAAGATGACTTGAGGAAACTTGAAAGAACTGCCCCGTCAGAGTATAAAAAAGCCTTCTCTGTCAAAGATGCAAGCGGCTATTTCTTCGATACACCTTGGGGAACACCTACCCAAAGGGAAAGCCTGAAAGGCTACAGCTCCAAGAAGTTCGTTTCAGACCAGATTATGAAGATCAGCAACACCAATTATCTATTCGGCCAGTTCGACGGTAGATCCGGGTGGATCAAACTATCCGATCTGGAAGAGTATGTGCTTGCTGCACCATCACCTGAATCCAAAACACCTGTGGAGAGCATCAATGCAGCAAGATTCAAGGGTGCTGATCAGACTGTCGTATATAAATCATATAAGGATAAGTCAGGCACTGTACGTTCCCAATATAATGACTACACACTGTTTACCAAGCAGCGTGTAAACTACAATGGAAAACTTTTCTATTCACTCTACGATGGTGATAGCAACGCATTCGTTGGATGGGCGAAAGAAGACGATATGCACGTTTACAGCAAATCATCGGAAGTGAACCATAAAAAGGATTATGCCATCAAAGACCTGGATAATTCACTGCTCTCTGTAGCATTCGGTGACGACAAGCAGCAGATCAGCACCTTCCGTAACATCGGGTCCTACTTGTTCAGTGCACAGAAGAAGGTTTCGATTGGTGCACTTGATTACTACTATGGCAGTGTCGGAGACCAGACTGGATGGGCGCATTACAGGCATATCACACCATTAGAAGCAGTCAATCATAAAAGAGTATCCGATTCCAGTGCAGCACGCACACGAAGCAGTTCAAGTGATATGGTCTACTCCACGCCTTATTCCGTCAAGGGTGGTAAAAGCAAGTTTCTCGCAGATACCACTTTCTTTACAAAAGAAAAGGTATCATTCAAAGGGGATGACTATTATTCCCTCTACAACCCTGAAAATGACAAATTCATCGGCTGGATGAAGGGAGATGACCTTGCAACATATGATAGAACAGCTGAGAAGAAGCACGTGAAATTCTATGTCGTGGACAATCTTGATGAGCACCTGCTTGATGTTGCTTTTGGAGACAAAACACAGCGTGTCGATACTTACAGAAATACAGGATCCCAGCTGTTCACAGCCCAGAAGCATGTCAGAGTCGGCGCCCTCGACTACTACTATGGCCGGACAGGCGGAACCTTTGGGTGGGCACACTTTGCCCACGTCACACCACTGGATGAAGTACACCACGTCAGAACCAACGACACGAGTGCAGTCAGATTGAAGTCCAGCGGAGACAAGAAAGTAAAAGCTCTTCCTTATGACGTGGATGGTACCGTCAGCCAGGACTACATGGACAGGACATTCTATACTCGAGAAAGAATCGAATGGAAAGACAATACTGTATATTCCATCTATGATGCTGTGACAAACAAAGCAGTCGGATGGGCGAATGCGGAAGATCTGTCCATCTATGACATGTCTGAAGCAAAATCACATAATGTGAACTATATTGTAAACAATATTGATAAGCCGTTACTGGCAGCTGCATTTGGGGATGACAAACAGCAGATCGCCTCCTATCGGAAGGTCGGTTCCTACCTCTTTGAAGCAGAGAAGCATGTCCAGGTCGGAAGCCTGCACTACTACTACGGAAAAATCAATGGACAGTATGGATGGGCCCACTACAAGCATGTAACACCAGAAAGTGAAGTGGCAATCGACCGTAGAAGCAGTACCCATGCAGCCCGTATCGGTGCTTCTCTCGACGATGGTCTTTACACGTCCATCTATGATATTAAAGGTAAGCAGAATACTTCCATTACGAACAGTACTTTATTTACAAAAGAGAGAGTAAGATTCAACAACCGTGATTTCTATTCCGTATACAGCAATATCAATGATAACTTTGTCGGCTATGTAAGAGCTGAAGACATCAGTCTCAAATCGATGTCGACTCCAAAAGAACATAAGTCCAATTACCATATCATTAATGGCGAGAGCCATCTCATGGCTGTGCCTTACGGCTCATACAAGCAGAGAGTGGGTCAACTTGATGGTCTGAACAGCAATGACTTCAAAGCGGAACAATCCGTAGTAATTGATGGAACAACCTACTACTACGGACATGTCGGCAGCTATGCAGGCTGGGTAACAGCAGATAGTGTAGGAGAATATATTGTGAATACAATTCCATATAACAAAAGTCTGGAAGAGGTGCTCGATATACAGATGAGTCTGAGAGCAAAACCGCAGGCTTGGGTTTCCGGTGGCGGTTGGAGAGATGCGACACGTGATGAGGTCAGGTACTATCTTGATTCTGCAAATCACCAGTCGGATACTTGGAACTATACATTCCTGGATCTGAACCGTGCCCAGAATATTTCAAGTACAGAACTCAACAATAAACTGCTTGATGGCAAGGGTATTCTGGATAACCAAGGCCTGGCCTTTGTCAGGGCAGCAAACCAGTATGGTATAAACGAAGTGTATCTCATCTCACATGCACTTCATGAAACAGGTAATGGAACGAGCCAACTTTCCCAAGGGGTACGCCTGGACGAGAATGGCAATATCTCAGAAAATGGTACACTCTACTACAACATGTACGGCATCGGTGCCTATGATCACAACCCTGTCCTTGAAGGCGCACGCTACGCACAGCAGATGGGCTGGGATTCACCTTCCAAAGCAGTCACTGGAGGCGCACAGTTCATCTCAAGCGGCTACTTCAACCGCAACCAGACGACACTTTACGCAATGCGCTGGAACCCGTTGAATCCAGGTACCTACCAGTACGCAACAGATGTCAACTGGGCCTATGCTACGGCACGCAATCTTCAGAACTACTATGATCAGCTCGGCATCAATGGCCAGTACTTTACAAGATATACGTTCTAAACAAAAAATCGCGACTCATAACGAGTCGCGATTTTTTTACTTGTCTACTTTTCGATATACCCGCTTCAATACATCCTTCTCTTCATTCCAATTGTACTTCATTTTTGCTTTTTTCGTATTTTCCCTGAAGGACAGCCGCCAAGCGTCGTTTTCAATCAGCTTTTCGATGGCTGTCTTCAATGCCTGTGTACTTTCCGGTTCGACCGTCAGTCCGACCTGTTCCGATTCGATGACCGCTTCGATCTCCGGCAGTCTGGAACCGATGACCGGCACATGGGCCATGATATATTCGAACAGTTTGTTGGATGATGCCGAATAGTGGTTGAAGTTGGTGTTCTCGAGGAACTGGATGCCGATGTCGGCGGATTTTGTATAGCGTCTCAAATCTTTGTAGGGAACGCGTTCGATGAAGATGACCTTGTTCTCTATACCGAGGTGCTTGTGGTACTCGATCAGATTGAGACGCTCCTTGCCGTCACCGATCATGATGAGACGGGCGCCGTCGATGTCCTTGAAGGCATCCAGCAGCTTGAACAGTCCCCTCCCCTCCTGCATACCGCCCTGGTAGAGGACGATCTTCTCTTCTGGCCCGATACCATACTCTTCACGGACCGGATACGCTTCTACGTTGTCGATGTCATAGAGCTCCGAGTAGTTGTGCACCGGCGTCGGCCTACTTTTATACAATCGCTTATGATAGTTGGCGCGTGTATCGTTTTCGACGATGACATGATCGACGAATTTGAGCAGGAACCCTTCCAGCCGGTAGATCTTATCGAAAGAATAGTGGGTCCGGCTGGTCTGCACTTCATGGGAATCGTATATAAGCGGTTTTCTACTGAGCCGGAGCTTGGCGCTCGCAATGCCCTGCAGCAGTGTATTCAGATCATGGGAGTGGTAGATATCCGCATTACTTTGACGTCCAAGCATCATCATCTTGAACATTTCGAGCATGTTCGGCAGATGCTTTGTGAGTATTGTGGATTTTATTTTCTTCCGGATCCATTTCGGCAGCTCCACTTTAAGTGGCCGGTTGACATAGACATGGGGGGCCACGGTCTCGCTTGAAGCCAGATGCAGCTCATCCATCTCCTTCTTGGCGATGACTGTCACTTCATAGCCCGCTTCCGTCAGCGCTGTCGCCTCCCGGAGCACTCTCGCATCATTCACAAAATTATTCCATACAAACATTGTCACTTTCTTCATACGGCACCTCTTCTGGCTTTCATTGCTTCGTTTATTTCTTGTAGTACGTCTTCATATTCTATATGATTATATACAGTTTTGAAGTTTATGTGATGATTGCTCATATCTATTCCATTTTATGGCTCTCTCATATTATAATTAAACAATGGCAATATGTCATCACATACTAAATCATAAAAAGTGGGTACTTGAATAATATGAAAAGAAAAATTTTTTACGGTGTACTGATATTCCTCATCATTGCACTGGTTGTCATTGGCGCATACATCTATAACCTATTCAACTCGTTCGAGCAGGGTATCAGCGATTCATTCGAGGCAGCGGACCGTGATCAGTCGGAACTGCGGCTTGAAGATGTGGACCCGTCACTCGACAGTTTTACAGTTCTGATCCTTGGTGTTGACGAAAGTGAATCGCGCAAGGAGGAAGGTGATCTGTCCACAAGCGATTTCAGAACGGATACGATGATCCTTGCGACGTTCGACAAGGAAGCGGATGAAGTGAAGCTCGTCAGCATCCCACGGGATACACTGACCTACTTCCCGGAGAACAACTACTTCGATAAGATTACGCATGCCCATCGTGAAAACGGGCCGGCGGGCTCCATGAACGCGGTTGAATCATTGCTGAATGTCCCTGTCGACTACTATGCCCGCGTCAATATGGCGGCTGTTGTCGATCTTGTCGACGCGCTCGGCGGTGTCGAGTTCGATGTACCATTCGAAATGAATGAGCCGAACTCCATGGACCGTGGACGCATTATTCTGGAACCGGGTGTCCAGGAACTGAATGGTGAAGAGGCACTGGCTGTTGTCCGCAGCCGTCGTGTGGATACCGACCTCGGCCGTGGCCAGCGCCAGCTCGAGATGGTGCAGAAGATACTCGCCAAAGCGAAATCCACCGGTGCACTGACCAAACTCGATGACCTGATTGAAGTGGTGGCCGACAATACGAAACACAACATGACCAGCAAGGAGATCCGTAGTCTTGCCGCCTACTACTCCTTCAACGACATCGAGTTCAACCCGACACAGATACGCGGCAGCGACTTCTGGTATGAAGGCAATGGCGCCTACTTCTACTGGACGAATGAAGAGCACCTCTATGCAATTTCAAAGACATTGCGAGAGACACTGAACCTGGAGGCACCGGAACCGTATGATCTGATCAATATCCGGCTGTCCGACTACATCGTGCCGTACCAGTATGTGGATGACTACTACTTGAACGAATTTGTCCCGGAAACAGTACCGTACTTCATGCAGGAAGGCTATACGAGCGATATCGGCAACGGATTCAACATGGGAGAAGAGGATCCGGAGGCGAGCATCGAGGGTGAAGGCAACATCGAGTCATCCTCTGAAGAGCCGACGGGTGAAAGTACTTCGGAAGATGCTACTACAGAACAAGGCACCTCTCAGGAAGGTGCAACGACCGAAGAGGATGACTATTGGGCACCGGAAGATGGTAATGGTTCCGAAAGCATCCAGGAGGACAGTACAGAACAGTACAACTACGAAGAAAGCACTGAACAGTACAATTATGAAGAGAACACTGGCGAATACTACGAGGAAAGCACGGAGGAGTACAACGGCACCGGAAGCTACGACAGCTATGATCGTGCGCAAAATGAAGTCTAGGAGCGGATGATGATGAGAAAAACCTACGACAAGGAAACGAATATCAATGAAATGTTCGATTACCTGGATGATCAGATCAAGCACAGCGGCCAGCCTGCCATAGAGGATACGTACTACTACCAGAACCATGAGCACAAGGAGATGTTCCTCTCCATCCGGGGGTACTTCGCGGAAGCGCTGAAGAATCCCGAGGTGGATGCGGCATGCTACATCATCGCCATGCCGGACATTTACCGCCGCATCAACATTTTCGAGCTGACCTTCCCGATGGACTGGATCAGGGAGGATGAGCGGCTGTCGGCACCTTTCAAGGAACTGAAGCCGCACATCCAGTATCTCGCACTTGCAGCAGCTGAAGCGAGCGGCATGAAGTTCAACACCAAGCCTGCCCTGTCGCTCGGTCTGGCCTATTGGAACCTGGAACAGCTCAAGATCTTCTGGCAGTTCACCGCCATCCGGCGCAAGAATGCAATGTAGGAGGAATTTCGATGGAAATTAAAGTCGCAGACAACAATATCCTGTACAACCAGTGTCTTGCCATCCGTAAACGTGTCTTTGTAGAGGAGCAGAATGTGCCGATGGACCGTGAGGTCGATGATTATGAAGACGTGGCCACACACATACTGCTGATTGAAGAGGAACCGGTCGGCACTGTCCGTTACCGTCCGGCCGATGACGAAATGATCAAAGTGGAACGTATGGCTGTGCTGCCTGAAGCACGCGGCAGAAGCCTCGGCCGTGAACTGATGGCATTCGTCCACTCCCATGCACGTGAGACCGGCTATACCCGTGCCAGGCTTGGTGCCCAGGTGCATGCCATCGATTTCTACAGGAAGCTTGGCTATACTGTCTCCTCCGATGAATTCATGGATGCCGGCATCCCGCATGTGTACATGGAGAGGGATCTGACAGAATAGAATCATCAGGCGTCTTTCGAGCAATATGCCCGGAAGACGCCTTTTTTCATTGTCCGGATTCTGATTCCTGCACCTTGGACTTGATTTGTCGCCATGGTATAATGGACATATCAATAGAATATTTGATGCATAGGGGAGCCGTATGAGGCTGAGAAGGCATGACCTGACCCTTTGACCTGATCTGGATAATACCAGCGTAGGGAATGTGTAGCGCATATACGGCACTCGTGTATCGTCTTACAGTTCTTGACGCCTCCAGATACGGAAGGTGTTTTTTTGTATTCCCATTTCTATCGGATGCAGGACACCGCCATTTTGAGAGGAGTTTCCATATGAAGAAGATTTTATTTCCCATCATTCTTGCACTGTTTCTTGCCGCATGCGGCAATGGCGACAATGCCGATGATGGCAGTTCGGCAGAAAACGGAGCACTGGAGGAGATTACATTCGTCCTCGACTGGACGCCGAATACGAACCATACGGGCATCTATGCCGCACAGGCGGAAGGATACTACGAGGAACGCGGGCTCGACGTGAATATCGTTCTGCCGGGTGAAGCGGGTGCAGAACAGACGGTTGCCACCGGCAATGGCGACTTCGGCATCAGTGCCCAGGAGAACGTCACCCAGGCCCGTCTCCAGGGTGTCGATATCGTATCACTCGCTGCAATCATCCAGGACAATACATCAGTCCTTGCCTCACCGGAGGAGTATGGGCTCGAGACGCCGTCCGACCTTGAAGGACAGACATACGGCGGCTACGGCTCGCCGATCGAGGAGGAGACGATTGCGTCCATCATGCAGGCGGACGGTGCGGATATCAGCGAAGTAGATATTCTGAACATCGGCGACACGGACTTTTTCACAGCTGTACAGCGTGACGTCGACTTTGCCTGGATCTACTATGGCTGGACAGGAATTGAAGCGGAGCTCCGCGACTTCCCGCTCAATACGATCGACTTCACCGAGTATTCGGATGCACTCAATTTCTATACCCCTGTACTGATGACGAACCAGAACCTGATCGACAGCGACCCGGAGACTGTCCGCGCGTTCACCGAAGCGACGGCGGAAGGCTACCAGTTTGCGATGGAGCAGCCTGAGGCGGCTGCGGAACATCTGATCGAGGCTGAGCCGGACCTTGATCCGGAACTCGTCAGGGCGAGCCAGGAGTGGCTGGTGGACGTCTACCAGGGCGATGCGCCATACTGGGGATATCAGGCACAGGATGTGTGGCAGAACTACAGCGACTGGATGTATGAAAATGAACTGATTGAATCGGAACTCGATGTGGAACAGGCATACACGAACGAATTTCTGCCCGGAGCTGAATAAATTGGAGGAATAGTAAATGCGACGACTTTCATCATGGCGTGTCGGACCGCCGATTCTGGCGATACTTCTGATACTGGTCATCTGGCAGCTTGCGGTAAGTATTTTCAATATTGCCGACTGGATGCTGCCAAGTCCCATCCAGATCATCCAGGAAGGCATTGCGATCTATCCGAGGCTGCTCGGGCATACGCTGTCGACCATACAGATTGCGCTCGGCGGATTCGCCATCGGTGTCTTTGTCGGCATCGTCCTTGCGGTAGTGCTCCACCTCATTCCGCAGGCGAGGCAGAGCCTCTATCCGCTCATGGTACTGTCGCAGAACATACCGATCATCGCACTGGCGCCACTATTGGTACTATGGTTCGGATTCGGCGCTCTGCCGAAGATTCTGATCATCACACTCGTCTGCTTCTTTCCGGTCGCCGTGTCGCTGATCGACGGATTCCGCCAGACCAGTCCGACACTCAGGAACTACATGCAGATGATCGGTGCCAGCCGCCGGCAGATCTTTTTCAAGCTCGAATGGCCGAGTGCCCTGCCCTACTTCTTTTCAGGGCTCAAAATCTCCGCCACCTACAGCGTGATGGGCGCCGTCATCGCCGAATGGCTCGGGGCGCAGGAAGGGCTTGGTGTCTTCATGACGCTCGCCTCCTCTGCTTTCCGTACGGATCAGGTGTTTGTCGCCATATTTGTCATCATGGTCATCAGCCTCATCCTGTTCGGTTTTATTCTGCTGCTTGAGAAGTGGCTTGTTCCGTGGGATACGAATCAGAAGGAGGCACGTGGAGATGGTGAATAAACTGGAGATAGACGGCCTGACCCATACATTTGATGGACAGAACAGAGTGCATGTACTGGACGATCTGTCACTCCATGTCGCTGAAGGTGAGTTCGTCACATTGCTTGGTCCGTCCGGCAGCGGCAAAAGTACGATCTTCAACCTGATCGGCGGTCTGTTCAGACCGGATGCAGGCGATATCCTGATCGAAGGCGAACGCGTCAACGGACAGCGTGGGCATATCAGCTATCTGCCCCAGCAGGACTCCCTGCTGCCATGGCGGACGATCGAGGATAATGTAGTGCTGGTACAGGAGATCACCGGCAAGGTGGATAAGACGGCTGCCCGGGAATGGCTCGAGCGTGCCGGACTCGGCGGGTATGCATCATCGTACCCGGATGTGCTGTCCGGCGGCATGCGCCAGCGTGTCGCCTTCATCCGTTCCCTGCTGAGTCCCCAGCCACTGATGCTGCTCGATGAGCCCTTTGGTGCCCTGGATGAGCTGACCCGTCTTGATATGCAGGACTGGCTGCTCAGAATCTGGGAGATGGACCGGCGTTCCGTGCTCTTCATCACCCACAGCATCGAGGAGGCACTCTACATGTCCGACCGGATCCTCATCCTGTCAGACAAGCCGGCACGTATTGCAAGGGAGATCGAAGTGCCCTTTGCAAGACCCCGCCACCATGACATCACACTTGAAGATACATTCAACCAGCTCAAGCGGGAAATCTATCAGATGCTGAAAGTGGGAAATGAGAATGATTGATCAACAGATGACTGAAACCGTCCGGAAGTACGCTTCCGACATGGAACAGAATGGAAAGCTTGATCAGACGGTACTCGATCTGATCTATGAGCATCGACTCTTCAAGCTGTTTGTTCCGGACGCGGTCGGCGGCAGGATGACCCCTTTTCCGGAAGCCATCAGATACTTCGAAGATACCGCCTACATCGACGGCAGCTTCGGCTGGCTCGTCCAGATCGGCTCCGGGGCCGGCTTCTTTGCAACAGTCATGGATCCCCGTGCTGTACAGGAACTGTTCAGTGTGCGGAACTTCTATATTGCCGGCAGCGACCGGCCGCTCGGTGTGGCAAGGAAGACGGATGACGGCTATATTGTGAATGGTGCATGGCCGTACGCAAGCGGCGCAGATCATGCGAGTCTGTTCACCGCCACCTGCCGGATCGAATCCGATGATTCCGATGACGGACTGCTGCGTGCCTTTGCGATGCTACCGGACCAGGTCCGTGTGGAAAGTGACTGGAATGCCTTCGGACTTTGCGCCACAGGCAGCCATACCATCCATGTCGAAGATGCACTTGTTCCGGCACACTACCGCTTCGATGTGGCAGACCCGCACTTCCATTACGATAATCCGATCTATCACTACCCGTTCGAGCCGTTTGCAGCAGCGAATATCGCTGCGACGACGATTGGTATCGCGCGGCATTTCTTCGATGCCGCAAGAGCGCATATTGAAGAAAAAGAGACTTCATGGAAAAAGGAACGACACGTGCATGCAGTGAAGGTGCTGGATGACAGTGAAGCGGCATTCCTTGAAGCCAGGAAAAACTTTCATAGTGCAATCGAGTCGTCCTGGGCACAGCATCAGCAGGGCATCAGTCCGGATTCCGACGACATCCCCGTCCTCAGCAAGATTGTCGCGCATCATGCGGTCGGTGGCGCACAGAAGCTATACCGCCACCTCGGCATGGACGTCATCATGGCGGACCATCCGCTCAACCGCATCTACCGCGATCTGCTGACCGCTTCACAGCATGGTCTGCTGACGGATACGACAGGTACTCTGGAACTGGATGGACAGCAGTTTTAAGACAATAGTAAATCAGCATCTCCAAAGCAAAGACTATAAGTCATTGCTTTGGAGTTTTTTTATTAAAACTCGATTAAAAACCACATTCCCCTCGGAGTATCCCTTATAATATAGCCAATGATATAAAGCCAGTACATACCGGTCGGGTGCCCATGACCCGAAGATTATTTGAGGGGGTTCCATGAAACAGTTATCCAGCATTTTCATTCTTTCTGCCTTACTGATATTGGCCGGCTGCAATATGCCTGCTGAGGACCCGGAACAGTCGGTGGCTGCTACAGATGCATTCGAGCCTGAAAATCATCCCGACGATGGTGTACGTACGCTGCGGCTCTACATGGAGGCGGATGATCTCGACTACCTTTATGAAAGAGATCCGAATTCCGATGTCCCCATCGCTGCCCATGCGAAAATAAATGAGGAAGAGACGGTTCTGCAGTTGGAAGGTGTCAGATTCCGCGGAAATTCCACACGCAACCGTGAAAAGAAGCCATTAAGCATAGAATTCGCAGAACCACAGGATTTTCTGCATGGTTCGGACCGGCTGAACTTGAATGCCATGTACACGGATCCTTCCATGATTCGGGAACAGTTGTCCTTTGATATGTTCAGCAGACTTGATATCCCTGCGCCCCGAGCGGAATATTACCGTCTCTATATCAACGATAACTATGAGGGGTTCTATACGAGTGTGGAACGCATTGACGAGGAGTTTCTTGTGGCCCACGGCCTTGATCCTGAAGGGACTCTGGTCAGAGACCAGATGCGTACTCACAAAGGTGAAATCGGTACGACGGTCGATTCCACTTTCGCATTCAATCTCGATTATCACGCTGAAGACAAGGCGGCGGTATTGGAGCAGGTGTATGACTACCGTGGCGAGCCCAACTGGCTGAAGCTCGGCCAGTTCCAGGAGTGGGTCTATTCCACCCCGGCAGGCAGCGGATTCGAATCCGGTCTATTCGAATATGTGGATGAGAAGAACTTCATGGACTTTCTCGCCGTCCATTTCATCATTGGTGATATCGACACATTCGGCAACGACTACTGGATGTATCTGGACCACCAGGATCCGGATGCAAAATGGCAGTTCATTCCGTGGGACAAGGACCTTGTAATGGGATCTGACAGCCGTGGCCAGGTCGGCGGCATTGCAAATGACTATTTCAGCTACGAAAACCCAATCATACCGACATGGCAGAACCTGCTCGTCCACAAGACGCTTGCATCCGATGCGCTCAGAAACTCACTTGAAGCACGTATACTGGAGCTGATGGATGGCCAGCTTTCCAATGATTGGATCGATGGAAGGATTGCAGAACATCAGCATATTGTGGACGGTGAAATGGCTGCATCATTGAGTGCGGATGCATTTACACTCCACGGGCAGAACTTCTTCGGCAATACTGCAGCGTATGATGAAAGGAAGGAAACTGTTCCCGAATTCTTCGATCTGCGATATCAATTTCTGCCGAGACATTTTGAAACCCCTGAAGCAGCAGCTGAATATTCCGCTGAAGCGGGTCAGATCACCGAAAATGAAGGCGTATATCTGACGAATGCCGACGGTTTCGTCATGGCATATCTGGAACCGGAAAGTGTGACCGGTGATCCCGTGATGCGCCTGACCATAGAGCAGAACAACGACGTCGAAGGCATCAACCGGAGCTACATCCTGGAAACACAGGACGGCTCGGTAGAAGGCAGGCTGACACTCTACTACCGGAACAACACCGGCTGGCTCAGCAGAGGCAACTGGATCATGAACGGCTCGGACTTCGAGGCATTGCATGACCTGCAGGTGCAAAAGGATGGTACAGCAATCGAGACAACCGTCAACCCCTACACCAATAAAGCAGTATTCGATGATACACTGGAAGGCACGGCACGCTATACGATCGAGTTTACACAATAGAAAGGACAGGTTCAGAAATCTCTGAACCTGTCCTTATGTAGATATCAATAACTCAGACTCGATACGTTCAACGTCACCTTCATATTGGCATTCTTTACTCTGATGGCATCCATCAGCTCCTTATCGGGAACATTCTTCTTTGTGCGGACCCTGTATTCGAGGAGGTACATCGTTCCAAGATTCGTCGTTTCAATGTTGACCAGCTGGGCCTGATCGAGGAACTGCTCGAACACATCGTCAAAAACACCTTCGAAGTTCATATTCTCCGGCACGGTGACCTTGAGCACCTTTTCGTCCGTTCCCTTGCTGCCGTAGTTGACCGTATGCATGATCAGGATGAGTGCACTCATCGTAAAAGTGAACAGTACTGCGAGTACATAGAATCCGAGGCCGCAAGAAATTCCGACGGCCATCCCGAAGAATATGAAGGCGATGTCTTTCGGATCACTCATCGCACTTCTGAAGCGGATGATGGAAAAAGCACCGACAAGGCCGAAGGCGACAGCGATATTGTTGCCGATGACGATCATGATGATGGCGACGACGACACTCATGATGACGACTGTCTGGACATAGGACTGCGAGTACCGGACACCATGGTGGGTCCACTTGTAGACCAGTGTGACGATGATGCTCAAAATGAAGCTCAGCAGGATGGCAATCATCAGTTCGACGATTGTGAATGTCGTCGTCTCATTGCCGAGTTCCAGATAGTTCTGTATGAATTCCCTCATCTCTGACCCACCCTGCTTTCCTGGATGGCATGCTCAATCCCCAGACTTTCCACATCGATGCTCGTGCAGAACTTGGAGACACCCTCCTTTTTCAATCCGTATTTCGACAGGATATTTGTAAGCCATAACGGAATGCTTGAAGACATCTTGACTTCCATGACCACCAGATTCCTATCGATGAAGTGTGTCCCATGGGGGCCATTTTCAATATTCAGATCATCTGAACGGCATCTCAGGTTATAGTCGAAAGTCACCCTCAAGTCGGCTTCGTGAATGCCATGGAAAGCATGGCGATCATAGCTTACCACCACTTTCGGATCCAGATCATAGAGGTTGCGGAAATAATCCACTTCCTTGTAGATCTGCGGATTGGTGACCGCATGGCTGACATCATTGCGACGGTATATATAGTCATATGCCTCGAATAGCGGCAGCGCCGTCCTTCTTTTATTGACGACATTGTTGTACTTCTGCTTTATCTCAAGAAACGATGTACTCGTCAGATCCGCTTCATCATAGACTCTGAGCCTCAGCTTCTGACGGAACAGCAGCTTGTTTCTTGTTTCCGTATAGATTTTTTCGTCAGCAGAATCGAAATAGAGACTGACGATATTATACTTGCCATCTGTACCGAACTTATCGTATCGCATCCAGTCCATTATTTCCTGCACAATACTTTCGTACGTTTCGAACGGTATCAAGTATTTTCCTTCTCTTCGATTGAATACTTCCAGAACCATAGCATCACCTTTAAGATTTTTTTAATTTTACCATTTTAAAAAATTATTGTAAAATGAAAATAATATCGTCTATCTACTCAAAATCAGTATAATGATTAATAATTAAAGGACGGTTAGAGAAATGTTAAAAAATATTCTGCTTGTCTCCATCTTCAGTACGATAGCAGTAATGCTCTGGGTCGGGAGCCTGATGTATGCCCCGGAAGGCAGCCACTTCCAGGATGATAACCTGGAGGATGCCATACGCGATAATCTGAACCTTGCAGATGAAGATGCGATCGTCGTCAATCAGCTGGAGAGCCTTACCCATCTTGACGCTGCAGGCTACAACATCATCGATCTAAACGGCATCTCAAAACTTTCCAACCTGGAAAGCATCGATATTGCCGATAACAGCATCAATGACATTTCAGCATTGTATGGGATGGAACATCTCACAGAGATCAATGCCGGCACGAATGAAATCAGGGATATCGAAGGCATTGGTGCACTCTCCCGGCTTGAAACGCTCAATCTCGAGTACAACCGTCTTGAAGATCTCGCTCCCCTTGCCGAGCTTGGGAATCTTACGGAGCTGAACCTGCAGGGGAATGAGGTCGTCATCATTCCCCCCCTGTCGGACCTGACGTCGCTTGAGCACTTGAATCTGAGGGAGAATCAAATCACGGACCTGCATCCACTATCTGGACTGACTGTACTGGATCACCTTGATCTGCGTGATAATGATATTGAAGAGGTCACTCCCCTCAATGGACTGGCAGAGCTCGAGTCCCTGGATCTGAGGGATAACAATGTCACGGATATAGAACCTCTCGGAAACCTTATGGAACTTCAGGCACTGAATTTGAGAAACAATGCAGTCATCAGCATTGCACCTCTGGAATCGCTTACGAAACTGGAGGATCTGAATCTGCGTGAAAACAATATTACTTCAGTCGCCCCGCTTCAGAATCATACGAACCTTACCCAGAGACTCTATCTTGCTGATAACAGCATCGAGGATATAGAAGTGCTGGAATACAGTGGCTTCATACTGGAAAAGGATTTCGATGGTCAATAAAATAGAGCGCCCGGATGGGTGCTCTATTTTTTCGTCAGTTTATGGAGATGATTACGGATGGCCGCTTCATCATTGAGTGGATTCGCTATAATGTTTTCATGTCCTTCGAGACTGATCTCATGGAGTACACTGCCCGCTTCATAATGCAGCCATATTCTCGAGCCGGATCCAATGTAGTCTGCATATTTGGAAGGCAGGTATGGATTCCTTGGCTTGTACATTCGCGTATGGGCATCATTGAGGAGCAGATAATCAAAGTCCTGCGTCACATTCAGAAATTCGAAATACTTCAAATAGGGATGCACATTGATTACATCTTTCAGTACTCCGCTGTACAGCTCGCTCTGGACTTGTCTTACATTGGTTGTGAACACATGGATGACAGCATCAATCCCTTCCTTCCTGATCAGCATGGCAATCTTCTTGATATCTTCCGCACCTCTCGTTTCATAGAAGTTTCCAAAGTAGCCGAGATTGATTTTATTTTCATCGAGTTCCACGTGATGCCTTTCATAGTTGTAATATGCCCTGCTGAGTGTCGGATGCCTGGAGATCGTCGCTTTTTCTTTTGCGAGTGCCTGCAGACCATCATCAAAACGTTCAAGCATGCTGGTCATCTGATGGTGGTTTGTAAAAACCAGTTCATCCGCCAGTATGAAGGGCAGGAGCTCGGCCATATTGAAGAGGTTGTCATCCACATATCCATGAAACTGCTCGGGTATGAGTTTTCTGATCTTCTTCAGTTCCTTTTTCGAATAGAACGCAGTCTCCCTTTTGTCATTCTTTATATCCCTGAACAGTGGATCGGAGAACTCGGCAATCCACCTCACTGAACTGTTGCGCCTGTAGATTTCGAACGCCAGCATGTGGGATGCCGGCCACATTGCACGGGAATAGATTTCCTTATACTTGCCGGCATTGACTTTTTTGAGTGCCGCTTTGATGAAGATCTCAATATGGTTTCTGTTCGAGAACGAGGAAGTCGCATTGACTTCAAACTTCTGATGAATATAAGGTTCAGCCAGACGAGTGAGA
Organism: Salinicoccus sp. ID82-1; assembly: GCF_021991715.1. NCBI lineage: Bacteria > Bacillati > Bacillota > Bacilli > Caryophanales > Staphylococcaceae > Salinicoccus > Salinicoccus sp. ID82-1. The sequence goes on from NZ_JAGFLY010000003.1 coordinate 58,913, forward strand.
CTGAGGTCGAGCGACCTTACATCATACATGTTGTTGTGCACAACATCGCATGGCACTTTGTCACCCGCAATTCTTTTGGCGAGGACAATGCCGCTTGTATCCGCATAGGGCGGGAAGCAGTAGCTGACATAGAGCCTCTTTGGAAGATCTTCATTTATTCGATCATAGGGGAAGTATTCATCGGACAGCTGTTCAATATCCTGCTGCACCTTTCCATAATCCTCCATGTTCTTCTTCAGGTAACGGTTGATGAAACCTGCCTGTGCACGCATCCGATCGATGATCAAAGTTCTGATCTCTTCGTCATCTTCCGTTTTCAGGATATTCTGCAGCCTGCTCAGCACATTGATCCTATCGGTGACATTGAACTGGTACGTCGGTTTGCTGCGGCTCAGTGATCCATCAATAAGATGGCGTTGGTAGACGGCCTCATTCCTATTGATTCTTACTATGGGTTTGAATTCCGATACCAGTGCCATATAGAGGACGACGTCCTCTCCGTTGTTCAGAGACTCTTCGAAACGGGTCTGCAGCAGCAGTTTTGTCGGAATGACCTTCGCTCCGTTCATGGATAGATTTTTGACGACCTGGTAGTAGTTGTCAGGGTACTCATCAGCATCTGCTCTTTCCTTGTTGATGTGGTTGCTGCCGTCATCCGACTTCCCCCCTTTCACTTCGTGGAACTGGTTGAGCAGAATCGTATTCTCCTCGCATGCTTCAAGTGAATGTTCCAGATAGTCTGGCGAGAGTGTATCATCCACATCCAGGAAGGCAGTATAGAGGAATGACGCCTCATTGATGCCTGTATTGCGCGCGCGGCAGACGCCTTTTTCCGAGTATTGCACAATGTAGTTCTTCGTCTTTTCCGCACTGTGGAACAATGCTTCGCTCTTTTCATAATCGCCATTGAAAATGATGATGGTTTCGAATTGATCCGCATCAAGCGTCTGAGCCTCCAGAGTCTCGATCAGCTGCTCCATATACGCTTCTCCCCTATGAATGGGAACGATGACTGTAATGCCATGATCAAGAGGACGGCAGCTGAATTCGTGTTTTTCTTCAGGCCTGATGCCTGTTTGAATGTAACGTTCCAGCTGCTCAATCTCCTGCAGTCTTTTTCTGATTTTTATTTCTGTCATGGAATCCCCTACTTTTTCAGCATCTTCCTTACTTTGAGTGCTGCCTTGATTGGAAGAAAGGTTTTATATTTTCGCAATTCACGCTTCAGCCTTGCATTTTCGTTGCGCAGCGCAGACATTTCCTGGTCGACAATCTTCAGCTCATTGAGCACTCTTGCTTCGTTTCTCAAACTTTTCAAGGATATATCCTTCAATGTTTCATAATCAGGATGGTTTGTCATGTCACTTCACCTGCTCTGGTTATTTATAGATGCCCTGCAAGTTGCAGATAAGCCGCTACGACGATACTGATGCCAGTCGCTCCAAGAAGAAGCGCATTCAGCAGCCCGAGTTTCGTATCATCATTCTTCTCTGCATACTGATCAATTTTCTGACGGCTGATCATTTCTTTCTTATACCTTTGCTGGATATGCTTCGGCTTCTCGTTGTAGCCCCTGATGAATCTTGCATACAGTCCGACAACCGGCACCGCATCACCATATTCCCGCAGTTCCCCATAGTGGATCCATACTGCCTTGTTGCACATCTGCTGGATCTGCGGAATGGAGTGGCTGACAAAGAATATCGTCTTTCCGGATCTACGGAATTCCTCCATCTTCCTGATGCACTTGTTGGCAAATGTATCATCCCCTACAGAAAGCGCCTCGTCGACGATGAGCACATCCGGATCGGTGTGTACTGCAATGGCAAATCCGAGACGGGATTTCATGCCGCTTGAATAGGACTTGATCGGCTGGTTCATGAAGTCCTCCAGTTCGCTGAAGGCGACAATATCGTCGTAGACCGCATCAATCTCCTTTTCATTCAATCCATGCATCAGACACTTCATCCGAATGTTCTCCTCTCCCGTCAGCTCATTGTTAAGGCCCGCGGAAATTGCGATGAGCGATGCTCTGCCGTTGACGTGGATGCTGCCGGAAGAAGGCTCTGAGACACCACCGAGCAAGTTGGACAACGTCGATTTGCCTGAGCCGTTCAAGCCGACAATGCCCACCGAATCTCCCGGCTCTACATCGAATGAAACACCTTTCAATGCCTGGAAATACTCACTTCTGTCTTCAAGGAATGGAAAAAGTATCTTCCACAGCTTCTTTTTGTTTCTGGTGATGTTATAGACTTTCGAGACATTCTCCACTTTCACTTTATATTCCATATTCACACTTCCTAGTCTGTCATGCATTCGATACGGGAAACTCTGTACAGGACCTTGCCCAGCTGTTCTGCCATCGCTGCAAAGTCATCCGAATACTCATGATAGTCAAGCTGCCCGGTTGTAATGACCTGGTCTTCAACCGTTTCATCCAGTATGCTGCCGGGCTCCGTGAATGCCCACACCAGACTGTCACTGCCACGATAGTCGCTCAGCTTGGAAGGCACATAGGGATTGAAAGGTTTGATGCCGATGGTCTGTGCATCGAAGATCATCAGTATGTCCATCTTGTCTGCCAAGTTCAGAAATTCGAAATAGGATACGTAGGGATTCATTCGGATATAGTGGCGGTATTCGCTCGCCTGGTACAGTTGCATTGTATTACGGTTCATATTGGTAAATACATGGATGACGAAGTTGTTGATATTTCGTTTGTACAGCTGCTGGGCGACGAGTTCGATCTGCCTGAACCCGCGGGTATCATAAAAATTGCCGAAGTATGCCAGATTGATGGTGGTATCCTCGATCTTGTAGTATGACTGCACGAGGCTGTAATAGGATTTCCCGGGTACCGGGTGCTGGCTGATGACCGCCTTCGCTCTGACCGTCTCCTGAAGCGCATCTTCAAAGCGTTCGAGCATGTATTCCATCTGGAATCTGTTCGTAAAGATGATTTCATCCGCGTAGATGAAAGGCAGTATTTCGCATAGATTGAATACATTATCATTGATGAGATGATGGTAATGTTCTTCCAGACTTTCAAGAATAGATTCGAGAAAACCTTCGTCTTCCACCGGCGCGTACCTCAGCTCTGCTTTGACATCCTTATGGAGAGGATCCGAAAATTCAGCCGTCCATTTCAGAGTGGGGTTCTCCATTTTGATCCTGTACCCGAGAAAGTGGGAATGGGGAAACATTGCTCTTGAATAAAGTTCATTATATTTATATGCATACTTGCGATATTCGGCAAAACCATCCTCCATATAGCGTTCGATGCTTGCCCAGCTGCTGAAGGCCTGTGGACCATCGAGCATGACTTGAGTATCGAGAAGGTTGGACGTCAGGTTCAGAAGCTTGTCGTCTCTCTTGCGGATGCGATCCATCGAATTCGATATGACATCCACAAGCAGACCATCCGCCTGGACCCGCTTCGCCATGACATTGCCACTTGTATCGTTATATGGCGGAAAGCAGTAGGCAAGAACAAGTTTTCCGGCATCCCCCCTGTTCAGAACACTGTAGTGGATGTGGCGGATGCCGTTCTGCTCGAGCGCTCTGACCATCTCCTGCTTGGATACCTCTCCCTTGTCCACTCTCATCTTCAGCATCACTGTGAACTGGCGGTTGAAGTCCTCAAGAACATCTGTTGCCCGTCCGTCATAGCGCTGGTTGAGCTTCCTGTCGATATGGGCGAGAATCCGCACTGTCTGAGGAGAATCCAATGACGCCATACGCCGCATCAGACCACACACGGAGATGGTGTCGCATTTTATGACCTCACCCGTATGGGAGACGATCGAAAAAATCTGGTGGAGCCAGACATTCGCCGCAAAAGGCAGCGCGTCATCGTATATATGGCTGTACAGCGTCCCGGAAGGCAGAATCAGAACATTCTCCCAAACAATCTTATCGATGGATGATACCTGGTCGATTTGTGTCTGCTCCGTATCGAATGCGTTGAAGAATGCCTGATAGATGCGTCCATTCAGTGAGACAGCGTCATCCATCCTGCACAACACAGTATCATCCGGCTGCCAACTGAAGGAACAATCTTCTGGAATACCAAGTGTCTGATGGGCATCCAGGAGGATGTAGTGGCCGAATTTCACATACAGTTTCGCCTGCTCGATGCTGTTCGCAAGGATGATGTTTTTCTGTTCCGCTTCATGGACTGCCTCCTGAACCGCATCAGAACGGCTGGCGATGATCAGCTCGGCATTCGTGCAACGCTTCATGCGCTTCATATTCATTGCGACATGGTGATTCATATCCTCTGTCCACTGGATGATCGAGAGACCCGACGGCCTGTCACTCTTGTATTTTGCTGCCTGCTGGTTGATGTAGTCGGAGTTGACATCACTGATATTGATTCTATAGTCTAATTTCATCAGCGTCGCCTCCTCTGTCGCCAATAGAACATCTGAAGCCGGCCAAGCTTGGATTGCCGCAGCTTCTCAAGACGCTGAAGTGACTGCTTGTACTTTTCCATCAGTTCAACATAGCGTTTCTCAAGGTCCATATCCCGTCCGCCCATCCGGGCTGCCTTCAAATTTTCATACCGGGATTGCAGCAGTTCATACTTCTGACGCTCCCTATTCGATTCTCCTATCAGACTTTCGATGATTTCCATCTCATAGGATTTTTGCTTCAGGCTGAAATTGCGTTTTAGGATAGCAAAAGTCTCCACCGGATCGGATGCACGTGCCCCCGCAAGATGGAAAAGGAAGCCGTCGCCCTCCGGCTCGACTTTTGAAACCCAGTCCAGTTTCTCGAATTGGATCCGGTCCATTTCTTCGGCTGGTATGAAGATGGCACATCTGTGCCTGTAATCGGAAGAAACAAAATGATCCATATCAGCCCGATGATGAGGTGCAAGTGCGGTGATGTCGATGGTAAGATGCGGCGGATCATACCTTCTGAAAACTTCTTTAATATCCGCTGCGAGTGAATCGGCGGAATTCGCGTCAAGGGCATACTCGACTGTGCGGTACTCCAGGTCCTCTGTTCTGATGAGCCTATTCATCGTCATCCACCCTGTCATGCCTGAAGTTGATCTTCACGCTGGCTGTCTGATCCGCCGCTCCGTCTTCCTGCACGAAAGCCTGCAGCGTATACTTGCCGCCCGGCACATCCAGAAGGAAAGTATTCGACTGCTGATAAGGCCGCTTGATGGTTTCATGCTTGCCAGTCCGATCAATCAGGTATAGTGCATATTTCATTCTGGCACCTGTTGCATCGATGATGATCTCCAGCAGGCCGTTCTGATCATTACGGGCGACTTCATTGATTCTGAGTTCAGGTACAGCATTATGCACCAGAGTGCTTGTTTCTTTCATTATATGTTCAATATGACTTTCCAGATCATGATACGCTTTCTTCCAGTCAACTCCAGCCATTCTGGATCACCTCCATCTCCTGTTTGATTACAGCCTCCACTCCTGCCTGCCTGTGGATGCTTCTTGATGCTTCCGCACTCATCTCCATAAATGTTTTTGGATGCTTATAAAGATGATCGAAGTTCTCAACCATGGTTTCAACATCATCTCTCGGAGCCAGCATGCCTGTCTTTCCATGTTCGACAAATTCCGGTACGCCGCCCACGTCATTTGAGAGCGGAACCAGTCCCGAACTCATTGCTTCACCGATGGACACCCCTTGGGAATCATGACGGGTCGGACAGATGAAGACGCCATGGGACTCATGGATATCAGGTATTTCGTTCTGTGGCACAAATGATTGGTGCAGGTTCACATTGCCATAGCGTTTCAGAGGTTCTGTGACCACTTCAAACAATGGGCCATCACCGTACAGGTCGAACGTCAGTTTGCTGAAGTATCTTTTTCTGCTCAGAGCCATTATGAAATCCACTGTCAGGTCATTGGCATAGTTTCTGGCCGTATAGGGCCGTATGCTGCAGAGGTTCAACCGGTCCGTCTTCACCTTCTGCCGATATGGGAAAAGCTGATCGTCCACAATGTTCGGAATGATGTAGTACTCTTTTGGCACCACACCGGTGTAGGGATCGACATAGAGTTCCTTGAAACGCCTGGATACGTAGACGAATCTGATGCTGTAGTCGCTGCTTGTCATGATCTCCCTCAGAAAACTTCGCTGGGTTTCGAATACCGTATCTTTTCTTTCAAGCATCGCATCCAGGGATTCTATATCACTTAGAAAATTATAATACCTTCTGTGCCAGGCCTCCGCTTCAAAACCATGCAGCCATACAACGATATTGGGACGTTCCGCTTTTGGAAGCTGGGTGATTCCATGGAACATCTTCGGATTGATGAAATGGAAGAGGACCGTCGGATAGTGGTTTTCTTTCAGAAAAGAAGCCACCTGGTGCTGATCCATGTACTTGATGTGGACGCCATCATGGAACCTATCCTTCATCACGCGCGTTGTCATGACGATGACATCGACTTCGATGCCATATGTCTGATATGCTTTTACCCTTCTGTGGAGAAATCCATTTGCATACACCTTATCCCGCGTCGGATAGGCATTGCAGATCATTAAATATCGTGTCATCAGCCACTCTCCTCTATAAGTAGTCAATCAGCCTGTATCTGAATTTCATGTGCAGATAGCTGCCGAGTATCAGTATGAACATTGTGATGCTCCAGAAATACAAGTGGTCTGCACCATCACCATAGATGATGCCGTCACCGTAGATCATGGCGTTCCTGTAGTTCTGCACAAGATAGGCGAAAGGATTGAGGTCGGAGACAACCTGGAGCAGTCCGCCCCTCTCATCCGCTTGCCAGAATATCGGGGTGAGAAAGAAGCCCATCCGGATGAAATTCTGCAGTACATTCCGGAAGTCCCGGACCAGTATGATCAATGTACTCATTACAAGCGTGATTGCGAAAATAAGTGCAAAGGAAGCAATGACGAAATATACAAGGCTCAAAAAATACAGCGGGTTCACATATTGGTTGACCACCGATACCAGCCCGATGATTACGGTCATGAAAATAAGGTTGATCAGGCTGTTTGTATAGGAAATCGAAAGGAGCACACTGGACGGAAAGCGCATCTTTGTGACCAGACCCAGCTGAGCATATATGGCATTCGAGCCGATATTGATCGCCTGGGAGATGAAGAGCCACGGAAACAGCCCTGAAATCAGATAGATGATGAATGGAATTTCAGCATCCGGTGCTGTTGCCCCTCTCAGCCCGAGGCCGAAAATCATGTAGTAGATTGCCGCCTGCATCAATGGCTGGAGAATATTCCAGAAAAGACCCAGATAGTGATTGGAATATTCACTTTTAATATTGTATATGGAAAGCTTCCATATCAGATGGAGGTTCATATACTGCTCTTTCAATAGATTGCTTAAATGATTCATATCCCTACCTCTATCGCTGTGACGTTCTGTTCAAACTTCAATTTATACGGCAGCCTGCACGGACAATTGCCGCACAGATACTTTATAAAGTATTATACATATATTTTTTCACTCTTTCCCCATAAATTAATGATCTAACCCCATTTTGTTTCCTGCGAAAGCAAAAGTACCAGCTGAAATGTCATACATTTCAGCTGGTACTGGTATCAATTTTCCGGAGACAGCATACCCGCATGCTCTACTCATCCATATGCTCCACAATCGCGTCCCTCAGAAACTGCGCCGCCCCAGGTGTAATATCATCATAGTATTTTCTGAAACGCGGATCCGAAACATACATCTCGGCAAGTCCCTGATGCACAGCCTTCGAATAGTCGGTCCAGGTGTACATCAGCCACTCCTTGTGCAGTGTGGCCGCCTGCCGATACATTTCTTCTGACGGTTCAGGGCTCGTTGCGCCTTCCTTCAATATACCAGCCAACCTCTGTTCGAGTACGTTCATCTCATTATGATCCTGTTCGGTCATGTTCATCCATTTACGATTGGACTGGCGGATGGTCTCCTCACCGTATTTCTCCCTGATCTCCTCACCGTACTTGGCTTCGTTCTCTTCAAGCTTCCGTTTTTTGAACCCTTCGAATTTCTCCTGATCACTCATCTGAGTGCCTCCTTTTTTCGACCGGATGGTCTTCTCCACGTTGCTGATCTGTTGTGCGATCCGATCTTGTTCTTTGAGGAGTTCAGCATGATGGTGCTCCAGTGCAGCCAAAGCATCGAAATCCGGGTCATCCATGATGTGCTTTATTTCTTCAAGCCGGACACCGAGCGCCCGATAGAACAGGATGAGCTGCAGACGGTCGACCGTCTCCCGGCCATAGATGCGGTAGCCGCCTTCGCTGATCCGGGTCGGCTTCAGGAGATCGATCTGATCATAGTATCTGAGTGTCCGTGTGCTGACACCTGCCAGAGCGGCGAGACCCTTCACTGTATATTCCATTCATTTCCCCTCCTCGATTTCCATGATGAACGATGACGCTGCGTCAATGTCAACATCATTATAGCTTCTTTACAGAGCAGTGTTTACATCGAACCGCTCAGGGTAATCCTATTATTAGACAGACACCCCTGCTTCAGACAAATCAAGAGGAGGATCGACATGGCTAAAAAAGATAGCAAGAAAAAATCAGATAATGTAGATAAACCGGATCTCGCAGTCCATGAAACCATCGAACTGCACGAGGTCATGACAGTCAAACAGGCGTCACTGATGAAAGCCGGCCTGATGGAATCACTCGTCGAGGACAGCAAACTCCGTGAAATCGTCCGCAAAGAGAAGAAACTGTCGAAAAAAGCGATCAATGAAATCCAGGAACTGCTGCCATAGAGGCAGGGAAAGAGAGGAGATGACAGGATGGAAATCGAAGAACAGCTTGAGAAAGCCGGAGAAAATAGAGACGAACTGATTGCGACGGAAATGCTCGTGACCGCCAAAGCGGCTGTACGCACATATGCGGTGGCGCTGACCGAGGCTGCGACGCCGGAAGTCCGCAACGTACTGAAGCGCCAGCTGACACAGGCGATCAATCAGCATGCGCGTATCGCGGATTACATGATGGAGAACGGCATGTACCATGCCCACGATGTCAAGGACCAGCTGAAGCATGACAAGAAGAAAGTGAAGACCGTGAAAAAGCTCGTCAAGGATAAATAGAAATAAGGCGCTATGGGAACATGATTCCCATAGCGCCTTTCTGTCATAGATGTATTTTTTCGAGGATGTCTGTCAGTGCTTTCTTTTCGTCACGATTCAAATCTTCAAGTACATCGTCTGTCATTTCACATATACTGTCTTCAAGTTCATCCAGTGCGTCTCTGCCCTGTTTTGTGACCTCCAGGTATGAAGCTCTCATATCGTCCCGGTTCTGGCGCTTGATCAGATAGTTCTGATCGACGAGCTTCTGCACGGCACGTGAAATGGATGTCTGTTCCCGCTTCAATCGATTGATCAGTACTTTCTGTGTCAAACCGGGCTCTTCAGCAACCATCTCGATGATGTACAGCTGTTCTCTGTTCAGTACGCCCTTGCTGGTTTTGAATTCCGCCAGATGATCCACTTTGGCATTAAGCAGATAAATATATCTGCAGACGTTGCGTGTGTTTAATTTACCCATAATTGTCGACCTGCTTTTCTTGACATATTATTCAGTAGTGTACAATATATCGGGATGAAAATTCTGCCGAATGCTGCACATTCAGCAGCGCTCCCTATACACTTCGTGGAAGAATATCCTACTCTGTCTTCATTATACACTGAAATAAGTTGTGCACAATATAGTTTTGCAGAAAGTTTTGTCAATTGTATTTCAGCGGATGTTCTCGAGCTGGGCGCGCTCGATATATCCGATGGAGCACTGCTCGCCGAGCTGCACATATGTCGGCAGATGCATGTCGCTGCTTTCAAGATATGTACCCGAAATCTGGAACTTGCCCATGATGACGACCAGACGATGAATCAGCGTCGCAACGAGGTTGAGGTGGTTCTGTGAAATGGGCGGGTGGTTCAGGTGGATCAATGGATTGCACGGATTGCGGGAAGGGAACATGATCGTCCGCACCCATTTCAGCTCGGAGTCACTCAGCGCGTCCCGTGTCTTCAGTTCTATGTATACGATCGGGTTGCGTCCTGTTTCCCGGAACGCTTCCTGATACTGTGTGCCGAAATGGAAGATTTCGATGCCTGACAGTTCCCGTCGTATCAGGTACTGGTCCGCATCCTGCTGGACGAAGAACACCGTCCCCGGCACCACAGCGAGTGCATTCAATGCCTCATCGTACTTTTCAACCGCCTGGACCACTTTCGAATAGTCGAGCAGTGTCTGATTCGCAAGCGTCGATGCGACATGCTTTGCAGTCAATGTAATGCTGATATGTATATTGCTCATGTAGACCTTGTCGATGTCGCAGAATAGCGTGGACAGTCTGAGACTGTCATGTCCGACACCTTCATGGCCTTTTATAGTCAAGTCTTCTGCCATATTCCATGTTGTAAGATCCGCGCCCACAATATGTTCGATGAGATGCTTCACTGTAGATTCCGCATCGATATGGATGGTTTCTATTTTGAGCGCGGTATCCTTAACTTTTACCTTGAGCTTCATTCAAGGCCCTCTCTTTCTCATACTCTAAGATGTTTGATAATATATCCACTCTCAATCTGACAAGTTCAGGGTCTTCATATAAAGATCGTACTTTTACATTCTTAAGCTGGCTGCCCGACTCGGGCATCCGGCTGGTGACGAATTCGACAAAAGTGATTGCGAAATCCTCTTTCGGGTTGGTTGCCTGGTACGGTTCAAAGAAATCGTTGACGTTGTTGTTGTAGAATGCCTGTCGTTCCGGATCCGACTTGTATTTATTTTCAATCCACGCCTCGCCATACTGGCTCCAGAACCTGTCGATGAAATCCGCCATCAGCGTGTCTTCCTTCAGATATTCAAGCTCTGTATCATCATGGTTGAAATCCTCGATCGGCAAGGAATAGACGTGGGCGAACTCATGAATCAGCGTGCGGTATTCGCTCGGCCGATCCTGATTGTCGCGGATGTCCATGGCGAACGTGACCCCGGCTTCGGTGATATCGACAAACGCCAGCGTACTCCCTTCCCCATCGGAGAAGAGTTCGAACCGGTTGATGGTGTCGATATATTCATTCGGGAAGAAGGTGGTGATCCTGTCCCAGATCTCCGCGTATTCTTCCTCGGAACCGACGGGCAGCGGCGTGTGGACTTCCGCATCCGTGAGCGCAAAGTCCCGGACGGTATAGGTGATGTACTCCGTCTGTGTACGGTTTTCCACAAACAGATGCGGCGCATCATCTATATCGATATATGTCCGGAGCGCCTCGAGATGGTCATCGCCGAGCTCCCGGCATTCTCCGATGGTGCTGCAGTCGGCATGGTCCACCGCCTGATCCGGGTCGATATATGTATCATATGTCTCGTCATTGCCGGTGAGCCCGAGTGCATACAGGATCCCGAAGGTGAGCAGTGCCAGCAGGGCGCTGATGGCGACCAGCTGCGTGAGGACACGCAGGACGGCGTGGTACGGCGGTCTGACGGACTCCCGGCGGGTGCGCGCGACGGGTGTGGATTCAATGATGCCCTGGGCTTCCAGTATCTCGCTGATCTCTTTCATGTGGGCGTGATACTCCGGCACGCCGGAATCCGTCAGCACGTAGTTGTCGATGCCCGTTGTGCTGTAGGATGCATACTCGCTGCACGTGAAGACGATGACTGGAACCGCGCCCCGCCTTGCATGGTTGAGCAGCAGTCTGAAGTCGCGTTCCGATATGTCCGTCGTCAGGACAAGCAGATCGATGTCCTGAAGCTTATCCAGGCGGTTGCTGCTCGCAGTTTCGAACACGTTGCTGCCCGGTACGACGGTGTCGCCGTCGATTGTACCGTAGGATGCGGACACACGGCCGGCAATGCGCGGATCCACTCCATATGTGCGCAGGGACCGCTTCAGCACTTTCGTCTGCTGCGTGGCTTCGGTGCTGAAATTGGTATGCAGATGGACGGTGTGGCGGGAATGGCTGCCGATCAGCTTGGCCACTTCGTGTCCGCCGATGAATGGCACAGTGCCAGCTTTCTGATCGATATAAATGCCGCCGGCTATCAGAATTTTCATGTCACTGCCTCCATCCATAAATTCATTATGCTAAAGTTTATGAAAAATTTGAAGTAAAATATACAGAAAAATAAATTAACTGGGTGCATTTGCCGTCAGATATTCGGCATCTGGTGGCTGCGTGTGATGTAGAGGGCACTCTGCTCCTTTATTTTCGTCGACCGGTCGAGCACTTTGAGCGCTTTCTCATACTGCTTCTCGCACATTCTGTAGTCGGCTGCGACCCCCTTCATCATACCATGATTGAAGTGGATCATTGTCATGCCATCATCCGATGGCTGAAATTGCAGGAAATGATGCAGATTGACCCAGAACGGATTGCGGGTACGGCTGACAGTAATCGGAAAGAGTACAAACTGGATGCGTTCATCGACGACGATCGGTCCCATCCGGTGGATGCCGTGCGCCGCCTTCAGATGGGCGCGCTTCGCACTCAGATTGGTGGCGTGGCAGTAGATGAGCAGTTCATCGATCAGCGTTTCACTCGGCTGCCTGGACGGGACCGGTGCCTCGCCATGATAGACCGCCTGGCATAGGAACTCCGGATGCTGCAGCGTTTCGATGTAGCAGACTCCGGGATTGAGCAGTGATGTTGTAAGCATGGTTCACCCCTTTGTTTATTTGCAACGTCAATTATACCCTAATTCCACTTTATATAACATAATATTAACAATATTTAATAAAATGTTAACTAATAGTGGAAGTTAGTACGTTTTTTTGTGTGCTGGTGCGTTCGCCGGTGTCCCGGGTTTATTTTAAGATGCAGTCATCCGGAAATAAACGATGTATCGATGCGTCACAGGACGACAGTATGAATGATAAGATAATAGGCTACGAACCGATGATCTACAGCATCATGGCACGGCTCAACATCCAGTTCGACCAGGACGACTATATGCAGGTGGGCCGCATGGCGGTGTATAACGCACTGTCCACCTACGATGACATTGCAGCAAAAGGCGCGACGGAATCACAGTTCGTGTACACCCGCATCTATCAGCGCATGATCGACGAGATCCGCAAAGTTTCGAAATATACGAATGCCGTCAGTGTGACGGTGGACGAGCTGTTGTACGAAAGTGTCGGCGGCCGCGCGGATCATCTCGGCTTGTTCGAACTTGAAGGCGTGCATCAATACCTTGATCCGAATGAGCTGCTGTGGCTCTCCTATACTGTAAAAGGCTACAGCGTACGGGAGATTGCCGGGATGTCCGGCTATAGCGTATCGAGCGTGAAGAACTGGCGGAAGTCGGCGCGTCTGAAGCTGCGCAGGCTGTTTGATGAATTTTGAAAGTTGTGATTATTTTAATGGAGGGTGTCTGATGCGGCAACTCATGGTATTCTTGTGTCCTATAGGGAATTTGGGAGGCAGGTCATGGCAGGGAAAGAGAATGATAATGTTGAACTCGGTATCCATGAAACATTGGAGCTTCACGAAGTGACCACGCAGCGACGGTCCAATCTGCTGAAGGCGCATATGATGGATGCAATTGTGAAAGATCCGGAGCTTAAGAAACTGCTGCGTCGGGAGCAGCACAACTCCGAAAAAGCCATAGATGAGATTGAAACATTTTTACCATAGATCAGGGAGGCCCCAGTGATGGAACTTGATGATATTTTGAAAAATGCCGGCGGAAAGACTGACGAGCTGGTTGCGACGGAACTGCTCGTCTCATCGAAAGCCACCGTCCGTGCGTATGCAGTGGCGCTGACGGAAACAGTCAATCCGGAAATACGCGATATGCTGAAGCGGCAGATGTCCCAGGCGTTGAACCAGCATGCACGCATTACAGACTACATGGTCGCCCACGACATGCTTCACCCGTTCGACCTCGAAAAACAGGTGAAGAAGGACAAAAAGAAGCTGAAGCGTACACGTAAGATTCTGGCAAAAAGCGCGCAACCGAAGTCCCGCAACTTCAGGATGCACCGCCGGCGGATTGAAGTGTAGGCCTATTGTTTCGGAGCTTGGGGCCGGAGGCGAAAGTGTAAGCGGTTACTTTTATTTTTGCGAATCAGACCTTGTATGGATTGAAAAATTCGTAAAAAGTAGTATAATGTCTTACATCATTGATGTGGAGGTATGACGCATGGAGGAAGTAGAAGTAGAAGCTGCGAAAGTCGGAAATATCGTGGAATTTGATGGTATGAGAGGCAAAGTCGAGAAGGTGAATGAAAACTCGGTCATCGTCGACATTACAATCAACGATAGTTTCGATGAACATGAGATGTTTGAAAAAACAGTAGTCAACCACAAACGTTATAAAATCATCGAAGGTTAATTTCTCTGATCGTCAATGGCGTTTCGGGTTTATGGTTTAGGGTTTCGGCCTATGCCGGACGTCGTTGAAGCAGCTATAGATGGAGACGAAGCCGCCCCCTGGCAGACTGGATTTGTTCCAGTTTGTGCGGAGGGCGGCTTTTTGTGCTGGTTTTTTGGGAGTATATTTTCAATTCTCCATGGCGCCGCCCGATGATGGTGAGTTGGACGCTTAACTTGCCATGGCGGCACCTACGATGGTGAGTTAACCCTCCAACTTGCCATGGCGGTGCCTACGATGGTGAGTTGGCCCTCTAACTCACCATGGTAACGTCCACGATGGTGAGTTGGCCTTCTAACTCGCCATGGTAACGCCTACGATAGTGAATTAACCCTCTAACTCACCATGGTAACGTCCACGATGGTGAGTTGGCCCTCTAACTCGCCATGGTAACGCCTACGATGGTGAATTAACCCTCTAACTCACCATGGTAACGTCCACGATGGTGAGTTGGCCCTCTAACTCGCCATGGTAACGCCCAAGATGGTGAATTGGCCCCGCCATCTCACCCCACCCCACGCCCGACTCCACAAAAAAGAAGCTTCCCCACGAGGGGGAAGCTTCTTTTTCAATCCACATCCTACAGATGATAATGCACAAGATCGAGCATACGCTGGTCATCGCTGAGCTGGGAGATTTCACGGTCGATGCGCGCTACGGAGTGGTTCAGAAATTCGTAAGTGGTGGTGCGTGTCTTGAAGCTGAGCTCGACATGCATGACTTTTCCGGTGTGATGGTGATGATACCTTGGGATGTTCTGTCCGTCTTCGATCGAAAAGGTCTCATATTCATTCTCTTCGAGATCTTCGCCTTCACAGCTGCCGGTGATGAGCAGACCGACACCCTCCATGTCATCGACGATGGTGTCGATTTCATCATCGGCGTCCGAGATGCAGACGATGACGTAGTCCGGATCTTCCGTATCGTATATATAGCGGAGCCAGCGTTTTACCGAGTTGCCGAGTGATGATACGTGGAGTGTCGGGTGTTCATTTTCAGCTTCAGGACGGAAGGACCCGCCATATCCGCTCAGGATGGCGAGCTTCATGCCATTGATGTTGTATATTTCGTACGGTTCGCCGAAAAATGGCTCCTTTGTCATCGGATGGGTGATGTTGCAGTTCATCCATGGGAACTTCGAAAAGCTCATCGTGCGGCGCAGATGGGAGATGTTCGACATATCCTGGTGGTTGAAGACGCCGAAGCTGTAGCCCATGTAGTTCATGGCGGTAATCGACGGGTTGCGTGGCGCGATATACTCCTGGTCGATGCCGAGTGTCCCGCCGAGATCGCACAGGAGGATGTGATGGTTCTCCTCGAGGGAGACTTCCCGCTTGTATCTCGATACTTTGGACAGTGTCACACCGGGCGTCCTCCCCAGTCTGCGGTTGATGTGCTGTGTCAGGATGAGGCTGACACTGAAGAACTCTTGCATAATCTCACTGGCCCCTTTCATATTTCAAAATGAAGTCTAGCCGATCAGGATGCGCTCTTTAGGGAAGTGGTACGGCAGTTCCTTCTGGCGTCCGGCCATCGAGAACAGGAATGATATGAAGCCGATCCGGCCGATGAACATGAAGATCATGACGATGACCTTGCTCGGAGAGGACAGATCATCGGTGATGCCGGTCGACATGCCGCACGTTCCGAACGCGCTGGTTATTTCAAAGATGATATCAATAAGGTCGAACCGGCCGTCCTCGAACAGCACGACGGAGAGGATGCCGGTGAAGACGAGCAGTGTTGCGAGCGTAATGACGGCGAAGGCACGATGCAGATCCTCCTTGGCAATCTCGCGATTGAAGATCCGGATGTCCGTCCGTCCTCGACTGAATGCGATGAGGAACAGGATCAGCAGCGCGAATGTGGTCGTCCGGATGCCGCCGCCGGCAGAACTTGGCGAGGCACCGATGAACATGAAGGCACTCATCATAAGCTGGGTGCCATCACTGAATTGGCTCGGATCGACGGTGGTCAGCCCTCCGCTCCGCGTGGTTGCTGAAGCGAACAGGCTGTTCATCATCGTCTTGAACCAGGAATCAGTCAGGAAATAGTGCTGGGATTCCATGACGAAGATGAAGAATGCACCGATGAAAAAGAGCAGTCCGTACGTCAGCGTGGTCAGCTTGGCAAACAGTGTAAAGCGGAAATTCTTGTGATGCTTGCTCAGGAAACGCTGCACTTCGATCAGTACAGGATATCCGATTGCGCCGAGCATGATCTGGATCATGACCGGCACCTGCAGTATGTATGCCTCTTCGAAGCCGAGCAGCGAGTTGCCGAACAGATCCATGCCGCCGTTGGTTGTGGCGGACACTGACAGGAATATGCCATGCATGACTGAGTAGTAAAGATCATTCGTATTGATCATGAAATAGGTGAAGTAGATGAGCGCACCGGCAACCTCGATGATGAGAAGTGTCCGGATGATCTCAAGCACCAACTTGACCGCACCTGAAAATTTATACTGGTTGTTGTCCACCGCAATCTGTACACGCTCTCGAAGACCGATACGCCGGCCGAACAGTACCCACACCATCGTTCCCATCGCCATGATTCCGATGCCGCCGAGGTTCATGATCAGCATGATGACGGCGTATCCAGCAGTATTGAATGTTTCCGAAATGTTGATGGAGGTCAGTCCAGTCACCGACAGGGCCGATGCCGCGACAAAGATCGTATCGATCAGTGCCGTACCCTTTTCACCGCGGTATAGGATGGGAAGGCTCAGAACGGCGCTCGCTATGAATAATGCAATAAGATAGTATAAAAAAATGCCCCGTTGTGGAGTGAGGGAATCCAGGAACCTCTCCAGCCACTTAAACATTGCGACCCCTTCTTTCCAATGCACCCGTTTCATTCGATGCTTTCAAAAATACACCTCATTATTACGTACCGTGAACAATCATGTCAAGGTAAGATTGGCTTCTGTCCTATACTACCCTGTCCCTCTCATGCTCAAGCATACAAAAAGCACCGGCCTGTGGCCGGTGCTTGCCTATCTATTCGAGTGTTGCTGTAGTCGTCTGGAGTTCACCATTGCGGTAGTACTCGATCTCGAGTTCTTCGCCCTGGGCTTTTTCATAATAGAGGTATTTCCTCAGCTCAAGCATGTTCTCCACCGGCTCGCCGTCCAGCGATACGACGACGTCCAGTGCTTCGAGTCCGGCTTCGGCAGCAGGCGTGCCTTCCTCAACATTGCTGATGATGACACCGGAATTGACATCGTCCGGCAGATTCATCTGGTTGACCAGCACTTCAGCCGGTACAGTATAGAGATCCTGGAGCATGACGCCAAGGTAAGGGCGCTGCACTTCACCGTTCTCTTCGAGCTGGGTGACGATCTGTTCGACTTCATTCACTGGAATCGCGAAGCCGATGCCTTCGACTGTCGGCATGCTGATCTTCATGGAGTTGATGCCGATCAGGTTGCCGGCCTGGTCGACAAGTGCACCACCGGAGTTGCCGGGGTTGATGGCAGCATCAGTCTGAAGGACATTGGCTTCCCAGTCATAGTTGCCGTCGGTATCGATATCGACCGGCACACTGCGGTCAAGACCGGAGATGATGCCTCTCGATACAGAGCCTGAGAAGGCCTGGCCGAGCGGAGAACCGATGGCGATTGCTGTTTCACCGACAAGCAGCTCGTCGCTGTTGCCGAAATCGATCGCGTTTTCAATGTTGCCACGCTCGACACGAAGGACAGCCAGATCGGTCCAGACATCGGTACCGATCAGTTCAGCAGTCAGCTGGTCTCCATTTTCAAGATTGACCTGAAGTTCTTCTGCCCCTTCCACTACGTGGTTGTTCGTGACAATGTAGGCATACTCATCAGTCAGCTTGTAGATGACACCGGAACCGGTGCCCGCTTCCTCGGGTTCACTTTCAGGAACCTCCTGGTAGCCCGGTACAATCTGGCCGGCCTTCTGCAGATTGATGACCGATACGACCGACTGCTTGGCTCTTTGGATCGCAGCAGTTATATCGGAGATCTGCTTGTTCTCATCACCGCTCTGCTCCTGGAGCTGACCTTTGATGTCTTCGATTTCCTGGCGGTTTTCTTCAGAAACGCCGTCGTCCGGATTCCCGGTACCGCCACCGTCATTATTATCATCAAAAAGGTTGAACAGGAGAAGCATGGCAAGTGCACCGATCAGACCGGCAAGGAACGGCAGGAGCAGGCTGCCGAGACAGCCTCTTCTGCGGCCGCCACCGTTGCCATTTCCATCTGACGGACCGCGACCGGACGTATTTGCTGGGGTGCCTCCCATGCTGGCCGGTGCGCTGTTGTCCCTGTAGTCCTCTTCACCAGGAGCATAGTCGCGCGACCCGTCTGCCTGGCTTCCGTCATTTTCACGCTCTGCTGCTGCATACGTCGTGTCCGCTCCATCCGCTGATGGATCCTGGACTGTATCATAGTGGTTTTCTGATGAAACGGTGTCTGTAGTATCTTGTGGTGTCTGATCCGGTCCATTGATCTTCTGTGAACCATCGTCTGAAAATACACGTCTATTCCGACGATACTGATCTTTTGGAATGATGTGCTTCTGTGATCTTTCCAAAGGCGACTCCTCCTAATAAGTTTGTGTCCCTCATTATAGAGATTTTAGTGGAGGCTTTCCACTTTTTTACCGTTATTGTCGTCATTGCTCAGGAACCAGCCGGCTGCAATGATGATGACCATGACTGCCCAGAAGATGAGTTTCCATGTGACAGAGTGCGGGAAATCATGCGGAATGACGTGGATGGCATCGTGTGCGAGTGTCAGCACGGCAAGTTTGACACCAACCCAGCCGACGATGATGAATGCGGCCACTTCGAGTCCCGGCTTCCTGTTGAGCAGTTCGACGAACCACGTGGCAAAGAAACGCATGATGATGACACCGACAAGACCACCGATCAGCATGACCGTGTACTGCCCGGCGTTGATGCCGAAGAAATCTCCTCCGACTTCAGGCAGGGCCAGCGCGATGGCTGCGGCTGCCAGAATGGAGTCGATGGCAAATGCGATGTCGGCGAGTTCAACTTTGAAGACCGTAAACCAGAAGCCGCCGCCCTTCTTCTTCGCTTCGTCAAGCACGACACCTTCCGTACCGGCTGTCGGTTCTTCCGGCTCCTTCTCACCCTGCTTCAGCTTGATGAGGTGTGAAATCGATACATAGAACAGGTAGAGTGCACCTGCTGCCTGCATCCACCACCACTGTACGAGCCAGACGAGCAGCAGTATGGCGACCATACGGAACACGAATGCCCCGAGCAGCCCGTAGAAGAGTGCTTTCTTGCGACGGTCCTTGTCGAGGTGCTTTACCATGACAGCAAGGACGACCGCGTTGTCTGCTGCGAGCAGACCTTCAAGTACAACGAGTACGACAAGTACCCATGCATATTCGAGTAGAACTGCAAAATCCATATCCTTATTCCTCCTTTTTCTGGTATGAACACAAAAAGACCCTGATCCAGGAATGCCTCCACTTGTGGCAGGCATCCGGCCAAGGTCTCACGATACAATACAGCGTATTGCTCAATGTACCGGGAATTATCCGTCATGACGATACATTGATGGGTCGCCCCATTCGTTACTCCCCTTTTCCGATGAAAAGGTGCGTGTTCAGTTTTATTACCTATCTAAATATAGTCGATTTGACGACTGAAGTAAAGCAATTATGCTAGAGCAGGTTGTAGAGTTTTATTTCCGGATATTTCTCGCTGAACCAGCGCATCGCAAATTCGTTTTCGAACAGGAATACCTGGTTGTCATAGCGGTCGAGCACGAGGTTGGCGCGGGCACTGTTCATCGCATCCGTGATCGCTTCTTCATTTTCAATCCAGCGGGCAATCTTCTTGCCGACCGGCTCCATGATGACGTCCGTGTTGTACTCGTTCTTCATGCGGTGTTCGAACACTTCGAACTGCAGCTGGCCGACGGCACCGAGGATCGGCTGGTTGGTGTGCATCGTCTTGTAGTACTGGATGGCACCTTCCTGCACGAGCTGCTCGATGCCTTTGTAGAAGTGCTTCTGCTTCAGCACGTTTTTGGCGGAAACTTTCATGAAGAGCTCCGGTGTGAAGCGTGGCAGCTCCTCGAATTCCACCTTGCTGCCGTGATAGAGCGTATCACCGATCTGGAAGTTGCCGGTGTCGTACAGACCGATGATGTCGCCGGCAAAGGCTTCGTTGACGGTTTCGGTATCATCGGCCATGAACATCGTCGCGCGGTTCAGCTTGCTCTTGCGGCCGGTACGGGCGAGCGTCACATCCATGCCGCGCGTAAACTTGCCGGAGACGACGCGCAGGAATGCCAGGCGGTCGCGGTGGCGCGGGTCCATGTTGGCCTGGATCTTGAAAATGAAACCGCTGAAGTTTTCGTTCGTCGGCGCGACTTCCGTTTCTGCCTTCGTCTTTCTTGGTGTCGGCATCGGCGCATAGTCGACATACGTATCGAGGAACTCCTCGATGCCGAATGTGGATAGTGCGGAACCGAAGAAGACCGGTGTCAGATCCCCTTTTGAAATCTTCTCACGGTCGAAGGCGTCCCCCGCCTCCTCGACCAGCATGAACTCCTCGATGGCTGTCTGGAATGCTTCATCCGCCTGGATGGCATGATCCTCCTCGAGTTCATAGTCATCATCAAGTGTCAGTTTGTCCTCTTCACGGTACGGGTTGATGGTGCGGTCCTTGCGGTTGATGATGCCGAAGAAGCTCTGTCCCATGCCGATCGGCCACGTCATCGGGTACGTTTCGATCTCGAGTGTCGATTCGATCTCCTCAAGCAGCTCGAACGGCTCCTTGCCCATGCGGTCGAGCTTGTTGATGAACGTGAAGATCGGGATGCCGCGCATACGGCATACTTTGAAGAGCTTCAGCGTCTGCGGCTCGATGCCCTTTGCAGCATCGATGACCATGACGGCCGAGTCGACGGCGAGCAGCGTCCGGTACGTATCCTCCGAGAAGTCTTCGTGCCCCGGTGTATCAAGAATGTTGATCTTGTAGCCGTCGAAGTCGAACTGCATGACGGAGCTCGTCACACTGATGCCACGTTCCTGCTCGACCTTCATCCAGTCCGAAGTCGCGAACTTGCCGCTCTTCTTCCCTTTGACCGTTCCGGCCTGGCGGATGGCACCGCCGAACAGCAGCAGCTTCTCGGTCAGTGTCGTCTTCCCGGCATCCGGGTGCGAGATGATGGCGAACGTCTTTCTTTTTTCTATTTCATGAGTCAAATCCATAATTTTCTCCTTACTTGGTAGAGGTTGCTTCGGTAATGTCGCGTGCAACGGTTTCGCATGACGCCTCATCCATCACATTGAACAGATGGACGACGATCTCTTCGAACTGGCCTTTTGTATCGAGCGACCGGCTGTATTCGATGCTGAAATTGACATCCGGTATGCTGATGATGTACGTATCCCGGGTGTCATGCATGAAAATGAAGGCCTCGATCGCCTGGCCTTCGATATGCGTCTCAATCTGCTGCATATTCTTCACTCCGGTACTTGCGGTAGGCGCGGTCGAGCGCAATCAGATCATCGCGGTGGGGGATCTTGACGTAGTTCTCCATGATCTGGTACGGTTCGCGCCCCTTGCATGCGAGCACAATCGTATCACCGGGCTCTGCGATATCGATGGCATATTCGATGCCTTTTGTACGGTCGGTGAATGAGTGGTAGTTGTCATGTGCAGCACCGGCTTCGAGCGCACGGACGAGCATTCCGGGATCATCGTTGGCCGGGTTGTCGGGCGTGAATATCGCCACATCCGCCCGTGTTGATATGCGTCCCATCTCCGCCGCCTTCGACAGGTCGCGCTCGCCGGTCATGCCGACGAGGAAGATCAGCCGGCCTGTGACGAACGGCTCGATCGTATCGATGATCTTATCGAGCGCGTCCGGCGTATGCGCAAAGTCGATGATGATATCGACCGGCAGCGTCTTATCGAGTACTTCAAGACGTCCCTCCACCGGCGCCATCGTGCTGACGGCCTGGACGACGCGCGGCAGCCTGTAGCCCTGGAGCCATTCGCTGATGATGGCGCACATCAGGTTCTGTATATTGAAGTGGCCGATGAACGGCGATTCGACGTGGAACGGCCCTTCCGGTGTATTGAGTGTGAAGTTGAAGCCTTCGAGCGTCCCTTCGATTTCGGACGGCCAGAAGTCCGCCTCATCCGTCATGCCGTATGTGATGGCTTCATGCGCGGTCATCGTCCGGTAGCGCTCCGTCCAAGGATCATCATGGTTCAGCACGAGGTATTTGCGGTCCTTCATGTTCTGCCCCATCTGTGAGAACAGCAGGCCCTTCGTGTAGCCGTATTCATCCATCGTATTGTGGAAGTCGAGATGGTCCTGCGTCAGGTTCGTGAATATGGTGATATCATAGTCGATGCCGTACGTCCGGCCGATCTTCAGTGCATGGGAGGAGACTTCCATCGTAAATACTTCCGTTTCCCGCTCATGCGCCTCGTGGAGCCGCTTGTGCAGGCGCGTCGTCTCCGGCGTCGTATTGGCGCTGTCGTAGCGGTCTTCATTCAGCATGAAGCCGTTCGTTCCGAGGTAGGCACTGTTCTTGCCGAGTGCCCGGCTCAGATTGTGGATCATGGTTGCGACTGTCGTCTTGCCGTTCGTGCCGGTGACACCGATCATCGTCTGGGTCTCGTGCGGGAATTCATATATATATTCCGCAAACAGCGCCGCCACTTTGCCCGGGTCTCTGACGACCAGCAGGCCGATTGTATCCGGCAGTGCCGTGTAGCGGTCACTTACGATGAAGCGGCATCCCGATTCGATCGCCTGGGGGATGAAATCGAAGCCATCCCGCTGGTAGCCTTTGATTGCGACGAAGACGGAATTCTGATCCACTTCGCGCGAATCCACTGTAATATGGGAGACAGTTTCCGGGAAACTGCCGTATGTCTGCTTTATTTTCAAAAGGGAAATCAAAGTCCTCGAATTCATGTTCCAAGCCACCTTTCAACTTTTATATTATACAATATAAGGGGGCGCTTTAATAGTAGTAATTGACAGAGGGTACCCGCCGTAAGTATCATCAAAACGTACTACAATACTTTATAGGATACACGCTTTGCGACAGGCATTGCGTCATATGGGTGATAATATGACTACGAAAGACCATAAGAAAAGATTCTGGAAACTCGCTTTCATACTGTGCCTGACGGAAGTTGTGCGTGGCATGTTCATACTGAGCTACCTCCCTGCCCTGCCGACCATCGGCATCATATCGATTGGCCTCTCATCCATCGTCATTACGATGCACTATGTATTCGACGCGGTGACGAACATCTGGCTCGGCTTCATCATGCGCAAGATCGGTGCATGGTGGACGATGTTCCTGAGCTACCTTGTCGGTATCGGCGCCATGGTCGTCGTCATGTTCGACCAGAGCTTCTACGTGCTGCTCATCGCGGCCTGTCTGCTCGGCATCAGCGTCTGTCCGATATGGATCATCGCGCTGTCGAACGTGCAGGATGAGAAACGCGGCCGTGAGATGGGGCTCATCTTCTTCGCATGGCTGTGCGGGCTTGGTTCGGGCATGGTCATCATGAACTTCCTGATCGGCATATTCGATGCCGCGTCCGTCTATGCGATGGGTGCCGTGTTCCTCGTGAACTTCATCGTCTTCCTGGTCATGCCGGGCGACTACAAAGTCGAGGCGAGGGAAGGTGTCGCGGAGGACCGCAGGAAGCGCAGGCTGCCACTCAAGGAGACATGGGTCATTCTGCGCCGCCATATGAAGAACATGCCCGGAATCATGCTCCAGGGCCTTGGCGTCGGCATGCTGCTGCCGATTCTGCCGACATATATCACATCGCTGCTCGAGCTGAACTATTTCGAGTATACATTCTTCATCCTGCTCGTATTCGGCATCGTCGCCTTCAGCATGACAGTGCTGAGCCGTGCACTCGACCTGCATACCGAAGGGTTCACGCGCACCATCATCGTTGCCGGATTCCTCGTCTATGCCGTCGGCGTCATCTGGTTCAGCACACTTGAAACCGTCTGGCTGATCTTCATCATCGCCAGTCTGATCGGCCTGTCCTACGGCGTGATGCTGCCTGCGTGGAATAAATTCCTCGCCGGCTCCATCGCCAGCAGCGACAAGGAGGAATCATGGGGCGTCATCAGTTCCATCCAGGGCATCGGTGCCATGATCGGACCGATGCTCGGCGGCCTGACCGCCGACCTGTTCGGCACCGTCACCGCCACACTCATGGCGAGCGGCATCATATTCCTGATCCTGTTCGCCTACTACGCCGTACTGTATACGCTGGAAAGGCGGACTGCCAAAGGGTAGTTCCGTGTAAGGATGGCCTGGCAATCTGCCGGCCATTCTTTTTTTTGCCTGAAACCAGTATAATACATGTAAATGGGGTGATTAAATGATAAAAGTATTCATGCTTGTACTGCTCAGCTGGCCTTTCGGGGGAGGGGCTGATACTGCAGTCCATGAAGCATATTCAAAAGAAATTGAGCCGGTTGCGGGAGAAGTGATCAACCACGTCGTCAGTACACACTTTGAAAAGTCGTTCAGTTTTGCAGCCGCCGGTGATGTGCTGATCCATGACCATCTGTATGAGGATGTCGCAACGGAATCGGGCTATGATTTTATTTCACGTGTCGATGAAGTGGCGCCATACTTGCAGAATCAGGACCTGGTATTTCTGAACCAGGAGACGCCGATCGGCGGAGAGGAACTGCGATTGAGCGGCTATCCTGCCTTCAATGCACCGCTTGAGACGGCCGATCTGCTCGAGTACTTGAACGCCGATATCGTCTCGCTCGCCAACAATCATACGCTTGACCGGAGTACCCGTGGGGTCGAGAAGACGACGGAGATTCTGCAGGAGAAAGGCATCGAATATGTCGGTGCCAATGCCAGTGCAGAGGATGCCGCACGGGAGCGAGTGATCGAGGTCGATGGCGTCACTGTCGGCTTCCTCGCCTATACGTATGGCACGAACGGCATCCCCGTGCCCCAGGGCCAGGACTATCTGGTGAACTTCATCGACATGCCGACAATCCTGTCCGATATGGAAGCACTGCGTGACGAAGTCGATCTCCTCGTCGTCAGCATGCACCAGGGCGTCGAGTACGCCCCCTATCCACGGGAGGACCACGTCGTGCAGTTCGAGCAGATTGCGGAAGCCGGCGCCGACATCATTCTCGGCCACCATCCGCATGTTTTGCAGCCTGTCGATATATACGAGCGATCGGACGGCGGTGAAACCGTCATCGCCTACTCCCTCGCCAACTTTTTCAGCGCCCAGCAGGATCTGGATACGAAGCTCGGCGGCATCATCGAGTTTGATATCAATCATCGTGCTGGTGGCGGTGGGACAACAGTCGAAGACGTCCGCTTCATGCCGACCTACGTCCACAGCAATGAATATACCGATTTCGAACTGGTGCCACTTGCCGATGCTGCCGAATACGGGTTGGAGGATGCTGACGCTGTCTATTCCGATGTGCAGACGCATATGACATCCTATACTGATGAGCTGGAAGTCGTCGAATATCTGGATTAGGTGAAATAAAACACCGCAAAACCCGGGATTGTGGAGGGCTTTGCGGTGTTTTTGTGTGTGTTGGGGTTGTGGGTGTGGATCCAACTCGGCGGCGGGGCGCGCGAGATGGTGAATTGGACGCTCAACTCGCCATGGTAACGCCTGAGACGGTGAATTGGACGCCCAACTCACCATGGTAACGCCTGAGACGGTGAATTAGACGCTCAACTCACCATGGTAACGCCTGAAACGGTGAATTAGACCCCCAACTCGCCATGGTAACGCCTGAGATGGTGAATTAGCCCCCCAACTCACCATGGTAACGCCTGAGACGGTGAATTGGACGCTCAACTCACCATGGTAGTGCCTGAGACGGTGAATTAGACGCTCAACTCGCCATGGTAGTGCCTGAGATGGTGAATTAGACGCCCAACTCGCCATGGTAACGCCTGAGATGGTGAATTAGCCCCCCAACTCGCCATGGTGATGTCTGAGATGGTGAATTAGACGTTTAACTCGCCATGGTGATGTCTGAGACGGTGAATTGGACGCTCAACTCACCATGGCGCCGCCCACGACGGTGAATTAGCCATCCTAGTCCGCCAGAATCGACTTGTCTTTTTCATACCTCGAAGTATAGCTTTTCATTTTCAGCAGCTCTCCCAGGTCCAACGTATCGATTGTATAGGCTGAGTGCTTCCCTCTCCTTGTGAGTGTGCAATATTTGTTCAGATACCGTTCCATTCTGCGGTCGCCCACTTCTCCGCCAGTGATCCAGCGGAGATTATGCTTGGTGATGCCCTGCTCTGGAAATAAATTTGCAAAATCGATGATGGCCCGCACTGTCTGATATTCAACGGTCTCCAGATGACCGCACAGGATACACCGCGTCCGGAAGGGCTCCAACTCAAGATCAAAAGCGTTGCACCGCCCACAATAAAAGCCCGCTCTGATCCGCCCGGTCTCCACTTCCGGCACGGTCATCGGATCTTCGGTCATGTACTGATGGATGGCTGATGCCAATTCCGACGCATTCTGGCCGGAATGGCTGCGGGCGATATCACGCAGATAGTGTTTGAGCAGCGACCGGTCGACAATATGCTTCCGGCCTTCCACTGAACTCGTAGTGAGATTGAAATCTGGATTGACGAAAACCACTTTTTTCTCCGCATCGAACTGCTTCTGATCGAGATACTTCAAGCGGACCAGCTTGCCGGCGGTCCGACTGAGCTGGGCCAGCGGATCTTCGGAAATCTGGAAATTGTTGACGTACCAGGTCCCATCCTCATACATGTACCGCCCACTGTAATTCTTGATTTCGTTGACGATCAGCTTGCCATCGGTCACGACCAGTGCATCGATCTGCAGAACCGCATTCTCGATCCGCATCCATATATCACGGAATATCATCAGATCTGCATGCCCGACCTCATCCCACAGCCGATCATAGATACGCTCGCCTTCCAGTCCCTGGCGCAGTATTTTCAACCGCTTCGCTTCTCCATCATGCAATGCGCACCTCTTTTCAAGCACCTCATAAAATAACTGTTCTTTCGATTCATGCCGTTCTGTCATGAACATGAAAACACCTCCTACTCTATATATGGTGAAAAATGGCCATTTTGATTTTTATTTTTAAGGCAGTTTTACACTTTAGGAAAATAAAAACCGGCATCCTCCTGATCCGTCTCCTGAAAATCAGGAAACGGGCCAAAGAAGGCTGCCGGTTCATCCTACATATTCTTTTTCGAATTTTTCATACAGGTGGTACTCGAAATAGTTTCTGTTCGCCTGGATGTATGCTTCGACAAGAAGGTAGGCAAAGAATGCATAGTAGACACCGCCGATTAGTCCCCAATGACTTCCTCCCAGGAAAAAGAGGATAAGGGCGGGCAGGATGATGAAGAAGATCAGAAGCGCAGCACTGAAAAATCGGTAGAAGTTCGATATGCGGATCTGATCACGGACTTTGTCATTGATCTCTTCCAGAAATCTGCCGTGATTTTTCCTCGCTTCAGATCCGAGCGACTCGAACTGGTTCGGTGTCAGGAATTCTGTGACTTTCGTCTCACCGCTGATATCATGCTCTAGATACTTTATATCGACACCTGGGTGGGACTTGAAAAGATATTTCGAAGTTTGGCTTAAAGGAACGCGCATTATTTTTCCTCCTTGTGCAATTGACTATAATGGTTTACTATATATTTTTGTGAACAAGCTATAACATACCAACTTATTCTAATATAGAGGTGAAGATATGTCTAACAAGGAAACGGAAAAATCTTTTTCCAGACGTAATTTCCTGAAGATGTCGGGTGTTGCGACAGGTACTCTTGTCACTGGAACATATTTGGGATCGCTGCTGAAGGATGATACGTCGTCAGAAATTCAGCAGACGGAGGTCCAGGATCAGGAAGCCCACCAGCCTGAAAGTGACGATGCGACACAAAATTTCAACCATGCTTTCAAATACTTCCAGCACAAGGATGAGTTCCAGACGATCGAAGCAGCAGCTGAACGCATCTTCCCTGAAGATGATAACGGTCCGGGCGCAACCACTCTTGGCGTCGCATGGTTCATCGATCATGAACTTGCGGGCGGCTATGGAGCGAATGCCAGAGAGTACATGAAAGGTCCATTCAAGCAGGGCACCGATTACCAGGGACCGCAGTATGCGCTGATCAGACGTGACATCTTTGCAGAAGGCATCCGTGTGATGAATGCGGAAGCACAGTCCCGTCACGAGATGGCATTCTTTGACCTCGAAGGTGAACAGATGGATGAAATCCTGACCGAGATGCAGAATAACGAATTGGAAATGAAAGGCATCAAGTCAAATGACTTCTTTGAGGAGCTAAGACTCGCCACCCTTTCCGGGGCCTATGCAGACCCTCTTTACGGCGGAAATAAAGGAATGAAATCCTGGGACATGAAGAAATTCCCTGGCGCATACATGAGCTATGCAAACGAAATTGAAACTGAAGGATTTGTGGAGAAAGATCCACAGCCACTTTCTTCGCACATTTCGCATTAATTTTAGGAGGCAATTGCATTGGCAGAAACATTGGATAAAAAAGAAGTTGTTGTCGTCGGCCTGGGATGGGCTGGCAGCATCATTGCTGCTGAAATGGCTAAAGCAGGCAAAGATGTACTCGGATTGGAACGCGGCGCTGAAAAGAAGACGGAGGACTACCTGCTTGCGCATGACGAATACCGTTATGTCGTCGGACATGAAATGATGCAGGATCTATCCAAGGAAACCATTACCTACAGAAATAATCTTGATGAAGAGGCACTGCCGATGCGCCGATTCGGTGCTTTCCTCATCGGTACCGACGTTGGAGGCGGTGGTGTGCACTGGAACGGTGACACATGGCGCTATAACCCATATGATTTTGAAATCAAATCACGTACCGATGAAAAATATGGAGAAGACAAACTGTCAGACGACTACCTTATCCAGGACTGGGGCATTACTTACGAAGAACTTGAACCGTATTATGAAAGGTATGAAAGGACGGCAGGCGTCAGTGGAGAACAGAACCCGATGGGTCCTGAACGCAAGATGGCCTATCCGACGCCTCCAATGAAGATGACACCCCTGCTCTCCGATTTCAAGGCAGCATGTGAAGCAGCAGGTGCGACACCTTTCAGAACACCATCAGGAAACATGTCGGAAGAATATACCAACCCGGATGGCATGACCATCGCTGCGTGCCAGTATTGCGGATTCTGTGAGAAATTCGGTTGTGAATGGGGAGCGAAATCCTCTCCGATCGTTGCAACGATCCCGGTTGCACAGCAGCATGACAATTTTGAAATGCGGACGCATGCGAACGTTGTCGATATTATTAAAGAAGACGGAAAAGTAACAGGCGTACGCTATGTTGATACAAGAACACATGAAGAGTTCATCCAGCCTGCAGATGTTGTCGTCATCACCAGCCACACGACGAACAACACGAAACTGCTGCTGCATTCCGAACTCGGTACACCTTATGACCCTGAAACAGGTGAAGGTGCTGTCGGCAAAAACTATTGCCTGCACATTACACCGTCCGTGACCGGTTTCTTCGATAAAGAATATAACCTTTCCATGGGTGCCGGTGCACTGGGTGTCACAGTCGACGACTACAATAATGACAACTTCGACCACTCGGACCTTGATTTCATCCATGGTGGATCGATTTCCATGAAACAGCAGGGCAAGCGTCCGATTCTTGAGAATGCTGTACCTGACAGTGTCGAGAAGAACTGGGGGGCAGAATTCAAGGCCGAATCCGTCAAGGCGTACAACCGCTCTGCCGGTGCATGGGCACAGATGATCACGCTGCCATACAGGACAAACTATCTTTCTCTTGATCCAACATACAAGGATGACTACGGACGTCCTCTGCTCCGCCTCACCTACGATGTGACCGAGCACGATAGAAATGTTCACTCCTACATCGGAGACCGCATCGAGGAGATCATCGATGAAATGAATCCAGTCGCTAAAAGCAGAAGTGTATTGGATGAACATTTCGATATTCTTCCTGCACACAATGACCACATTGTTGGTGGAACAATCATGGGAGCTGATCCCAATACAAGTGTCGTCAACAATTATCTCCAGATGTGGGATGCGGAAAACGTATTCGTCATCGGCGGATCGAACTTCCCACATAATGGTGGCTACAATCCTACAGGTACCGTTGGTGCGCTTGCTTACCGTGCAGCTGAAGGCATCGAAAAGTATCTCGATGACAACGGCCCGCTTGTTGAAGCCTGATTGATTTGACAATTGAACTTTTTCCAAAGAGGCATATACGAATTTACGTATGTGCCTCTTATGTCTATAATGGGATGTAGGTGAATGATATGAAAAAAATTGAGAATAAGAGAAAAGAAACAATTAAGGAAATTGCACAGGATGATGTGGAAGAAACAAGGAGAAAGCATAAGGTGACAGTAGATACACCTGATGCGACACTTGTCGAACACCTCGATGATCTGAGAGGGACGCTGATAAAGACGGTTGTCACTTTCGTCCTATTCTTCATGCTCATATTTCTGACTATCCAGTACTGGTTCCCCTATCTGACTAAGGGGCATGACTTGATCGTCAGAGGACCATTCGAAGTCATCCGCTTCTACATCCGTACCTCTGGTGCACTTGGAATCGGACTCAGTCTGCCCTTCATCTGCTATTTCTTCTGGCAATTCATGCGGCCGGGCCTCGTCGAAAAAGAGACACAGTTTCTGAAATCATATTTTCCGCTGATGTTCCTGCTCTTTCTGGCTGGCTTGTCCTTCGGATACTTCGTCGTCCACCCGATCAGCTACTTTTTCCTCATTCAGATGGGTGAACGCAACTTCGATGTACTGGTCACAGCGGATGAGTACATGTCATTCCTGCTGCTGTCGACAATGCCATTCGGTCTTATCTTCCAGCTCCCGATCGTTGTACTCTTCCTGCACTATATCGAACTGCTTGATTCAACATTGATGAGAGCCATCAGAAAATATGTCTATTTTGGTCTTATCGTCATTACCGCGCTGATTGCGCCGCCCGACTTCTTCACACATATCATTACAGTGACACCGATGTTCATTTTATATGAAATAAGTATATACATTGTAAGGATAAGAGAACGCCGTGCATTGAAAAAAGCAGATGCATCACAAAAGTCCGAATAAAAAAGCGATATGACAGCAGGGCCATCCATACAGGATTGCCATTGTCATATCGCTTTTCATCATTGAACGTCAGATGTTTTTCATCTGCCGTTCTTTTTTAATGTTTCCTCCATGAAATCGAGCAGTGTCTCTCTCATATCTGATTTCAGGGCATACTCAATGGTCGTTTTGACGAAGCCGGTCTTGTCACCGACGTCATGGCGGCGGCCTTCAAAGTCGACTGCGTGCACATCCCCGCCGGACTGGATGACTGCATGTATCGCATCGGTCAGCTGGATTTCCCCGCCGGCACCGACCCTGCCAGCTTCAAGATGCTTGAAAACTTCAGGTGTCAGCACGTAGCGTCCCATGATGGCAAGCGTCGAATCCGTGACTCCCGGTTCGGGTTTTTCATACATGTTGGACAGATGGTAGAGATTGCCCTTCTTTTCATCGAATTCCACAATACCATAGCGTGAAGTCTGCGCCTTCGGCACCTGTTTGACACCGATGATCGGACTCTGGCATTGATCATACTGCGCCATCAGCTGGCCGATTGCAGGCGTACCCTCCCCATTATCCACAATATCATCTCCAAGAAGCACAGCGAACGGCTCATCACCGATGAACTGCTTGGCTGTATGTATCGCGTGTCCGAGTCCTTTCGGGGATTTCTGTCTGACGTAGAATATATTGGCCAGCCCCGTCGCATGCTCGACTTTCTCGAGCAGTTCGTACTTTTCCTTGCGCTTCAAGTTCATTTCCAATTCGATCTGGTGGTCGAAGTGATCCTCTATCGCCCGTTTATGCTTGCCGGTGACAATGATGATATCCTCGATGCCAGCAGCCACCGCTTCCTCTACAATATACTGGATGGTCGGCTTGTCCATGATCGGCAGCATCTCTTTCGGCATCGCTTTTGTCGCAGGCAGGAAGCGCGTTCCGAGCCCGTCGGCCGGTATGACTGCTTTTCTTACTTTCTTCATATCTCGATCTCCTTTTCCGTAACATCTACTATCACTATAACAAAAATATCGATTTATATGGAATCTGTATGCAATTTCGTTCTGGCAGCTGCCAACATATAAAAATAGAGGGCACGAGGCCCTCCAATCATGCTGTTCTTGATTTTTCCTTCTCTTTGGCCTTCCTCTCCTTGCGTCTGACAAGGATGATGCTCAACTCATACAGGCCGATCATTGGAAGCAGCGTGATGATATGCGTGAAGAAATCAGGCGGTGCAATGATCGCCGTGATGACAAGCAGCCCGAAGTAGGCAAACTTTCTCGATTTCTTCATGATTTCCGAATCAAGCAGTTCTATATGGTTCAGAAACAGTACGACAATCGGCAGCTGGAAGATCAGACCGAAAGGAATCGTTGTAACAAGCAGGAATGACATGTATTCATCCGCCGTGACGAGCACGTCGAAGTTGCGCTCGCCCATCTCGATCAGGAAGTAGTAGCTGAGCGGATGGACGACGAAGTAGCCGAACGACAGCCCTATCAAGAAAAGTCCGAGCATTACCGGAAGTGACCCCTTCAGGAACTGTGTCTGCTTGTCGACGAGTCCTGATCTGACATACTGCCATAGATACCAGCAGATGAACGGTGTACTCAGTCCGAGGCTCATTGCTGCCGAAGTACGGATGTAGAAACGGATGACTTCGAATGGTCCGAAGACGACGATGTCCGCCCCCATTGAAACAACCGGGAACCACCAACGTACTGTGGTGAATATGATCAGAAACCACAGTACGAAGGTGACCGCTGATTTGATCAGCAGACTGCGCAGGCTCTCAAGCTGCTCGACCAGCGGCTCGAATGGGTCTTCCTCTTCCGGCGTGCTACTCCTCTCTTCAGTGACGGCTGTCTGTTCTATTTTCCGGCTGTCACCGGATACTTCATTTTCATCCATTTCTATTTCTTTCCTGCTCTCCTTATTATCAGAGTTGGTACTCTGATCCTGCCTACGAACCATCTAGATCACCTATTCTTCTTCGAGACGTCCGCCTTCCTCGGCGAACCGTATTACACCTTCCGCACAACGGTATGCCAAAGCACCCACTGTTGCAGTTGGATTATATCCACTATTATGCGCGAAACTTCCCGCGCCGACAACAAAAAGGTTATCCCGATCCCAATGCTGAAGATAAGTGTTCGTGACACTTGTTTCCGGATCATCTCCCATCACCGTGCCGCCGGTGTTGTGGGTAGACTGGTATGGTGTAATATCATAGTCTGTGCTTGCGGCATCAAGAACGACGTCGTTGGCGCCCATCTCTTCCATGACCTCGCCTGCTTTTTCAGTAACATACTTCTGGACCGCCAGATCCTGATCCGTGAAATTGAATGTCAGCTTCACGAGCGGAACACCATAGACATCGTTGTATGTCTCATCGAGATCGAGGTAGTTATCACGGTGTGGAAGTATCGCACACTGACCTTGTACGCGCAATGTTCGAGTATAGCTTTCGATGGATTCTTTTTTGAACTCACTGCCCCATGATGGCGTGTCCGGTTTCGTCCGGTTTGTCGCAATCGGACGGTTGCCGGTCTGCGTGATGGCCATATTCCCGCCGTGTAGAAAATTAAGGTCGGAGTGATCGAAGTTGTCTCCATTGAAGTCATCAAATGCCATGCCGAGTGCACCGGCACCCATGAATGTGTTGAACTGTTCGTCAAAGTAGCCCGTTGCGCCACCGAAGATCTGGTAGCAGTAGTTACGGCCGAGTGTACCCTCTTCTGTTTCAGGATCATACTGCTGACCGATATCGGATACCCTGAGGAGCTTGTAGTTGTTGAAGACATAGCTTGTCAGTACGACAACGTCCGCCGGCTGGATGAATTCCTCTCCGGTTCTGACGTCAACGTATCTTACACCGGTAACGCGGGAATCATCGTCTTCATCCTTCAGTACTTCCACCACGTTTGCGTGTGTACGCACCTCATAGTTGCCGGTTTTCCTTGCAGTCGGAATGACCGTGACTTCAGGAGATGATTTCGCTCCATATTCACAACCGAAACGTTCGCAGAATGCACAGTATTGGCATGCAGCAATCGATTCTCCATCCGGATTCTCATACTGCTCACTCAAGTTTGCAGAAGGCATCATGATCGGACTGTAGCCCAAATTGGTTGAAGCTTCCTCGAACATCTGCAGTGTGCGGGTTTTTATCATTGGTGGTGTCGGATAGGCATCCGAGCGTTCACCGGCCATTGGATTGTCCTCTCCGGAAATACCGGCAGTCTTCTCGAACTGGTCGAAGTATGGCTCAAGTTCATCGTATGTAATTCCCCAGTCCTGAAGCCTGTATCCTTCGTCCTCTCTCAGCTTTTCGCTGCCATAACGCTCTTCCGTCATCGAACGGATTTCAAAATCGTAGGGCAGGAAGCGCCATGTCTGACCGTTCCAGTGTGTGCCTGCACCACCAAGATTCTCGCCAAGCAGGAAAGAGCCCAGCTGGCGCATCGGTAATGCACGCTGCTCCCTGTTGTTCCTGAACGTCAGTGTTTCTTTTGAGACATCCTGCATCAACTCATAGCGGATGGCATACTTGTATTCATCGTGGATATTCTGATAATCCTCCGTACCGCGTTCTCTTCCTCTTTCAAGACCAACTACGCTAAGACCTGCTTTTGCCGCTTCTGCTGCGATGATGCCGCCTGTCCAGCCGACGCCTATGGTCACTACATCTACTTTATCCAGTTCTGTCGCCATTAGTGATTCCCTCCAAACAATGGTTGTGGTTCGATTTCCGTAAAGCTGTCAGTATCGATTTCCTGGATGTATGCATGCTGGTGGCCCGGGAAGTTTTTCATCTTCCAGCCTTCCATATTATGATTGCCCCGGTAGAGTGGGTCGGCATATACACCTTCGATGGTTGAAGAGCGCAGCAGTCTGAAGAAATCCTCCGGTTTTGCTGTAGCCGCTGGCACACCCATGTCCGCTTCGCCTTCCTGGAAGCGTGTCAGTATCTCATCCATCTGCCCACCATCCAGATTGCGGAAGTCGTCGTCGAACATTTCATTGGCTTCGGTATCAAGCCGCTCGATGCCGAGCCTGAACAGTTCCGAACGGATCAGCCTTGACTGGTAGCCCTGAGTAGCCTCTCCTTCGTAGAACGGTCCCTGCATATACTCCCGTGTATTGTTGCCGTATTCACCTGCAAGCTGCATATCGAGGAAGAAAGGTGCACCGAGCGCAATGGCGCCAGGTCCCATGTCATCTTCCGGATAGATTCTTTCCATGGCCTGTGAAATCGTGTCGAAGGTCGTATCATTATGGAAGAACATCCTGCCTGGATTGTAGCTCCCTGAATTGCCGCCACCTTCTGCGCCCTGCTCTGCGCTCTGCTGGCCTGTATCCGCCTCTTCAGTCGGTGAATCGAGCCTGAAGCCGACAAGACCGCCGAGCATGGAACCGCCTATGATGCCTCCAGTCGCCACACCTGTGGTCTTGAGGAAGTCACGGCGTGAGAACTGCTTTTCTTTATTGGTTTTATCTGCCATTTATAAACACCCCTTTGATTTAAATGTCTTTTCAATATATAATGATATCAGAATATTCATAGATAGTGAAGGGGAGAAAATAATGGGTTTTTTTAAATATCTGACGTGGGATAATGCACATATGGATCTGCGCTACGAGCAGGATCCATACGACGGTCATATGAATATAACCAACGTCTACCAGGATTCACGCAAAGTGGATATGACAAGAATCAATGATGAATACTCGGGAACCATACGCGATGCACAGCGTGTCATCAATGCCAACCGCATCGGCATGCTGATCATCTATCTTGCACTTGTATTCCTTCCTGCACTGATCATCAGTGTAATGCAGGAAAACATTCTTCTTCTTGGTGTCATCATCATCTACACCATCCTGGCCTACTTCGTCGTCGAAGCAGTCAACCAGGTGAAAATCAATCAGGTACTCCATAAGCTTGATCAGGACCTGAAAGCATCATCTCATTCGATCAGACAGGGCTGATAATCTTTTGTGAAAGCAACATTTTCAAACATCAATAGCCAAAATCGCAAAAACCGGATGCGCCGTCCTTCTTCTTAAAGAAGTCAGATGGCCCATCCGGTTTTATTTTTATTTTTCCTTTCCTCTCGACGTATCCAGGTTGCTTACCCTTCCCCACAGATCACCGGTCTGGTCGGCCATACGAAAGTTGATGCCTGTACGTCTCTTTCCGATGGCGATGCACTTCAATTCTTTTTTGATCATGATGCGGATCCACCATAGCCCCTCATTGACGAAAAGCTTGTCGAAGCGGACATTTGCACCTTTAGGCAGTATGCCATCCGATGCTGAATGCGCTGATGGATGATGCCTTATACGGATGCGGCTGTCCGTTTTGAACTGGCCATGCCACAGCCATGCGTCGTCGTAGGATTCACCTCCGACGTCTATTTGGAGCGGATTGATGCCGCTGCATACAAATGCACGCTCATTCGGAATGTAGCCGTATTTCTGGAACTGGATGTGCAGGTGGCTTGCCATCCTTACATTGTCATAGTTCGTGTAGGACTGCAGACCGACGGTGTCGCCCTGTTTGACGGACTGGCCGACGCGGACTTTCAGATTGCGGGCGAGATGCCCGTAGATCACCTGGATGCCGAGTGCTTTATTTGCCACGACGACTGTCCCCCCGAAGTTGCCATATCGGCTGGTGCCTGCAACCACCTCCCCGTTGCATACTGCCGGAACTGGTGCCAGATGCGCCTTGGCAAGATCATATGCCCGGTGGTAGCCGCCGCAGTATGTGTCATAGTTATAGCCGTCGACCGTGTAGTCGCGCTTCCCCCATACGCCGCCATCGTACTTTGCCGGGTCCGATGTGACGCGAAACCCCTGCCTCTTCAGATATTCGATTGGATTCATGAATGCCCTCCTTACTGTGATACTCCATATATCGAAAATATTGTGCAAAAAGTTATTGACCACTTTGGTCAACAGGCATACAATAAAACTGACCAGACTGGTCAAAGTAAAGGGGGCGACCATGAAAAAACCATTCAAGAAGCTTGATGACAGTCAGCAGTACCACATCCTGACCACCGCCATGGCAGAGTTCTCGGCGCACGGCTATAAGAGAGCTTCGACCAACCGCATCGTCAATGCCGCCGGCATCAGCAAAGGGCTGCTCTACTACTATTTCGAAAATAAAGAAACGCTCTATCTGAGTACCGCCGAGTTCGCCTATGATCATTTCACAACGCATCTGCTTTCCCGGTTCACCACAGAAGCGGAAGGTTTCATTGAAAGGCTCGCGAGACTTTCCCGGATCAAGCATGTCTATTTTACCCAGCATCCGGAAATTGCCCAATTTGTGACGCATATGTACTATGCCGAAGGATTGCTCTCGACCTACCAGTCGAAAATGCAGACATTGCGCGAATCGAGTCTGCATGCAATGTACGAGAATGTGGATATGACGCTGTTCCGTACGGATATCGACCGGGAGATGGCAATGAAGATGATCGGCTGGACGTTCGAAGGCTATGTCAAGGAAATGGAGCAGTACTTCGAGGCGCAGGGCATCGACTTCGACCAGGTCGATACCTACTTCGCGCAGTTCGGCGGCTATCTCGATACAATGCGGAAGCTCTATTATAAGGAGGTATAACAATGACAGTGCTTGAACTGAAAGATTTGACGAAAACGTTTGGAAAGACAGTTGCAGCAAAGGATGTTTCATTCAAGCTCGAGGCAGGCGAGGTCTTCGGTTTCATCGGTCCGAACGGAGCAGGCAAGTCCACCACCCTGCGCATGATCATCGGGGCGCTGACGCAGGATTCCGGAGAGATTCTGATGGATGGGCAGGCGGTTGCCGGCAATCGCCACTACAGGCAGAACATCGCCTATGTTCCAGGGGATGTGAACTTGTGGGGCAATCTGACGGGCGAGGAGGTCATCCGCTTCTTCATGAAAGTGAGAGGCTATACCGATACTGCGAAGAAGGACAGCCTGATTGCGCAGTTCCGTCTGGATTCAAAGAAAAAATGCAGGACATACTCCAAAGGGAACCGCCAGAAGGTCGCCCTGATCTGCGCCTTCCTGTCGGACGCCCGCCTGCTCATCTTCGACGAGCCGACTTCCGGCCTCGACCCGCTGATGGAGCGCATTTTCCATGAACAGCTTGCAGCAGCGAAAGCGGAGGGACGGAGCATACTGTTGTCGAGCCATATATTATCGGAAGTGGAAAAACTCGCCGATCGCATCGCCATCATCCGTGAAGGCAGAATCATCGAGACCGGACGGCTTGAAACGCTGCGCCATATCACCCGCACCGAGTATGTCGTGAAATCCGGACAGAACCTTGCTGAAATGCAGAAGCTGCCATACGTCCACGATTATGAGGAAGCAGACGATGGCACGCATATGCGTGTCGACAATGATTCCGTCGGTGATTTCCTCCAGGCGGTCGCACGCCATCAGCCGCACCACCTGGAAACACTGCCGCCAAGGCTTGAAGATATATTCATGCGCTACTACGAAGATGGACGCGTGTCACCATGAACGCCTTCATCGGTCTGATACTGAAGGATGTATGGCTGCGCATCCTGCTGTGGATTGCCGGCATCAGTGCGCTCACCCTGATCGTCCCCTTCGCATTCGAGGGGTTGTACAGCAGTGAACAGGAACGGGAAGTGCTCCGGCAGACACTCGACAACCCGGCACTCATCGCCATGATCGGCCCCGTTCCGGAAGGCGCCTATACGATTGCTGTCATGTTCAGCCATGAAATGCTCGTCTTCATGGCAATCATCCACGGTCTTTTCGGCATCATGATCGCCAATGCCATCAGCCGTAGAATGGAGGACCAGGGCCTGATTGAATACGTCAACAGTGCCGGCATCACGAGAGGGGCCATATTCATGACACAGCTTTTGATCGGCGCCGGCATGAACGTACTGCTCGGCCTGGTGATCTTTCTCGGCACATACTTGTCGTCGGACGACTCGTTTACACTTGCCGGATGCACACTCTATGCTGTGGGCACCAGTTTGTTCGGCCTGATGTTCTATACGCTGACACTCGTGTTTGCCCAGCTCCTCGGCAGTTCGGAATGGACATTCGGCATGGCGCTCACCATTCTGCTGCTGCTTTATCTGTACCGTGCCATCACTGACGTGGCACGGCCCGAGCTGTCTGTCATATCGCCCTACAACTGGCTGACACGGCTTGAGCCATTCGCCTCCAATGAAGTATTGTGGCTGCTGCCATTTCTGCTGATCGCCGTTTTCACCGGGCTCGCCTGGGCTTTATTTTCCAGAAGGGACCTCGGGGATGCCTATTTCAGCATGGAGAGGAATAGAAAACCGCGGACCATCGGTTCATACCCCCGGCTGATGACCGGCAGCATGAAGGTGCTTGTGACGAGCTGGCTCGTCGGCATGGCGCTGATCGGTGCATCATATGGTTCGATTTTCGGGGATCTCGATGCGTTCATCAATGAAAATGCATTTCTTGCCAACAGCATGGCCGCGACCGGGGAAGATCCGATCGGCCAGTTCATCAGCGTGCTCATCATGATCACCTCTGTCATCGGTGTGATTCCGGCCCTCATGGTTTCAGGCCGCATCCTGCGCGAAGAGAAGCACGGCCGGCTCGAATGGCTGGAGAGCGCCGGAATGCGCCGGACGGTCATGCTGCCGAGCCACGGTCTGTATGCAGTGATCGTCGGAATAGCCGGTGTACTCATTGCGCTGCTCAGCATGTACGGCGCGAGCATGACGGTCCGAGGCATCGATATGACGGCCGACGACTACGTCATTGCTGCAATCAACTACAGTGCCGGCATCATCGCATTCGTTGGACTGTCGGTGCTGCTGATCGGGCTTCGTGCAAAGCTGCATTTCATCGTCTGGTTCTACCTGCTCTTCACATTTTTCGTCAACTATCTCGGACTGATCATCGGGCTTGGCGATGAATGGCTGCTGGCGACGCCGTTCCACCATCTTGCGGCACTGCCGGTTGAAGAAATGGCCTGGACACCATGGTTCATCATTTTCGGACTCGGAATCTTGATGATGGGTGCCGGTGTGATGCTGTTCAGGCGAAGGGATGTGGGATGAGTGCTCGGGCGTCAGCCGATCCTCCAGCCGACCCACACAAAAATAGACAAGAGTCCGAACCTCGATCAACGGGTTCGGACTCTTGTTTTCTAGATTTCGATCTTCATTCCGGCTTCAGCCAACCTGACTACATTCGTCGGATGCTGTTTGGCACTGTCGAGCAGCACTTCGAGTTCTCCGTGATGGGGCAGGTTGGCAAGGAGGGTCATCTGGGCATCGGATTTCGATGCGAGCCGGCCGGCCTGCTCTGCGTTCATATGACCATCCACCTTGCCGTCGAATCCTTCGTAGAGTTTGCAGTCGATGATGAGCAGATCTGCACCGAATGCAAACCGCACAAGGCTGCCGCGGTAGCTTGAGTCGGATGTATGAACGAATACACTCCCCTCGTTATCGGTGACTCGCATGGCATATGTTTCGACTGGATGTTCGTTACGGTGGAATTCAATCTGGAAGGGCCCGACGGTGTAGTGCTTCTGAGCGCGGATCGGCATGAAGGTGCTGTACTTCGCCCGGCGGATGGTCTTGACGATGGTGCCGCTTTCCGGGCCGTAGATCTTGAGATTCCGGTCGACACGTTTCAGCTGCCTGGCCATCTTTCTGGCCAGCATGAATGCCTCGATATCCCCTGCGTGATCATGATGATAGTGGGAGAGGAAGATATGATCGATGTCGTGGATACTGGTGTATTTCTGTACATTTGCAGCCACACCACTGCCTGCATCGAGCAGGATCGAAACTCCGTCTTTCTGGATCAGGTAGCCGGACGTCGGCTCCAGCCCCTTCGGAAAACTGTTCCACATTCCTATAATGATGACTTTCATGGCATCATCCCCTATGATCTTCTATTCATACTCATACCCTTTTTTCATGCACTGCAAGCAATGCCGTCCTTCGCCCCACTCTTCTACTACAAAAAAAAGCGGGGTTGCCCCCGCTTTCTGTCTACTGTGGTGGTCCACCTTCACCTGTGGTGGTGAACATTGTTTCCTTGAGGTTGCTGCGGTATCTCCACATATTCTGGATGATCGTCTTGACGACCGCATACGTCGGTATCGCAATCAGCATGCCGATGAATCCAGCTATATTTCCTGCCGCGAGTACTACAGTGATGACTGTCAACGGGTGCAGCTTGAGCGTCTGTCCCATGACGTTCGGTGTAATCAGATTGCTTTCGATCTGCTGGGCAATCAGCGTGATGAGTGAAACCCAGACCAGCAGGAACGGATCCTGGATGACTGCAAGCAGTGCTGCAGGCAGGAAAGCAATCCATGGACCGATGAACGGAATCAGGTTCATGAACAGTGCAAATATTGCCAGCAATAATGCATAATCCAGTCCAACAATCACATAGCCGATGTACAGGATGATGCAGAGGATGAAGCTGACAAGCATCTGTCCCTGTATGAACGCGCGCAGTGTATGATCGATATCATAGAACAGTTCGGTCAGAAACTGCTTCAAGGTGCCCCTGAATGGAGAGACCATGGAAGGAATGAGCTTCTCGTGATCCTTCAGCATGAAGAAGAAGAAGAATGGCACCAGGACCAGTGTGATCAGTACGCTCACTGTACTTGTCAGAATCGTAAACGCATTGCTCGCCAGATTGGAGAGCATCTGCGATCCACGATTCAGCGCATCCTGGATGTACTGCTCCGGATTGATCGGCAGGCGATCCCTATACGACAGGATCATATTGAAGACGTCCTGTATTTCATTCTGAATCAATGGCGCACGGGAAATGAGATTCTGCACCTGTTCTGTGACCATCGGCACGATGATCATGGAAAGCATCGTCAGAACGAGCAGGATGATGACGAATACTGCCAGAATGCTGGTCAACCTGCCAGCCCTTCTCTTTTCAAGAAAGCGTTGTATCGGTTCGGTAATATAATACAGCAGCCCACCAAGGAGAAGAGGCACGAAAATTGTCGTCACGATTGTGAAGACCGGCTCGAAAATGACCTGCACCCGAATGACGAGCATGATGATCAGCAGGGTGATGATGATTGCAATACCGGTTTGGAACCAGACTTTTTTTGTCATATTCAACTGCTCCTCCATTGACATTTTTAAAAGGTGTATACAGTGTATCATAAAAATACATGGCGCATTAAATATATATGGACAAATGCGTGAACTAACAGTATCATAAATATTGTCAGAATCTTCAATACAAAGGGGAAAAGGGGAAAATAACTATGCAATCAATTGTAGACTTTCTGAATGGACTGGTGTGGAGTTCGCCTCTCGTGTACGGCCTGCTCGCCGTCGGACTTTATTTCAGTCTGAGAATGCGCTTCTTCCAGATCAGACACTTCAAGGAAATGATCCGCCTGATGTTCCAGGGGGAAAAATCACCAGTCGGCATCTCGAGTTTCCAGGCACTTGCCGTATCACTGTCCGGCCGTGTCGGTACAGGTAACATCGTCGGTGTTGCGACCGCCATCTTCATCGGCGGACCGGGCGCCATCTTCTGGATGTGGCTGATCGCCTTCCTCGGTGCAGGCAGCGCCTTCATCGAGTCGACACTTGCACAGATCTATAAGCAGAATGAAGATAAGCAGTACCGTGGTGGTCCAGCCTACTACATAGAAAAAGGAATCGGCGGCGGTATAGGCAAAGCATATGCCATCGTCTTCGCACTTGTCACGATTCTTGCGACCGGATTCCTGCTTCCAGGCATCCAGTCCAATTCCATTGCTGGATCAATGACCAATTCTTTCCCAGTAGAGCACTGGGTCATCGGTATCGCGCTTGTCGTACTCGTCGGCCTTGTCATCTTCGGGGGAATCCGTTCCATCGCAAACGTTGCCTCAGCGGTCGTGCCGTTCATGGCGCTCGTCTATATCGCGGTCGCAATCATCGTCGTCCTCATAAATATACAGGAAGTGCCGGCAATGTTCGGGCTCATCTTCCGCAGTGCATTCGGTCTTGAGCAGCAGTTCGGCGGCATCGTCGGTGCCATGATCGCAATCGGTGTCCAGCGCGGCATCTACTCGAACGAAGCCGGTCAAGGTACAGGACCGCACGCAGCCGGTGCTGCAGAAGTATCCCACCCTGCAAAGCAGGGACTCGTCCAGGCGTTCTCGGTCTATGTCGATACGCTGTTCGTATGTACAGCCACAGCACTGATGATTCTGATGACCGGCATGTACAACGTGTCGGACGGCAATGACGGCCTTATCGTCGACAGCGGTGTCCACCAGGTATCACCGGATGGTGAGGAGAACTACGGCGGTACAGTCGCCTATACCCAGGCAGGTCTTGATAAAGCATTCAGCGGACAGGAGACATTCGACATCAACTTTGTCGGCTTCGGTTCCTACTTCATCTCGTTTGCACTGCTGTTCTTCTGCTATACGACAATACTCGCCTACTACTATATTGCAGAGACCAACCTTGTCTATCTGACACACGGCCGCTGGCCGATTCTGAAGATCCTGCTTGGTGTCCTTCTGGTTGCCTCCGTGTTCTACGGCACAGTCAGCTCTGCCGGGCTGGCATGGGATATGGGTGACCTCGGGGTCGGGCTGATGGCGTGGCTGAACGTCATCGCCATACTGATCCTGCAGAAGCCGGCACTCGCAGCCCTCAGGGATTTCGAGCGCCAGAAGAAGGAGAAAGGTTCCGGCAAGTACGCAATCTATTCACCGGACGCGTCGACAGTCAAGGAAGCGGATTTCTGGCATCATGACTATCTACAGCGTCTCAAAGAAGAGAAGGAATACAATCCAGATGTCAGAAAGCTCGACCGCTGATATACAATGAATTAATGTTTCGAAGATGCCCCCTTATTGGTAAACTAGCCATAAGGGGGTTATTTTATGGAAATGGAACCAGGAAAGATCCACACTATCGATTTCGAATCGGAAACACTCGGAGAGACTTATGAAATCC
The DNA here is from genome assembly GCF_021991715.1 of Salinicoccus sp. ID82-1. Taxonomy (NCBI): domain Bacteria; kingdom Bacillati; phylum Bacillota; class Bacilli; order Caryophanales; family Staphylococcaceae; genus Salinicoccus; species Salinicoccus sp. ID82-1. The sequence continues at coordinate 103,456 of NZ_JAGFLY010000003.1, forward strand.
AGTATTATCTGCCGAAGAACTTTTCAGACCTATACAAGCACGAGGTGATCATTACGTTCGACTCGCAGGATTTCTTCAGATATGGCCAGATAGAAAGGGCGTATGAGAAGCTTAGGAAAAATGAAGAGATCGAACGTGCCATCATCGTCGGCGTACCCTATCCAAGTGTAGAATGGCGCAATGACTACTTCAGCCCGAATGGGGACCGCCATGATGATTTCGTGACCTTTGTGGCGAGGGAGCTGATCAGCTGGATTGATGCCACATTCCCGACGCTCAAAGTCGGCACATCACGTACACTGATGGGAGATTCGCTGGCTGGCAGCTTCGCCTTTTCAGTCGCAGCCACCTATCCGGCGACATTCTCACAGGCGCTGGCTTTCAGCCCATTCGTCGATGATGCGTTCATCGGGCGCTTCCAGTCGCAGATGTCACTGATGCACCTCGACCTCTATCACACAATCGGGCTTGAAGAGGATGATTTCATCACCATCTCCAAGGAACAGGCCGATTTCCTGACACCAAACCGCAAACTGAACGACTATCTATCATCTGAACCGCTCGAATATACGTACCGCGAGCTTGAAGGCGGACACGTATGGAAGTCATGGAAACCTGAGCTCGAACCTGCACTGAAACATTTTCTCGGGTGACTACTATGCTAACTAGTAAGAAATTTGCTATAATTGAGAATATAATCGATAGGGAGGAATCACGATGAAGTTCGGAGTAGCAATGTTTCCGTCCAAAGAACTGCAAGACAAAGTGAATCAATACAGAAAAAGATACGATACACATTATGCACTCATTCCCCCACATATTACGATCAAAGAGGGTTTTGAAGCAGACGAGTCGGAGAAGGAAGAGATTGCAAAATACTTGAGCGAAGTTGCGAAACAGCAGCAGCCGACCGAGATCGAAATCAAGAAAGTCTCCAGCTTCTCACCGAACTCTCTCGTCATCTATTTCAAAGTGGAAAAGAATGAGTCACTCGAGTCACTCCATGATGCATTGAACAAAGGTGACTTCTACGGGGAGAATAAACACCCGTTCGTGCCACACCTGACCATCGCCCAGGGACAGACGACCCAGGAATACGAAGATATTTTCGGGCACTTGAGCATGATCGGCATCCAGCACAAGGAGACGCTCGATAAGATCAGCCTGCTCTATCAGCTGGAGAACGGTGTGTGGCAAGTCTACGAAACATACCGGCTCGGCGAAGGATAGACCATATCCATATATGAACCTGTACCGTCAAGCAGACGTGTACGGGTTCTTTCATGTCCATTTTCAGACAAAAAAATGCAAAGCCCGCATTCGGACTTTGCATTCTGATATCTAGGCCATGATGTGGTAGCCGGAATCGACGTGGAGCACTTCACCTGTGATGCCGCTTGAGAAGCCGCTCAGCAGGAAGGCAACCGTGTTGCCCACTTCAAGCTGATCGACGTTGCGCTTTAATGGCGCACGCTCTTCGATTTCCTTCAGGATCGACTTGAAATCGCCGACTGCTGAAGAGCTGAGTGTACGGATCGGGCCGGCAGATACTGCGTTGACACGGATGCCGGACGCGCCGAGGTCCAGTGCCAGATAGCGTACGCTGGATTCAAGTGCTGCTTTCGCGACACCCATGACGTTGTAGTTCGGCATTGCGCGCTCGCCGCCGAGGTAGGTCATTGTCACGATGCTGCCGCCTTCATTCATGATCGTCTTGGCATGCTTTGAAACAACCGCCAGTGAGTATGCACTGATATCGAGGGCATTCTTGAAGCCTTCTCTCGTTGTTTCGCTATAGCCACCCTGCAGCTCATCCTTGCCGGCGAATGCAATCGCATGCAGCACGCCATCGATGCCGCCTGTCTTTTCACCGATTTCCTTGAATGAAGCTTCAACCTGCGCATCATTCGTCACATCGCATTCGACGATGATGTCGTGGTTGCCTTCAAGTTCTCCGAGGAGTTTATCCAGCTCACGTCTGAAACGCTCGTTCAGAATCGTAAACACCAGTTTTGCACCCAGCTGATCGAGTGCGCGTGCTGCGCCCCAAGCGATACTGCGCTTGTTGGCAACACCCATGATGACAAAAGTTTTACCTTCGAGATTCATAAGTATATACTCCCTTTTCAACTCATTGCGTGCCTTAAAGTGCACTGACAATTATAGTTTGTTATTAGTACCTACTCCTAATCTACATTTTTTCAAATTGAAATGCAACAAAAAAGATATTTCCGCCGGACATTCATATATTGAAAAAGCGTGTGTCCCCAGACAGGACACACGCCATCAATCAGTAGAGTTCGAGCTCACGCTTCAGTTCCTCGACATACTCCCTTGAACCGGTCATGAAGATCCGGTCGTCGACGAACAGCTGTGTATCCCCGTGCGGCACAAGCGATTCCTGGCCACGCAGAATACGCAGGAAGATGATGTCTCCGGTGAACGGGAAGTCTCTGAGCATCATATCGTCATAGCGGTAGTTGTTCATCTGTATTTCGTAGATGGATGTCTCTTCATCCGACAGGAGCTGCATCATATTCGGAGACTCGATGAGTCCACGCAGCAGTGTTTTTGAACTGAGCATCGTGGAGAACAGCTCGAATCCGCGTTCTTTGACCGCATTTTCCTGAGCTGGATCATCGACACGGTAGATGATGCGTTCGATACCGTGCTTCTCGGCCATCTGGGCGACACGCCAGTTGATATCGGAATCATTCGCCCCGAGGACGACGATATCGGCATCGAAGGCATCGATGCCATCAAGGCATTCCTCCGAGTACTCCGCGATTTCATTGAAGCTCAAGTTTTCAGTACTCTTCTCCCTCGAATCTGTATAGTTCTTATGGAAGACGAGCTTCACATGGTACAGGCCACCGGCGATGCTGTGCGCCACCGGGACAGTCAGCTGGTTGTTGCCGATGATCGTCACGTTGATCGAGCGCTCTTCATTTTCCCCTTTCGGATAGAGCTGCTTGAAGACGACCGGCGTAATGATGCATGCGACGACGGCACTCAGTATGAACATGCCGCTCTCGGCGCTGGTGATCATGCCGATCTCCTCCGCAATGACCGCAGCTGCGATGATGAGCGACAGCGTCGATGTCAGCAGGAAGCCGGCAGCGGTGACCCGCTTCACGTCGAAATACCGCAGCAGTATGGCCACCGGTATAAGCTTGCTCAAGAGGAACGCGGCAAGCAGTACCGGTATCAGGATGAAGACGCGGCTGTCCGAGAACAGCGACGGCAGATCGAGGTCGACGCCCACCATGATGAAGAAGATGGGGATGAAGAACCCGTAGCCGAATGAATCCAGCTTGTGCACCGTATCCTGGTCCGGTTTCAGCAGACTGACGATACAGCCTGCAATGAAGGCACCGAGTATGTTCTCGGCTCCAACACCTTCAGCCAATGCAACCAGCATGATGATCAGCGCAAAGACGCCGCGGATGCCGATCTGCATCGTCCCGTTATTGAGCTGTCTGATGAGCTGGGACTGGTGCATGACCCGTCCGAGGAAGTAGAACAGTATGGCGAATCCGATCAGGATCGCCATCAGCCAGATCGGCTGGCTCGAATCCGCATAGAGCTGGGAATAGAATGCCAGCATGATCATCGTTGCCAAGTCCGCAATGACGGCAACCAGCAGAATGATCTGCCCCATCTGGGTGGTGATCAGGTTTGCTTCCTTCAATGTCGGCACAACGACACCGAGGGATATCGTCGAAATGATGATGACGAGCAGGAAGATGTCATCAAACACACCAAAGCTCTGCATCATTAAGGCGAACAGGAAGCTCAGTGCGAGAATGCCCAGGAATATACCGACTGTGAGCATCAGAGTATTCGGCAGCGGGCGTTTCAGCACTTTCGATTTCTTCTGGCCGGAGGATTTCTGCGTAAATGCATCGAAATCAATTTCCAGACCACTGAGAAACATCAGAAATATAAAACCCAGTGTGGACAGTATATTCAGCCAAGGGTCGCTGGCATCGACGATATCAAGGAATGATCTTCCGATGATGACCCCGACTATGATCTCTGCAACCACCACTGGCAAAAAGCTTACTCTTAGTCTATTGATCAGTATTGGCGTCAGCAGTGCTGCAAGGACGACAATTGCCAATGATACTACAGATGGTCCATGTTCCATTATTTTCTCCTTATAGCAAGTAAGACATGAATGCATTCGCGAGTGAGAAATACACCAGTAGACTGATGATGTCATTCGCCGTTGTAATGAACGGTCCGCTGGCTACTGCCGGGTCGATGTTCAGACGACTCATCACGAGCGGTACGAGTGTTCCGAGCAGTGTCGCCAGCGTCATGGCAATCAGCAGACTTACTCCGACGATAATACCAAGAATCGGCGACTGGTACAAGAGACTGATGATGCCGAAAAGAATGAGACCGCATACGAGTCCCGTAATGATGCCGGATCCCGTCTCACGCAGTGCCAGCTTCATCTTGCTCGTATCTTTTATTTCTCCTGTCGCGATACCGCGCACGGCGACAGCGAGCGACTGGGTGCCGCTGTTGCCGGCCATGCCCCCGATGATCGGAATGAAGGCGGCGAGTACAGCCACCTGGGCGAGCGTATCCTCGAAAGTGGTCAGCATCGCTGCTGTGATCATGCCCATGAACGTCAGTCCGACAAGCCATGGCAGCCGCTTCTTCGCCGTTGAAAATGAAGAATCGGAAGTCGGCTCGATCTCCGTCATACCGGCAAGTCTGGAATAGTCCTCGCTCGCCTCTTCATCGATGACGTCCATGATGTCATCCGCTGTGATGATGCCGAGCAGGTGGTCCTGGTAGTCGACAACCGGCATTGCCAGAAAGTCGTAGTCACGCATGATCCGGGCAACTTCCTCCTGGTCCTCGGACACAAGGACGGAGACGACACGCTCGACCATGATATCCCCGATGTAGGCATCATCATCTGCAATGATCAGTTCCCTCAAGGAAAGGATGCCTGCAAGCTTGCGATCGGTATCCACAACAAAGACGTAGTAGATGGTTTCGGAATTCGGTGCCATCCGCTTCAGATGGCGCATGGCCTCCCGCACCGTCATCAGCGAGGTGACGCTGACGAATTCGGTGGTCATGATACCACCGGCGGTGTCCTCTTCATAGTTCATGAGCTTGCGTATCTCCTGCGCGTCCGAGCGTTCCATCAGGGTCAGGAACGAGGTGAGCTTCTCTTTTGAAACTTCACTCAGTATATCGACGGCATTATCGTACTGCATGGCCCCGAGCATCTCCGCTGCATAGCGCGCATCCATGGCATCGAACAGTGTCTCATATTCCTCGGGATCGAGCTCGAGGCTGTCAAAGAACCCGGCCACTTCCTCCGGACTGAGATAGTGATACATTCTCTGCCGGTCTGCTTCTTCCAGTTCAAGATAGAATTCACTCTGCTCATAATTGTGCAGATCGAAGAATACGTCCCGGAATGTATCGATATGTGCTTCCCTCAAATGGACGAGCAGCGATTCGTACTCAAGCTCAATTTCCGTTTTTTCTTCTATTTCAGCCATGATGCCACCACCTACGTATAATCTTGGATTACATATTATATGAAAAATTAAAAAAGCACTTCAACAGTGCTTTGAACTCTAGGAAATAAAGGAGTCGTGCACTCTTTTCCAGAATGGAAATGGTCTGAAGCGGGCAAATCTCATCTTTTCATCTGCGACTCTGAACTGGATCGATTTGACGCCCTTGTGCACGAGATTTATATGATCGATTGTCATCTGATAGACTTCGCTGTTCACCGGCAGTACCTGGCATGTATGATGCTTCGGCAGTACGAGCGGTGAGCCGACTGTACGGAATACCCTGTTGTTGATGGAGGCGATCTCCGTAATCTGTATGGCTTCGATGGATGGATGGATCAGGGCACCACCGAGTGCCTTATTGTAGGCGGTCGAGCCGGATGGCGTGGAAATACACAGGCCATCTCCCCTGAACCGTTCAAAATGCTGGTTTCTTATATCCACATCCATGACAAGGGTTGTACCGTTGTCGGTCCGAAGTGTCGCTTCATTAAGCGCCAGGTAGCGGGTTTCCGTGCCTTCCGTCTCATAGCGGATGATCGTCTCGAGCAGCGGATATTCGATGACCTGGAACTCATCATTCTGTATGGCGATGATCAGGCGCTCCACTTCCTGAGGCAGCCAGTCTGCATAGAACCCGAGATGCCCTGTATGTACGCCGACAAAGGCCGTATGATCCAGAAGATGCTGATAGCGGTGGAAGGCCTGGAGCAGCGTGCCATCGCCGCCGACCGATATGACGATGTCCGGCGCCGCCTGATCCGATGTCATGCCCATATCCACCATATAGTTCATCATCTTATCCTTCAAGGCATTCGATTTGGTGTCTCCTTTGGAAACGATGAAAAATTTCATGCCGCCACTCCTCTCTGGAATCCATATCCATCATGCTAGCGCATATTGCGCTTTTTCGTGTAGTACTTCTGGGCATCCTGGATCTCCTCACGGATCTCCGACATCTCCTGATCGAGAAGGTATGCCGCTTCTGCTGCATTCTGCAGACGTTTCTTTATTTCCGGCGGGTATTCCCCGCTGTACTTATAGTTCAGTGTATGTTCAATCGTTGCCCAGAAATTCATCGCCAATGTGCGGATCTGTATCTCCGCCAGAATACTGACGGTTCCGGAGAGCCGTTCGACCGGGTATTCCACAATCAGGTGATACGACCGGTAGCCGCTCTCCTTCGTATTGGCGACATAGTCCCGCTCTTCAACCACCCGCATATCGGTACGGTTGCGGATCTGTGCACAGATCACTTCGATATCATCGACAAACTGGCACATGATCCTGACGCCTGCAATATCATACATCCCCTCCTGCAGACGATCGTAGGGAATGTTGCGTGCACTGGCCTTCTCGATGATGCTCTGTACCGGCTTTACTCTTGCTGTTACGAATTCCACCGGAGAGGACTGACGGTTGAGCTGATAATCCTGGCGCATGCCCTTCAGCTTCACCTTAAGCTCCTCAACAGCTTGCTTGTAAGGTGCAAGAAACTTCTCCCATTGTTCCATCGCTTACACTCCAGTCTAAATCCGTTCTAATGTGTGAACTCTTCCTTGACTGCAATTTCAAATGCTTCCCCATAATTGTTGTTGCCGTCGATGTTGTCGACGAGATAGTCCAACTCATCCCAGAAATCAGTCAGGATCACATCCGTATTCAGTATGACCTCAGCGCTGTGGTGTGTGTGCAGCATGGACCATGTCTCCTTCACGAAATGCACCCTTCTGAACTGCTCACCATCATCCAGGAGGTAGATGAACGCCATATCATCGGAATCGACGATCATGCGTGATGCGGCCTGGAGACCTTCTGTCTCTTCATCTGCATAGCATTTCAATGCTTCGTCTTCATATTTTATCTCTGTTACATAAATATCCATTATTTTCACTCCTTGCGCCATTTATTTTACCATAGTATCCACCATTTGATAACGTCATAAACTGTTTACTTTACACTGCATTTCAAATTATAGATAATAATGATTAAGGAGTGGATCTGATGAAAGAACTGGAGATAGAATTTAAGAACTTATTGACAGGGGAAGAATATGGACGTCTGCACAGTGCACTGTTCACCAAAACACAGCCCATCGTGCAGACGAACTTCTATATAGATACCCCGGATCTTGATTTAAAACACCATCGCCTTCTGCTCAGAATCAGGGATACAGGCGGCAAGCAGATCATGACGCTCAAGGAACCGACGGAAAAAGGTGTCATGGAATATCATGGCGAAGTCGAAAATGATCTGAACTTCGACCGTAATATCCGTACGGACGAAGTGCCGGAACTGATTTTAGGTGAACTCGAACGCTTCAATATAGATACAACACAGCTCAAGATCTATGGTGCTCTGTCGACAGAACGTCGGGAAGTCCCCTATAGGGAGGGGCTGCTCGTACTGGATAAGAATAATTTTCTCGACACTGAAGACTTCGAACTGGAGTATGAAGTGGACCAGTACGATAAAGGCGAGACGCGATTCATGGATCTGCTCGAACAATACAGCATAGAACGCCGCAAGGAAACAACGAAAGTTGAACGCTTCTACAATAAACTTGAAAGCATCCGCTCAGGTGATAACTATGCCAATACCCTATAAGGATATCGGAGAGGAAAAGTTGCATCGCATGATTGATATCTTCTATGGCCACGTGGCGGAAGATGCGCGCATCAACCATCTTTTTCCCGATGATCTGACTGAGACAGCATATAAGCAGAAGCTGTTCCAGACCCAGTTCCTCGGCGGACCCAATCTCTATAACGAACAGTATGGACATCCGATGCTGAAAGCCCGCCATGTGCCCTTCCGCATTACACCGGAAGCACGCGATGCATGGCTTGAGAACATGGCGAAGGCAATGGATGAAGTGGGTCTTGAAGAAGAATTGAAAACATTCATCATGGCACGGTATACACTGACAGCGAACCATATGGTGAATTCAATAGATTAAGCAGGGTGAGGACATGAACAGAACTGGAACACAGTCACTCGTACTCGAACCGACATCCCATCATATTGAAATCTTCTACTTCTTCGACCCGTTCTCGGCGGATTGCCTTGCGCTTGAACCGATCATCAACAAGCTGCAGCTCGAGTATCGGGGTCACGTCACAATAAAGAAGATACTGGCCCCTTCTCTGCAGGTGCTGACTAAATGCCAGGCCCAGTCCACCTCGGATATCGACAATATCGCGCTTGCCTATAAGGCTGCAGAAATACAGGGCCGCAATAAGGCACGTGCATTCATACGCTATGTCCTGAACCGGATTGTGCCGACAAAGAACATATGCACCATACAGCATATGGAGGAGAGCGCCAGGCTCGCAGGTCTGGATGTCCACGCCTTCATGATCGATGCCCACTCGGAAGAGGTCCGCAGCCTGCTTAAACGTGATCTCATGGTGTACCGTGAGATGGATGTCGAGGCATTGCCTGCCATGATCTTCTTCTCCGGAGACATCGAATCAGAAGGGGTCAAGGTGGAAGGCGTATATCCCTATCATATCTATACCTATATCATAAATGAGCTCATCGACAAGGAGGTAGAGAAGCATCCTCTGCCAAGTATCCACGACTATATCGAGTCCTATGAAGTGGTCAGCTTCCATGAGCTGAAGACAGTCTTCGAATGGCGGACCGGCCTGCTTCTCAACGAACTGAAAAAGCTGCGCCTGCAGCGGCTGGTCGAAGAATTTGAAACAGAAGATGGCATGTACTACCAGGTACGAGGCGGTACATCTGTACTGGGAAGATAGTATTTTTATAATATAAATAGAGACGCAGGAGACATCAGCCGAGCTGATGTCTCTTTTTATATGTATGTCCCATCCCAATTGAAACAGAAAAAGGCACGGTGATCGCAATGATTCACCGTGCCGCATATATATACTCTTATCCTGAATAAATAAAAAAGCAGCACACCTTCTATAGTGTGCTGCTCAAACAAAGGGGATGGGAGAAATTTTTCACTTTTTAAACAAAGGGGTATGTTTTAGTGATAAAAATTTCATGTCTAAAATATACCACGTAAATAGTGTCCAGACAACATTTTGAACACGTCTTCACAAGACTGTCATAATGAAAACGCATCCACTTGTAAACTTGTATATAAATTATGGACATGACCCTTCCGCCATGTTATCAGAAAATTCCTCCCAATGAATAAAAATCCAATGGGAGGCCAATGCATTCTCTAAAGTTCTGCCAGTAGTGCTTCGAACTGGTCGAGCTGCGACTCGAATACTTTCATTGCATTTTCGATCGGTTCGCTTGTCGTCATATCGACGCCGGCATTTTTCAGCACGTTGATCGGATAGTCGGAAGATCCTTTTTTGAGGAATTCGTTGATATAGCGTTCCGCCACTGCGCTGTCCCCTTCAAGCACCTGCTTCGACAGGCTCGCAGCTGCTGCGTAGCCGGTGGAATACTGGTATACGTAGTAGTTCATGTAGAAGTGCGGGATCCTCGCCCATTCCACATCGATGAATTCATCATATTCCACCGCGTCACCGAAGTACTTGCGGTTCAGTTCCCCGTATACCGCATTCAGGCTGCCGGCAGTCAGCGGTTCGCCCGCTTCCTTCATGGAATGGATCTTATGCTCGAATTCTGCAAACATCGTCTGTCTGAAGACGGAGCCTCTGAACCCTTCCAGCTGCTCATTCAGCAGGTAGAGCTTCTTCTTCGTATCTTCGAGATTTCTGAACATGTAGTCGGCAAGCAGTGCCTCGTTGAAATTGCTGGCGACCTCGGCGACGAAAATGGAATAGCCGGACGCATTGGATGGCTGGTTCTGCCTGCTGTAGTAGCTGTGTACACTGTGCCCGAACTCGTGGGTCAGCGTGAACAGATTGTTGACGTTATCCTGCCAGTTCATCAGGATGAACGGATTTGTGCCGTATGTGCCGGAGGAATATGCGCCGCTTCTCTTGCCTTTATTTTCGTAGACGTCCACCCAGCGGTTTTCGAGCCCTTCCTTGATGATGTTGAGATACGTGTCCCCCATCGGCTCGAGGGACTTGAGCATCCAGTCCTTCGCCTCCTCGTAGGTCATTTCGAATTCGACGTCTTTGATCATTGGTGTATAGACATCATACATCCTGAGCTTGTCAAGACCGAGCTGCTTCCTGCGCAGTTCCGTATAGCGGTGCATGAGGTGCAGATGGTCGTTCACCGTCTTCACGAGGTTGTCGTATACTGCTTCCGGAATGAAGTTGTTGGACAGCGCCTGATGCCTTGCGGAATCATAGCCGCGTGCCTGAGCCTGGAATACGTGCGTGCTGACGACACCCTGCAGCGTCTGGCTGAGTGTATTCCTGAAGGCACCATATGTGCTGTACAGATTCTCGTATGCCGACTGCCTGAGTGTGCGGTCGCCTGACTTGAGCAGGTCGATGTACGTGCCCTGCGTCAGCGCATGCGCCTTGCCTTCTGAATCCACTGCATCCGGGAATTCGAGGTCTGCATTGTTGAACATGCCGAATGTCGATGTCGGGCTCGACATGACTTCACCCGCCTGTGCGAGCAGCTTCTCCTCCTTGTCACTGAGCACGTGGGCGCGCTTCTTGTTGAGCTTCTCTAGATCGAAGGAGAATTCGGAAAGGCGGTCATCCTGGCGCCACTCCTCAAGAGTATCCTGATCGATCTTCATGATTTCCGGTACGAGGAAGCTCCATGCAGTATTGAACTTTACAACCAGCGTGCGGGCTTTCGACTCGAGCGCACTGTATGTATCATTCGAAGTATCCTGGTCGTGCTTGAGATGGGCATAGACGAACAGCTTGCCGATTTCATCACTGATGGCACGTTCCGTTTCCAGCGCTTCAGCGAGCACTGCCGACGAATCGATCCTGCCCTGGAACTGTGCCTCTTCACCGAGACGCCCTTCCAATTCTTTATACTTTTCTTCGAATGCTTCATCCGATTCGAAGATTGTTTCAAGATTCCATGTATATTTCTCTTCCTGTTCTTCACGTGTAATGACTTTTGCCATGACTTTCCCTCCACTTTCAAGATAATATAATTTTCTCAATATTTCCGATAAATTTCAAGTATCGAAACTTATTGTGAAATATATAACGATTTATAGGCATCAATCAAACTTCTGAGTACTTTCTGCCTGTCCGGCACCTGCTGTGTGGTGCGCAGCCGGATGAAGCGGCTGAACTGGTTCCAGTCGAATGTCCCCTTATCGAGCGCATGCATGATATAGAGCTTCCATTCCAATGGCGAATTCATGATCCATCGCTCTGCTTCGACACTATGGCAGAGATGTGCCGGCAGATTCTCCGGATCGAGCCCCAGCTGATACAGAAAAGTGAGCGTCGGGTTCAAACGGCTCTTCTGCTGGCGTGCATGGCGGATCATGCGTCTGATGTCGTCCTGATCCAGTCTGATTGGTGCAACGGGTGCTGCCGGAAGCGGACCGGCGAGTGCGTCAGGAGCAAGGACTTCAGCGGTGTATGTGTAGCGGCTGCCCCCTCTATGATGCAGAAGTGTCCATCTCTTCAGACGTCCATGCTTGTTGGAGTAGCTGAAGAGTGACGCATTGAAGACGGTGGACAGCTGAAAGTGCGTCGGTATGATGCAGCCCGCGTTGATGCGCAGTGCCGCCTCATCCAGCAGCCAGATGACCTCCATGCCGAGGGAGTGATAGCCCCGTGACCGTTCAACGATGAGCTCCGGTGAAATGGTTGAATACTGGATTTCAAGCGCACGAGTGCGATCGATCAGCAGATCCGGAATCTGCTCGATTTCCTTCAGGTAGTACTCCATTGCGACAGGATGGCGGTTCAGTGCCAGATAGAGCGTATGTTTTGCATCCAGATGCGCAAGCGACTCCTTCTTGTAAAGATAACGGACACAGTCCATGATGCGGTGATGCGAGAAATGCGGTGTCTTGACGCTGCCGGATTTGAAGGTGACAGACGATCCGCACACCGGACAGAAGTAGTGCGTGCCTTTTAGTGCCTCCTTCGCTGTGATTCTGATACCATTTTTATCATGTGCGATGAACATAGAAAAAACCTCCTCTTCTATATATGGTAGAAAAGGAGGCTTTTGATTTATTTTCTATACAAGTAAATTATTTTTCTTTAAAAAACTTTCTTACTTTGCTTCTTACGTTCATACTCATGATGACTTTACCGTACTCCTCCACCACCATGCTGGATAGTTCGGCGGGAGAACTGTATTCGAGAAGTTTTGCTTCAATGCGTTCCATGTCCATGAAATCCATACGATAGTCGAAGAAAATCTGATAGTAGTAGCTGCCTTTATGTGCAATAAGAAGGTCTTCGTAGACGGTTTCGTCAACTTCCACCTCGTGCGTATACTTGATAAGGTCTTCGAACTCATCGAATTTGACCATGACAGGTTCTTTTGTGATTGGTGTCACTTCTTCCGAGTCTGCGGCGATATTTTCGAGGAACTGTTCAACATCATTATTATTTATATCCATAGGCGTCTGCTCCGTAGAGAATGGTTTATCATCCTGGGATTTGGAAACGACCACTTCGATACCTTTATCATAGGCATGCACCTGAATCCATAGCGGTCCTTCCATTGAAAAATCTTCTTCCTGCTCGTGGTTCACTTCATCCATGATGGACCAGAAGAACTCTTCTCCACGTTTGCGGTTCATCCATAGATCTTCTTTATCAAACCCACGTTTCTCGATGTCCTGGTAGGTAATGAAAAACTTGATTGTCGACTCATCAATTCTTTCAATCCTCATACTTCTCACTCCTCTCCCTCAAGTATGATTCTTATCTATATTATACCTTATTCCGAAATGCTAAAACCACTTTTAGAATTGTCATGTCATTATACGCCAAAATACCCGTGGATTTCAAGCAATCCGCGGGCATCTTGATTGTAAGTATATTGTTGTTTGTAAGGAAGAACAGCACCTACAGCTCAGCGAGACGCTTCGCTTCGTTCAAGTGGAATGTTCTTACTGTGCGCGGAAGAAAACGACGAATTTCATCTTCGTTGTATCCTACCTGCAGACGTTTTTCGTCCATGATGATCGGTCTTCTGAGTAGACCAGGATTCTCCATGATCAATGTATAGAGTTCCTGCATCGGCATGCTGTCGATATCTACATTGAGCTTCTGGAAAGTCTTTGATCTTGTAGAAATAATTTCATCCGTGCCATCCTCAGTCATTCTAAGAATCGCTTTCACTTCATCGAGTCCAAGTGGTTCAGAGAATATATTTCTTTCAGTATAAGGAATTTCGTGTTCATGTAACCATGCTTTCGCTTTGCGGCATGATGTGCAGCTTGGAGAAGTAAAAAGTGTTACCATACAACTCACACTCCAATTTCAAAAAGATTTGTAATATTAGTTTATACCCGTTTTGACTGTTTTCTAATCTGAATTGACATGATTTTTCGTGAAACTTGATAAATTTCGGTATAAACCTTATTTACACTCTGTAGTATACAGGGTAAAGATTAAAACTAAATGAGAATCATGTAATAATCACGCAAATTTTTAGAAAAATTATGCCAAATTTATGTCACCACTCCGATACCTCCTGTATTGCAAGGTGGCCGGAATTTTATTATCATATAAATAATGACTAACATAAAGGTGATTACGAGATGAAAACATTATTTTCAGGCGTTCAGCCAAGCGGCATACCTACAATAGGAAACTACATCGGCGCCTACAAGCAGTTTGCAGAGATGCAGGATGAATACGATGCATACTTCTGCATCGTCGACCAGCATGCGATAACCGTCCCACAGGACAGACTGAAACTGAGGGAAAACACACGGAAACTCGCAGCCATCTATCTGGCGTCGGGACTTGATCCAGAAAAAATCACCCTCTTCATCCAGAGTGAAGTGGCAGCCCACGCCAAGGCCGCATGGATGATGCAATGTGTCGGCTACATCGGAGAACTGGAGCGCATGACACAGTTCAAGGACAAGGCACGCAGGCAGAATCAGCGTGATGGCATCAGTGTCGGCCTTCTGACATATCCATCCCTGATGGCGGCGGACATTCTGATCTACGGGACAGACGTTGTACCTGTCGGTGAAGATCAGGGGCAGCACCTCGAACTGACACGCAATATGGCAGAACGCTTCAATTCCAGATACAATGATATATTGACTGTTCCCGAAGTCAAGCATCCGGAAGTCGGCGGACGCATCATGAGTCTGAACGATCCGACGAAGAAGATGTCGAAAAGCGATGATAACCAGAAAGGTTTCATCTCTCTACTCGATGATCCGAAAGCTGCGGCCAAGAAAATACGCAGCGCAGTGACAGATTCGAGCAGCGAAGTGAAATACGACAAGGAAGAGAAGCCAGGCATATCCAACCTTCTGACCATCTATGCCGCTTTGACCGAAAAGAGCATTGCAGACCTTGAGAAACAGTATGAAGACAGCAATTACGGTGTTTTCAAAGCCGAACTTGGCGAAGTCGTCGAATCATTCCTGATCGACTTCCAGAATAAAGTGGACCACTATCTGGAAAGTGGAGAACTCGATGACATTCTGGACCAGGGCGCTGAAAAAGCCTCCAGAAAAGCAGACAAAATGGTGGAGAAGATGGAACGCGCCATGGGGCTCGGCAGAAAACGCAGATAGACGATATGGATGATATGGATGATATGGATGATAGACGGATCAGTGCTCTGATCCGTCTTTTTTATTACCGGCTACTACGTGAAGAGGAAGAAGAAGCGGCTTTTTCTGCTTGCATCATCAAGTTTGTTGGGGATGTGCCAGTGGGAATGAGATTAGCCCTCTAACTTGCCATGGTAGCACCTACGACGGTGAATTGGCCCTCTAACTCGCCATGGCGGCGCCCACGATGGTGAATTGACGCTCTAACTCGCCATGGTAGACCCCACGATGGTGAATTAGCCCGTTAACTCGCCATGGTAGCGCCCACGACGGTGAGTTGGCCCTCTAACTCGCCATGGTAGACCCCACGATGGTGAATTAACCCGTTAACTCGCCATGGTAGCGTCCACGATGGTGAATTGGCGCTCTAACTCGCCATGGCGGCGCCCACGATGGTGAATTAAGCCTCTAACTCGCCATGGTAGACCCCACGATGGTGAATTAGCCCGTTAACTCGCCATGGCGGCGCCTACGATGGTGAATTAGCCCGTTAACTTGCCATGGCGGCGTCCACGATGGTGAATTAAGCCTCTAACTCGCCATGGTAGACCCCACGATGGTGAATTAGCCCGTTAACTCGCCATGGTAGCGCCTACGATGGTGAGTTAGCCCTCTAACTTGCCATGGCAGCGCCTACGATCCGAGATCAATCAGAATATATAAAAAGAAGACAAACGCCGTGTCAAAACGGAGTTTGTCTTCAATCTGACCTGCCTTCCCTCATTAAGGAAGACAGGTTTCATCATCTATCTATTCATCATACTTTTTGAATACCAGGCTGGCGTTGTGTCCGCCGAAGCCGAAGCTGTTTGAGATGGCATACTTCAAGTCTGCTTCTACTGCACCTTCTGTGACGTAGTTCAGATCGCAGTCAGGGTCTGGTGTTTCCAGATTGATTGTCGGGTGAACTTTACCATCTCTCAGGCTGAGTGCTGTAATGATGGCTTCCATGCCGCCGGTACCGCCGAGCAGGTGTCCTGTCATTGATTTGGTGGAGTTGACGAGCAGCTTGTAGGCATGGTCTTTGAAGACGTTGCGGATGGCCATTGTTTCGAACATGTCATTGTACGGTGTACTTGTTCCATGTCCGTTGACGTAGCCGATTTCTTCAGGCTTTATGCCTGCATCCTTCATTGCCTCGAGCATTGCACGTGCGCCGCCTTCTCCTTCTTCTGCAGGTGCTGTAATATGGTGGGCGTCGCCTGTCGTACCATAGCCGACAACTTCCCCATAGATTTTTGCACCGCGGGCCTTTGCGTGTTCGAGTTCTTCGAGCACTACAATACCTGCACCTTCTCCGATGACAAATCCATCTCTGTTCTTGTCATATGGGCGGGAGGCCTTGTTTGGATCATCCGAAGTCGTCAGTGCTTTATTGGCCTGGAAACCTGCAACACCCATTCTGGTGATCGGTGCTTCCGTACCTCCAGTGACCATCGCGTCCGCCTGACCGCGTTCGATGAACTTGAATGCTTCACCGATCGAGTTTGTACCTGTGGCACAAGCCGTTACTGTAGCACCATTCGGACCTTTAAGACCATGCTTGATGGATACCTGGCCGCTTGCCATATCCGGTATCATCATCGGTACGAAGAAAGGACTTACACGACGTGGTCCTCTTTCGTAGAGCACTTTGAATCCATCTTCCAGTGCCTGGATGCCACCGATACCTGAGCCGATCCATACACCGATACGCTCACGGTTGTCATCCGTAATATCGAGTCCGCTGTCTGCAACAGCTTCGTCGGAAGCGACCATCGCATACTGCGTGAAGCGGTCCATGCGACGTGCTTCTTTCTTATCCATGTAGTTTTCGATGTCGAAGTTCTTGAGTTCTCCTGCGACATGGACATTGTACTCGCTGTTATCTATGCGAGTAATCTTATCAACGCCATTGACTCCCTTAAGGGCATTCTCCCATGTTTCGGGCGCGGAATTGCCGATTGGTGTCAACGCACCGATACCCGTAATTACTACTCTTCTCTTATCCATGAGTCTCCTCCTTATTGTCTCCCCATGTCAGGCAGATCGCACCCCATGTCAGGCCGCCGCCAAAGCCGACCAGAACGAGAGTGTCTCCTGATTTTATTTTACCATTTTTAATCTCGTGATGGATACTTAATGGTATGGATGCCGCTGAAGTATTCCCGTATTTATCTACAGTGGTACTCATTCTTTCCTGTGGGAGGTCCATACGTTCACGTGCAGCATTCATAATCCTTATATTTGCCTGGTGAGGCACTAGCATATCTATATCATCTTTGCTCAATCCAGCCTTTTCAGTCACATTGACACTGGATTCGCCCATCTGTCTGACAGCAAACTTGTAGACTTCGCGGCCATTCATCTTTATATTGCCTGTTTCAGCTTCATCGTAGAGGTAGGGGCCCCCCGCGCCATTGCTGCCGAGTTCAAATGAATGCATGCCGTATCCTTCCGACACTTCACCCATGACGATTGCACCGGCGCCATCTCCGAAAAGGACGGCTGTTGAACGATCGGAGAAATCGGTGATTTTGGACAGTTTGTCCGCTCCGACAACAAGCACTTTCTTATAGGTGCCCGTCTGGATGAACTGCTGGGCGGTCACCATACCATAGATGAAGCCTGTACAGGCTGCCAGCTGATCCATTGATGGAACCTGCCTCAAACCCAGTCTGTGCTGCAGTACAGTTGCGACTGTCGGAAACTGGTGGTCGCCTGTAGATGTTGCCACAATGACCAGATCGATCTCCTCTTTATCTATTCCGGAATTTTCGATCGCTTCCCTGGCGGCTTCATACGCCATGTCGCTCGTCTCCATTCCTTCTGCATAACGGCGTTCCTTGATTCCCGTCATTTCTGTAATCCATTCATCTGAAGTGTCAAGAATCTTTTCAAAATCATGATTGGTGAACACTTTCTCCGGTACATACGTACCCAAGCCCAATACGCCGACTCTTTTCATTTGATCACACCTTATAATCTCATATTATCACTAGGTACTAATCTATCACATCGGGCGTGCTCATACAACAAAAAAAGCATCCATGCAATAGGCATGGATGCTTTCAGTGCATCTTATTCCTGAACTTCTGTGACACCCCAGTTGTAAGGTGCTGTTTCTTCATTGAAACCGAGTTCGATGCTGTAGTTGACAACTCTTTCGTTTACAGGAACAACATATGCTCTGTAGAGTGTCGGGATTACAGGCATTTCTTCAACCATGAGTGCCTGCCATTCGTTATAGATCTCCTGTCTTGTTTCGAGATCGAATGCTTCTGCAGAGTTTCCTCTTTCCATCAGCTGAGTGCTCTCTTCAGTTGCATAGCGTGGGTAGTTGAATGTTACATCCGGACCGTAGAGACCGTAAGGGTCGACGTCGGAACCAACACCCCATGCACCTTGATAGATATCTACTGCTGGATCGTCATTTTCAACCATATCGTAGAATGTGTTGAACTCGATCAGGCGTCCGTTGGTAAGCTGTACGTTCAGGCCGACTTCTTTCCAGGATTGGATGTAGTAGTTGGCAAGTGGTTCAGCTGTATCGCCACCGGACATGGAAGCGAAGTTGATTTCAAGTGGTTCGCCTTCTGGTGTTTCACGGAAGCCGTCCCCATCGACATCTTCGTATCCTGCTTCATCGAGAATACGGTTTGCTTCTTCAGGATCATACTGTGGCACTTCAACGCTGTCATCGTGCCAGTTTGCATGGTAAGGTGTGATCAGAGTCGTTGCTTTCCAGCGCAGTCCATTATAGAAACGGTTGCCGACAGCTTCGTTATCCATTGCGTGCCACATTGCACGACGAAGTTCCGGATCGCCCATTTTGGATTCTTCAGGCATGTAGTTTACTCGGCCTTCATCTTCATTCCACTCACCCAGTTTGAAACCGATATAAGTGTAGGCACCCTCGATGTTTGCCAGCCATTCCACACCTTCCATACCCTCTACATCCGGATACTGGTCAGTCGGGAAGTTGATTGCGAAGTCGATTTCGCCAGTTTCCATAGCATTCGCTACAGAAGATGGTGAAACGACGCTCAATGTTACACCGTCAAGATTCGGTTCGCCTCTCCAGTAGTCTTCGAATTTGGACATTACAACGGCTTCCCCTGGTGTAACAGAATCTACTTTATAAGGTCCGATTCCGATAGGGTTTTCACGTGTCTGTGGTGCTTCAGGCATCTCAGCTACTGCAACCCCTTCATAGTGGTGCTCAGGCAGTGCATAAGGCCAGAACCCGCCTGCTGTAAGGGATGGTGCAAGTTCCGTGTAGGTAAATACTGCTGTCTGATCATCCACTACTTCGATACCGGAGATGGAATCCGCTTCTCCTGCTTTGAATTCATTGTAGCCTTCGATCAGAGTGAAACCGTCAGTCGCACCACGTACGCCCGGATACTCGGGATCACCGATCACTTCGTATGCATAGACATAGTCCTGGATTGTCAGTGGTTCACCATCGTGCCAAGTGACGCCTTCCTGCAGTGTGAAAGTGACAGTGTTATCATCCTGGTTTACTTCATACTGGAGTGCACCATCATTTGTATACTGGAAATCTTCATCCATCGTGAACAGTGGCTCATCGAACAGGCTGATGACTTCAAAGTCAGGATTTCCTGAATAGAAGTTGAAGTTCAGTGTGCCTTCAAACGGTGTATCTGAAGTCAGGCCCACATTCAATGTACCCCCTTCAGCAGGTTCCCCTTCATTCGATACTGTCGTACCGAAGTCTTCATAGTTGTATACGTCACCAGAAGCTGAATCCTCGCTGGACCCTTCTTCTGTTTCTTCTTCAGTGCTTTCTTCTGTCGTCTCTTCCGAGCTTGCATCGCCGGAAGCTTCTTCAGTTGTTTCTTCCTCTGATGATCCTCCACCACATGCAGCAAGTGCAAGCACCATGATGAGCATTGTGAAGAACATCAATTTCGACCACGAAAATTTTGCCATCATACTTCCTCCCTCTTCATTTAGATAATTTAAACTGATATATACTCAAGTTCAGTTTAAGGCTGAAACTTAGTACCATAATATGTAAATAAATCACTTGTCAAAAATATGTGATTTATTCATCTATGCATAATATTATCATAATTATCTGAAATATCAATGCTGTTTTGTTTAAAATTTTCAATAAATTTGTATTATGACACTTAATTGTTAATAATTCCTAAAATTTAGTTATTTCAATAAAATCGCTTACTTTTTATTTCATAATAAGAGCCCCATTTCATATGGGGCCCTGAAAATCAAGCCTGTCTCTGTCTGGCATCTCCTGCACGTCTCATCGCTTCGCCGATGTTGCGGACACATAGCATGAGTACAAGTATCATGATTGCTGCCGGCACCCAGATCCATGGTCTGTGCTGCAGTGTCTGTGCGTTGGTCGCATAGGCCATCAGTGTACCGAGAGATGGCGTATCTTCCGGGAAACCGAATCCGATGAAGGACAGCCCCGACTCTATACCGATATTCGCCGCGAGCGACAATGTGCCATTGACGATGATGATACCGACAAGGTTCGGCATCAGCTGTGTAAATACAATCTTGGCGTGTGAACTGCCGAGTGTTCTGGAAGCATTGATATAGTCCAGTTCACGTTCCTGTATGGCGAGTGAACGGACAAGCCTTGCGGTACCCGTCCAGAGGAACGCTGCCATTATCAAAGAAAATGTGTAGATGTTGTATGTTGGTGTGATTGTAACGAAGACGATGACGATCATGAGGAATGGCAGGACCATGAAAAAATCCACAATACGCATCATGATGTTGTCGATCTGACCACCGAAGTAGCCGGACACCACACCGAAGACGATACCGAAACCGACACTCATCAATGTAACGAGAATACCGATTGCAAGCGAGTTTCTCGTTCCGATGATCAATTGGCCGAATATGTCCCGACCGCCATAGTCGGTACCGAGCCTGAATGTTTCATCGGGCGCCTGGTTGATGGCGAACAGGTCGACCATGACAATCTGCTCCCTGTCGAGAAACATCGTCAGACCGAAAACATAGGCGGTAATGATAGTGAAGATGATCAGTGAAAATAAAGCCAGCTTATCGGCGATGACTTCCTGGATGATGATCTTCCAGCCGGGTGTACTTCTCGGCAGGTTCTTCGAATCGAGGGCGCCGTGGCCGGCAGCACCATGCTGTATGTCCGCTTTGATGCTCATGTCCATGTCGCCTTTTTCATATGTGTGGTCGTCATTCGACCTGGCTTCGAAAGGATCACCATCCCTTGGCATGTCATCACTTTCCGTATTGCGCCGATCCAGCTCCTGCTGACGGAGACGCGTTCGTTCTGTACGTTCATTATCGGAATTCTGATTGTAGTCATTTCTATTGCTCACTTTATACGCTCCTCCTTATTTGATGCGGATCCTCGGATCAACGATACTCAGAATGATATCGGACAGCAGGGCGCCTACAATCGCCATGAACCCATAGAGCAGGATCAGAACGTTGGCCACGCTGAAGTCACGTGTGGATATGGAATCGACGAACAGTCTGCCCATACCCGGATAGCTGTAGATCATTTCTATGAAGATGGAACCTCCGAGCAGTGCAACGATTTCGTAGCCGAAGAATGCTGCGATCGGAAGAATCGAGTTTCTGAAAATGTGCTTGTTGTATACAGCGGATTCTTTAACGCCTTTTGCACGGGCAAGGATGATGAAATCCTTCTGCTTCGTCTCGATGATGCCGCTTCTCAAGTACTGGACAGTACCGACCAGTCCGATCAGCGCAATCGCAAAACTTGGCAGTACAAGGTGGTTTATTTTACTCAGTACATAGTCCAGACTTCCTGGTGCCACACCCGGTGCAACGGACCCGCCTGTCGGGAACCATCCAAGGTTGTAGCCGAATATCCATAGGACGACAAGACCGAATATGAACTGCGGCGTTGCAAAACCAAGGTATGTATAGCCGGTGATGGCATTATCGAGCAGAGAATCGTTATATCGACCGGATATGAGACCAAGTGGCAGACCGAGCAGGTAGATCAGTACTGTGGAGAACAGTGACAGCCAGATTGTGTTCATCAGACGATCGCCGATGACATCCATGACCGGACGCTGGTGGAAGATCGATGTTCCGAAATCGCCTTGGAACATTGCGAATATCCAATCCCTGTACTGTATGTACCATGGGTTGTCCAGGCCAAGTGCTTCTCTTCTTGCCTGTATTGCTTCTGCAGGTATGTTTGGATCAATCAGCCCGGATAGTGCATCTCCGGGCATCATGGAACCCATTATGAAAACAAGGACACTCAATACGACGAGCTGCGGAAATGTGATCAGCAGTCTTCTTATAGTAAATTTCAGCATTTTTTCATCAACCTTTCACCGGTAGCGCGACTCTGTGCGTCTCTGAAATGGATTGCAGCGGGAAAGCTCTGCCCTCTTCGTCAAGATGATCGACAAAGTTCTGTTCATACTCTTCCTTGACCTTCTGTCTCATGGCAAGGTTGCTTTCGATTTCATCCACATCTGTATCAGGAATTGCCGCAATCAGTCTTTTTGTATAGATATGCTGAGGGTTGCTGAAAATATCTTCAGCTCTGCCCTCTTCTACAAGGCGCCCCTGATACATGATGCCGATGTGCTTGCACATGTGCCTGACAACACCGAGATCGTGAGCGATGAACATCATCGTAAGATTCATGTCCTGCTGGATATCCTGCATGAAGTTGAGCACCTGGGCCTGTACGGACACGTCGAGTGCTGATACTGGCTCATCTGCAATGATCAGCTTCGGGTTCAGTGCGATTGCCCGCGCCACACCGATTCTCTGACGCTGTCCACCTGAAAATTCGTGCGGATACTTATAGAGGGATCCGGGTGGCAGACCGACTCGCTCCAGCAGTCTCAAAACTTCCGGAACGAGTTCGCTCCTCGACCGTCTATGATAGTTCCTGATCGGTTCCGCCACGATATCGAATACACGTTTACGCGGATTGAGTGATGAATATGGATCCTGGAAGATCATCTGGATATCATCTCTGACATCCACCGACTTCCCTTTTGTATTCAGCTTGGTGCCATCAAAATAGATTTCTCCACTTGTGACAGGATTAAGCCCCATTACAGCCTTGCCTGTTGTCGTCTTGCCGGAGCCGGATTCACCGACCAGTCCATATGTCGTCCCTTCAGGAATGCTGATGCTCACTCCGTCCACAGCCTTGACATGATCTTTGACCGTATTGAAGAAGCCGCCCTTGATCGGGTAATGGACTTTCAGGTCTTTAATTTCCAATAGGTTCATCGTGCCCTGCCTCCTCTGACGCCTGTTTCAAGCTGGTATTCCTCAACGCCGACATCCTGTGTGGATTCACCTTCGAGCGTAAAATGCTTGTAGCACGTACAGCGTACGAAGTGATCGTCTGCAATTTCCCGCAACTGGGGATTCTCTTCATGCGCGGATGCACTGATCCATGGAATGCGCGGTGCAAAGCGGCAGCCAGTCCGGTCCATCTTGTTCAGCGCCGGTACAACACCCTGGATGACATGCAGCTTTTTACCCAGCATGTCTTCGGATGGCAGAGAGTTCAGCAGAGAACGCGTATATGGATGCTGCGGGTTCTTGAACAGTTCCCTGACCGGTGCTACTTCGACAATCTGCCCGGCATACATGACGGCGACACGGTCGGCCATCTCAGCCACAACACCGAGGTCATGGGTGATCAAAAGGACGCCTGAGTTCAGGTCTTCCTGCAGTTCCCGGATCAGGTCAAGAATCTGTGCCTGTATTGTCACGTCGAGTGCTGTTGTCGGTTCATCCGCGATCAGCAGCTTCGGACGGTTCGCGATTGCGATTGCAATGACGACGCGCTGGCGCATGCCGCCGGACAGTTCATGCGGATACGCTTCTGCCACACGGTCGGGCCTCGGGATACCGACACGATCGAGCAGTTCCACAGCATATTTGTCCCGGTCACTTTTCGATTTCGTATTATGTATCTTGAGCGTTTCAACAATCTGCTGCTTTATCTTCATCAGTGGGTTGAGGGCTGTCATCGGATCCTGGAAGATCATAGCCAGGTCGCCCCCACGTATTTTATTCATCTTGCCTTCATTCAGTTTCAGAAGGTTCTGACCCTGAAAATTGACCTCCCCTTCGATGCGGGCTTTTCTGTGCAGCCCCATCAGTGAGAATGCCGTGGCACTTTTTCCTGAACCCGACTCTCCTACAAGTGCAAGTACTTCATTCGGCTTGATGCTGAATGTCACATCATCGACTGCCGGAAAGTACTTGGTCCCGATTTTAAAAGAGGTTGTCAGATTTTTTACTTCTATCAGCTTTTCAGACATCTATTTTCACCCATTCTTTCTTCGTTTCATATCATACATCGTGCAACCTTCATCCTGGAAAATAAGGAATATTCGGAAAAATAAATATGTACCAGTTTCAAATAATTGCATCTGAACATGAAATCATCTTAGTATATTGTACGTGTCAGAAAATTAATTTGCAACACTCGTTTTTTGAATTGCAACAATATTTAAGTATTTATGAGTATTAAATATACACTAATGCATAAACCATTTCAACTTGTTTTCCATTTTTTTACGGCAATATGTAACCGCTTACATTATAATACACTGTTTTCTATCATACAAATATGACAACTATTTTTTTATTTCTTTTACTACTATACATTGAAAGTGTTTTAAGTTATCATTAGTTTATCTAAATTTGTAGTGGAGGCAGGACCATGCGGTATATCATCAGTTTCATCTGGGCACTTATGCTTACACAGATGGTTAACTTCGTACTGAACAGTCTCGGCGGCGGCGGACCTTACAATGTATGGAGCGGCGTACTGCTTGCAGTACTGATCACGTTGACACTCGTCATTCTGGATCTCATCCTGAAGCCGGAAGATACGAACGAAGCACAGCATAATCATTGATCATATCGAAAAGACCCAACCATCGGTTGGGTCTTTTCATGTTCCTGCTATATGACAATGCCGAGCTCCTCTGTCTCTACAACCAGCTGCTGGACGAGTTCAGCAGCTGACATGTATCTCGCCATGGCTTTTCCCTGCCCGGCTAGCAGCATGGCATAGTCGGTACTGTTCTGCGCCTTCGAAGCATCCTGTATCGGCTGCGTCAGAGTGCGCTGCACAGGATAATCCACCATTCTTTTCGTATGCTCGGACATATCCTTGATGAACGTGTTCTTGATTGCCCGGGCCGCGCGTCCGGTGAATACACGTGTCAGTACGGAAGGGACATCCCTATCGGCAGACAGTGCATTCTTATGGACCGCGTGTGCACCGCTCTCCTCAGTGGAGATGAATGCTGTACCGAGCTGGACGCCTGCAGCACCGAGTATCCGTGCTGCTGCGATGCCGCGGCCGTCCATGATGCCACCTGAGGCAATGAGCGGAATCGACAGATGATCCGCAGCTTCCGGAATCAGGCTCATCAGACCAACCAGACTATCTTCCACCGGGTCCAGAAATGAACCCCGGTGGCCCCCTGCTTCCACCCCTTGCAGAACGACTGCATCAAAGCCTGCGCGCTCCACCATTTCAGCCTCCTTGACCGTTGTCGCAGTGCCGATCAGAATGATGCCCGCTTCCTTCAGACGCTCTATCTGCTGGTGGGATGGAATGCCGAAGATGAATGAACATACGGGGACCTGCTCCTCGATGATCACTTCAATCCGTTCATTGAATTTATTTTCAACATCCTCATAGGCAACGGGGGAGACTGTGCGCTGATCAAGATCGAATCTTTCATAGAGCGGCTTCAATGCTTCATATGCTTCTGAAACCCCCTGTTCAGTCACTTTGAACTGCCACGGTACGAAAAGATTGGCACCGAATGTTCCGGCATCCTTCTTCAGATCCCGGATCAACTTTCTCAAGTCTTCCGGTTCCAGTCCGCCGGCACCGATCATGCCAAGCCCACCTGCTTTCGATACGGCGCTGACGAGCCTGAGTGTCGTAATGCCGCCCGCCATCGGGGACTGGATGATGGCGTGATCCACGCCAAGCAGATTTTTGAGCATGTCATTACTGCGTGATGTTTTCATGTATTTCCCTCCTGCGAGAACATCATTGGACGTGTTTCTTCTATAAATAATATGCAGGTGGTCCGTCCACTCTTTCAACCAGCATGCTGGATACTGTCCACCATTGTGACTATCTATACCCGAATTTTCAATTACTATACAATGCCGCATCAATCCTCTATGATGAACTGGACCAATAAACTAGAAATGAAGGTGCAATGGCATGAAAATCCTACCTGCAATCCGTTCAATGAAAGATTTCGAGAAACTGATCGGGAGCCGCTACCGTGCCTGTGTCGTTCTGGACATGCATATCGGACATCTGGAAAGCCACCTCACCACCATCAAGAAGCATGGGTTCGATGTCTATCTGCATCTGGATCTGATCAAAGGTCTTTCCGTGGATACCGCATCGCTTGAATTCATCCATCAGAAGTACAAGCCGACCGGCATTGTCACGACACGCAGTCGTGTCATCAAGAAAGCCAACCAGCTCGGCATGGAGACGATACTGCGTGTATTCGTCATCGATTCATCAGCCATTGAAAAAAGCATCGAACTCATCAGACAGTCCGAGCCGAAACTGATCGAGATACTGCCGGGCGTTGTACCGAAGGTGATCCACCTGTTCAAGCAGGAAGTGGATGCCGAAGTCATAGCCGGCGGGCTGATCGAGACACAGCGGGAAGTCGATGATGCGATTGCTGCCGGCGCAAAATATGTGACTACGAGCAAGACGGAACTCTGGTTCAGTCCGGACAATCATATGTGATGATGCATAACAGGTGTTGACAGCGCTATCATTTTAAGGTAGATTAAGGATAAGTTAATAGGACACGGAGAAACAGAGCCCACATTTATAGCTTGTACATAGCTATCAGTGTGGGTTTTTTTATGTTTTATTAGCCAACAAACAAACAAAGGAGTGATTTGCAATGAATGTCTACATTGCAGAATTTATCGGTACGGCCATTCTGATCCTGTTCGGGGGCGGCGTTGTTGCCAACGTCAATCTGAAGGGATCTCTGGCAAAAGGGGCCGACTGGGTCGTTATCGCATTCGGATGGGGATTTGCGGTAACATTCGCAATCTATGCTGTCGGACAGGTCTCAGGTGCACACATCAATCCGGCTGTTACACTCGGCTTTGCTTTTGCAGGCACGTTCGAATGGGGAATGGTAATCCCATACATCATCGCACAAGTACTCGGCGCCATGTTCGGAGCTTTCCTCGTATGGCTGCACTTCATGCCGCACTTCAAAGCTGAAGAAGATCCGGGTGCTAAACTCGGCGTATTCTCGACCGGGCCAGCACTGCCGAACTACGTGTCCAACTTCGTCAGTGAGATCATCGGTACTTTCATCCTTGTGATGGGGCTGCTGTTCATCGGAGCGAACGATTTTACAGAAGGTCTGAACCCGCTGATCGTCGGCTTCCTGATTACAGCAATCGGTCTCAGTCTCGGTGGTACAACAGGCTATGCCATCAACCCGGCACGTGACCTCGGTCCAAGACTTGCCCACTTCATCATGCCGATTCCAGGCAAAGGCAAGTCCAATTTTGCATATGGCATCGTTCCGGTACTCGGTCCATTGGCTGGCGGTGCACTCGGTGCTTCAGTCTATAACGCAATATTTCTCGCGGAGATGAACATGTTCCTTTTCCTTGCAATCGTATTCACTGTTTTGGTTCTCGCGCTAGGGGTATTTCTTAATAAAAGCCTGCTCAAGGGGAAAGCCTCAAAACTGCTATAGTCTCCATAGGAACAATCTAGCAAATTCAAAGTAAAGGGGAATGAATCAACATGGAAAAGTATATTCTATCAATCGACCAGGGGACAACAAGTTCCCGTGCCATCCTATTCAATAAAGAAGGGGATATCGTCGGCACGAACCAGGCGGAATTCAAACAGTACTTCCCACAGTCCGGCTGGGTGGAGCATAACGCCAATGAAATATGGAGTTCCGTTCTTGCGGTCGTGGCAGGGGTCATGACTGAAAACGATATCCGGCCGGAGCAGGTCGAAGGTATCGGCATCACCAACCAGAGGGAGACTGCAGTCGTCTGGGACAAGAATACCGGCCGTCCGGTCTATAACGCCATCGTCTGGCAGTCCCGTCAGACGGCGGAGATCTGTGACACACTGAAGTCACAGGGGCATGAAGAAACATTCCGTAATAAAACCGGCCTATTGCTCGACCCTTATTTTTCCGGAACGAAAGTCAAATGGATCCTCGATAACGTGGAAGGTGCCCGTGAAAAGGCGGAAAATGGAGACCTGCTCTTCGGCACCATCGATACATGGCTCATCTGGCGATTCACTGAAGGCGCGGCCCACGTGACGGACTACACAAATGCCAGCCGTACGCTGATGTACAACATATATGATTTGAAATGGGATCAGGAGCTGCTTGAACTTCTCGAAGTACCGGCATCCATGCTGCCCGAAGTGAAATCATCCAGTGAAGTATACGGTGAGACGACAACTTCCCACTTCTTCGGACGCAATGTACCGATTGCCGGCGTAGCCGGTGACCAGCAGGCAGCCCTCTTCGGTCAGACATGCTTCCAGGAAGGCGATGCTAAAAATACTTATGGCACAGGGTGTTTCCTGCTGATGAATACAGGGACGGAAGCCATCAAGAGTGATAACGGTCTATTGACCACCATCGCCTACGGCATCGACGGCAAAGTGAAATATGCACTTGAAGGTTCCATCTTCGTTGCCGGTTCGGCCATCCAGTGGCTGCGTGACGGACTGCGCATGTTCAACAACTCTGCACAGTCGGAATCCTATGCCAAACGCATCGAGTCCACTGAAGGTGTCTACATGGTTCCGGCATTCACCGGCCTGGGTGCTCCTTATTGGGATTCCGAAGCACGGGGAGCAATATTCGGCCTCAGCCGTGGCACGGAAAAGGAACACTTTGTCCGCGCGACACTCGAGTCACTCGCCTACCAGACGAAAGATGTTCTTGATGCCATGCAGAAAGACAGCAACATCGAACTTGAAACACTGCGTGTCGATGGTGGTGCAACAGCCAACGATTTCCTCATGCAGTTCCAGGCTGACCTTCTCAATACGAGAGTGGAACGCCCTGAAGTGCTTGAAACTACAGCTGTCGGTGCTGCGTACCTTGCAGGACTCGCTGTCGGCTTCTGGCAATCCACCGACGAACTGAAAAAAGTGAGCGAAACAGACAGTGTATTCGAACCTGAGATGGAACAGGAACAAAGAGACTCCCTCTATGACGGCTGGCAGGTCGCCGTACAGGCGACCCAGGCCTTCAAGCCGAAGCATCTCAAGAATAAGTAAAGACGCTTCATAATAAAGACCCAAGATCCGCGCGGCCTTTATTTTTCTAAAAAACTAGGAGGTATTTCAATGCTGAACACATTAACTAGAAAAGATCAATTGCAACATATGGAGAAAGTCGACTATGACATTGTTGTTATTGGTGGTGGGATCACCGGGGCGGGAATCGCCCTTGATGCTGCCAAGCGAGGAATGAAGGTTGCACTTGTAGAAATGCAGGACTTTGCTGAAGGAACGAGCAGTCGCAGCACGAAACTGGTCCATGGCGGACTGCGCTACTTGAAGCAGTTCCAAATTGGTGTTGTACGTGAAACAGGCATTGAACGTGCCATCGTCTATGAAAATGGACCACACGTCACAACGCCTGAATGGATGCTGCTCCCCTTCCATAAAGGCGGAACATTCGGGAAGTTTACAACGAGTATCGGCCTGCGTGTCTATGACATGCTGGCAGAAGTGAAACGCAGCGAACAGCGCAAGATGCTGAACGTGGATGATGTCATCGAAAAAGAACCGCTCGTCAAACGTGAAGGACTCCTCGGTGGCGGATACTACGTCGAGTACAAGACCGATGACGCACGCATGACGATTGAGGTCATGAAGAAAGCGGCGGAATTCGGCGCAGACCCGATCAACCATGTCAAAGCGGTCGGATTCATCTATGATCAGGGCAAGGTTGTCGGTGTGCACGCTGAAGATCAGATTGATGGTGGATCGTACCAGATACTTGGACGTCGCGTCATCAATGCAACGGGACCGTGGGTGGATGAAGTCCGCTCCCACGATGCCGAATCCAAAAAAGGCAAGAAGCAGCTGTTCCTGTCAAAAGGTGTACACCTCGTATTCGATGAGAAAAATTTTCCGCTCCATCAGGCAGTCTACTTCGATGCCAAGTCCGATGGCCGCATGATTTTCGCCATCCCCAGAAACGGCAAAACCTACATGGGTACGACGGACACGCGCTACACAGGAGATAAGAAAGATCCAGTCGCAACAGCAGAGGACCGCAAATATCTGCTCGATACGACAAACAACATGTTCCCGGGCCTCGATCTTGATGAGTCGCATATCGAATCCACATGGGCAGGCATCAGACCCCTCATCCACGAAGAAGGCAAAGACCCTTCCGAAATCTCCAGGAAGGATGAAATATGGGAAGCGAAGAGCGATCTCATCACCATCGCTGGCGGCAAGCTGACAGGCTACCGTCATATGGCACAGGAAATCGTGGATCTGGTCGCGAAACGACTTCAGCAGGAATACGGTTTGAAATTCAGGAAAGCTGATACGAAAAACCAGCCGATCTCAGGCGGGGACGTCGGTGGCAGCGCGGGCTTCGAAGACTTCGTCGCACGCATGTCAGAGCGCGCACCATCCTACGGCCTATCCATCACAAACGGGCAGCGACTTGCCAGACATTACGGCAGCAATGTCGAACGCGTATATGAAATCATCGGCAGCCTCGGTGCTGCATCCGAGCATTACGGGCTGCCGAAGGACATCCATGCCCAAGTCATCTACAGCATCCAGCATGAAATGGCCGCGAATCCGCGCGACTACTTTGTCAGACGCACAGGTGATCTTTATTTCAATATCGCCAATGTCGAAAAATACAAAGATGCAGTCATCAACGTGATGGGCGACCTTCTCGAGTGGGATGAAAACACCCGCAAAGAAGAGAAAGAAACGCTCAGAACAGCCTACCTCCAAGTAAAAGGCGGTACCGGCTTTGCACTTGAAAACGCATAAAGTGGTAGTTTGAGACTCCAGAGGCGAATTGCCTCCGGAGTCTCTATTTTTGCGGGAGGATAAGGGACCCCCCCCGATAAACAGCATTCCCACAAAAAAGCACCGGCCATTGGCCCGTGCTTTTCTCCTTCTATACTTCTTCTTTTCTGAAGCGTTTCAGGAATTCCTGCAATCTTGGATTCTCGGATTTGTTGATGACTTCATCAGCAGTGCCGGATTCGGCGATGACGCCCCCGTCCAGAAACAGGACGCGATCTGCGATCTCAAGCGCAAAATCCATTTCGTGTGTGACGAGGATCATCGCCATTTCATCATGTTCGGCGAGGTCGCGTATGACTTCCAGCACCTCACCGACGAGTTCCGGGTCGAGGGCGGAGGTGACTTCATCGAAAAGCATGATCTTCGGCTTCATGACGAGTGCGCGTGCCATGGCGACGCGCTGTTTCTGCCCACCTGACAGATTGGATGGATAGGCATCGTACTTATCACTGAGACCTACCCGATCAAGCATCTGTTTGGACAGGTCGACTGCTTCATCCTTTTTCATCTTCTTGACCTGTATCAGTGGGGTCACGCAATTATCAAGTATTGTCTTGTGCGGGAAAAGGTTGAAGTGCTGGAACACCATCCCGATGTCCTTCCGCACAGATCGCAGATGCTTTTCATTTGCTGGTTTCATCTTCCCCTTTACTTCCATCTTCCAGAGGTTCTCTCCGGCGACATAGATATCTCCGTCCGTCGGCTCCTCGAGTGTCATCAATAGACGGATGATCGTCGTTTTGCCCGATCCACTCGGACCGATGATCGCAATTTTTTCCGTTGGACGGATGTCGAGATTGATTCCCTTGAGGACGTGCGTATCACCGAATGACTTGTGAATTTCCTTATATTGTACAATCGGCTCCATTATTCAACCACCTTCACTTTCTTCTGCTTCTTCTCAAATCGGCGATTCATTTTATTTTCAAGCTTTCGGATCAGTAGTGCAGACGGATAGCTGAGCAGCAGGAACAGTATCGCAACGATGGTCAGCGGTTCGATGTAGGACCACGTCTGCGCTCCGTAGCTCCGTGCCAGGCTCAGTATGCCGACGACACCGATGGTTGCCGCAAGTGGTACTTCCTTGAACAGGATGATCAGATAGTTTCCAAGCATCGGTATGGTCGGCGGCAGTGCCTGTGGCAGTACAATTTTCGTCCATTTGTCTCTCGTCGAGAAATTGAGCGCCGTCGATGCCTCCCACTGTCCTTTATCCACGCTTTCAATACCGGAACGGTACACTTCGCTGATATAGGTGGAAAAATGAATGCCGAGTGCAAGCATTGCTGCAACGAAGGGTGTAAACGATGTACCGATATAAGGTACCATCGGCCATGCGAAATAAAGGAAGAATATCTGTACAATCGGCGGTGTCGACCGGATGAACTCCCGGATCCAGTAGATGATGAAGTTAAAGGGTCTGAATGGTGTCGATTCAAGCACCAGCCACACGAAGCCGACAATCAGGGCGAGCGCATAGCTGACCACAGTCAGACCGAGGGTGATTTTCAACCCGGCAAGAATAATCGGAAAAGCATCCATGAACGTTTCCCAACTCCAGTATGTCATCAGCTGGCCACCCCTCTTCTGGATATTTTTTCACCTTTCTTCGACAACCATATGAGCGGCAGGGCAATGATGAAGTACATGACCAGCACCATCATATAGGCGATCGGTCCTTCGGATAGATTCGAGGAACGGTAGATGTCCCCATAGTAGAGTATATCGGTCAAGCCGATCAGGGAGACGAGTGCCGTCCCTTTAAGTATCTGTATTGAATAGTTGCCGAATTCCGGCAGCATCAGTCTGAGTGCCTGTGGCAGTATGATATGCCGCATCCGCTGGAATCCAGAGAAGTTCAGTGCGATGCTTGCCTCCGTCTGCCCTTTATCAATCGCGAGGATCGAACTTCTGACGACTTCCGACATGTAAGCGCCGTAGTTCAGGGCGATCGCAATGACACCGACCCAAAAGTTGCTGCCAAGATCGATATTGAACAGCATCGGTACTGCATAATAGAGCCAGAACAGCTGGACGATCAAGGAAGTCCCCCTGAATATTTCAACATACAGCGTGGTGAACCCACGCACCAGTGGATTTTTCACCAGCCTCATGAGGCCGGCGACAAAAGCCATGATAAAAGAAAACAGGGTGGATACTAGAAAGATGCTGATTGTCGTCCAGGCGCCCTGGGACAGATAGGTAAGTATGTTCACCCCAGTTTCGAACATTTTTTCCTCACTCCTTATCTTTCAATTGAAAAGGCCCAGTATTTCCATAGGAATGACTGGACCTTGAAATATTATTAACCTTCGCACAGTTGTTCAGTTGTCATTCCATCGACTGGAACTGCGTTGTTTTCTGCAGTAAAGCCCTGTGAGTTATCCAGAATTTCATCGATTGTGCCGTCTTCCTTCAAAGTCTGCAGTGCTTCATTGTAGGCCGTGCGCAGTTCTTCATCCTCAAGGTTGAAAGCGGCTGCACCATAGCTTGGAATGCCTTCGATGTCCGGCTGTTCGAAGTCTTCCACGACTTCCACATCTTCACTGCCGAGTGATTCATAGGCTGCCCTCAATGTTGCTTCTGTCGCAGCTGCGACGTCAGCATTGCCGGACTGTACAGCTGCAAGCTGCGCAGGGATATCACCGACCGACATGATCTGGTCTGATGCCACACCTTCCTGCTCGAGGAAGTCGAACTGTGTCGTTCCTTCCATCAATGCTACGGTCACATCCGGATTCTCTGCGATATCGGCATAGCTGTGGATGTCATGCGGGTTGCCTGCTTGGACAACAAGTCCTTCCCCATACTGCATTTCAGGTTCCGCAAACAAGGCATTTTCACAACGGTCCGGCAGAATCGCCATACCGGCAGTAATGACATCATACTGTCCTGCCTGTACGCCCGGGATCAGTTCTCCCCAGTCCGTCAGGTGGCCTTCCACATTATCGATGCCCATTTCTGCAAATACCGCTGTCGCAATGTCGATTGCAGCACCTTCAAGTTCTCCGCTGTCTGAATTCTGATAGGCGTAAGGTGGCTCATTTGCGAACCCGACGTTGATTGTGCCACTTTCCTGAAGTTCAGCCAATTTACTGGAACCTTCCCCCGAGTCCCCAGAGTCTGAACCGCCATTTCCGCAAGCGCCAAGTACAAGTACAAAAGCGAGCATAAGTAACCATGCATAATTCTTCAAAAAATCTCCCCCTAGTAAGTTTGTGATCTTCCCTACTCTATAACGTGTACCTTTTCAGTATACAAGAACGAGTTACTATGTCAAATTAAGGATTAAATGGGGAATAAAGGTGTTGTAGGGGTGCAGAGGATTCGTGGTGTAAAAAAGGACTTACAACAATATTAATACAAATTGACTGATAATTCAAACTAACTTGGAAACTTATTTCCTATCAACATAAAAAAGCCGTACCCACTTGCTGTGGGCATGGCTATCGATGGTGAGTTGGCGCCATCACCTCCCCATCCCAAAAAAAGACTGCAGACATGTCATTCTACAATGACTTTGTCTACAGTCTGAAGTCACACCCACTTCTTATGGGTACGGCTTCCATGCTACATATCAAATTGAAGTGCGCCATCACGGTAGTCTATTTTCACATCGATGCCTTCCGTCATATCCGCTTCAATGAGCTTTCTTGCAAGCGGCGTTTCGATATGACGCTGTATGAAGCGTCTCAACGGTCTGGCCCCGAACTGCGGCTCATAGGCTTCATCGGAGATCCAGTCCTTGACTGCATCGGTCACCTGGACGGTCATATGCTGGTCTGTCAGACGTCTATTGAGGTCGTTGATCAGCTTGTCCGTAATCAGTTTCATGTTCTCTTTGGAGAGTGGACTGAAGATGACGATGTCATCCATGCGGTTGATGATCTCCGGTTTGAAGTACTGATGGATCTCCTTCATCACGTAGTCCTTCGTGGTATCGGAGATTTCCCCGTCCTGTCTGACGTTATCAAGCAGATGGCCGGAGCCGATGTTCGACGTCATGATGATGATCGTATTTCTGAAGTCGACAGATCTGCCTTTCGAGTCGGTCAGACGGCCTTCATCAAGCAGCTGGAGCAGTATGTTGAAGACATCGGAATGTGCCTTCTCCACTTCGTCCAGCAGGATGACGGAATACGGCTGGCGGCGGATGGCTTCTGTCAGCTGACCGCCCTCCTCATGACCGACGTAGCCCGGAGGTGCACCGATCAGTCTCGATACCGCATGCTTTTCCATATACTCACTCATGTCGATACGGATCATATGCTTCTCGGAATCGAACATTGTTGCAGCAAGCGTCTTCGCAAGCTCGGTCTTGCCGACACCCGTCGGTCCGAGGAACAGGAAGCTGCCGATCGGGCGGTTCGGATCCTTGATGCCTGCGCGGGCACGGATGACGGCATCTGCGACGAGGTCCACCGCTTCATCCTGGCCGACCACGCGTTCATGCATGATGTCAGAGAGCTTCAGCAGCTTGTCCTTTTCCGTCTCGACGAGCTTCGATACTGGGATGCCGGTCCACTGGCTGACGATATAGCCGATTTCCTCCTCGGTCACCACTTCACGGATGATGCGGTTTTCACCAGCGCTCTCCTCCTGCAGCTTTTCTTCCAGTTCGCGCAGTTCACGTTCGAGCTGCGGCAGCCTGCCGTGACGGAGTTCTGCTGCCCGTTCAAGCTCGTAGTTGTTTTCTGCCTCATCGAGTTCCTGGCGCGTGCGGTCCACTTCTTCACGCTTGTCGTTGACCTTCTGGATCTGCCCTTTTTCCTTTTCCACACGCTGCGTGAGTGCCTGCTGCGCTTCACGGGCTTCCGACAGTTCCTTCTGCAGTTCAGCCAGGCGCGTTTTTGAAACCGAGTCATCTTCCGACTTCAAAGCCTGCTCCTCGATCTCGAGCTGCATGACACGACGGTTGATCTGGTCGAGCTCCGTCGGATTGGAGCCCATCTCCGTGCGGATGGTTGCACTTGCCTGGTCCATCAGGTCGATGGCCTTATCCGGCAGGAAACGGTCCGTAATATAGCGGTCGGAAAGTTCTGCGGCCGCAACGAGCGCACGGTCCGTGATTCTGACACCATGGTGGACTTCATAGCGTTCCTTCAGTCCACGCAGGATGGAGATGGTATCCTCAACATCGGGTTCCGGAATCTGTACTTTCTGGAAGCGGCGTTCCAGTGCAGAATCCTTTTCGATATATTCACGGTACTCGTTCAGTGTCGTTGCACCGATGCAGTGGAGTTCGCCGCGTGCAAGCATCGGCTTCAGCATATTGCCGGCATCCATGGCACCTTCCGTCTTGCCCGCACCGACAAGCATATGGATTTCATCGATGAAGAGTATGATGCGGCCGTCGGATTCCTTCACTTCCTTCAGCACCGCCTTCAGACGCTCTTCAAATTCCCCGCGGAATTTCGCACCGGCGACAAGCGCCGACAGATCGAGTTCGAAAATGGTCTTATCAAGCAGGCTGTCCGGCACGTCCTTGCGGACGATACGCTGTGCCAGCCCTTCGACGATGGCGGTCTTGCCGACACCCGGCTCACCGATCAGTACCGGGTTGTTCTTTCTTTTACGGCTCAGTATGCGGATCGAGTTGCGGATCTCCTCGTCCCTGCCGATTACAGGGTCGACGTTGCCGCTGCGCACCTCCTCGACCAGATCGCGTCCATATTTCTCAAGTACTTCATACTGTACTTCCGGATTTTGTGTAGTCACACGATTCCCTCCTCTGACTTTGCTGATTATTTCCCTGATCACTTCACGCTTATTGCCGACGGCCGCTTTCATGATCGGCTCCACTTCGATGCCCGCAAGCAGCATATGCTCGACGGAAACATATTCGTCCTTCATATCCGCCATGATCTTCTCCGCCCGGTTCACAATCTGGGTGAAGCCGTTCGACATATACTGCCCGTACTGGACATTATCGCCTTTGACAACATTATACTTGGACAGCTTTTCATCATATTCACCGAGCAGCTGATCGACATCGATGCTGGCGCGTTCAAGCACATCCCGTGCCATGCTGTCATCCACCGTCAGCAGTGCCTTCATGACCGCTTCCGATTCAATCGACTGGAGTTTCATATCCACCGCCATCGACTGTGCCCGTTCAATGACGGACTGGACGGTGTAGGTCATTTTATTTATATCCATACATATCACCTCTTTGCAGAAATAGAACGCAGCTGTTTTCACTCAGAATGCATCTTCAAAATTTATTTGACCATATTTGACCTTTAATTATATTATACACTTCCATCATTATTTTTCAAGTAATCGATAGCTTTTAGCAGGCTTTTATCTTATATTATAGTCTGAAGTATCTAGGAGGTAGGAGAATGGATATCATTGAAATTATACGCTACATATTTTTAGGGCTGCTGCAAGGCTTCACAGAACCCATACCGGTTTCATCAAGCGGCCACCTGGTCATCGCCCGGGAGCTGCTCGGCATCGAGGCCAGAGGTCTGTCTTTTGAAATCCTGCTGAATACCGCGTCGCTGATTGCGGTCCTCTACATCTATCGTAAAGATATTACCGCAATCATCGTCAATCTGAGCCGCTACATATTCAAAGGCGCCCGGGATGCAGAAGCCATCGAAGACTTCCGCTACACGATCTACCTGGTCATCGCGACGATTCCGGTCGGTGTACTCGGCATTCTGCTCGAGGATATCATCGGTGATAACGTCTCCATGATGACAGTCGGTCTGATGCTGCTCGTCACTGGTGTGGCACTATGGTTCATCAAAAATAAACGCGGCGAGAGACGCGACGGGGACCTGAACATCAAGGATGCCATCATCGTCGGCTTATCCCAGTGCGTTGCGCTGATGCCCGGCATCAGCCGGAGTGGCGCGACACTTGTCGGTGCCATGGGTGTCGGAATGAACCAGAAGAACGCACTCCGATTCGTCTTCCTGCTCTATATTCCGGTATCACTCGGCACAGCACTGCTCTCCATTGGAGATCTGGTCAATGATCCCGAGATCATGACACTCGCACTCCCTTATGCACTGGCATTCATCGCGACCATCATCGCCACCTACTTCGGACTCAAGTGGCTGCAGGGTGTAATGGAACGCGGCAACCTGATCATATTCACCTACTACTGCTTTGCGCTGGGAACATTCTCGATTCTGTATTCCCTCTTCTTCAAATAGAAATCCTCCCGGATCGGGAGGATTTTTTCATTGGCAGTGAAAAAAAGCCCTCCTGTACAGGAGGGCTCAACTATATGATCGATCAGCTTACACCGAGTGCGATTTTAGCGTAACGGCTCATTTTATCTTTATCCCATGGTGGATTCCAGACGATATTGACTTCTGTTTCTTCAACTTCCGGCAGTTCGGAAAGTGCTGTTTTCACCTGGTCCACAATCTGTGGTCCCATCGGGCAGCCCATGGATGTCAGTGTCATTTCAACACCTGCTCTGCCGTCTTCGTCAAGATGCACACCATAGACGAGACCGAGATTGACGATATCGATGCCAAGTTCAGGGTCGATGACGTTCTCAAGTGCTCCCATCATGCTTTCTTCCATTGCTTTATCCATTTATCTCACTCCTTCCAGAGTATATACTATTAATATATCAAAAAAATTACACTATATAAACATAAATGATATGATAGTTTTATGAATATTGACAAGGAGATTTAACGTAATGGAAAAACACCTCATATGCCTGGATCTGGATGGCACGCTGCTGACAGATGAAAAAACCATCAGCCCATTCACCAAAAAAGTATTATTTGAACTTAAAACCCGCGGTCATGAACTGATGATCTCAACCGGCCGCCCCTATAGAGCGACTGAGCCCTACTACCGTGAGCTCGGCATGAACACGCCGATCGTCAATTTCAACGGGGCCTTTGTCCACCATCCGCAGGATCTCTATTTCAAAACAGTACATGAAGAACTGGATCTTGAAGTGGCCAGGGAAATCGTCAAACGTGTACCGG
The DNA here is from genome assembly GCF_021991715.1 of Salinicoccus sp. ID82-1. NCBI lineage: Bacteria > Bacillati > Bacillota > Bacilli > Caryophanales > Staphylococcaceae > Salinicoccus > Salinicoccus sp. ID82-1. The sequence goes on from NZ_JAGFLY010000003.1 coordinate 142,750, forward strand.
ACCTGAACATACAGAACGTCATTGCCGAAGTGAAGGATAATGTCTACATCCACTACCATGATGAAGTGCTGTTCGAAGCCTTCGGCATGGGCAGTCCCCAGATCAAGATCGGGGATCTGACGCAGAATATAGAATCTGGACCGACATCCATTCTCATACAGGCGGAGGAGCCGGAAGTCCCGGCCATCCGCCAGGCATTGGATGATCTTTTTGCCGAAACGATCGAGCACCGCCGCTGGGGGGCACCCTACCCGGTCATCGAAATCGTCAAGAAGGGCATCAACAAGGCAGTCGGCGTCGACTACTGCCGGGGCTACCTCGGCATCGACAAAAAGCATACGATCGCTTTTGGTGATGAGGACAATGATACGGAAATGCTCCGCTATGTCGCGCATGGTGTGGCGATGGGCAATGCCATCGATGAAATCAGGACGGTGGCGGACTACATGACGGATACCAACAACAATGATGGTATCGGCCAATTCCTGAACGACTTTTTCAAATTGAAACTACAAAAAGAAGGGAGCAGATGACATGCAATTGATTGTAGACAGCTGTTCGGATATTTCCATAGATGAATTGGATAGAATGGGTATTGAAATGATCCCCTTGAAAATCACGATCGACGAGGAGGACTACCTGGATCAGTATGAAATCTCAAACACTGAGGTGCTCGATGCCATCTCGGAAGGCAAGCGCCCTTTGACGAGCCAGGCGAACCCTGAAGACTTCACGAAAGTCTTCCGGAAATATGTGGAGCGGAATGTACCCGTATTATACATGGCGTTCTCGAGCGAACTTTCAGGGACTTACCAGAGCGCGGTCATTGCACGCGATACGATTCTTGAAGATCATCCAAAAGCGGACATCACCCTCATCGATACGAAAGCGGCAAGCTATGGACTCGGCATGATCGTGGAGCGTGCGCACGGTTATGTGGAGGAAGGACTCGGCAAGGACGAAATTGTTGCGAAAGTGGAAAAGGATGTCAAAGCCATCCGCCACTTCTTCACGGTCCATGACCTCGACTATCTGGCCAAAGGCGGCCGTCTGTCGAAAGGCCAGGCATTCCTCGGCGGACTGCTCAACATCAAACCCCTGCTTCATGTTGAAGAGGGCAAGCTGGTTCCCCTTGAAAAGCACCGTGGCATCAAAAAGGTCCATGGCAGCATGGTCCAGCATCTGATTGCAGACAATGTCACACACGACGTGCATATCACGCATGCCAATGCCGAAAGCCAGGCGGAACAGCTGAAGCAGAAGATACTTGATGAGACGAATGTCACGGAAGTCAAGATCAGCACGATCGGACCGACGATCAGCAGCCATACCGGCAATGGCACAGTAGCGATGTTCTATTTCAACGAAGGAGTGTAACGATGCCTAAAGTGATCATTGTAGGCGGTGTTGCAGGCGGTGCGACGACTGCCGCCCAATTGCGGAGAATCGATCCGGATATCGATATCACCATATACGAAATGGGACGCGATATCAGCTACGGCAACTGCGGCCTCCCCTACCACATCGGCGGCGAGGTGGCAGAACGCGATCAGCTCATTGCAGCCACACCGGAAAGCTTCCTTGAGCGGGACATCATCGTCAACACCCATCACGAAGTGATGGGTGTTGATGCCGGGAGGAATACAGTCCAGGTCAAGGATATATTGAACGACCGGACATTCGATGCTGAATACGACCATCTCATCCTGTCACCGGGCAGCGCGCCACGGATCATTCCCGCGCTGTTCGATGTGCCCCAGGCGTTTGTGCTGCATTCCCTTGAGCACCTGGATGAGATCAAGGCTCATATCGAGAATGAAGGCATTGAACGTGCAGTCGTTGTCGGGGGTGGCTACATCGGTCTCGAAATGGCCGAAAACCTCGTCCACCGGGGTATCAAAGTGACGCTGGTCCATCGTTCGGAGGAAGTATACCCCCCGCTTGAGCGTGACATGAGCGGGTTTATCGTCGATGAACTGAAAGCGCAGGGCGTCGATGTAAAATTGAATGCAGAAATTATGGAAGTCGATGGCGACACTGCCACACTGACCACCGGGGAAGAGATCGATGCACCGATGATCATCGCAGGCATCGGCATCACACCGCGCACCGACTTCCTGAAAGATTCCGATATTGCCACGAATGATCTCGGCTATATTTGCGTCGACCAGTACGGAAGGACAAACCATGAGAATATCTATGCCGTCGGCGATGCGATTGAAACATCCTATCAGCATGTCGACCGGCCGGTCAATGTCGCGCTGGCGTGGGGCGCCCACCGTATGGCGTATGTCATCAGCAACCAGATCAGCGGCGACAGGTCGGTCCGGTTCGAAGGGCTGCTCGGCACCAACATCATCAGATTCTTCGACCATGACATCGCGACGCTGGGGCTTGAAGTATCAGAACTCGATGACTATCCGCACTTCGTCATCGACCATAAGCAGAAAAATAAAGCCGGGTATATGGCGGACAGCTTACCAATCCACGTCCGGCTACATGTGGCACAGGAAGACGGGAAGATACTGCGCGCTGCTGTCGTCGGTACAGAAGGCGTCGACAAGCGCATCGATGTCCTGGCAGCCCACATCCGTCTCGGCGGAACCGCCATGGATCTTGCCAACATCGAAGTCGCCTACTCCCCGCCATACTCCAGTCCGAAGAGTGTACTCAATATGGTCGGCTACAAGGCGATAGAAAAAATGAACAAATTGCAGAAATGATGCGCAATATGAAAATGCCCTCCTGGAATCCAGAAGGGCACAGATTGAAGACAAACCCCGTTTTGACACGGTGTTTGTCTTCTTTTTTGTATTTTTATGGATCCCGAATTGTAGGCGTCGCCATGGTGAGTTAGAGGGCCAATTCACCGTCGTGGGCGCTACCATGGCGAGTTAGAGGCTTAATTCACCATCGTGGAGTCTACCATGGTGAGTTAGAGGGCCAATTCACCATCGTGGGCGCTACCATGGCGAGTTAGAGGCTTAATTCACCGTCGTGGGGGCTACCATGGCGAGTTAGAGGGCTAATTCACCATCGTGGGGGCTACCATGGCGAGTTAGAAGGCCAATTCACCATCGTGAGCGTAGCCATGGTGAGTTAGAGGGCCAACTCACCATCGTGGGCGCTACCATGGCAAGTTAGAGGGCTAATTCACCATCGTGGGCGCTACCATGGCGAGTTAGAACACCAATTCACCGTCGGGGTCGATTGTGATGATGACCGGCGACGGAATATTATCGTTCAGGGGAATCGGTTTTTCCATCCTGCACCCGCTGCCTGTTGATTTCAGCATACTCTTCCCCCTGATCTGCAGATTCCCATACATCCCGACAAAAAGACTGCAGACATGTCATTTTAATATGACTTTGTCTACAGCCTGAGTCCTCCTGGAATCCAGGGAAGCATTATTTTGATTTGGCGTGCTTGCTCCCGGTCATAATATGGGATGAACGGGAAAACCGCTATACATGCCTATCTGCGTCTGCTTCTTCTTGCCACCACCCAGATGAAGATGCCGAAGCCGCCGAAGATGAGGAGGCCGGCATAGAGGTAGCCGTTGTTGAACCCACTTTCTTCGATGACTGCGTAGAGTTCCGTCTCTTCGCGGTCCAGTACGGCGAGGAATGTGTCGCCTTCCATATCTCCGCTGCGCAGCAGATCGCCGATCAGCAGGCCACTGAGCATCTTGCCTTCGTCCTCATCTTCCATCGGTATTTCAACGTTCTTTGTGACGGAACTATCGTTGATGTTCAAAATGAAATCGACATCCGAGGCGTGATATCGCTGGACGTAATGACCGCCTTCATTTTTTATCACTTCACGCTCACCCTGATACATCTGCGGGTGTTTTGAGAATACTTCATTGATTGATACGATGTAGTCGACGACTTCCTGGTCGGTCCATAGATCCATCTGCGGATGGATCTCCGGGATGTCATCACCACTGAAGGCGACTTCTGTTCCATACTGGAATGCGATGGCACCGGGATAGCCGTAGAAATAAGCTGTCAGCTGGCTGATGCGCTTTCCTGGGAACATGTTGGCTTCCACTGCATGTGTGGTGAAGCGTTCCGTAAACCAGTGGTCTGCAAGCAGCAGCGAACCATCTGTCGGATAGTCCGGAATTTCGGTATCTGTTGTACTGAATGCTTCAACGATTGCGTCCCGCATCGCCGGATCGGTCATATGATCGAAGCCTTGGGCGGTGATGCTTTCATCTTCGACGATGCCGTATGTCTTCACACCTTCCGGCATGAAACTGGCGGCGTCCAGTCCGTCCTGGACGATATTCATGCTCAGACCATCGACGTCATACGTATCGACGAATGCCTGTGCCATCTCCTGATACCGCGCCTGGTTATCGGCATTTCTGAGATCGATGAATTCTGTCTGCACGCTGTCGTAGTAGCTCTGCTGAATGTCGTTCAGCTCCGGATCATCCAGCGTTTCATACCCTGTTGTTGCAGTCACCGGCATATCGACGACGACTTCCATATCACGCGCGTGGGCTGCATCGATCAGACTCCGGAATGCTTCCGCTCCGCCGAATGCCGCTTCGATCTCCTCATAGCTTTCGACACTGTAGCCGAGATAGTCGTCATCGGCCTTTTCAAATACCGGGGAGAGCATCAGTGTATCGAATCCCATCTCCTGTATGTACTCGAGATTATTCTCGATGCCTGCAAAGTCGCCTCCGAATGGCATCGCTTCATCCATGTCCTCCGTAACATTGACGTCGTTGGTGTCGGTGCCATTGAGAAAACGGTCGACGATAATTGTATAGATGCGCTCGGGCTCTTTGTCCTGTGCAGAAGCTTCGGGACTGGAAATGCCGATGGCTGCGAGCAGGACCGCCATATATATCACTAGTTTCTTCATTGCTATCCTACCTTCTATTTTTATATTGACAGTATACTAGATAAAATTTCAAAATAAGCCCATGTCAATAAACGTTCACAAATTTACATTAAAAAAGGCACTCTGTAAAGAGTGCCTGAACCCTCATGCAGCCTATGAGAAAAGTGCGCTCAATGGACCTGCCGGCAGATAGATGCCAAGGGCGATTGTCACAATCAGGAATACTGTCAGTATGATGACCATTGTTCGGCCAGTTCCGGATTTGCGCTGTCTTACCAGTGCCATCTCCATCAGACCGATCGAAATGAGTCCGGCCAGGAACTTCAGACCGTACATCATCTGGTTGCCGCTTCCGAAATCGAGGAACATCATCAGACCTGTGAAGATGACGATCAGGTAGATGAGTCTCAGAACCATGTGCAGCGGTTTCGAGTATGTGGACTGGCCATCCGGAGTGTCCACCGAATTGTACGTAATGATGAATAGGATGACTGCCAGCACGATTGCTGTCAAATGCAAGTGTATCATCGAATCTTCCTTTCAAATATGAATCATCAATATCTTATCATATTTCAGGAGAGATTACTTGCCAATATATGTCGTCAATGTACCGATGCCATTGATCGAAATGCGGACTTCATCACCCGGCTGCAGATACTGTGGCGGCTTCATGCCTGCACCTACGCCGCTTGGTGTGCCTGTAGCGATGACATCACCCGGTTCGAGCGTGACATATTTGGATACTTCCGCAATCAGTTCATCCAGTTTCAATACCATTTCCTTTGTGCTGCCGTCCTGTCGGATCTTGCCGTTGACTTTCGTCACGATGGAAGTCTGCTCCGGATTCGGCAGCTCGTCCTTTGTGACGATGAATGGTCCCATCGGGCATCCGCCCTTCAGGCTTTTTGAAAGGAATGCCTGATGATGGGCCTTCTGAAGATCGCGTGCTGTAATATCATTGATGATCGTGTAGCCGTATATATAGTCGAGCGCCATTGAACTCTGGATCTTCTCGGCACGCTTGCCGATGACCACACCGAGCTCCCCTTCGTAGTCGAGCTGGGATGTGATGTCCTGGTGGTTCGGAATCGTCTCTTCATCCCCTGCGAGACTTGTCGCCGCCTTGGTGAACACGTACAGGCTATGCACTTCGTTGTTCAGCTCTTCCGCATGCGACTTGTAGTTCCTGCCGAAAGCGATGACGTTGTTCGGTGGGGTCACGGGCGCACGGAATGTAATTTCATTGAATGGCGCCTTGTACTTGTCCGCCTTCCCTGACTGCTGTGCCTTTTCCACTAATTTTCGGACATGTTCCTGGAAATCCAGTGTGTGGTATTTGGAAATACCTTCTAACAATGTTTTGGGATAATTTTCGTCATCTCCGAAAGCTTCAAAAAGCTTCGGAAGAATCCATGCACTTTCCTCACGTTTTACTTTAACGCCATAGTAGGTCTGATCCCGATAATCGAATGTTAGAAATTTCATGGAATACGCTCCTTAATATGTGTATTTCCTTCATTATAACAGACTATATCTATTTGTTGATTCCATTTTCAGAATTATTGGTGAATAAATTCTCCAGGCTGCTGATCTTGAACCGGTGCATGACCGTCGCCAGCACCATGAGGAAAATATAGACTACGAGTGCCATCCAGATCATGCCGGTGATTTCCAATTCTCCGTAGAGCCGCAGCCCGATACCGTAGAATATCAGCATGAAAATGACATTCGAGAGAATATAGAGTGTCAGTGCATATCTTCCCATACGTCCGAAAATCTCCAGAATGCGCGCCGGCACCATGACTGTCAGCTGGATCAGCAGTACAAAGTAGCCGAGCGCGAGCACCGGGCCACCGAAGTTCTCCGCCAGCAGCCGGCCGCTGTAGCTGCCGAGTGTCAGCACCTGGATGATCTTTATTGCCATGCCGCCGCCTGCCAGGATGATGAACAGCAATGTGCTGAGCAGCAGGTTTGATTTCGCGAACTTTGCGATGCCGATCTGGCCGAGGCTGATACCGATGAGCAGCCACGGCAGCACGGTGAACACGAGCCCATACAACGTGCTTGGTCCATTGGCTGAAAAGATTTCGATATTCAGGCTGATCATCGCAAAATAGTCGGTATTCGTAAATACACTTGTGTAGTTGTTGACGTCCTGCAGGGCGGTATAGATGATATCGCTCGGCGAACCGATGTCCGTAAACAGGCTGACCAGTACATTCGCCACCAGGTGGAACAGGAAAAGCGCCATGCCCGAGATGAATGTGACTGCAGATCCGGTTCGCAGGAAAAATAGGGCGACAAGCGTCATCAGTGCAAGACCCGGCAGAAAGTCGAATGCAAAAATGAAGAAGGTCTGGACGATGCCGAGTGCGAGTACGAAGGCTGTAATCTTGGCCAGGTTGCCGATGCCGTAATCCCTGAAAGCGTGGATGGTGTAGCCGATGGCGAGTGCCGCGAGCGGCACGATGGCGCCACCGATGAATATATCAAGAACCTGATAGCTGCTCAGGTTGCTGCCGCTCAAATATTCATATGGATTCAATGCATCAAAGGGCATCATGAAATGCAGGCCGTTCAGCAGCAGTACCCCTATCAGTATAATGCCGAGCAGCATGCTTGGACGTTGTCTATCATTTATCAAATCTGATCGCTCCATAGTCAAAGAAATATAGGTATACCGTAACATTTTTCTGCAGCGCCTGCATCAGCGACCGTCTGTAGATGTCCATCTGTGTGCTGTACCGTCCGATCAGGTCCGCCTCCGTCAGTCCGGTTTGGTGGACACGGTCCGTCTTGTAGTCGATGATGACGAAGTCATCCTCCATTTCAAGCAGGGCATCGACAATCCCCTGCACCATCTGAAGGTCGAAGTCTGAATAGCCGATGGCCTTCTGGTTCATGATGAACGGTATTTCGGTGTGGATCGAACGCTGCTGTTCAAGCAGACTGCACATCGTATCATCACTGAGGAAATGATGGATGTTTCGGATCATCTGTGCCTGGTGCTCAGGTGTGATCAGCGGATCATCCGAAGTATTCTCCAGAATCATCTGTTCAATGAATGCGTCCCGTGCTTCACCCGCGAGCTTGCGGAGGTCGTCATAACGGTTGAGCAGATGCATCATCATCTGGTGCATCATCGTTCCGAAGACCGGCGCATCGAGCGTATCGTTGCGGAAGTTCGGTGCCCTGAAATTCGGTGTCCGGTCATGCCGGATGATGGCACTATCGTCAGGCGGCGTCTCGTTCCGCCGTTTTATTTCTGTCACCGATTCCTTGTACACCGTCTCCGTCGCCTGCGTGTGCGGATAGCGGTAGAGGATCCGTTCCTTCAGCAGCTGGTTCCCGCCTATCTTCATCGCTTCAATGTCATCAAGTGACGTGTGCCGGATTGCCTGGGGCGCCGCTTCCACCTCTTCGATGTGATGGATTCGGAGCGCTTCCATCGGCGTATTGACGAGCACCGGTGAAAGCAGGTCCTGGATGCTGCGGATCGACAGGCGGTCATCGGCGTGGACCTTGCCGCCTTCATAAGTGAACTTTTCGGACATCCCGGCTTTGTAGACGAGCGGGATGATCAGCTGGTCGATGGCACGCGTCATCGCCACATAGACGAGGCGCATCTCCTCGCTGATCCGCTCCTGCTGGATCATCTGGCGCACCACCTGCTGATGGATGCTCGGCAGGATGACCTGGTTATCCGGCATGAAACGCTTGAAGGCGATGCCCGCATCCGGATGGATGGTCACCTTCTTCATCAGGTCCATCATGTTCAGCTGCCTATAGAGGCCGGCATAGATGACGTAGCTGAATTCGAGGCCCTTTGATGCATGGATCGTCATGACACGCAGCGTATCTGCATCATCGGACACGGTATTCTCCTCGCCGAAATCCTGTCCATCCTCGATCATGCGATGGATGTACGCAATGAATTCGTACAGCGACAGATGCGACATCTTCTCGAACTCCATGGCCTTTTCAATGAACCCGTTCAGATTGGCACGGCGGGTCAGCCCACCTTTCAGTCCGGCGAAATACTCCACAATATTGAGTTCCACATAGATCTCATCGATCAGCTCCGGCACACTCATGTATCTGGCATAGGACTGCAGTGTCCTATGCGCATCCATGAACTCGTCGATCTTCTTCATGACGAGCGCCGGTCCTTCGTACTGCACCAGTGCTTCATACATGTAGTCGCAGTCCGAGACTGCACGTATGTGCGCAATGTCGTTTTCGGTGAAGTTGAACATCGGCAGCCGCATCGTGCCGACGAGGTGGTCATCCTGAAGCGGATTATCGACGATGGATAGTATGCTGATCATCGTGCGGATTTCGAGTGTATCCAGATAGCCGGAACGGTTGTTGACGAACACCGGCAGCTCCGCTTCCGACAGCAGCTTGCGGTAGGCTTCGTTATCGCGCGTATTGCGGGTCAGAATGACGATGTCATTGTAGTCGGCACCCTTCTTTTTCAGCTGCTTGACGACTTGTGCAATATGCACGATTTCAGCATCATCTCCGCGGCTTTCGGCATCTTCGATGATGTGGACTTCCGACGGCAGCGGCGGGGCATCCAGATGGTTGCCCTGGACGAGGCGATGGGTTTCATCATATTTCACTTCCCCCACTTCCCTGTCCATGATGCGCTCAAATACCGCGTTGGTCAGATCGATCACTTCCCCACGGGAACGGAAATTGTGGTTCAGACTGATGAGTTTGCCGCTGTCCGGGGCACCGAAGCGTTCCGACTTCTCGATGAAAAGTGACGGATCGGCCTGTCTGAACTTGTAGATGGACTGCTTGACGTCACCCACCATGAACAGGTTGCCTGACGCTTCGTCGCCGGTTTTGAGCGACTGGATGATGGCTTCCTGGACCCGGTTGATGTCCTGATACTCATCAATCATGACTTCCTTGAAGCGGCTCTGGTACAGCTTTCTCACCGCACCATCCTGTGCATTCAGAATGGCCAGTGCATAATGCTCATAGTCTGAGAAGTCCATTTCATTCCGTGACAGCTTCTGGTTCTGGAAGCGGTCGATGACATCGGCAACGATCCGGATCAGCACATTGCTCGGTCCATTCATCGGTGCCATTTCATCGGCTACGCGCTCGAGCGTATAGGCGCGTGCATCCTTTATTTCCGTATAGCGCTTCTTCACCCGGTTCTGCAATGCGAGCAGCTGTGCTTTCTCGTCCGGATCCTCGATGTTTTTGATGAAGGCAGTACGTCCATCCTTGAGTGCAAATGGCGGCAGTTCGGCAAGCTCGCCATTGCGGTTCGCTTCGATCGACTGCATGACCTTCCGGGCAAGTGTCTCGAGTGCGTCAAAGGCATCGCGGACCTGGGCATCCTTGATCGTGCTGTGCGTCACGGTGTTGTAGTGGTGGCGCAGCAGATCGACGTCATTCATCAGAGCATCGAGCTTCAGCCTGATATTATGATCATGGGCATCAAGAATCGACTGGAGGTGCGCCGTGTTGTGGTACTGGTCGATATTGCGTTCCAGATAGCCGCGCGGATCGGGACTGGCCACTGCGGTATAGTAGAGGTCACGGACCGTGTTCAGCAGGCCGTCATTGCTCTTGTCGGTCGACAGCATCATGGCAAGTGTGTTGAAGTCCGGCTCCCCTTTCGAATAGTACGCTTCAAGCACATTAGAAATGACCTGATCGAGACGGATCTTCATTTCCACATCACCAAGCGTCCGCATGTCAGGCGACAGGCCGATGGTGTTGTAGTGCATCTGGGTCAGGTGCAGGCAGAAGCTGTGCAGCGTGGAGATATGCGCTTCCTTCAGCTTGAGCATTTCGTTGTAGATGTTCGGATCACGCTTTTCCTGGTAGGCGCCCCTGAGCGCCTTCTCGATCTTGTCCTTCATATCCCTGGCGCTCATATTGGTGAAGGTGGCGACGAACACCCCGTCGATGCCGTAGCGCCCGTCAAGCACCCGGCGGATGATCCGCTCGACCAGGACCGTCGTCTTGCCGCTGCCTGCTGCAGCGGCAACCAGAACGTCCGACCCTTCATATTCAATTGCTTCAAGCTGCCTATCTGTCCACTGGACCATCGATCGACACCTCACTTTCAAATAGACTCACTGCTTCATCATTCAACTCATTTTTCCGTACATCCTGACGGTTCATCAGGGCATCGATATGGCATGCAGATTTGAAATCGCACATTTCGCATGCGAGCCGCCTGTTGCCCGCATCCATCGCCATCGGCGAGGCGAGCACTTCGCCGCCATAGATTTCATCGGTCGCGTTCTGATACATGTCCATGATGCGGCCGGCGTAGTGGTCGAACAGTGCGGGACTGAAGTACTTGCCTTTCGTCCGTGCGTTGATCTTGCCGTTTTTCGACACGGATATCGGCAGGTAGTCGCCGTATTCCTTGAAATCTTCGAGACCGGACAGCATGCCGCCGATGCCGACGGAACTGTCGTCAAGCACCGTATCATAGGCCTCGCTTTCATTGATGAAGACGCCGTCCGGGCGCATGCGCTTTTTATGCTCGCGGGCCACATCCTCAGGTGCCGCTTCATCATCAAGAGAAAGGAGCGGATCCTTCACCGGGAAGAACAGCATGCTGTTCGGCATGATCTTCTCCTTGCCGAAATAGGCCGGCCCTTTTGTCATCAGCACATGCATGTAGGTCATCATCTGAAGCTCGAGACCGTTCAGCACGCCCTCGCGTGAAATGCTCCTCGCGCTCGACTTGTAGTCGATCAGGTTGACATAGGCGCCTTCTCCCGTTTCATACATGTCGACGCGGTCGATCTTCCCGCGCAGATGGATCTGATAGCCATCTTTGCTCGTCAGCGTCATCTCTTCCATCGGGCTGTCCTTGAAGCCGAAGGACAGTTCCACATCGGCAATCCTGTACTCTCCGAGATTCTCGATCTCCTTCATGAACAGAAGGAGCTTGATGATTGCATCCCTGGCACGTGATTTGAGTGACTGGTAGTATCCACTGTGCTCGAAGATGCCGAACTGGATCGCCTGCGAGAAGCGTTCGATGGACTCCGCCACCTGTGCCTCTATTCTGTCTTCATCATGGTCGAGTGTATAGTCGAGGCTCTTGACGACATCATACAGCACTTCGTGGTACAGGTTGCCGAGCTCAAGCGGTGCCACCTGGTACGGCTTTCTGACCCGGAGCTTTAGGCCATATCTGCTGAAGTGCTGGAATGGACACCTGAAAAAGGACTCGAAACGGGACACACTGGCGTTCATTTCCTCGGAATAGAGCGCTTCGGCCACTTCACGTGACAGGGTGCCGGCACGGTTGTCATAGGTGAGATTGCGCCTCATTCTCGGATATACATCGTGCCAGCGTTCCTTCATCAGTACATGGTAGGCTTCAACCCAGCCTCTGTATTCAGGCAGCCTGAGAAATTCCGCCGGGTCGCTGACAGGTGCTGTCATCATCTCGCGCACTTTCAGGTGCAGTGTGGGCTCCATACTTTCTATGGAGGTGATGAGACGGGTCGGATTGAAGCGGTCGTACTCGCTTGTGCGCCTGTACTCATAGTTCCGCACTCGTTCTGGTCCGGGCAGCATTTCATCGACGAAGGGACTGATCTTCGTCACTTCACCCGATGGCAGTGTGGCGGACCAGCTGAGATAGAGCCCTTCGGTGGCGCGCGTCACGCCGAGATAGAAGACGAAGCGTTCATCCTGGCTGAGTGTCCGGGAGTCCGGTGACAGCTCGATGTCCGCATTTTCGAACACCATCTTCTCCTCGTCCGAGATGAGGTCCGTATTGCGGCTCTCACGCGGCATGACATCGCGGTTCAGACCGATGATGAAGATGTATTTCTTATTTTCCACTTTGGACAGGTCGAGCGATCCAACCATGACTTGGTCGATGGTCGACGGCAGCAGGCTGAACTCCGCATTCTTCAGCCCATCGATGAATGTCTCATAGAAGATTGCGAATGACACCTGCTCGTCGTCAAAGACCGTATAGGCATCATCCAGCAGACGGATGAACATATTGTAGGCCTGCTCGGTCTCATCCCTCGTCTGTATTTCGTGACGCGCATCGAGTGTTTTCATCTCTTCTGCAAGCTTGTCCAGTATGTCCTCCTCGAGGACGAAGTTGTAGATGGCATTGATATAGTCGCGGACCGTCTGCTCTTCCCTGAATGCCTTGAAGAGGCGTTCAAGCTTGCCGAGGACCTGATTTTTAAACTGGATCAGCCCGGCATGGGCATCACTTCGATCCACCCGTCTCACGCCATACTCGGTCACTTCCATATGGTAGCGGAACTGGTCGTCATCGAACAGTGCAGCGCCGTTCAGCCCGCGTTCAAGCGCAAAGTTCTCAAGCTGGTCGATATGGTGCCTTTCCGAAGCCTCGCACAAGTAGCCCGTCTTCAGTACATTCATGAAGGCACCGAACTCATAGTTCCTCATGTAGCACTCGAGCAGGCTCATTATGAACTGGACGAATGGATGGGCACGCATCGGCACCTTCTTGTCGATATGGTAGGATATATTGTATCTTCTGAAGGCCGACTGGATGACCGGTTCATAGTTCGTGTCGCGGTAGAGTACGCCGATATCCGTATAGTATGCCTTGCCGTCGAATACGAGCGATTCGATCTCCCTGGCCACATCATTAACCTCCTCAAGGACATTCGGCGCCTCTGTGAAGATGACACCGTCGTAGTCATAGATCGGCTCCCCGAGATCGAAGTAGCGTTCGACCTGGATCAGGCCGCTTCTGCTGGAGCGTCTGAAATCCTCCCCGAAATGTTCGAAAGCCAGTTTGTCATCGCCGAGCAGATACCGCAGGCGCTCGATGACTGCATCAGTCTTTCTGAACAGCTGTTTGTTCGTTCCCTGGTGGGTCAAAAGCAGGTTGATGTCACGGACCCGGGTTTCAAGTGCCTGGATCAGCGCAAATTCGCTTTCCGTGAAGTTGTGGAAGCCATCGATATAGATGACAGCATCTTCAAGCGATCGGATCGGCGTATCCGAATACAGCAGATTGATGAACTGGTCGGTCAGGTTGATGTCCTCGATCTGGAGTTCCGTAATGCGCTTCTCCCAGCTGCGGTAGATGATCTCAAGATCATGCATCTTGTCCTGCACACGCCCCGCAGGAGCGTCCACCCGCTGGAAATCATCCGGTGATACACGGTAGGAGCGGAACTCGCTCAGCATATCGAGCACCTTGCCTGAAAATTTTATGTACTGCGCACTGTCGCGATAGAAATCGAACTCCGCCTTCATCTCATTCATCATCTTGTGGATCAGCATGATATGCCCACTCTCGGACAGTGCATCACGCGTGGAGTGGCCCGTTTCATTGAAAATATGCCACATCAGCCGGGCGAAGCTGAACACCGCTGTACGCAGGCTGCCGACGCCGGGATTCTCATCCGTCGGGTTGGTGATAATGTTCTCATACCTCAATGTGTTCTGCGTCGGGGTGATGATATAGATGCTTGAACCGAGCGGCGCCGCACTTGTGATGTCATTGATTTCCTCGAACATCTGCCGTGTCTTGCCGGTCCCGCTGATTCCCGTCCAGATATTGATTCCCATATTTTCCTCTCCTTATGCAAAAGACACCCCTCAGGGTGCCCTCCTATTCAAAATTCACTGCAATCCTGTTCAGCGGCCAGAATCTCAATTGTACTTCTCCGACAATCTGGGATTCGTCCACCGTACCGAAATCACGGCTGTCACGGCTTACAGGCCGATTATCCCCAAGCACGAGATACTTGTCCTCGGGGAGTGTCTCGCCGTCCACCCCGAGCTCCGGCAGCGTGAAATTATCCAGGTACGTATCTTCCGTATGCACAACATAATCCTCTTCGAGCGGTTCACCGTTCACATAGACCTGCTTGTCCTCCATCGTCACCGTATCCCCCGGCGTACCGATGATTCGTTTGACATAGGCCGGTCCCGCTTCCGAATGGAAGACGACGACATCCCCCGTCTCATACTCGCTGAAATGCTGCATGAATTTATTTACAACGACCCGATCCTCATCTTCAAAAGTCGGATCCATGCTCAGACCGTCCACAGTGTAGGAGACGAATAGAAACGACCGGATAACGATAATGAGTACGACAGCAACGATGATTGCGACAAGCCACTCACCAATTTCCTTCTTCACTCGACTTCACCTCTATTTCTCTAGTTTGCTGTTGATATATTTCTGGTACCACTTCGAGAAGAAATAGAGCAGTACCAGGAAAACAATTGAAATCGTCAACTGTAGCGGTGAAGTAAAAAATGATGTGATATCGTAACCGACAACTGACATCAGCAGAATCATGATCGCTTTTGCTACAATCAATATACATAAGTATACGCTTTTTCTAAGATTCGATAAAGCTGCGATGACATTGATGACTGAACTTGGAGTAAAGGGTATGGACAGCAGAATCAGCAGGAAGGCAAACCCCTTGTGATCGACAAATCTCAGCATACTGCTGAGCTTTTCGTGTTTAACAATGTATTTCTGAGCGGGCTTTCTGAGAAAGTATCTGACCGTCAGAAACACAAGGTAGCTTCCGAGGACGGTTGCCGAGTAGCTTGTCAGAAAGCCCAGAATGAGTCCGTACGAATTGAGATTGATGATTACAATCGCAAACAGTGGCAGAAAAGGCAGGAATGCCTCCGCCATCGCAAGCAGGAAACCGACAATGATGCCGATCGCTTCGACTTCCTCAAACAGTGATTCCAATCCTTCCTGAGTCGTAAATTTTTCAAGCAATGTCCGAAATTCCACACACATGACCTCACATATCTAATAAAGGCTATATTACAGTGTAATATAGCCTGACTATCCATCAATTATATAATTTTTAATTGAGCCTGTCATTCAATTGCTTTTTAAGATCTTCATAGCCTGATTTTCCAAGAAGTGCGAACATGTTCTGCTTGTATGCTTCAACACCCGGCTGATTGAACGGGTTGACGCCGAGCAGATATCCGCTCATCGCACATGCAAGCTCGAAGAAGTAGGCCATATAGCCGAATGTGTATGCATCAAGCTTCGGTACAGTGACGATCATGTTCGGTACACCACCATCCACATGGGCAAGAATGGTTCCGCGCATGGCCTGATGGTTCACCTCATCGACCGTCATCCCTTCAAGGTAGTTGAGACCATCGAGATCCTGTTCCTCCGCCTCGATCGTCACATCACTGAGCGGCGTCTCTACATTGATGACCGTCTCCATCAGCATGCGTCTGCCTTCCTGGATGTACTGGCCGAGTGAATGCAGATCCGTGGTGAAGTTGGCGCTGTGCGGCAGAATTCCCTTGTTGTCCTTGCCTTCACTCTCGCCGAAGAGCTGCTTCCACCACTCGCCGAAGTAGGACAGGCGTGCGTCATAGTTGATCAGCATCTCCACATCATAGCCTTTATTGTACAGGGCGTTGCGGACGACTGCATACTGGTACGCCGGATTGCTTTCGAGCGATGCTTCCTGGAGCTCGTCCATGGCAGCACGTGCACCTTCCATCATTGCTTCGATATCAATGCCGGATGCTGCGATCGGCAGCAGGCCGACAGCAGTCAGTACCGAGTATCTGCCACCGACATCATCCGGTACGACAAACATCTCATAGCCTTTTTCACGGGCCAGTGTGTTGAGCGCACCCTTTTCCTTGTCCGTCGTTACATAGATGCGTTCCGTCGGGTTGTCATACTTCTCTTCAAGCAGCTTCTTGAAGACACGGAATGCAATGGCAGGTTCCGTTGTTGTTCCGGATTTGCTGATGACATTGATTGAAAAGTCCTTGCCACCAAGGTAGTCCTTCAGTTCATTCATATAGTGGCTTGAGAGCTGATGTCCGGCAAATACGATCTCCGGTCCATCATGCCCGAATGCCGGTGTCAGCATTTCGACTGCGGCTTTCGCACCCAGATAGGATCCACCGATACCGATGACAACGAGCACATCGGAATCCGATTTGATCTTTTCAGCAGACTTCTGAATGCGGGAGAACTCTTCCTTGTCATAGTCTTCAGGAAGCTTCACCCAGCCCAGGTAGTCGCTGCCGGCACCTGTGCCCTCATGGATCATGTCATGCACACTTGATACAAACGGCGACAGGCCGGAGAGTTCCGCTTCGTTCATGAATGACGCTACATTGGAATAATCGAATTTGATATGTGTCATAGTATCCTCCAAATAAAGTTTTTTCCATCATATACAATTATATTGTATTTAAAACCGGGATACTATTTCAATCAATTTGACGCATTTATTGCAATATCTGCATTTTCCGGGATGAGCGCCTCTATTTCTTCGATATTATTCTCATGCATCAGCTCGACGATTCTGCTGCCGACGATGACGCCGTCGCAGTGTGAGCCGACCGCCTCCGCCTGTTCACGGCTGCCGATGCCGAAGCCGGCACAAACGGGTACATCGGTCATTTTCGAAATGCTTTCCAGATGATCGTACAGTGAGGCATCAAATCCTGCTCTTGCGCCTGTCGTCCCCCTGACCGTTACGGCATAGATGAACCCTTCGGCCCCTTCCATCACTTCCTTGATCCGTTCTTCCGAGCTACTCAGCGTAATGAAGCGGATCATGGTGATGTCATATCTTCGGAGCGGCACTTCGAATTCTCCGGATTCTTCAAGTGGCACATCCGGCATGATGACACCGGAGACACCGGCCTCATCGGACATCTCAGCAAACGTGTCCGCACCGAGTCGCAGTACCGGATTGGCATAGGTCATGAGCACCACCGGAATGGATATGTCATCTTTGATCCGGGCGAGTTCCTCGAGAATGCCTCTGAGCGTGACCCCTTCTGCCAGTGCGCGCTGGCCTGCCGCCTGGATGACCGGCCCATCCGCCACCGGATCGGAGAATGGGATGCCGAGCTCGATGACCGAAGCCCCTGCCGCTTCAAGCGACAGCATCTGATGCTTCAGGTTTTCAAGGCCGCCGTCTCCGGCCATGATGTAGGCGATGAATGCTTTCTTTCCTTCGTTTCCAAGTGATTCGAAAGTCTGCTCCATTTTCATTCTGCTCATAGTTCTCTTCCTTCCTCACGTGCTTTGACCTGGGCGACATCCTTATCGCCGCGGCCGGATAGGCAGATGACAAGGATTTCATCCGATGTCATTTCCGCTGCCACCTTCATGGCATGAGATACTGCGTGGGCGCTCTCAAGCGCCGGGATGATGCCTTCCGTGTGCGACAGCATCTTGAATGCCTCGAGCGCCTCTTCATCCGTCGCATGGGCGTATTCAGCCCGGCCGAGTGATTTCAGATGGCTGTGCTCCGGTCCGATGCCCGGATAGTCGAGCCCTGCGGATATGGAATATGCTTCCTGGACCTGTCCCGCTTCATCCTGCAGCAGATGCATCTTCGATCCGTGCAGTATGCCGACATGCCCTTCATTCAGTGATGCGGCGTGCTGGCCACTCTCGATGCCATGGCCGGATGCTTCCACACCTATGAGGCGGACATCCAGGTCGTCGATGAACGGATGGAACATGCCGATGGCGTTGCTGCCCCCGCCGATGCATGCAACGACTGCGTCCGGCAGCCGACCTTCCTTGTCCAGAACCTGCTCTTTCGTCTCCCTGCCGATGATGGACTGGAAGTCACGGACGATCTGCGGGAACGGATGCGGTCCCATGACCGAACCGAGAATGTAGTGCGTGTCCTCGACATTGGCCACCCAGTAGCGGAGTGCCTCATTGACGGCATCCTTCAGTGTTCCCCGTCCCTGGTCGACACTGACCACTCTGGCGCCGAGCAGCTCCATTCTGAAAACATTCAGCTCCTGGCGTTTCACATCCTCCTTGCCCATGAAGATGACACATTCAAGCTTGAGCAGTGCGCATACGGTTGCCGTTGCAACACCATGCTGACCGGCGCCGGTTTCCGCAACCACTTTCTTTTTGCCCATTTTTCTTGTAAGCAGCGCCTGGCCGATCGTATTGTTGATCTTGTGTGCACCCGTATGGTTCAGGTCCTCTCGCTTCAGGTAGATTTTTGCACCGCCCGCCTTTGCTGTCAGCTCTTCCGCAAAATAAAGCGGCGATTCACGGCCGACATAGTCCTTAAGATAGTGATTGAGTTCCTTCTGGAACACTTCATCATGCTGCGCTGCCTTATATTCCGCTTCCAGTTCCTTGATGGCGCCCATCAGCGTTTCAGGGACATATCTGCCGCCGAAATCTCCGTAATGGCCGCTCTCATTCGGCTGTGTATAAGTCTGTTCCATTTCCATCGACACCTTTCATCTGTTCCATCAGTTCATGGATTTTATTTTCATCTTTCATACCGTCGGTCTCCGCACCGCTCGAAATATCGACACCGGCTGGCCGGACCGAATCGTATGCTGCCCGGATATTGCTGCTGTTGATGCCGCCGGCCATGATCAGCCGACTCCTATCGAGTGCCGGATCATCCAGCGCCGACCAGTCGAAAGCGTGGCCGGTGCCCCCGCGGTACTTGCCGGGCGGACTGTCGATCAGTATATGATCCGCTTCATATCGGAACATCTCTTCAATGCGCATCTGTCCGACGGAAAAAGCTTTGATGACCGGAATATCGAGTGTTTTGACATAGTCTTCCGACTCATCCCCATGCAGCTGGACGTAGTCGAGCCCGACTGCCTGATGGACATGTTCCACTTCATCAGCAGGCGCATTGACGAACACCCCGACGGTTTTGACACGCCCTCTGACCGCATCCGCAATTGCGCGTGCCGCACCAATATCCACTTTTCGGCGGCTCGGCGCAAAGACGAAGCCGATCATGTCCACACCTGCATCCGCTGCCCATTCCGCCGCTTCGATCGACTGGATGCCACAGATTTTTATTTTCATCTACAGCGCCACCTTGAGGGATTCTATGACCTGTTCCGGATGTTCCGCACGCATCAGGGTTTCACCGACCAGCAGTGCACGTGCCCCGGCATCTTTCATGCGTCTCGCATCTTCCTCAATCCGGATGCCGCTTTCTGCAATAAAGATCGTATCGGCGTCACCGAATTCTTCGAGCAGCTGTTCGGTGTTGGCGATATCCACTTCGAATGTTTTCAGATCACGATTGTTGATGCCGATGATTTCAGGCTCCAGTTTGAGCGCCCGTTCCATCTCCGCCTTCGTATGCACTTCAACGATGCATTCCATGCCGTAGCTCGCGGCGTGGTCATAAAGCCGCTTCAGCGTCTCGTCATCCAAAGCTGCCACAATGAGCAGGATGATATCGGCACCATAGAGGTACGCGCGGTCGATCTGCCGTTCGTCTATGATGAAGTCCTTGTTCAGTACAGGCACATCGACTGCACATTTTACAGCTTCAAGATCTCTGAGCGATCCTTTGAAGTAGTTGCGATCGGTCAGGACCGAGATTACATCAACACCGCCCTTTACGTATTTCTCGGCCTGCGCTTTCGGATCGATATCAATGTTGATGTCGCCTTTAGACGGTGATGCCCGTTTCACCTCGCCGATGACCGACATCGTATCGGCATTTTCAAGACGTTTCTTGAAAGATGCCGGTCTGCGGCTTTTTATGATCTCCTGTGTGCCCATCGCTTCTATCTCAATACGTTTATAAGAAATGATTTCTTCCAGTATCGCTGCCATTCTACATCCCGCCTTTTTGTGTATAGTTGATCAGATGATCCAGCTTGGACAGTGCCCTGCCTGAATCGATGCTTTCTCTTGCCATTTCAATGCCTTCTCTGATCGTTTCAGCCTTACCGGCGCTGAAAAGACCGATTCCCGCATTGAGAAGAACGGTATCCCGTTGGGCGGGTGTTGCTTCGCCGGAGAGTACATTGGTAAGTATTGCTGCATTTTCCCGGCTGTCCCCGCCTGTAATGTCTTCCAACGTGTATGTCGGAAGACCGACTGATTCCGGTGTGAATGTCACGTTCGTTATGACACCGTCATCGAGCAGTGTCATATGGTTCTCACCGAGCAGTGATGCCTCATCCATCGAGCCGGCACCGTTGATCACGACCGCCCGTTTCCTTCCGAGCCGTTTCAGTACGTGTGCCATCATTTCGACCTTGTCTTTCTTATATACCCCAAGAAACTGGTAATCAAGTTTTACAGGATTGATCAGCGGTCCGATCAGATTGAATATGGTCGGTACTTTAAGATCGTTCCTCACTTTCATCACCTGCTTGATCTTCGGATGGGCATGGGGGGCAAACAGGAACGCGATGCCATTCGTATCCAGCAGCACGTCGATATCCTCGGTATCGAATGCCAGTGACACACCGACCTCGGATAGAACGTCCGAGCTGCCGGTCCGGCTGGTCACGCTGCGGTTGCCGTGCTTGGCCACTTTTATGCCTGCACCTGCCAGAACGAAAGCCGATGTTGTCGAGATGTTGAAGCTGTTGGAGCCATCACCGCCGGTCCCGCAGTTGTCCATGACTCCTTCAAGGTGCCGATGGATCGGCATGGCGTGTGTGCGGAGCACTTCCACAAGTGCTGCAATCTCCTCAACCGTCTCTCCCTTGGCTTTCAGACCCATGAGAAACGCTGCAACTTCGCTGTCGGTCACTTCGACTTCCAGAAGTATCGATACCGCTTCATGCATTTCATCAAAGGTCAGATCAATACGTTCGGATAGTTTTGCCAGATATGGTTTCATGCTTCCTGTCACTACTGCTTCCACTGCTTCTGATTTCATCTTTTCTACCTCCCAGAATATAAAAAATCCCCATAGACCCATGGTCTATGGAGGACGATTTCACCGCGGTGCCACCTCGTATTGAGCGCACTGCGCTCCAGCTTCATATCGCGTAACGTGCGAAGGACGGGCGCATTCTTATCAGGCCCATTCATAGGACATGCATGCATCGGTTCCAAGCAATCCCGACTCTCTGTGCCATGCAGTGTGCTACTACTTGTTCTGATATGCGCTGTTTTCTTTTTGAATGCAAAAAGGCTCCCCTGTCTCTTAAAAAGGACGGGGAGCCGTGGTGCCACCTTTATTGACCGGATTATATCCGATCCACTCAAGATACGGATGCACTGCATCAGTATCAGCCATGTAACGTTGGGTAGACGCCAGTACCTTAGGGGCGACTGGTTATACAGAAGTCCATTCACAAGATCATTGCACCGGTTCGCACCATCCACCGGCTCTCTTTGGCATTGAGAAATTGCTACTTCTCTTCTTCAATCATTATATATTTTCTTGATTGGATATCATACTAATACATGTCGGAGACAATTACAACCCCAAAGTTTAAAAAAGAGCTTTTTATTTCAGAATTATTCGTCTTTTATTCTAGTGCAGATCACTAAATGCCTTTTTGATGCGGTTCATCGCCTCTTCAAGGACAGAGCGTGGGGACGGCACACAGATCCTCTGGTAGTCGTTGCCTTCAGGTCCGAACATCCTGCCATCCTCAAGGAGCACATTCGCTTCATTGTAGATGCGGTCATGGACCTCGCGCTCGGAAATACCGTAGCCGCTGAAATCCATCCACAGGACATACGTGCCCGCCGGCCGACGGACTTTGACCTTCGGCATCTCACGCGTGAGGAAATCGATGACGAAGTCGATGTTGCCATCAATATACTCCCGCACCTGCCTGAGCCACTCATCCCCTTCATTATACGCTGCAATCAGTGCTGCAACGGTGAACGGGCTCGGCAGGCTCATGCCCTGCTCCTCCTGGAACTTCGTCCTGAGTGCTTCATCCGGAATGACGACGTTCGTACAGTGTAGTCCCGCCAGGTTGAAGGTCTTGTTGATGGCGGTCAGTGTCACGATATGATCTGTATGGACGGTGGTTTTGATGATCGGCGTGAACGACTCACCGATGCGGATCAGGTCGCCGTGAATCTCATCAGCGATGATGATGACATCATTTTCACGGCAGATTTCCGCCAGGCGGCCCAGTTCATCCGGACGGATGATATTGCCGGTCGGATTGTGCGGGTTGCACATGATGAACATGGATGTATCCTCTTCTTTGGCCAGTGCTTCAAACCCCTCGAAGTCGATGCTGTACCGGCCATCCTCGCCGCGTATCATTGCATTATTTTTTACCACACGGTCATTATTCTCAATTGCTGAAGTGAACGGCGGGTATACCGGGCGCTGGATGATGACGCCATCACCCTTCTCGGAGTAGGCCTTGACCGCTACATTCAGTGAATGGACGGTTCCAGGTGCATAGATGATCTCCTGCTTTTCGATCTGCCAGTCATATTTATCGGAAAACCATTTCTGTATGGATCCATAGTAGGCATCCGGGGCGATCGTATAGCCGAATATCTGGTGATCGACCGTCCTTCTGAGTGCTTCGACGATCGGTTCGGCCACCTGGAAATCCATATCGGCAGTGAACAGGGGAATCGTGTCCTCATCGTAGCGTTCCGTCAGTCCGAACTCCTTGATCATCTCACCGCCATCCCATTTCATGGCGTAGGTATTTCTTCTGTTGATCGGTGTATCGAAATCGTATTTCAATCTGATCGCTCCTTCCAGTATTCGCATATGATGCAATTGTAAACAGAAAAGATGCGTATATAAAATAATTGAACCCGGGTGCTAGCTACCGGTCTTCCGGTCGTTCATCATACTGCTCATGATATTCATCGTTCCGCCATGCGACACCCTTTCGTAGAGTTCACTCAAGGTTTCTTCTGAAATATTCCTGTCATTTTCCACCCATAGCTGGTACATGTTGATCATTCCAAGAATATGATATTCGATGACATACTCATATTCCTTGAGTTCACGGATACCAAGTTCCAAAGCAAAGTGCATCATGACCTTCCTCACCCTGGCCTTCAATTCATGACCGAAACTTGGATCGCCACCAGGACCGAGCATGATAGCAATGCGATCCCCATGCGTCCTGATATATTCGGACACACGCTTTGCCGGGTCCACGATCTTTCCGTTATTCTCCTGTATTTCCTTCAGCGGATCGATGATCTGCTCCACCGTCGGCATCAGAGCTGCCTTCTGTACTTCCAGCACCTCATATACATCCGAGAAATATGTATAGAATGTCCCCCTGCTGTAGCCGGCAAGATCGGTGATTTCCCGGATCGTAATCTTTTCTATCGGCTTCTCGATATAAAGCGACCAGAACGCCTCCAGCAGATCATGCCTTGTCTCTGCTTTCCGACTTGATTTTGACATATTTATTCTCCTTTTCAACACTTGGCAATGGATTGTTTGTTGAAGCAAGCATATAATTTAATTATCATTGGACATTGTACAACATGTTGTTCAATTGAGATAGCCATTATAAATCCATTTAGGAGTGAAAGTTTTTGAAGCTAGCGGATTTTTCAATAAGAAGACCGAAATTCACCATCGTCGTCATGATCATTCTGATACTTCTCGGGGCTGTATCACTGACCAGACTGCCTCTCCAGCTTCTGCCGAATGTGCAGCCGCCGGTTGCTGCGGTGGCAACCACATACCAGGGCGCCGGACCTGAGGAAGTGATGCAGGATGTTACACGGCCACTGGAAGCCGAACTGTCGACCGTCAGCGGTCTGACGAACATCAGCTCGCAATCACAGGAGAGTTCATCCATCGTCATTCTTGAGTTCGGCTATGATATGACAATCGATGAAGTGGAAAATGAAATCACCCGCACCATCGGTGATGTCGATCTGCCTGAGCAGGCGGGTGAACCTTCCTTCCTTGAATTCGATATTACCATGTTCCCGAGCATGACCATGGCTGTTACATCCGAAAACGAAAGTGTCAGCGAATTCCAGGGTCAGGTGGACGACCTGATCAGTGAACTTGAAAATATCAACGGTGTCGCTTCAATCAGTGAAACCGGAAATATTACGGAAGAGATCAGTGTCACACTGGACACCGAAGCACTGGAGCAGTATCAGCTGAGCCAGAGTGATGTCGCAGGCATCATCGAAGCGAACAACATCTCCATTCCGAACGCCACCATCGTCGATGAAGAGGCGGGAGAGTCCATCACTACACGCACAGTCAGCAGCATCGACGGCGTGGAGTCCCTCCAGCAGCTGACTCTGCTCGATCTGCCTGAGAATGGCGGCACCGTGACACTGGATGATGTGGCGGACGTCGCCATCACCGAGGTGGAGAACGATGTCATTACACGCCTGAACCAGGAAGATGCCATGCAGATCGACATGAGCCTGTCTTCAGATGCCAATGCTTCGACTGTAAATGCCGAATTCCGCTCCGTACTGGAAGAGCAGCTCGCCATGGAGGAGTTCGAAAACCTGACGGTGGAGACGCTGTACGATGAAGGGGAATACATAGATGTTGCCATCAACAGCGTCTACCTTTCACTGATCAGTGGTGCGATTCTTGCGATGGTTGTCCTGTTCGCCTTCCTGCGCAACCTCAAATCACCGCTCATCATCGGTATCGCCATTCCATTTTCAGTCATCACGACATTTGCACTGCTGTTCTTCACCGACATCAGCATCAATATGATGACGCTCGGTGGACTTGCACTCGGAATCGGTATGCTTGTCGACAATGCCGTTGTCGTCATTGAAAACATATACAGGCACCTGTCCATGGGCAAATCACCAAAGCAGGCAGCAAGCGACGGCGCCAAGGAAGTTGCAGGTGCAATCACTGCATCGACCATGACGACTGCTGCCGTCTTCCTGCCGGTCATATTCGTCAGTGGACTGGTCGGCCAGCTGTTTACGCCATTTGCAATTACCGTCGTATTCAGTCTGCTGGCATCACTGTTTGTTGCACTGACTGTCGTACCCATGCTTTCAAGCCGCATCCTCAAGCCACTGCCGGAAAATGCAGAACACAGACGTCAGAACCGCTCCTACATGAAAGGCATCAGAAAACTGTCACGCTGGACACTTGCCCACCGCATGCTGGTGCTTTTCCTGACAGCAGTAATACTTGTCGCTGGTGCTGCCGGCATCTATCTGCAGGGCATCAACCTGCTGCCTGAGAGTGACGAAGGCGCACTGACTGTTGAAGTCACCATGCCGCAGGATGCCATCCTTTCCGATACAGAACAGACTGTGCAGCGTATAGAAGAAAAACTTGAAGAATATTCCGAAGTGGATTTCTATATGAGTACCATCGGCTCCGGTTCCACCATGAGCCCGGTCAATGAAAGCAACGTCGGCAGTGTCATGGTTACACTTGTCGATCCAGGTGAACGCAACGTGACAACCAATGAATTCATCAGTGAAATTGAAAATGAAATAGAGAATGTCAACACTGCAGCCGAAATCGGTGTCAATCCGGTATCGCAGACAGGCACCGGATCCGACCCGAATACGTTGACACTGAATGTTGCCGATGAAAATTCAGAGCGTCTTGTGGAGTCTGAACAGACCATCATCGAAGCTTTGGAAGAGGACAGCAGAATAGAGAGCGTTGCTTCAAGCCGTGAGGATTCAGTTCAGGAACTCCAGGTCAGAGTCGATCGTGCTGCTGCACGTGAAAATGGCCTCCAGCCTGCTGAAATCGGTACGTCCATCTACGAGGCGACAAATGGCATTTCTGCTTCGACTGTAGATGAGGGAAGCAACTTCCTGACAATCAACGTCAAGTATCCTGAAAGTGTTACATCCAGCCTGGATGCGTTTGAAAATATCCAGATTGCAAATGGTCAGGGAGAATATATCCCGATCGGTGATGTATCAGAATTCCAGGAGGCTGAAACACTGCCATTGATCAATCGGGATGACCAGAGAGAAACATCAGAACTTACAGTCAGCTATGACCCGCAGATGAGCCTGAATGAAGCCGGAAGCCATGTACAGTCGATTCTTGATGATACCGACTTCAGTGATGAAACCGAGACTTCCATCGGTGGCGATCTTGAGCTGCTGACTGATGCAATCCCTCAGCTGGCACTTGCCGTCGTACTCGGCATCGTTTTCATCTACCTTGTCATGGTTGCCCAGTTCGAGTCGTTCAAGCATCCATTTGTCGTACTGTTCTCCCTGCCACTCAGCATCATCGGCGTGATGTTCTCGCTGATCATCACAAACAATCCGCTCAGCGTCATTGCTGTAGTCGGCTTCATCCTCCTGCTTGGTATCGTCGTCAACAATGCAATACTTCTGATCGACTACATCAATCAGCAGAAGGAAAAAGGCATGCCGACGCTTGAAGCAATCGAAAAGAGCGTCCAGGACCGTTTCCGTCCGATCGTCATCACCGCACTGACCACTGCACTTGGTATGCTGCCGCTTGCCATCGGTATCGGTGAAGGTGCCGAACTTGTCGCACCGATGGGTATTGTTGTCATCGGCGGACTGGTCAGTAGTACATTCCTGACACTGTTCATCATTCCGATCATATACAGCTATTTTGACAGCGAAACAAGCAAGATGAACAAGAAGTATATGACGCCGGACGGTGACATCATTACACAGAAGGAAATTGATGCACAAAAACGCGAGGAAGAAAAGAACAGCCAGTCCGATGACTATGGCTACAGCTACAGCCCAGCCACGGACGACACAGATTATGATGCACCGAAAGTACAGGAGGAAGCACCATCACACGAAAAACGTGATGGCGATGCCGACTATATCGAAGAGCTCAAACAGCTGCTCGACAGAATGAAAGAAGACAGAAGAAAGTAATAGAGAATCACAAAAAAAACCGGCTATCCGATGGATAGCCGGTTTTACTATGCAATGTAATGGATGGCCCTATGCCCAGCCTCTGTAGCGTGCAGCTTCTGCAGTACGCTTGATGCCGATGATGTATGCTGCAAGTCTCATATCGATATGACGCTTCTCATGAAGATCGTAGATGTCATTGAACGCTTTCTTAAGCTTTATTTCAAGCTTCTCGTTCACTTCATTCTCATCCCAATAGTAGCCCTGGTTGTTCTGTACCCATTCAAAATAAGAAACGGTTACGCCACCGGCTGATGCAAGAACATCCGGTACGATGAGTTTCCCGTTGTCTGTAAGAATACGGGTCGCTTCCTTCGTTGTCGGGCCATTGGCCGCTTCACATATGATATCCGCCTTGACATCGTATGCATTATCTTCAGTGATCTGATTGGCGATTGCCGCCGGAATGAGTACATCACAGTCGATGCTGAAAAGCTCCTCATTCTTCAGTACTTCATCGAACAGGTTCGTCACCATGCCGAAGCTGTCACGACGATCGAGAAGATAGTCGATATCGAGACCATTCGGGTCATGAAGCGCACCGTTGGCATCCGAAATACCGACGATCTTGGCACCTTTGTCGGATAGGATCTTCGACAGGAAACTGCCGGCGTTGCCGAAGCCCTGGATGACGACCCGTATATCCTCCATTTTCATGCCGCGCTTCAGAAGTGCCTGTTCCAGGCAGATGATGACGCCCATCGCTGTGGCACGGTCCCGCCCCTGGGAGCCGCCGAGAACAAGCGGTTTTCCGGTGATGAATCCAGGAGAGTTGAATTCATCGATCATGCTGTACTCATCCATCATCCACGCCATGATCTGGGAGTTCGTGAAGACGTCCGGTGCCGGTATATCCTTTGTCGGTCCGACAATCTGGGAAATGGCACGTACGTAACCGCGGCTGAGCCTTTCCACTTCAGCAATGCTCATCTCACGCGGATCGCATACGATGCCCCCTTTGCCCCCACCATATGGCAGGTTCACTATGCCCGATTTCAAAGTCATCCACATCGATAGTGCGACAACCTCTTCCTCATTGACATCAGGATGGAATCGCACGCCCCCCTTGGTCGGTCCAACAGCATCATTGTGCTGTGCACGGTAGCCGGTGAAGACTTTCACGGAACCGTCGTCCATGCGTACTGGAATACGCACTTTCAGAAGACGCATCGGCTCTTTGATCAGTTCATACATTCCCTCATCAAAGCCCAGCTTGTCCAGAGCTTCATGGATGATGGCCTGTGTGGAAGTGATAAGATTAGATTTATCTGACATTTTATATCCGCCTCTTTTATGGAACTGTTTTCACTGTTATTGTAACATATTAACTGCTGTTTGAAAGGGTTTATTTGGAGAGGACCTGCTTCACTTTTTCAAGCGCCCAGTCCAGGTCTTCCTGCGAAATGATGAGGGGCGGCGCAAAGCGGATGACCGTATCATGCGTTTCTTTGCACAGGATGCCCAGGTTCTTCAGTTCCTCGCAATATGGACGTGCAGATTCTGTCAGATCAACCCCGATGAACAGACCGCGTCCTCTCACTTCCTTGATCAGCGGACTGTCGATCTTCTCAAGCTCACCTTTGAAATAGTCACCGAGTTCAAGTGAACGTTCCACTAGATTTTCGTCAATCAGTACGTCGAGTGCGGCTTCGGACACTGCACATGCGAGCGGGTTGCCACCAAATGTGGAGCCGTGGGATCCCGGATTGAACACTTCAAGCACTTCCTTGTCGGCCACGATGCACGAAATCGGGAAGACACCACCGCCAAGCGCTTTGCCGAGTATGTACATGTCCGGTTTGACATCATCCCAGTCTGTCGCAAACATCTTGCCGGAACGGCCGAGTCCTGCCTGGATTTCATCGGCGATGAATAGGATATTTTGTTCATCACACAATTCTCTGACGGCTTTCAGGAAGCCTTCCGGTGGAATGTTGATGCCGGCTTCACCCTGGATCGGTTCAAGCAGAATTGCTGCTGTATTTTCAGTCACTGCCTCCCTGATCTGTTCAATGTCACCAAAATCGACAAGCTTTATGCCGTCGAGCAGTGGACCATAGCCGCGGCGGTACTCCGCTTCTGAAGACAGGGATACGGCAGCGAGCGTACGGCCATGGAAGTTCTGGTTCATGGCGATGATCTCCGCCTTGTTGTCCGCCACACCTTTCACGTCGTAGGACCAGCGGCGCGCTGCTTTGATCGCTGTTTCGACCGCTTCGGCTCCCGTATTCATCGGCAGTACCATTTCCTTGCCTGCAAGTCTGCATACCTTTTCATACCATGGACCGAGCCTATCCGAGTGGAATGCCCTGGATGTCAGAGTCAGCTTATCCGCCTGATCTTTCAGCGCCTGGATGATTTTCGGGTGCCTGTGCCCCTGGTTGACTGCGGAATATGCACTGAGCATGTCCAGATACTTGTTGCCTTCCGGATCCTTCACCCATACGCCCTCTGCTTCCGAGATGACCACCGGCAGCGGCTTGTAGTTTGGTGCACCATACTGTTCTGTCTGATTGATGATTTCCTGTGATTTCGTCATTGTCTCATCCTTTCCAAAAAACAGCGGGTGTGTGCCCGCTGTTCTGATTGTGATTTTTGATTGAAGTGCGTTCTAGAACTGTTCTGAAGACGTCTTGCCCTGCATGTGAAGCGTCAGGTAGTCCGGACCGCCGGCTTTGGAATCCGTGCCGGACATCTTGAATCCGCCGAATGGCTGGTAGCCGACAATCGCAGCAGTACAGCCACGGTTGAAGTACAGGTTGCCGACATGGAAATCGCGGCGTGCCTGTTCGATGTGCTCGCGATTCTTTGTGATGACCGCGCCTGTCAGACCGTAGTCTGTTGCATTGGCATAGTCGATCGCCTGATCGAAGTCCTTCGCTTTGGCAAAGCCCACGACCGGCCCGAAAATCTCCTCCTGCATGATTCTATCGTCATGCTTGAGACCTGAGAATACTGTCGGGTGAACGAAGTGTCCTGTTTCATTTTCAGTTTCCCCGCCTACTTCAAGTTTACCTTCTTCCTTGCCGATTTCAATATACTTCTGAATTTTTTCCAGTGAAGCATCGTCGATGACCGGTCCGACATCGATATCCGATTCCGGATTGCCGACTTCGAGCTTCTTCGTCTTTTCAACGACCTTCTCGAGCAGTTCATCGTGGATATCATCGAGTGCAATGACACGGGAACAAGCTGAACATTTCTGCCCGCTGAAACCGAATGCCGAAGTGACGATGGCTTCTGCTGCAAGTTCGAGGTCGGCGTCGGAATCGACGACAATCGTATCCTTGCCGCCCATTTCAGCGATGACGCGCTTCAGGTGCGTCTGCCCTTCCTGGACGACAGCAGCCTTCTCGAAGATGCTTGTACCGACGTCACGGGAACCTGTGAATGAAACAAAGCGTGTATCCTTATGCTCGACCAGGTAGTCGCCGATATCTCTTGAAGAACCAGGGATGAAGTTTACAACACCTTTTGGCAGGCCTGCCTCTTCCAGTACTTCAACAAATTTATATGCGATGACCGATGTACGGGATGATGGCTTCAGCAGTACAGTGTTTCCTGTAACCGCAGCTGCCGCCGTCGTACCTGCCATGATGGCAAATGCGAAGTTCCATGGGGAGATGACAAGGCCGACCCCCAGTGGAATGTAGTGGAACTGGTTGTATTCGCCCGGGCGGGATTCCACATGATCGCCGTCTTTCAATTTAAGGTGATTGCGGCCATAGTATTCGAGGAAGTCGATCGCTTCCGCTGTATCTGCATCCGCCTCTTTCCATGGTTTGCCGCCTTCTTTTATAAGCAGTGCCGTAAATTCGAACTTCCGTTTGCGGATGATGGCTGCTGCTTTGAACAGTACATCGGAACGGAATTCGAATGAGGACTTTCTCCACGTCTCAAACGTTTCGAGTGCCACGTCCATTGCCTGCTGAGCATGTTCCTGGCTCGCCTGGGACAGCTGGCCGATCGTCTCCTCTTTATGTGCAGGGTTGTAGGATTCCTTCTTGTCATCTGTCATGACACGTTCTCCACCGATGATCAGTGGATAATCCTGACCGAGATACCCTTTTACTGTATTCAGACCTTCTTCAAGTTTTTTACGGTTTTCCTCTTTCGAAAAGTCCGTAAATGGCTCATGTTTATACGGTATCATTAAGATAACCTCCTTAAAATATTGAACTCTATAAACAATAATGAACGTTTTGTCAGACTTTTTCAAGCTTTTTGATAAAGGCGATGTGAGCGCTTCAGTACGCTCTGCAAAGGTATTCAGCACGATGGATATCTATGCTCGTACAGTCAACTGCATGCCTTCCGGATTAATGGTTGCGCTTTCATTAATGAAAAGGGTATACAATTTACAGAATAAATAGAAAGCCTGCAGATCAATAATCTGCAGGCTTTCCATTTCGTTAGCAATGCGCTTCTTTACATGTACTCGGCCAGACATTCTACTTAATACGTCGTTTCGCTGTTTCAATCCATTGCGGCATCTTTTGTCTAAGGGACTCGAAGCCATATTTTTCCGTATCCTTGATCTGATCCAGGACTGAACGCCTGTCCCGTTTTCTCTCCTCATTCCTGAAGTATTCATTATCTTTCAGGGTAAGGTTCAGTTTGCCGTTCTTGTCCACACTCAGCACTTTCGCCTTGACGATCTGGCCTTTGGATAAAAACTGATTGACATCGTGGACATAATCGTTCATCACTTCTGAAATATGAATGAGTCCTTCTTGATTATCAGGGGTTTTGACAAAAGCACCATACGGCTGGATACCAGTTACTTTGACCTTTACAAACTGGCCTTTCCGATATTTTTTTGTCACATGGATTACCCCACTAACTTTCAGTAGTTCATACGCATTCATTATTTTATCATAATAGGAAGTGATTATCTAATCATCGGCCGGATGAGATCAAAAAAACGCAAGGACCGCCTCCCCTGAGGCGCCTTGCGTTCCTGTAATGATCAAGACCCGCAGCATCCACTACGGCCTCCTTGATCCATCCCGGTCTTCCCGTTCAATTCTTTCCATCACCTGCTGTTCAAAATCCTTCATCTTCTCCTCCTGGCGCTCGGAGTGGCGCTTGAAGATGCGATAGACGACATAGGCGAGCAGAATTGTCAGCCCGAGGACAAGCAGAGCGGGTATATATTCGGTTTTATCTTCAGGAAAATATAAAAACTCCATCATAGTCGATCACTCACCTTTACTGCCTACAGTATATCAAAAACCTGTTCCGAGTAAATTGGCGATTAATGACCATTTTGTGATCATTTGATATGAAAAAGCGGGCTTCTGAACCCGCTTTTTCATATTTCTATCCAGTTACGCTGATTGTATTGATGACAACGTCCTGCATCGGGCGATCCTGTGGTCCTTTTTTGACATCTGCAATCTTCTCGACAACATCCATGCCTTCGATTACGTGGCCGAACACAGTGTGGCGCTGGTCGAGCCATGGTGTGCCACCCTGCTTCTCGTATGCTTCGATGATTTCAGCCGGATAGCCTGCGCCTTCCAGCTGGCTTAGCATCTGCGCCGGCACTGCTTTTGCCTGAACGATGAAGAACTGGCTGCCGTTGGTGCCAGGTCCTGCGTTCGCCATGGACAGTGCGCCGTAGAGGTTGAAAGCTTCTGTTGAGAACTCATCCTCGAAGCTGCCGCCGTATATGCTTTCTCCGCCCATGCCGGTACCAGTCGGATCACCGCCCTGAATCATGAAATCCTTGATGACACGGTGGAAGATCTGACCGTCATAATAGCCATTTTTGGCATGTGTTGTAAAATTCTCGACCGTCTTGGGTGCGATGTCCTTGAAAAGCTTTACTTTCACGTCACCGTGATTTGTCTCGATGACAGCCTGCACTTCATTGCTGCCAACTTCAGATGATAGCTGGGGATAACTCATATTAGTGCCTCCTAGTTTCATTTCTTGCAGATTCGGTAATTCAAATGTGAAAATTTTATGACAGAAGACTGCTTTTTTCCTAATTATACTATACAGCTATTTTCAATATTTTCAAACCCTATAGATTTATTTAACACTGCCAGTACTGTATAATCGTTCTATATAATGTTGAAAAAGGAGGATATATTTTGACGCTAATACATCTGGCGATCATACTGCCTGTACTCGCTGCCATAGTGGTACGCATCATCTACAGGTATTACAGGCGCCTGCACCTGGGCTGGTTCGTACTTCCGGTCCCACTGGCCATATTCATATATCTGCTGACGTTCATCCCACGGGTGGGCGATGGCCAGGTGGTATATGAAACCATGCATTTCATGCCGAGAATCGGCATGAATTTTGATGTCTACATAGACGGTCTTGGACTTTTGTTTGCCCTACTGATTTCCGGTATCGGCGCACTTGTCGTACTCTACTCGATCGGCTACCTGTCGAGAGAGGAACACCTTGGCAATTTCTATGTCTATCTCCTCATTTTCATGACCGCCATGCTTGGAGTCGTTCTCAATGATAACGTCATCATGCTCTATCTTTTCTGGGAGATGACTTCAATCTCGAGCTTCCTGCTCATCGCCTTCTGGCATACACGTGAGCCTTCGCTCTATGGTGCCCAGAAATCCATGCTCATCACCATGTTCGGTGGGTTCATGATGCTCGGTGGGTTCCTGCTGCTGCAGAACATCACCGGTACGGCAAGCATCAGAGGCATGCTGGAATCGGTTGCTCTCATCCAAGAGAGCCCGCTGACGCCGTTTGTAATCGTACTGGTGCTGCTTGGTGCATTTACAAAATCAGCACAGTTCCCGTTCTACATCTGGCTGCCGGACGCAATGGAAGCACCGACACCTGTCAGTGCGTACCTGCACTCGGCGACAATGGTCAAGGCGGGCATCTATCTTGTTGCAAGACTGACACCACTCTTCGCCTTTTCGGAGACGTGGGTCTGGATCATTCTGCTCGGCGGACTGATTACAATGACATGGGCTTCCTTCAATGCCATCAGCAAGGATGACTTGAAAGCAGTTCTTGCATTCTCCACCGTTTCCCAGCTCGGACTGATCATGTCCCTGCTCGGCCTCGGTGCACTCAGCGTCCTGACCGGAGCAAATGAAGCCCATTTCTCGGTCGCTGTCGTTGCCGCGGTGTTCCACCTGATCAACCATGCCACCTTCAAAGGGGCACTGTTCATGCTGACGGGCATTGTGGATCATGAAGCAGGAACGAGAAGCCTGAAGAAGCTCGGCGGACTGCTGACAGTCATGCCCATATCATTTACGCTGACAGTCATTACCGCACTGTCCATGGCAGGACTGCCGCCATTCAATGGGTTCCTGTCCAAGGAACTCTTCCTTGAAGCCATGATTGATATCAGGGAAGCGGATTTCGCTTCACTGGCGAGTGTCAGCTTCATCTTCCCGCTGCTCGCAATCGTCGGCAGCATCTTTACATTCGTATATTCGGTCCTTCTGATATATGGCGTATTCTTCGGGAAACGCACATACGATACACCGAAGGAGCCGCATGAAGCACCCGCGCTCATGCTGATTTCACCGATCATCCTGTCGGTTCTCGTCGTGCTGTTCGGCTTCTTCCCGAATATACTTTCAGGAACAATCATCGATCCGGCTGCAATGAGCATCATGGCGTCCGATACACCACTCGGCACCCATCTGTACATGTGGCATGGTTTCAATAACCCGGCACTGTGGGCGACCGTCGCCATCGTCATCATCGGTGCACTGCTCTTCTACTTCAAAGACAAGTGGATGTTCATCTACGACTACCATAAGGAACGTTTTACCCTGAACCACCTTTATGATCAGGGTCTCATATACAGCCGCCTCGGTTCACGCAAGCTGACGGATGGCTATATGACCGGTTTCCTGCGCTCCTACCTGGTATACATCTTCCTGTTTTTCGTCATCATGGGGGCAGTCACCTTCATGAATACAGGATTCAATATGGACTACGGCAGTCTCGCACCAGTCGGTATACAGGAGATCGCCATGGTTGTGATCATACTCGCATCGCTTGTCGTCATACTCGCAACGCGGTCCCGGCTCGTCTCCATCATCATGCTCGGGGCAATCGGGTTTGCCGTCTCGCTGTTCTTCGTCTTCTTCAGAGCAGCGGATTTGGCGCTGACACAGCTGGCCATCGAAACAGTGACGACCGCCCTGTTCCTGGTCTGCTTCTATCACCTGCCGAAAAGAAGCAAGCATCCCGAGCGGATGCGCTTCAAGACTACAAACTTCATTGTTGCAGCCGGTGTCGGCATCATGGCCATACTGATCGGACTCACAGCATATTCAAACCGCCTGTTCGACCCGATCAGCCAGTTCCATATTGATAATGTGTACGAACTCGCTGCCGGCGGCAACATGGTCAACGTCATACTCGTCGACTTCCGTGGTTTTGATACATTATTCGAAACACTGGTGTTCGGTATCGCCGGTGTGGGCATATACAGTCTGATGAGACTAAGATTGAACAGAAAGGGGAAACAGGATGAAACACACATTGAAGAAAACTGAAGCAGGCAAAGGGCAGAAACAGATGAATGATGTATTTCTGCAGTTTGTCTCGAAAGTCGTCTTCTTCATCGTCATCATGTTCTCATTCAACCTGTTCTTTGCAGGCCACTATACACCAGGTGGCGGATTTGTAGGCGGTCTGCTTGCTGCTTCCGCCCTCATCCTTCTGCTGATTGCATTTGATAAGAAGACGATGGAAAAAATGATACCGATCAATTTCAGGCTTGTGCTGACTGTAGGCCTGCTTTTCGCAGCAGGCATTCCTACGCTGTCATTCCTGTTCGGTACACCGTTCTTCACCCATCAGCACACGTACGTGGAAATTCCGATATTCGGCGAAGTGGCGCTGCACTCTGCAGTACTGTTCGATATCGGGGTATTCCTGACTGTCGCTGCGACTGCACTATTCATCATCTCACTTGTCGGGGAGGCTGAAGACTGATGGAAATTGTCATAATCATACTTGCCGGCATCCTCATCGGTGCCGCCGTCTATCTGATGCTGTCCAAAAGCCTCATCAGAATCATCATCGGTACTGCGATAATGAGCCACGGTGTCCACCTCATGCTTCTGACGATGGGACGACTCAAGCGCGGAAGCATACCGGTGCTCGATGAAGAAGTGTCGAACTACTCGGACCCGCTTCCCCAGGCGCTGATTCTGACCGCGATCGTCATCGCATTTGCTTTGACCGCCTATACGCTTGTACTGGCACTCAGAAGCTACCGGGAACTCGACACCGATAACGTCGAAGAAATGAAAGGAGTGCCACATGACGACTAATATTCTACCTCTATTGCCGATCATGATTCCTTTTTTCGCAGGCATCATCATGCTCTTTGTCGGAAAAAGGCCTATCGCCCATAGAGTCATCGCTGCAATCAGTGGATTGCTTCTCATACTGTCAGCGCTGTGGCTGGTCGTCCATGTCTATCAGAATGGCACAATTGTCACATTCCTGGGCAACTGGGCCGCACCTTTCGGTATCAGTGTGGTCATCGACATGGCAGCGGCCCTGCTGCTCACGACGACTGCAATCATCACTTTTCTAACTGTCGTATATTCCTATCAGTCCATTGGTATCGAACGGGAGACATTCTACTACTACGTGATGATCATGTTCATGATCACCGGCGTCAATGGCGCGTTCTCTACAGGGGACATATTCAATATGTTCGTCTTCTTTGAAGTCTTTCTGCTTGCTTCATATGTCCTGATCACACTGGGGGGGACAAAGATCCAGCTTCAGGAAGGATTCAAATATATTATTGTCAATATCATATCCTCCAACTTCTTCGTACTCGCTCTTGCCTACCTGTATTCGGTGACGGGTACGTTGAACATGGCGGATATCAATGTCAAACTTGAAGGATTCGACGGCAACTATAGCATCATGAGTCTGGTTGCAGTCGTCTTCCTGTTCGTTTTTGCCACAAAGGCAGGGGTTTTCCCTCTGTACTTCTGGCTTCCAGGCTCCTACTATGCGCCACCGATGCCTGTACTTGTGCTCTTCGGTGCCCTGCTTACAAAAGTCGGTGTCTATGCCATTGCGCGGACGTACAGCCTTTTCTTCATCGACAACACTGCTTTTACGCACCAGATGCTCCTGTTCCTGGCACTCCTCACCATCGTCATGGGCTGCATTGGTGCATTGAGCTATTCGGATATGAAAAAGACGATCATCTATAACATCATCATCGCGGTCGGCATCATTCTTGTCGGTGTTGCAATGATGGATGAGACAGGCATGCTCGGCGCCTTCTACTATCTGATTCACGACATGATCATAAAGGCGGCACTGTTCATGCTGGTCGGCTTCCTCATCTACCGGACAGGCGAGACGAATGCAGACCGCCTGGGTGGACTGATAAAGATCCACCCATTCACAGGATGGATGTTCTTCATCGCCGCACTGGCACTGGCAGGGGTCCCCCCGCTATCAGGCTTCTACGGCAAACTCTTCATCGTACAGTCCGCGTTCGAGAATGGCCAGCACATTGCGGCCATCATCGTCCTGGCTTCAAGTCTGGTCGTGCTGTACTCCATCGTCAGCCTGTTCATCAAAGCATTCTGGGGTGAGGAGATGGATTTCAATACACTCAAGCCCGTCAAGAGCGGTAAGATCCTGTTCGCATCGATCGCAATGGTGATCGTATCGATTGCTTTCGGTCTTGCGGCGGATGTGCTCTATCCGCTGTTTGAAATGGCTGCACAGTCCTTCTATGATCCATCCTCCTACTCCCAATATATAACGGAGGTGGAATAGATGGCTTTGCAAATACTGCTTAATCTGGCACTGGCCTTCCTATGGATGTTCCTGTCATCGAGCTTCTCGGTTGCTTCGTTCTTTGCAGGATATCTGCTTGGTTTTGCGGCAATCTACATGCTCAGAAACTTTCTTCCGGAAGCAATCTATACGAAGCGGCTGTATGCCATAATCCGCCTCTTCTTCCTATTCATCTGGGAAATGATCAAGGCGAATATCGACGTAATAAAAATCGTACTCAGTCCAAAGATGGATATACGTCCCGGATTCTTTGCCTATCCATGCGAGCTTGAAGATGAGTGGTCGGTCAGCCTGCTGTCCGCGCTCATCACACTTACACCAGGTACGGTCGTTGTGGCAATCTCGGATGACCGCTCCACCCTGTATGTCCACGCTCTCAACATGAGTGACAAGCAGGAAGAGATAGACGCCATCAAATCCGGTTTTGAAAATGCAATCAGCGAGGTGAAGCATTCATGAATACATTTCTTGATGTCATCATCATAGTAAGCATCATCATTCTGGCCCTCTCCATGATCGGCATGGTATATCGAATGGTCAAGGGGCCCACTCTGCACGATAAGGTAGTCGCGCTTGATGCTTTCGGTGTGCTCCTGATGGCCATGATTGCACTGATTGCAATGCGTCTCGATACGACCTATCTGCTCGTTGTCATACTGCTGATCGGCATACTGGCATTCATTTCAACCATTGCATTTGCGAAATTCCTGGAGAGAGGTGTGATCATCGATAATGATAGACATTATAATGACTAGCATCATCACCTTCTTCATACTCGCCGGGGCCTTCCTGGCAGCCGTCAGTGCAATCGGAGTCATCCGTCTGCCGGACGTCTACACCAGACTGCATGCATCTTCGAAAAGCTCCACACTTGGTGTCATGATGATGATGCTCGGCGCGTTCCTCTACTTCTGGTTCGTCGACGGGTATGTCGACAGCAAATTGTTCCTGGCCATACTCTTCATCTTCATTACAGCGCCTGTATCGGCGCACATGCTGTCACGCAGTGCATTCCATTCCAATATAAGCCCTTACAGGATGACGGTCATCAATGAACTTGCAAGAGACGAGGAAGGTGCAATCGAGCTTCCGAATGAACCTGAAGAACATGAACATAAGGAAGATGAATAAAAACATAAAAAAATGGATTCCAATCGGAATCCATTTTTTTCATCTCTTCTTTTTTACTGCCATGGTGCATCGTGAAAGGCAGACGAGGCTCTTTTCCTCATCCGTAATTTCGATCTCCCATATCTGTGTGCTGCTGCCCTGATGACGGCATCTTGCGGTTGCAGTCAATGTACCCGACTGCTTCGTTTTTATATGGTTCGCATTGATCTCCATGCCGAAGGTGATCTCATCTTCTTCGATGAGTGCTGCTGCACCCATGCTTGCGGCCGATTCGGCCAGGACGACATTGGCGCCACCATGCAGATATCCGAAGGGCTGCAGTACTTTTTTTGAAACCGGCATCTCCATGACCATAAGACCGGGAGCTTCATTTACAGCGACGATATCAAGAAGTTCGATCAGACCGGTCCTATCCATGGAAATGACCTGTTTCGAACATTTTTACAATAGTATGGATCATTACACCGGTCGCACCTTTTGGTCCAGAAGGTGTTGTTTTTGAGGTGGTTCCCGTTCCGGCGATATCGAAATGGATCCACGGCGTGCCGTTTGCAAACTGCTTGATGAAGCAGGCGGCAAAGGACGCACGGCCGGGCTTCTCGACATGGTTCGTCAGATCGGCGACTGCAGACTGGCGGACATTCTTCTCTTCCATCTCCGAGATGGGCAGCTGCCATACGGCTTCCCCGGTCTGTTCCGTCATTTCGATCAATGGGTTCAGGAAGGCGGCATCCTTATTCGTAAAGACACCCGTCCGTTCCTCACCAAGTGCTGCCACTACAGCACCTGTCAGTGTAGCAAAATCCATGATCAGACTCGGTGAGTACTGCGATGCGTGGAATACGGCGTCTCCAAGTACGAGGCGGCCTTCCGCATCCGTATTCTTCACCTCGACCGACTGGCCGCTGTAGGATGTATAGACATCATCCGGTCGCATGGCATTGCCATCGATCATGTTCTCGGCAAGTGCAACCACACCGATGATATGTACAGGCAAGGACATGTTCGAAGCCGCGTGGACCATGCCGATGACGTTGGCGGCACCGCTCATATCATATTTCATTTCAGGCATGCCGGTCTTTGATTTGATCGAATAGCCGCCTGTATCGTAAGTGACGCCTTTCCCGACAAGCGCTACAGGCTTGTAGCCCTTTGCGGCCGGATGACGGTATTCGATTGTAACGAGGCGCGGTTTGGCATATGACGCTTTGCCGACTGCGGTGATCAGACCATAGCCTTCCGCTTCAAGTGTCGCCGCGTCTTTGACTTCTCCGGTCACGTAGGGATGGGACTCGAAGATTTCTGCAATCTTGTCTGCCATGACTTCGGGCGTCATCAGATTAGGCGGTGT
Source organism: Salinicoccus sp. ID82-1 (assembly GCF_021991715.1). Taxonomy (NCBI): domain Bacteria; kingdom Bacillati; phylum Bacillota; class Bacilli; order Caryophanales; family Staphylococcaceae; genus Salinicoccus; species Salinicoccus sp. ID82-1. The sequence goes on from NZ_JAGFLY010000003.1 coordinate 183,504, forward strand.
CTCGCTGAAATTTCTGGCCATGATGATGCCTTCACCAAGTTTTCCATAATGGGATACCGTCTCTTTGATATCAACACTGCTCGTTATTGAAAAAGCTGCTGTTTCACTGAACAGCGGTGCCTGGTCCACCTTATACGAATTGAATTCATATACGCTGATCTCAGCCATGATGGCAACCAGTTCAGCGGCCATATGCGAATCGACGGGGAACGTATCGAGCAGTATCTGCCCTTTGACCGTGTCCGTCTGTTTGAGGAACTGGAACATGACGCCAAGTGCTTCCGACAGTTTGACCCGATCAAGGGCTCGGGCGTCACCAAGACCGACAGCAATGACTTTACGATAGTCGCGCTGGATGATTGCTCCGGTAGTCGTTACGACGCCGAATTCGGTCGACAGCACATCTTCCTTGATGATAGCGTCGAGCTGGCCGTTGAGCAGTGTATCGACCTCTTCGTAGTTGTCCATCTGCGCGGGCTCATGAGGCAGCCCGATTATGATTGGTTCTTCTGTTGCGACATACTTGTCACGGAATTGAAATTGCATCATTTATCCTCCTAGAACATCTGGTATCCGGCTTTGCGCAAGTATCGGATTGTCATGCCTGCCAGTATCGTTCCGATAAAACCACTGCCGAGCATAAGAATGTCGGCAATGTGCAGATTGACAAGCCTTTCTCCCAGAGTACCGAAAGCCTCGGATGTATTTGTAAAATATTCTGCTGATGATATGCCATCAACGATGAGCAGAACGATGAATGGATAGACGCCCACCATCAGCCATGTCATTTTCAGTATCATATTCAGAATGAAGCTGATGCCATAGAATAGGACGAAGAAAAGCAACATGGATATTGCGAGTTGTATAATTGACATTTTCTATTAACCTCCACATGAAAAAAAGACATGGGCATTGAATCAATACCCATGCCTGTACTATCGATTTATCAGAGCATCTTGCCTTTTGAAACGGCAAGCATCGGTCCGCCGATTTTGAATATCGCTCTTGAATCGATGACGCGCTTCATGAACGCAGCTTTGCGGCCTTTGATTTCACGACCCATTACAAGACCGATGCCATCTTTCGAACCAAGTGAGCAGACTGTACCGCGGTCATTATAGGAGAACGGCTCAAGCTTTTCACCTTTCAATGACAGCTGGATGTTCTTCGCTGTATGCTCGGCAAGCTGCATTGCAATCTGGGCAGTTGTCGGCCATGGACGGGATGCCTCGTTGTTCATGACTGCTGCCACATCGCCAATCGCGTAGATGTTGTCGTAGCCTTCAACAAGCAGTTCCGCATTTACCATGATGCGTCCACGTTTGACCCCGTCGAATGACTCGTCCATCAGGCTGTTGCCGCGTACACCTGCTGTCCATACGATGCTGCTCGCTTCGAGCTGCTGCTTTTCGCCATCCACTTCAACGACAAAGCCATTTTCATTAGCAGCAACAATCGGTGTGCCGACCATGAAGTTGACACCACGGTCCTTGAGGTAGTCCATGGCATAGTCCACGAGGTTTTCAGGGAACATCGGCAGCATTTTCGGCGCTGCTTCGACACAGGTGATATTCACTTTGCTGTAGTCGATGCCATGGCGTTGACATAGTTCAGGAATGCTTTCCACCAGTTCACCGAGGAATTCGATGCCTGTAAAGCCGGCACCACCGACAAGAATCGAAATATCCTTGTCATCATTGGACTGCTTGTATTTGGCAAAATTGCGTTCGATTTCCTGGCGTGCAGCAAGTGCAGTCTGCGGGTTGACGAGAGAGTGTGCATGCTCCGCCATGCCCTCGATGCCGAAAGTTTCACTTTCGAAACCGAGTGCAACGACAAGAATGTCATAGTCGAATGTGCCCTGTGTCGTTTCCACCTGCTGCTCGTCCTTGTTGATTGCTGTTACTTCAGCTGGTACAAAGACGACCTTCTGGGTGTCGATGACTTTATTTATCGGGTAGACACCCTCTTCCCAATCGATGGTACCTGCAGCTGTTTCATGCAGCCAAGTCGCCTCGTAGTGGTATTCATCCTTATTTATCAATGTAATGTCGGCATCTTGATGAGATAGCAGTTTTTGAAGTTTGGTCACAGTCTGCAGCCCGGCATAACCTGCACCCAGCACCAGAATTTTCTTTCTCTCAAAGCTCATTATTCAGTCACCTTTTCTCTCCGATATTTGAAATCCACATAAATTTAGACATAATGAAATCGCTAATATTATTCTCTTATAATATTAGCGATTTTCTTCACATATATCAAGCGGTTTGCTAAATTATCAGCAATCCGGCTGGGGAGTTCCAGCGTTTGACTCCGTTCTGAATGAGGAGCCACAGCCACAGGAGAGTGTCGCGTTCGGATTTTCTATTGTAAAGCCGCCACCCATCAGCGACTGCTTGAAATCTATAACAGTTCCGTCGATGACGGGAATGTCATACTTGTCCACCAGTACTTTGACACCATGGAACTCGTATACTTCGTCGTTTTCGGCCTTGTCCATTTCTGCTGCCATGCCGTATGTCAGACCTGTACAGCCACCACCCTGGATCTTGAATCTGAGATAGCCATCTGCCATGTCATTGCCTTCCAGCATATCACGTACTTCGTATGCGGCGCTTTCAGTCAAAGTTATATGAGACATTTCATCACCTCTTATTACCTTTTGATTATATCAATTATAAAGCAATTGCCGGACTAGTTCAAATCATCGGTCCAGTCCTCAAGCTCTCTCTCGTTCCTGTCTATTCTTTTGTAGATCTTCTCAAGCAGTTTCTCGGGTGTCATTGCACTGACGATCTGCCCATCCACAAGGACAAAAAATGCCTTGCTGCACAGGCCGCAGTTATTCAGGCATCCGTAGTCCAGCACATCGATTCCGGGATCTTCGTCCAAAGTGCGGTACACTTCTTCAGTCCCCTTAAGCATATTCGATGAACAGAACTCCACAAGGGTAAACATCGCACTCCCTCTTTCTCTGTATTATTACCTACTTTCATTGTAGTTTATCCTGTTAAACATTATAATGAAAGTAATAGAATTTCTAAACAAGGCGGTACTGACTATGAAAACTATTGTATGTCTCGGAGGGGGATATGGAAACATGCGCTTTATTCAGCGCATTCTGCCCAAATTACCATCCGACTATACTATTACGCTCGTTGACAAGAACCCTTTCCATGGGTTGAAGACAGAATACTATGCGCTTGCTGCTGGAACCAAAAGCGAAAAGACGGTCCGGGTGGACTTTCCTGATGATGACAAGGTCAATGTGATATATGATACCATTACCAGCATCGACCTCGAGGGGAACCAGGTCATCCTTGAAAACCAGACACTGGGCTATGATACACTCGTCATCGGTCTCGGATGCGAAGACAAGTATCATGATGTACCAGGTGCCAGCGAACATACCTACAGCATCCAGACGTTAAGACAATCCCGCGCCACCTACGAAAAAATCGGTTCATTGAGCCCAGGTGCCAAAGTCGGCATCATCGGTGCCGGACTCAGTGGCATCGAAGTGGCCAGTGAACTGCGGGAAGCCCGCGGTGACCTCATCATCAAGCTGTTCGACCGTGGCGACCGCATTCTGCCGATGTATCCGGCACGCCTCAGCGCCTACGTCAAAAGATGGTTCGATGAAAATGATGTCGAAGTCATTCCGAATTCCAACATCGTCAAGGTTGAAGCAGACAAGGTCTACAATAACAATGACTCACAGGATCTCGATATGATCATCTGGACGGCAGGCGTCCAGCCGGCTGAAGCAGTTCGCGAGATGCCGGTTGAATTCGGAGCTGGTGGGCGTGTTGTCCTCAACCAGTACCATCAGATACCAGGATTTGAAAATGCCTACGTCGTCGGTGATTCCGCTGCACTCGAGCACGCGCCTTCCGCCCAGGTGGCAGAAGGACAGGCGGAGCAGATCGCAGAAGTCATCGATACGCTTATAAAAGAACGGCCACTTCCATCCGAAATGCCTGAAATAAAGATGCAGGGCATTCTCGGTTCACTTGGCTCGAAGGAAGGGTTCGCCTACCTCAAGGAGCGGACCGTAACAGGTCGTATTGCACGCATGCTGAAAAGCGGCGTCCTGTGGATGTACAAGCTCGGCAACTAAAGAACAGCCCCCGCAGATTGCGGGGGCTGTTGATGTATATGGCTTAGAATACCTGTTCCACTTCCACAAAACCTGGAACTTCTTCAAGCAGTGCACGTTCAATGCCGGCTTTAAGCGTAATGGTGGAGCTTGGGCACGTGCCGCAGGCACCGAGAAGGCGCAGCTTGACAATACCATCCTCTACATCCACAAGTTCACAGTCTCCGCCATCTCTAAGTAGGAACGGGCGCAATTTATCAAGTACTTCATCGACTTGTTCAAACATTGTATCCTGGCTAGTAGTCATGAAATTCACTCCTTATTCTTTCATACGCAAATGATTATATGTATATTATAATGGATATGGAAAGAAAAATCCATCATCTGAAAGGCGGATGTTATCCTATGAAGTACGTGATCAACGTCTATGGACGTGATGTCATCTGCGCCAGCTGTGTCAATGCGCCTGGGTCAAAGGACACATACGAATGGCTTGAAGCGGTCCTCAGTCGAAAGTATCCGGAAGACGATCTGAATTTCAACTATATCGATATCGACCGGAATGATAATCTTTCCGACTTTGACGAAAGCATCATCGAACGCATCAATGAGGATGAGCTGTTCTATCCACTCGTCACCATCAATGATGAAATCGTCCAGGACGGCCATGTGCAGCTGAAGCCGATCCAGAAATCGATGGCGGAGCAGGCATGAGCCTTGCCACTGGAGAGTATCCAGTGGCTTTTTTGTTCACTCAGCTGCTTGCGAGATCAAGCCCCCGTGCATGGAGCGTCCGTGCAAACAGGCTGGTGAGCACGGCGACTATGACATCCTTCACGATGAATGGCAGCACAGCCACTTTAAGTGCTTCAATCGCGCTCATCGGCGTGCCGATGACAGTATTCATGATGAAAATGAAGTACAGGAAGCCGAACAGAAAGACAAAGAACAGGGCGAGCAGTGTGAAGCTCACTGTACCGGCAAGCGGCGTTCTGTAGGCAGTACCAAGCCCGGCGCAGAAGGCAGCCGGTATCAGACCGACGATGAAACCGAATGTCGGAGAGACTACGGTTGCAATGCCGCCACCTCCGGCAAAGACCGGCAGGCCGACAAGCCCCATCAGCATATAGACCGTGGCGCTCAATGCACCAAGCTTCGGTCCGAGCAGCAGACCGGCAAGCAGTGCCATCGGTACCTGGAATGTGACCGGTACCGGGCCGATGGGCAGACGGATCTGTGCACCGACTGCAATCAGCGCTGCAAACAGCGCAACGTAGACCAGATGTTTTGTTGACATGAAATCCCCCTCTTTTCTGATTAGAGTACCATCATACCACTAACATCATTATTTGTTAACCATAATTTATATATGGTTAACAATGTTTTTGAAAATAAAGCCCCCTCTGGGGGCGTGAAGCTATTTGACAGGCGTAATCGGATTGCCGCCGTTCAGTACTTCCATAATATTATTGACGCACAGGTTCATCATATTGTTTCTTGTGTCCACCGATGCACTGCCGATATGCGGCAGCAGTGTCATGTTATCCATATTGACGAATGGATGATCCTTGCCGATCGGTTCATTTTCAAATACATCAAGGGCAGCCCCTCTGATCTGACCCGTCTCCACTGCACGAGCGAGGTCCGCCTCCACAACATGGGCACCCCGGCCGATATTGATGAAGAAAGCACTGTCTTTCATGCGCTGGAACGCTTCCTTATCAAAACGGTGCTTCGTTTCATCTGTCAGCGGTGCCGCACACAGGACGAAGTCGGAAGCGGACAGCAGATCTTCGAACGAAACATATTCTGCGCCGAGGGTCTCACCGAGTTCGGACTGGCTCCGGTTGTGATAGAGCACTTTCGTACGGAAACCGCTGAGCCTTCTGGCAAACGCGGCACCAATCGATCCCATGCCGAAAATGCCAACCGTTTTGCCGAATATGTCGGTGCCAGCCATATGATACGGGCTCCATCCGGACCATTCGCCTGCCATCAGCTGACGGTTCGCCTCAAGCACCCGGCGTGCTGCTGTCAGCATCAGAGTGAATGCAAGCTCCGCAGTCGTCTCTGTCAGGACGTCCGGCGTATTTGTAATGATGACGTTGTGCTGCTTCGCCGACTCAAGATCGATGTTGTCATAGCCGACCGCAAGATTGGCCACCACTTTGAGGTTTCGAGCATTCGACAGCATCTCTTCATCGACTTTATCGCTGAGCATTGTCAGCACACCATGGGCATCCGCTGTCTCTTCAAGGAAGCGGTCACGCGGCATCGGCTTTTCCGCTTCATCCCATAGAACGACTCGAAAGTCCTTTTCAAGCTTCTGGATCATCGTCGGATTGATCTTTCTGGTGATTACGATCTTCTTCATCTATTCCACGCTCCATTCACTCAGTTGGTTGATCATATGTGCAGGCTGCATCGCCTTTTCCTTCACTATTTCTGCATGTGTGACGCCGGTGTTGACGTGGAGTGTATCCACTCCGTTATCGAGTCCGGTCAGTATATCGGTGTCGTAGTTGTCCCCAACAAGCAGGACATTATCCTTCGGCAGCCCGAGTGCCTTGATTGCGGCTTCCAGGATGATCCCTTTCGGCTTGCCGATGACAATCGGTTCCACATCTGTTGTACTTGCGAGTACAGAGACGAGCGCGCCATTTCCGGGCAGCAGCCCTTCATCACTTGGAAACTTTCTGTCGGGGTTGGTTGATATGAACCCTGCGCCGGCTGAAATCAGACGGGCGCCAAGCGCCAGCTTATCGTAGGTGATCTCCCTGTCGAGCCCCATTACTACAAAGTCCGGACTGTCATCTGTAATGACACATCCCGCTGCTTCCAGCGTCGACCGCAGACCGTCCGTGCCGATCACATGGACCGATGCGCCCGGTGCCTCCACTTCCAGATAGGCAGCTGTTGCCATGGCGGATGTATACAGTGTTTCCGGATGGATATCAAAACCCATGTCGATCAGCTTCTGCGCTGCCTCTGCCTGCGTTTTGGTCGCATTGTTCGTCAGAAAAACATAGGGGATATCTGCCTGGTTCAACCTGTCTATGAAGTCGATGGCACCGTCGACGACCGTATTTCCGTTATACATCGTGCCGTCAAGGTCGATCAGATAGCCTTCATACTTCATGCTGGTCACCTCTGAACGCTGTAATTGCCTGCCCTTCATTCTCAAAGAAATCAAAGACATTTTTCCTGTAGTTTCGATAGGCCGAAAGATGTTCCTTGAAGTCGGCCTTCATCTCTTCATGATCAAGCCGTGTATAGTTGCGCGTCAGTTCGCTGCGCCATCTGAATGTTTTCTGGAAACGGCGGTTGTCTTCGGAGGGAATCACCCCTTCATTCTCCATGATGTCCATGACATCCTGATAGCTGCCCGGATCACGCAGTATGAAAGCATCTATTATCATATTGCCGACATCAACGACCGCTTCAATGAGCATATGGCAGGACCGCTCAAGCGCAAGATCTTCCCTTTCTTCAAACGTCCCCGTAAGACGTTCTATATAATCCAGACGTTCAATCAGTAAGTCCTTATCTACGAAATACATACGTCGCCACCCCTATCATCGTTCTTTTGTAACTATTACAATAATATGATAGCATAATTCCAGTACACTTGAACTGGAGGGGAACTCTTTGATCGACTTCTTTCTTTATGATGAATCGGAAGATACCAATACGCGCTATGTCAGCTTTGTCGGAGAGCATGCCCGATATGATCTGGCAATCATCCAGACCGACCGCTACTTCGGCAAGAGCCTGGTGCTGAACACCCAGAGCAGCCGTTTCGGAATCATCGGTTCCGATGACCTCGAGGAGGAAGGGTATATCGCTCATATACTCGGGCTCAGTGACGAGGAAGCAGCCGAAGTGGAAGCGTTCCTATCGGAAATCATCGTCTGACTGCACCGTATAAATCAAGCCTGCATTCCCGGGAAGGGAATGCAGGCTTTTCTGCTGTTCATCCACTTGGCTTTCTTGCCGCAAGTGTTCTGCTGTTCGTCTGTGCATCTTCCTGTTCTTCATGCGCTTCATTTTCCACATCATCCACAGGCGCATCAGCAGTATTATCGGACGCCTCTTCGCGCTCCTTCAATTCCGTCTTGGAAACTTTGCGCAAAACAAAGTAGGCGCATCCGAAATTGCAGTACTCGTAGAGGTAGTCCTGGATGGCGCTATACTTCTTGTCCCGCTCGACCTTCTTCTTATTGTCGCGGTAGAAGCCGGTCAGCCTCAGCTTTTCGTAGCCGATGTCTCCGACGATGTAATCGTATTTGTTGAGTACTTCGCTGTATTTGCTGTCAAACTGCGTTTCATCAAAAGCATCCCGGTAGTTCTCGACCAGTTCGAAATTCATATGGTCCACCGTAATCATAGTTCTACTCACCTTTCAATAGTTCATCGCCTTTCGCCTGTCTGGCCTTGGCCGCTTCGTTCACCTGCTCATCCGCATGATAGCTTGAACGCACCATCGGCCCTGCCTGGCAGTGTTTGAACCCTTTTTCCATGGCCACTTTCCTGAGCTTGCCGAACTCGAGTGGTGTATAGTATTTCTGCACTTTGAGATGTTTTCTCGAAGGCTGCAGATACTGTCCGATCGTCATGATATCCACATCATGCGCCCGAAGGTCATCCATTGTCTGGTGGATCTCCTCCACCGTCTCCCCAAGACCGACCATCAGGCTCGATTTTGTCGGTATTTCAGGATACATCTCCTTGGAACGCTGCAGGAACTCAAGTGTCCTGTGATACTTCGCCTTGGCACGCACTCTTGGCGTCAGACGCTCGACCGTCTCGATGTTATGATTCAGTATATCCGGTTTGGCATCCATCAGCGTCTTCAGACTATCATACTCGCCACCCATATCGGATGGCAATACTTCGATGGTCGTAAACGGATTCTTCTCCCGTACTTTTCTGACAGTCTCTGCATAGACAGCCGACCCACCATCCTTCAGGTCATCCCTTGCCACTGCAGTAATGACAACGTGCTTGAGATTCATCAGCTCGACGGATTCCGCCACACGATTCGGTTCATCCCAGTCAAGTTCGTTCGGCAGGCCCGTCTTCACGGCGCAGAACCTGCATGCACGCGTACATACCGCACCAAGAATCATGAATGTCGCAGTGCGGCGCTCTCCCCAGCACTCATGGATATTTGGACATTTCGCTTCTTCACATACGGTATGCAGGTTCTTCTCCCGCATCATCTTCTTCAGTCCGGTATAGTTCTTATTCGTGTTCAGTTTGATCTTCAGCCAGTCGGGTTTTCTTAGAATTTCTTCATTTTTTGTGGCCATGTTGCAATGCCTCCCTTATTTATGTAGATGTCATACTCATATTATCATAATTATACAGATAAAGTAGGAAAAATTGAAATTGTTGAAATTGTTGGATGATAGAAAAACCTCCACTCGAAAGTGGAGGTTCCATGATCAGTATTATGATTGAGTATTCCTTCTGGCAATCGGCGTGTAGACGACTTTTGCCACAACGAAAACAAGTATGATCAGCACGAGCAGGGCACCAAGCGATAGCAGCAGGCTTGAGGTCAGTCCGAGGACCAGATAGCCGACAAGCGCAATCAGTGCAGACAGGACCGCGTACGGCAGCTGGGTCATGACGTGGACGATATGGTTGCACCCGGCACCTGTCGAGGACAGGATCGTGGAGTCGGATATTGGTGAGCAGTGGTCGCCGAATACCGCTCCGGCCAGTACTGCTGCGATACTTGGCAGCAGCAGGTCCGTTGCACCGAGTGAAATCATGATCTCACCGGTGATCGGGATCAGAATGCCGAAAGATCCCCAGCTCGTACCCGTCGCCAATGCCATCAGACAGGCCACTGCGAAGACAACCGCAAGCAGGACGCCTGTCGGGAGGCTGGATTGTTCGACCATGGCACCGAGCAGTTCTCCTGTACCGAGCTGACCGATCAGGTCACCGATCATCCATGCCAGTGTCAGTACGAGGATGGCCGGGAACATCGCCATGAATCCGGTCTTCACGCCAAGCCAGATTTCACTCTTGCCGAAGTCGCTGTTGTGACGCGTATCCTTGAAGAAGTAGAACAGGCTGAGCACCAGGCCGACAACACCACCGATGACAAGCGAATGTGTTACGAGTGTATTTTCGAAAATGCTGAAGATATCCACAGAACCGCCGGTCATTGCACCTGTAATGAACATCGCCACAATGACAGTCAGTGCCAGACCGAGAATCGGAATGATCAGCGCTTTTGCCGAGCCATCCTGATGGACGGGAAGCGCTTCATCCGTTTCTCCGGGCACTTCACGTGGATTCTCCACGACGCGGCCTTCATTGAGCGCCAGCGTCTCATGCTTGCGCATCGGACCGATATCGAACCGGGTAGCGATGACGATGAACATCATGGCGATGGCGGTCAGTACATAGAAATTCATCGGAATCATGTAGACGAACGCCTGGAATGGCGAAATGGCAACAAGACCGGCTGCTGTAAGCAGCGGTGCCACAAGTCCCATGATGCCGGCACCCCAGCTTGATATGGGTGCGATGACGGAAACTGGTGAAGCCGTCGTATCGATCAGATAGGCGAGCTTTGCTCTTGAAACGTTGTATTTATCGGTAAGCGGTTTTGCCACCTGGCCGACGATCAGTGCACTGAAATAATCATCGATGAATACGATGATGCCGAGCAGTGCTGTTGCGAAGTTCGCTCCCCTGCGGGACTTCACTTTTGTCAGGGCCCATGCAGTGAACGCCTTTGCGCCACCCGACATGTTGATGAAAGCCGTCATGATGCCGAGCAGACTGAGAAAGATGAGGATGAAGGCGTTCCACGTGTTGATGGTGCCGCCATCGACAAAAATCATGGCAAAGCTGTTCCAGATTATCCGGAGTGTTTCAACGATGCCTGCACCGGCAACGACAAACGCCGAAGTGATGATGCCGACACCAAGGCTGATGCCCACCTTGCGGGTCAATACGACGAGAACCAGTGTCAGTAATGGCGGGATGAGGGAGATGTACTCCCAGTTGAGTATACTTTCCATATATATCCTCCTGAAGTTTATTTGGACTACAAAAAAGACGTCACAGCAGCATTACAGAATCAGCCACCGTGACGTCTCTCACCAGGTTGTAGCGCATCATCGCAATGACAGTGCCAGACCTGTTCGACCTGACCCCAGAACATCACCCCGCCGGGCGCATCCTTCGGCAACTGCTCCTTTCCATGAGTTCAAAGCATGCCTGCTCCCTCACGTACTCCTAGCCGTTGCGACCTCTACTTTTCGTTCTTCAATTGTTATAGAATATTATATCATATATTGTCTGTTTTTCAACTACAGTTCCGAGCTGTAGATCTTGACGATATCCCTCAGGAATTCAGGCATCTTGTATACTTTTCTCGAGTATCGGAACTGCGGGAAGATCCTGCCGAATGTATACATGTCCAGAGTGCCGAGTGTATAGTGCCTGCGGTCCTCGATCACTTCGCCGTTGATGTAGTATTCACGTTCGGACTGGACGTAGCCGATATTCTCGGCGACGAAGCAGCCGAATATGTCACCTCTGAAACCGAGGCCCCGTATGATCTCATCCTTGAATTCGTGCTTTGAGGCCTGGCTGAATATCTCCTTCAGCTCCCGTCCTGTCAGCTCGATCTGCACTGTATTGATCGCATGGGGCAGGACCTTGTGCAGATCATAGTCCGTCAGCATGCCACCTTCAAACGGTTTTACGATGAGACCTGTATGGATCAGGCTGGCATCGCTGTCCGTAAACAGGCGGACCATACGGGCGAGTGATGTGATGAAACTGCTCGTCGAATAGAGCCTGCGCTCGATCGGCGCCGCCGAATCCTTGATCACAGTGGAGAGCATATCACGCCCCATCTCATAGTAGTGGTCATCGCTGCTCGTAAGCAGATCCGTATCATAGAGACGTGCACGCTTGCCGACAAGCGTCTTCTCGTCAAATTCGAGTGTCACTTCACCCACGTAGTCACCGTAGCGTCCGGCAGCGGCGAGCAGCGTATCGCCGATCCACTCGCCTTCTTCGAAGTAGTGATGTGTATGGGAGCTCAGTATGACATCGATTTCCGGGAACATCATCGCAAGGGACTCGTCGTCATATCTGCCAAGATGGCTCATCATGACAATGCAGTCGACTTCAGTATTGATTTCACGAATCGCCTCGAGGATCCAGTCGAAGCTCTCCGATACTTCCCATCCGAGTGCCTTATAGAATGGGGTGAACTCGACGGTGGCAGCGATGAAGCCGAACTTGATGCCATTGATCTCCTTGATGACGTACGGTCTGAAGTATGGAGACTCACTGCCGACCTCACGCAGGTTGGCGCAGATGACGTCGAAATCCGCATTGTCGTACAGGGATTTGAGATCCTCCTTCTGCAGTGTGATGCCTTCGTTATTGCCGATGGTCGCCACTTCGCATCCGGCATCATTCAGAATATCGATATTGCCTTTGCCGAGCGTCGCTTCGGTATAGGGATGCGATCGATCGACGTGATCTCCAAGGTCGACATACACCATATTATGCTTATGCTGACGTTTTTTGTTGTGCAGAAAATCTTTTATTTTCAAGTAGTTGTATAGATGACTATGAATGTCATTTGTATGAAATAGTTTCACTTCCATCGAATCACCTCTATATGATGGTCTGTAGAATCATGTATACGCCAAGGAGCAGCAGAACCGTACGCAGCACGACAACCATCGTATCGGAATTGAAGCGCCGGTTGATCGAGACACCGATCTTGGCACCGAAGAATGCAGCCGGAACGATGAACAGAGCATACCAGAAATCCACATTGCCCTGCAGGACATGTCCGACGGCAGCTGCTGTGCCGGAAAAGAAGACCATCATCATGCTCGTTCCGATGGCGATTGACGCCGGCATGCGGAATACGAGCAGCATGAGCGGTGTCATCAGCGCCCCGCCACCGATGCCGAAAAGACCTGTGAAGAAGCCGACGATGAATGTTGAGAGGATGGCGATCCAAGCGGGAAAACCATAGTGGTGAACGTCCCCCATGTTGTCGACATGCGGCTCCATATAGCGTTCATTCTGGAAGATGGAAATCGGTTTGATCCTGTCCCTGATGATAAGCAGTGTGCTTAGAAAAATAAGAAATATACCGAAGTAAAGGTTGAAGCTGTCGATGGTGAAGAACTGGCTCGCGTAGGATCCGACAAAGGCGCCGGGCATGATTCCGATGAGAAACCGCAAGCCATTTTTCATATCGACCTGGTTGCTCCGTCCATAGGAGATCATTGCAGACAGGCCGATGACAATCAAAACGAGACTGGAAGTGCCGACGGCACTCTGGGGGGTGATGCGCTCCAGTATCCCTGCATTGATACCGAAGAATATGAGCAGCGGCACAATGATGACCCCGCCTCCGATGCCGACCAGGGCACCGAGAGCCGATGCGAAAAGCCCGATCAGTATGAGGATGATGTATTCCATTCGTATTGCTCCTTTAGAAAACCAGAAAATCCTGGCTGTAGTTTCCCTTCGGAATTTCCCCTTTGTCTTGATTCCCTAGAATAATTTAAGCTGTTTCGGCGACAGTCCATCATAGCGTATCCCCATCAGCGTCATGAAGTCCTGGGCGTTGCCTGCAGCATGGCCGCCGGAATTGTTGTTGAAAACAATATAGATATCCTTTGTCTTATGCTTCAGAATTTCGACCTGTCTTTTCAGCCATTCCAATTCCTGTCTGTTATAATCATATAGGTACCTTACGTTGCGCCATTCCTCGCTGGTGCGGTCCTTTTGTGTCCACCCGTGCACGTTGCGCCCATGGAGCCGGATGAAAGCCGTCCGATTGGTCACCCGGTTGACGAAAGGAATGCTTCCGATGCCGGCCTGCGGTTCATCGCAGATGCTGTGGATGATATTATTATTGTCGAGAAAAGACAGTGTCTCTTCCCTGTACTGTTCCTCGAACCATGTCTGGTTTCTGAATTCGACCGCAACCTTGTATGGCTGCAGCTGCTCTGTTGCGTATTTCACATAGCGAATGTTTTTGTGATTGCAGTCGAACCACGGCGGGAACTGAAGAAGGACGAAGCCGAGTTTGCCTGCCTTGTCCATGGGACGCAGCATATCACGATACGCACTGAAAACATCCTTGATGGAATCATAATGGTCGCGATAGTCGCTATGGCCGGTCATGTACTGGTGGGCTTTGACGACAAATCTGAATTTATCCGGCGTTTCATTACACCATTTTTCGATCGTTGAAGTACGCTGGATGGCATAGTAGGTGGAATCCAGCTCGACAATCGGGAAATATCCGGCGTATGTAGCCAGTTTGTCTTTTTTATTTGAAAGGTCTGTGTAGAGGTCATGATGATCCCCCCAGCCCGTCAATCCAATATAAATCATAGAAATCACCTTGCTTTATTGTAACACAACTTTTAAGGAGCACACTTCAATATGAGTATAATCGAATTTGAAAATGTAAGCCATCGGAACATCCTCCATAATATCAGCGGACACTTCAACGAAGCCAGAATTACAACTTTTGTCGGCCCGAGTGGTGCGGGTAAGACGACGTGCCTGAAGCATATCAATGGGCTGCTGTCGCCTGACTCCGGCAATATATTTTTCAGAGGTGAAAATATTCAGGATATGGACATGGTCGAACTGAGAAAACGCATCGGCATGGCCTTCCAGAGTGCACCGATGATCGGCGGAACAGTATATGACAACCTCAATCTGCCAAAAGCCATATTCAATGAGAGGCTGGAGCAGGACCGTGCGGTCGAACTGCTCAGACGTGTCGACCTCGACGGCATTCCACTCGACCAGAACATCAAGTCACTGTCCGGCGGTGAGAAGAGCCGTGTGTCGATCGCCCGCACGCTGGTCAACCGCCCTGAAGTTCTGCTGCTCGATGAAATCACCGCAAGCCTCGACTACCGCATGGTCAAGGAGGTCGAACGCCTCATCGTCAGACTGCAGCGCGAATACAATGTCACTGTCATCTGGATTACGCATGATCTTGATCAGGCTCGGCGCGTCAGTGATGACATGTGGTTCCTGGCAGCCGGGGAACTCATCGAATACGGGAATGCCGCGTTCATCGATGAATCCGATAATCCACTCATCAAAAATTTTCTCGAGGGGGAAGCACTTTGACATACGCCCAGCTCGCCCTGTCACTCATATTCATCGCAATCCCGCTCGGACTGGCACTTGTACTGAAACTCGGCCTTGAGAAGGATATCATCATCGCGACCGTCCGGTCGATCATACAGCTGCTGATCATCGGCTACATTCTGACCTTCGTTTTCGAGAGCGACAATCCGGTCTACATCATACTGATGATCCTGCTGATGATTGCTGCAGCTACGCAGAATATCATAAAAAAAGGGGATGGTATCCCGGGCATCACTTGGATGATCGTCTTCACCCTCGTCGTTGTGGAAGTCGTGACGATGGGCATCATGCTCGGGTTCGGCATCATTCCGTTCGTTCCGGAGGAAGTCATACCGATCAGCGGGATGATCATCGGCAACTGCATGGTCCTCTCCCTCCTCTTCCTGAACAGATTCAAGGATGAAGTCGACCGCAGCGATGAGACCATCGAACTCATCCTTTCCATGGGCGGACAGCCGAAAGTGGCCATCGATAAAAGTCTGAAGTCCGCCATACAGACCAGCATGATACCGACCATCGAAGCACAGAAGACGATGGGCCTCGTCCAGCTTCCCGGCATGATGAGCGGACTGATCATCGGGGGTGCCGCTCCGATGGAAGCCGTCATGTATCAGCTTCTGATCCTGTTTCTGATACTCACCACCGCAGCCATGTCCTCAGTCATGGTCGGGTATCTCGCCTATCCGAAGCTGTTCAACCAGAAAATGCAGTTTGTGGGGCTGCAGTATCGGAAATAGAAGGAGATGTTGGAGATGAAAAGAGGTGCCCTTTGCCGGGGCACCTCTTTTGTCATCCAATCACTATATATTTTTCTCAAGCTTCTCCTTGATGCTCTCATACGTTTCCTGCCAGAACTTTTCTTCAGTGACGAAGCGGGCTGTCAATGTTTTGATGGCTTCTTTGAATGCGGCATCGTATTCCGGAGAGTCTTTATCGGGCAAGCTGTCCATCAGCTGATCGACTTCATTTTGGACTGCTTCTGCCCGGGGACCCCAGTGCGTAACCTCCTGTCCGTTTTCATCAATGAAGATGAATATCGGAATGGAGCGGGATCTACCATTGGTCAAGTACTGGTCCATGAGTTCCAGATTGCTGTCCCTCAAAATCATGCGGACTTGCATATGGCTTTTTTCCGCGAGATGGAGCAGGATCGGGATATTCATCATGGCATCCCCGCACCAGTCTTCCGTAATCGCAATGACACGGAGTGACCGTGCTTCAAGGCGGCGGAAGAAGTCATTGTCCTCCGGTATCTGGAACTTGTTGTATACTTTCTGCAAGTTCTCCTTGTGCTGCGCCATGCCTTCTATATAGGTTTCGGTCACGATTGCCTGGTCATACCATTGATCAAGTGCCATTCTTTCTCCCCCAATATGTTCAAGATGCCATCAGTATATCATGATGATGCTCGAAACTTTGAGTGATGCGCATTGAATTTCCTGATGGTTTCGACTATTCTTTTAATAATGGAAAGGAGGCATATGTATGATATCTGAATCGAAACATATCCGCGGTCTGATCTTTGTTCTGATTGGCGCCACACTATGGGGTGTCGGTGGAACGGCTGCAGACTACATATTCAGAAATACTCCCATTACTGTGGAATGGTATGTTGCCTTCAGACTTACTGCCAGCGGCATCATTCTCCTTGCCGCATACTGGCTGTTTTCGAGAAAGCAGCAGCCGGTTCGCCTGGACCGGCGCACCTTCGCCATGCTCGTCATCTACAGTCTGCTTGGAATGACAATGGTGCAATATTCATTCATGGCAGCAATCGGCCATGGCAATGCAGCGATCGCCACAGTACTCCAGTACACAGGTCCCATCTACATCATCCTGTGGCTGGTCATCCGCCGATATGCAAAATGGAGCGCTGCCGATGCATTCATCATCATCGGCATGATTGCAGGTGTCATACTGCTCGCGACAAACGGGGACTTCTCCACGCTCATCGTATCTCCGCCTGCCCTCATATGGGGGCTGGTATCCGGAGTGGCCCTCGCCTACTACACCTTGCACGCACAAATACTGCTGTATCGACTGCACCCGCTTCAGCTTGTCGGTGGCTCGATGTTCATCGGCGGCATCGCAATGAACTTCATCCATCCCATCTGGCAATTCGACCGTGAATTCGAATGGACTGCGGCGCTGGTTACAATACTGCTGCTGTCAGTACTGATCGGGACAACGCTTGCCTTCCTGCTCTATATCAGCAGCCTGAAGCATATTTCTTCAAAGGAGGCGGGTATTCTCGGAACGCTGGAACCTGTATCAGCAGTCGTCAGTTCCGTCATATGGCTTGATATCAGCATGGGCTTGTACCAGTTTGCCGGCATCGCCATCATACTTGGCATCGCAGTCTACATCTCCGTCGGCCGTAGGGCAAAAACAAATAAGGAAGCCGTCCCAAGCACACAGGAATCATGACCTGCAGTGCCGGGATGGCTTTTTTACATCTCCGGAAACAGGCCGAGCCATATTGCTGTTGCCATCGCCAGCAGCAGCAGGACTTTTTCGTATGCTGTGACCTGTTCAACATCGTCCACATTTATTTTCAATACCATGTATATGCCATATCCGAGCAGAAGCAATGTACCGACTGCTGCAATCGGACGATCCCAGATGACCGAGATTGCGAGCAGCCCGACAATGACCAGATAGAATAGTGCCGGAGACGGAGCTGCCTTCACGCCGAATTGTCTTGCCGCCCATACGACAGTGGTCTGCTTCATCGGTGTCGCATTGCGGTCGGCTTCTATATCCGGAACATGGTGGATCATGACCCAGGCCATGCACCACAGTGCATTGATGAGGGCGTTCTGCCATGCCCACAATGGAATGTCGTCCAGCATGAGCCATGGTGCCGCAAGGCCGAGCAGCAGAATGGATGGGAAAAGGCTCAGCCATTCTCCAAGAAACGGCCGGTAGGCGAATCTGAAAGGTTTCAATGAATAGCTGATGGCCCCCCACAGCCCGACAATTGTAAGTATCGCGAGTTCCATCTGTCCGAATGTAATGAAGAGTGCGGTCGCAATCAGCAGGAGCAGGGTGACAACGAGTCCGATACGCACCAGCATATCCAGTGTCATGACGCCATTCTGCAGCACGCGGCTGCCGCCTGACAGCATGCCCGGGCTCTCCTGGTCCGTCCCTGATTTAAAATCGGCAATATCATTGAACACGTGTGTCAGTACACCATGAACAAGAAAAGCACCGACGACGAGCAGCAGAAACAATAGAAAAAGATCAACGTTCGATATATCATACCCGAATGCCAGCGGCAGTATGGTCGATATGATGGTTGCAATACTTGATGCAACGACCGCAACGACTCTGAGCAGCATGCCAAACCCCTTCAGACTGTATGATTCCTGTTTTTCCATAACCTTACCCCTTTCGCCCTCTTACCTTTTTTCTCTTTCCATCTCCTCTACTGCACGTTCAATCTCCCGCTTCCAGCATCTCCTGCCATTGACGACGAACTTAAGTGATGCGTCATCCTGCAGAACAACTTCAAGACCATTTGGAATCGGGATGAAATTCATGATGCGGTGGCTGATCAGATTGACTGCTGCCACATCCAGAAGATCGATCTCCGTCTGCTTCCTGTTAAGATTCATGGCATGCGGAATATGGTGGATGCAGGTCGTTGTCAGATGCATTTTCCCACCAACCGAAACGCCATTTCTGAACAGGTTGCCGTTGCCGCTCCTAAGTGCCTTTTCCTTCATTTTTCGGCCTCCATCTGTTTGAGCACTTCCCTGCTCGCTTCAATGATATCATCAGGAACCACTCCATAATGCGAGCCCTTGAGTGCCGCGCGTTCTCCGGAAACTGCATGGATATGGACCGCCGCCCGCATGGCATCTTCGGGCCGTGCTCCCTGTGCAAGGAAGGCTGTGATCATGCCGGTCAGAAGGTCTCCGGTGCCCCCTTTGGCCAGTGCGTCATTGCCGAGCGGGTTCACCCAGATGCCCTCCGGTGTGGCCACGATGGTACGATGGCCTTTAAGTACAAGATTTACATTATGCCGGCTCGCAAAATCATGAGCGATTCCGATCCGGTCCGCTTCCACTTCAGGTACAGACTTGCCGGTCAGTGTCCCCATTTCTCCGGGGTGCGGCGTCAGGACGACCGGGCCCTCATAGCGGCTCAGCAGTTCCATCTGATCTTTGATATGAAACAGACCGTCCGCATCGATGACGATCGGCTGTGCATCAAGATGGTCGATGATATCCCCGATGAACTCAGGTCCCGCTTCAAAGCGGCCCATGCCGGGCCCGATGGCAACTGCAGTCACCTTTTCAAAAAGTTCAGGTGCCACGCCTGTTCCGTTGAAATGTCCGCCATCACTCGGCAGTGTCCGAATGAGTGCAGTCTGATTCTGGCTGGCGATGACTGGATATGTCTCTTCAGGAATGACAAGTGTCGATAGACCGGCCCCGCAGTGGAAAGCAGTATGTGCACTGTAGAGCGGTGCACCGACGAACGGTTTCGATCCGCCAAAGACAAGGGCATGGCCGAACGTACCCTTGTGGCCGAACCGTGGCCGCTTTGGCAAGGAAGCTGCCGCAAGTTCATGGGTGATGACTTCCGGCAGCTTCATGCCGAGTGCGTCCGCAAATGTTTCCGGCACGGAAATGTCCTTTACGTGCCAGTTCCCGACGACGGATGGACCATCCTGCAGGAAGAAGCCAAGTTTCGGCATCGCAAAAGTATACGTATCATCCGCTGCCACTGCGACGTTTTCAACCTTTCCCGTATTGCAGTCGAGCCCGGAGGGGATATCGACTGAAATGACATGGAGATCATGCGCATTCACCTGCTCGATGATCTGGCTGAAAGGCTCCCTTACAGCACCTTTCACGCCTGTACCGAGCATCGCATCCACCAGTACTTCCGACTGTTTCAAAGTTTCATCCAGACTCGACATCCCTTCCTCGACCAGGCGAAGCGGCAGTCCACGTCCTGTATGGATCTGATATTGCGTTCTCGCGTCCCCTTTGAGATTTCCTTCATCGACAAGCAGCCATACAGCAGGGGCATAGCCTGCATCAATCAGCCGTCTGGCGATGACAAATCCATCCCCGCCATTGTTTCCGCCGCCGACCAGTATGGTGATATGTACTGATTGATCCGGATAGGAACGCATGATTGCTTCGGCAACATGATTGCCGGCAATCTCCATCAGCACCGCACCGGAAATTCCGATCTCCTCCATTGCATACCTTTCGATTTCAAGCATCTCTTCCCGCTTTACGATTTTCAATATAATCCCCCATTCAGTCTTTACACCATTATACCCTTATTTCTGGAAAATTAATAACCTCCATCAAATTCCTATTGGCATATCAGAACCAGTAATCATCGGTAACCTTTCCAATATTAGAGTAATATTACAGCAGGATTAACGTTTCTTTTCAAATCGTGGAACAGGGTTCAGAAAATCATTGAAAAATGATATGATATCAAAGTTGCGTTTTAGATGAAATATTACACATATAAGGAGATGCTTCATTTAATGATAAATAGATTGAAATCCCTGCCGATGATGCTTTTCAGTTTCATATCATTGTCAGGTCTGCTTTTCGCTGACCTGGATGATATTACTATAGATGATAAAAATGATGATGTTGTTATTGATGATAAAAATAAAGATGAAGAAAAAATTGAACTGGATTTTGAAGAAATGCCGGATGCACTCCATCCTGAAGTCGAAAAGAAAGCTGAAGCACTTGAGGAAAAGGCTGAAGAAAAAAATATCAATATTACAATCACTTCCGGCTTTCGTTCATTCGAAACACAGGATGCATTATACAGCAAGGGCAGATCACTCCCAGGCCAGGTGGTCACCAATGCGCGGGGTGGAGAATCCTATCATAACTACGGTCTCGCCATAGACTATGCGGTTGAAGCAGATGGCAAAGTCATCTGGAATACGGATTATGACAGCAATGACAACGGAAAATCCGACTGGTTCGAAGTTGCCGACATCGCCAAGGAACTCGGTTTTGAATGGGGCGGCGACTGGGAATCCTTCAAGGACTATCCGCATCTTGAAATGACTTTCGACTACTCGATCCGTGAACTGCAGGAAGAATATGAAGATCAGCTTTGATAGGATGAAATATTGAACGGTGCACTGGTATATAATATGCCAGTGCTTTTATTTTGGAATGAAAGCACTTTTTAAAATTAATTTTGTTAATATTCTCAAAATAATATTACAGTTGTATTACTATTTGCTGCTGTTTATTGAAAATTGATTATGCAATGGTATTGTGAAGAGGCACGCCAAATTTACATATGAAGGAGAAAGATATGCTTATGAAAAAGAACATCAGATCTCTATCTGCACTACTCTTCACGCTGCTGGTTGTACCGGGCTTCATTCTGTCGGTCCCGCAATCCGTTTCAGCGGAGCAGTGGAATGGAAATACGTACGAAACGAACCAGCCCGAGGGTCTGCACCCGATTGTCGCAGAACGTGCAGAAATACTTAGACAGAGAGCCGCCCAGATCGGCATCGTCATCCGATTTACAGACGGCTTCCGTTCCTTTGAAGAACAGAATGCACTATTTGCACAAGGCCGCACCACTGCCGGCAATATTGTAACGAACGCCCAAGGTGGGGAATCCTACCATAACTACGGACTGGCCGTCGACTATGCACTTGAAGTCGGTCCAAACGTCATCTGGGATCTCGAATACGATGGCAATGGCAATGCCAGATCCGACTGGTTCGAAGTCGCGCGCATTGCCAAGGAACTCGGCTTCACCTGGGGCGGAGACTGGGAAAGCTTCAGAGACTATCCGCATCTGCAGATGGATTTCGGCTACTCCCTCTATAATCTGCAGACAGGCAACCACTACCTGTACTAGAAGAAGGCACTATGAAACCCACAACGGTGAAAATAGCATCGTTGTGGGTTATTTGCATGCATTACAATATTTCAAAGCAGAGTGAGGACTATTCTATTTTGCCTGATGGTGAACATCTTTCTTTACAAACGAGCCTTTTCTGACATCCGCTACATCATAGACAGCGAGGAAAGCCTGCGGATCAAGTCTGCCGATGATCTCCTTAAGCTTCTGCTCTTCCAGCCGGTTGATGATGCATGTAATCTGCGTAAGCGGCATTCTGGTGTAGCCGCCTGTAATTTCATTGTAGGTACATGTTCTTCCCAGCTCTTCCCTTATCGCTTCAATGATGGATTCAGGATGCACCGTCACGATGGTGAACGTTTTCGACCCACTCAGTCCTTCTTCTATCAGATGGATCACCTTAGAAGCAATGAAGTAGGCGATCGCTGAAAGTATGGCGCCTTCTAATCCGAACACGGTTGATACGAGCAGAAATACGAAAGTATTCAGAAACAGGATGAGGTCGCTTGTCCCGAATGGCAATTTTCTTGAAAGCAGCACGGCGAACATGTCGATGCCATCAAGGGCACCGCCATTACGCAATGCGATGCCCATGCCCACTCCGATGATGACACCACCCACAACAGTGATCAGCAGGGAATCACCTTCAATGATGGCCGGTATATGATGCATGATCGCAGTAAAGTATGCAAGGGACAGTATGCCCGCCACCGACAACGCTGCAAATTTAGTACCGATCTGTCGGTATCCAAGCCAGATGAATGGAATATTCAATATCACAATCAGCAGACCTAGTGGTATGCCGAACAGTGTGGACCCTACAATACTGATGCCGGTGACACCACCATCCGATACCTGGTTGGGAATCAGTACGGATTCGAGACCATAGGCTGTAATGAACGCACCGGAAATGACCATGATTGCACGGCCAATGAATGCAAAAACCTGTCTTGTTGTCATTTTTTTCATATGAACAGCGCTTCCTTTTCGTTTTTATCATTTTGAAATTAAAAAGGTCCCTGCCACAGGATGGCAGGGACCCGAATGCTGTATTAACCGATGGAGCCTTCCATTTCGAAGGAGATCAGACGGTTCATTTCAACCGCATATTCCATTGGCAGTTCTTTTGTGAATGGTTCGATGAAGCCCATGACAATCATTTCTGTCGCTTCGACTTCGCCGATACCGCGGCTCATAAGGTAGAAGAGCTGCTCTTCGGATACTTTTGAAACTTTCGCTTCGTGTTCCAGCGAGATGTTGTCGTTCAGAATCTCGTTGTAAGGAATTGTATCTGAAGTGGACTCGTTATCCATGATGAGCGTGTCGCATTCGATGTTTGAACGTGCATTATCTGCATTTCTACCGAAGTGGACCTGGCCTCTATAGGATACTTTACCACCTTGTTTTGCGATGGATTTGGAAACGATTGTAGACGATGTGTTCGGTGCAAGGTGGATCATCTTCGCTCCGGCATCCTGCAATTGTCCTTTACCTGCAAGTGCGATGGACAGTGTCATGCCACGTGCGCCTTCGCCTTTTAGGAATACTGCTGGGTACTTCATGGTGATCTTGGAACCGATGTTGCCGTCGACCCATTCCATTGTACCGTTGGCATCAACGAAAGTACGTTTTGTAACAAGGTTGTATACGTTGTTTGCCCAGTTCTGGATGGTTGTATAGCGGCAGTATGCATCCTTTTTGACGATGATTTCAACGACAGCGGAGTGCAGTGAATTCGTCGTGTAGACAGGTGCCGTACATCCTTCTACGTAGTGTACGCTGGAGCCTTCGTCACAGATGATCAGTGTACGCTCGAACTGTCCCATGTTCTCCGAGTTGATACGGAAATATGCCTGCAGTGGTGTATCCAGTTTTACGCCTGGTGGGCAGTAGATGAATGATCCACCGGACCATACTGCTGAATTGAGTGCAGCAAACTTGTTGTCAGTATACGGAATGACTGTCGCCCAGTATTCTTTGAAAAGCTCTTCGTTTTCGCGGAGCGCAGAATCGGTATCCTTGAAGATGACACCTTTGTCCTCGAGATCCTTCTCCATGTTGTGATATACCACTTCGGATTCATACTGTGCAGAGACACCTGCAAGATACTTCTGCTCTGCTTCAGGAATACCAAGTTTGTCAAACGTACGTTTGATCTCGTCCGGTACTTCGTCCCATGAGCGTTCTGTATGCTCGGAAGGTTTTACATAGTATGTGATGTCATCGAAGTTGAGTTCGGAAAGGTCGCCGCCCCAAGTAGGCATCGGCGTTTTATAGAAATGTTTCAGCGATTTGAGTCTGAAGTCGAGCATCCATTCGGGCTCTTCTTTCATTTTGGAAATTTCACGTACAATTTCTTCTGTCAAACCACGGTCTGAACGGAAAATGGATACGTCTTCATCGTGGAAACCATATTTGTAATCGTCAATTTCCGGTGCTTTTTTAGCCATATCAATCACTCCTTATTATTAGTGCTGCCTTGGGATTTAACCCCTTTTTCAAGTGCTTTCCATGAAAGAGTTGCGCACTTGATGCGTGCTGGGAACTGGCTGACACCTGACAGGGCTTCGATGTCGCCCATGTCTTCGGTGATTTCATAATCTTCGCCCAGCATCATTTTACTGAATTCGTCCCCCATGGCGAGTGCTTCGTCAATCTTCTTGCCGGTGATGGTTTCTGTCATCATCGATGCACTGGCAATGGAGATGGAGCAGCCTTCTCCATCAAATTTGACATCTTTGACAATATCATCAACGACATTGAACGTCAGACGGATGCGATCCCCACAAGTGGGGTTGTTCATATCCACCGTCAGTGTGCCGTCTTCGAGTGTGCCCTTATTGCGCGGGTTCTTGTAGTGATCCATGATGACTGAACGGTAAAGCTGGTTGAGGTTGTTAAAATTCATAAGAGAAAAACTCCTTCGTTCGCTTAAGCCCTTCTATAAAGACGTCAATCTCTTCTTTGGTGTTGTATATATAGAAACTTGCTCTTGCAGTTGATGAGACCCCGAGCCACTTCATCAGCGGCTGTGCACAATGGTGACCGGCCCTGACAGCAATACCTTCACTGTCAAGTGCAGTCGCAAGGTCGTGCGGATGGACGTCAGTCAGATTGAAAGTGATGAGACCGGCACGTCTGTCCGGACCATAGATTTCGATACCCTCCACTGTACGCATGCGCTCAAGTGCATAGTTTACGAGTTCCTGTTCATATTCCAGAATGGCTTGTAGGCCGATTTCTTCGATGTAGTCGATTGCACGGGCCAGTCCGATTGCTTCCGCAATCATCGGTGTGCCTGCTTCGAACTTCACAGGAAGATCCGTCCACGTGGATGTTCTGAGATCGACAAAGTCGATCATATCCCCACCATATTCGATCGGCTCCATATCATCAAGCAGTTCGCTTTTGCCATAGAGTACGCCGATGCCCGTAGGACCGAGCATCTTATGGCCGCTGAATGCATAGAAATCCACATCCAGATCCTGTACGTCCACTGACATGTGCGGTACTGCCTGGGCACCATCAACAGAAATATAGGCATCATTCTTCCGGGCAACTTTGGTGATCTCCTTGATGTCGTTGATCGTACCAAGCACATTGGAGACGTGGGTGATGGCAACTATCTTCGTCTTTTCACCAATCGCTGCTTCCACATTCTCCATCGTGAGTGTGCCGTCCGCTTCCATCGGAATGAATTTCAGTTCTGCCTGCCTACGCTTCGCCAGTTCCTGCCAAGGCACTATATTGGCATGGTGCTCCATCTCCGTCACGACGATTTCGTCTCCCGGTTCGATGACCATGTCCCCGAAACTGCGTGCGACAAGGTTGATTGCTGCAGTGGTTCCCCGCGTGAATATGATTTCCTCATACCGCTTGGCATTGATGAATGATCTCACTTTCATACGCGCCTTTTCGTAACCATCTGTTGCTTTTGTGCCGAGCGTGTGTACACCGCGGTGTACATTGGAATTGTATTCCTTATAGTAGGCAGTCATTGCATCTATTACAGGTGCGGGTGTCTGACTCGTCGCTGAAGTATCCAGATAGACGAGTTCTTTACCGTTGACCTGCTGATCAAGGATCGGGAAATCCTTTCTGATATCTTCGACATTCATGCGGGAAAACCCCTTTAAAGCTTATTTTGAGAGTACTTTCAGCTCGATGACTTCCTTAAGCTGCTTTTTGACGGATTCGATCGGCAGTGCGCTGACAACCGGATCAAGGAATCCGTGGATGACAAGTCTTTCCGCTTCCTTCTGTGAAATACCGCGGCTCATCAGATAGAAGAGCTGGATCGGATCCACACGACCGACGGAGGCGGCGTGACCTGCTGTTACATCATCTTCGTCAATCAGAAGAATCGGGTTGGCATCGCCGCGTGCTTTTTCACTCAGCATGAGTACTCTGGACTCCTGCTGGGCGTCACTGCCCGCTGCACCATGCTTGATGTAGCCGACACCGTTGAAGATGCTGGAGGCACTGTCCTTCATGACGCCATGCTTCAGAATGTGTCCGACAGAATCCTTTCCGTAGTGGATGATCTGTGTTGTGAAGTTGAGCTTCTGCTCACCACGGCCCACAACGACTGTCTTCAGGTTGGAGTTCGAGTTGTCGCCCATCAGGTACGTTGTATTGTCATTGATGACGTTGGAATCATTCATCAGGCCAAGTGCCCAGTCGAGTGTTGCATCTCTGCCGACGATTCCGCGTCGGTTGATGTAGCCGGTAAATCCTTCAGCGAGGAAATCCACTGCACCGTAGTTGATTTTGGCATTGTCTTTGGCAATGACTTCGGAAATGATATTGATCTGCTCATTGGATCTATCAACGTTGGAAAGATAGTTCTCCACATAAGTCAGCTCGGAACCTTCATCCGCCACGATCAGTACGTGGTTGAAAAGGGAAGTCTTTTCATCGTCGTGCAGGACGACCATCTGTACCGGATCTTTGATCTGCACATTTTTAGGGACATAGACGAACAGTCCACCATTGAGCATTGCTGCGTGGTATGCTGCAAGTTTGTGCTCATCGATTTTGACGCCTTCGGTCATGAAGTACTTCTCGACGAGTTCAGGGTGATTTGCACTTGCTTCGATGATGTTTTCGATCACTACACCCTGATCGAGCAGTTCATCGGAGACCTGCAGGTACGCTGGCGTATTGTTGTGCTGCACGTATATATTCTTCGTGTGTTCAATGTCGAGCAGGTTTCTTACCGCTTCCGGCAGTTCTTCAAGAGAACCATAGACTGCACTGTCTGTTACAGGCTCGGAAACAGTGAAGAAATCCCATTTATTTATTTTTGTTTTATCTGGTTTGGGCATTTCAAGGTTTTCAATAGTTGCCAATGCTTCTTTCTTCTGGCTGATGAGAAGTTCAGATTCTCCACGTGATTCTGCACGGGAGATGACTTCATCAGCGTTAATAACAAATTCATTAACTTCAGTAGCCATGGTCATCCTCCTGTCTATTCTACATCTGCAGCGATAGTTTCGTCGTCAATGCCAAGTTCTTCCTTGATCCAGTCATACCCTTCAGCTTCAAGACGCTGGGAAAGTTCCTGGCCGCCGGATTTCACAACACGGCCCTGCATCATTACGTGTACAAAGTCAGGTGCAACGTAGTTCAGAAGACGCTGGTAGTGCGTGATGATCAGCGCGCCGAACTCTTCGCCACGGAGTTCATTGATGCCTTTTGATACGACTTTGAGCGCATCGATGTCAAGACCGGAGTCGATTTCATCCAGGATGCCGAATTTCGGTTCGAGCATCATGAGCTGCAGGATTTCGTTACGCTTCTTCTCACCACCGGAGAATCCTTCATTCAGGTAGCGTGTTGACATATCGAGGTCCATTTCCAGATAGTTCATGTTCTTATCGAGCTTTTTGATGAACTGCATCAGGTTGATTTCATCGCCCTCTTCACGCTGTGCATTGATTGCAGAACGGAGAAAGTCGGAATTCGTTACACCGGAAATTTCGGATGGATACTGCATACCGAGGAAGAGACCTGCCTGTGCACGCTCATCCACTTCCATCTCAAGTACGTTTTCACCATCAAGAAGTACTTCACCTTGAGTCACGTCATATCTCGGATGTCCCATGATCGCCTGGGCAAGCGTCGATTTACCCGTACCATTCGGTCCCATTACAGCGTGGATTTCTCCCTGCTTGATTGTGAGATCGACACCTTTCAGTATTTCTTTGCCGTCTATTTCGACATGTAGACCTTTGATTTCTAGAACAGAAGCCATTTATTAACCCTCCAACAGATAATTTATATGTTATTCTCCATACCAGTTTATAATAATTCTAAATAATAGTCAAAGTCTGGCATGGGATTTGATTTACTATTACATTATAACGTAAATGCGCTGCACTTTAAACCTTTACACTCCTCCGGTACGCCTCAAAACGACAAAATAAACCCCACGACTGATAATGGTCATGGGGTAAATGAAAATGATTATTTGATGATATCGAGAGTGAATGGTGGTTTGTACATAATGCCATCATTTGCTCTGATGGCACCGACAATCAGAAACACATAGAACAGCACGGTGATGATCGGACCGATGATGAGACCGATGAGAATAAAGGATGACAGCCAGGCGATGAACATGTAGATGGTATAGGAAATCCCAAAATTCGCCACGTTCCTCAATGCTTCTGCTGTTACCGGATCATCATCCTTCTTCAGCACCCAGATGAGCAATGGTCCTACAACTGCTGTAAACGCGGAGACGATAAACGATACCATGACAAGCGCTTTGTCGAAAAGCTGGGTATTCTGTCCATACATTTTCCTTCCCCCTCCGGGATTCATGATCATACATTATAAATATACCCCCAAAATGGAAAAAGTAATAGTGATAAGTACTCCAATTGATAATCCGGCCCTCTTTTTTTCAATTGAAAAACCTCCGGCCATCGGGCCGGAGGTTCATCTGCTATTGTACAGGAATGACTGCACCTTCGTAGTTGTCTTCGATGAACTGCTTGATTTCATCGCCTTGAAGCACTTCAACGAGTCTCTGGATATCTTCACGATCCTCATCGCCAGTGCGCACTGCGACCAGGTTGGCATAAGGAGATTCGCCATCTTCAACGACAATGGAATCCTCAACCGGGTTCAGTCCGCCATCAAGCGCGAAGTTGGAGTTGATGATGACTGCCGGCGCTTCATTGTTTTCATACATTGAAACGAGCAGTTCCGGTGCTGTCTGATTGTTGAATTCGAAGTTCTTCGGATTTTCAGTGATATCGTCGAAAGTTGCATTCTGGATTTCGATGCCTTCTTCGATTTCAATCAGGCCTGCATCGACGAAGAATGACAGGAAGCGTCCTTCTTCAGCCGGGTTGTTGGATACAAGAATCGTCGAACCATCCGGCAGATCCTCGAGGGATTCATAATCCTGTGAATACACAGCCATCGGCTCGATATGGACGTTGCCGGCGCTCGTAATGTCATAGCCGTGGGATTCCTTCTCTGTTTCAAGATATGGTGTGTGCTGGAAATAGTTCGCATCCACTTCCTCATCCGCGAGCAGACGGTTCGGTGTCGTATAGTCGTTGACGATCGCTATGTCGAGCTCGATGCCCTCTTCTTCGAGAATCGTTGCTGCTTCCTCAAGAATTTCAGCATGGGGTGCTGGTGAAGCTGCGATGGAGATTGTTCCGCCCGCCTCTTCAGCTTCTTCGTTTTCTGCCGTTTCGGATGTTTCGGCGCTTTCTTCACTATCCTCGGTTGTCGCTGCTTCTTCCGAGCCGCCGTTGCCGCACGCAGCCAGAACAGCTGCAAAAATTGAGATGACCATCAGCAAAAAGTATTTCTTCATGTACTTCTACCTCTTTCCCTATTGTATTTATTTTATTGATTACCGCTTATCGACCGCTTTGGCAGTCAGATCACCTATGATCTGTATGATGAAGACAATAACCAGAATTACTACTGTTGCGACCAGAGTGACATCACTCTGGTTTCTCGTGAAACCGACCATGTAGGCCAGATTGCCAAGCCCTCCTGCGCCGATGACACCTGCTATCGCAGTGGATCCGACGAGCATGATGGCAGTGACCGTTATACCTGATATGAGGGCCGGCAGTGATTCCGGCAGCAGCACCTTGCGGATGATCGTCCATGTGCCTGCACCCATCGATTCCGCTGCTTCTATGACACCCTTGTCGATCTCTTTGAGTCCAATTTCAACCAGGCGTGCATAGAATGGCGATGCACCGATGATGAGAGCGGGCAGCGCACCCTGGGATCCCATGATCGTGCCCATGACCACTTTGGTGAATGGGATGAGCAGGATGATCAGAATGATGAAAGGAATGGCTCTGAACAGATTGACGAGAAATGCCGTAAAGCCGTATACCGGACTGCTGGCTGCATGTTCACTTTTCGAGGAGAGGAACAGGATGATTCCGAGCACCAGTCCGAAAATGAAAGTGAATACAGTCGAAATGACAGTCATGTAGAGTGTTTCATATGTTGCTGTTAAAACATCGTCCCACCGCACATTCTCAAAGGAGAACATTTCAGCAAACGCATTGATAAATCCAATCATCATCCTTCTACCTCCACTGTTACATCGTGCTCGGCAAGCTCTCTTTCCAGGTTCCCAAGGTCCGTTTCATTGATGTCGATCGCCACATAAAGGTGGCCGTATGATTCATTGTTGGTCCGCTTGATATTGCCTGAAAGAATGTTGAGATCAAGATTATACTTCTTGATGACCTGGGAGACGATCGGTGCCTTCGACTGGGAGCCGACAAAGCCGAGCTTCAGTATTTTCGAAGTCGGGAACATTTCCCTGACCTCCTCGAAAGAGAGCGCCGTCTCCTCGTCATTGATGTCATCTTTGACGAACCGCTTCGTCACACCATGCTCCGGATTCTGGAAAAGTTTGAGAACGGGACCGGTTTCGACGACCCGTCCGCCTTCCATTACCGCTGCACGATCACAGATCTTGCGGATGACATGCATTTCGTGCGTGATCAGCACGATGGTCAGGTCCATCTCATCGCGTATCCTGACGAGCAGATCGAGCACTTCATCCGTCGTCTCGGGATCCAGTGCACTCGTCGCCTCGTCACACAGGAGCACTTCGGGTTCATTCGACAGTGCCCTTGCGATGCCGACACGCTGCTTCTGTCCGCCTGAAAGCTGGCTCGGGTAGTTGTCCTCGCGTCCCGTCAGGCCGACCAGCTCGATCAGTTCCGCGACACGCCGCTTCTGATCCTTCTTCGGCACACCGGCGATTTCGAGCGGGAAACTGATATTCTCCGCAACAGTTCTCGACCAGAGAAGATTGAAGTGCTGGAAGATCATCGATACTTTCTGGCGCTTTTTCCTGAGCTTCGCCCGGTTCATCGTACTGATGACATCCTCTCCAATCACCACTTCGCCTGAGGAGGGCTGCTCCAGGCCATTCAGCATCCGGATCAGCGTGGATTTACCAGCACCCGAGTAGCCGATGACACCAAAAATCTCACCCTGGCGGATGTGGAGTGTCACATCATCCACTGCCTGTATATCATTGTTTTTAGTTTTGAAAATTTTAGTTGCATTACGAATGTCGATCATATGTCTCATCCTGACTTGTATATTGGACAGTACAGGCTGTCCGCCTATAGAAAAAGCCTACTCAAAAGTTGAGTAGGCATTGGTTTCGACCATCAGCCTCTCATCTTCGATCAAATCGATCATGTGAATTGGCACCTTGTCGTAATGACGGTTGCCGTGGTTTCATAGGGCACTTCCCTCCACCACTCTTGATAAGAGTTTTTATTAGATTGTTATTAATAGTACCATCTGTATTCCTATTCGTCAACAAGGAATTCATCCATTACTTCAGTCAGATAGGGAACCGACTGGAATGCATATATTTCCTTTGTGAGTTCGCCATTTTTGAACAGCAGCAGTGCCGGCGTGGATCTGATCTCATATGTTTCAATAAAGTCCTTCTGGTAGTTCAGATCGATTGATGCATATGAGAAGTTTCTCAATTCCGCCACCACGTCGAGCATCCGCTCGGCAATGTGACAGTTGGCACATATCGGCGCATAGCCGAATATGATCAGCGTCTCTTCAGACTGAATACGGCTGGTAATATCTTGTACTCTGGATTCTTTCATCATTACTGAACTTACCTTTCATGATCAGGCTCGTATCTACATAGAAATCATGTCTCATGAGGACATTGGCGAGATAGTCCCGCGGGCAGCGGCCCACCTCACCGAACTTCGGGTCGATATATATATGGGTGCTTTCACTCAAGTGTTTTTTAAACCATTTCCGTATGTTTCTGCCTTCTTTATCTGCGTCGGACAGAATATAGATTTCAGAACCATTCAGCTGGTCGAGAATATCATCCAATTTTGCGATACCCATTGTACCATGGGTGCATATGATCTGTACAGGTTCAATCAGGACTTCTTCGATACGCCGTTTATCCGTCTTTCCTTCGACAATAAGCACTTTATCGGAAAAATACATAGTCATCACCCTTGGTATGATATTTTTAAAAAAACTCCAGACCGGGTCCAGAGTTTACACTTTATGCGTCCACCATTTCATCATAGGCATCGGCATTCATCAATTTATCAAGTTGGGATTCGTCGGACAGTTCAACAACAACCATCCATGCGCCTTCATATGGAGATTCATTGACAAGCTCCGGGCTGTCTTCCAGTCCTTCATTGATTTCAACTACAGTACCACTGACAGGTGCGTAGAGTTCAGAGACCGTCTTGACGGATTCAACGCTGCCGAAAGATTCGCCGGTAGTGAGTTCATCACCTTCAGCAGGCAGTTCTACAAAAACAATATCACCGAGCTCGGATTGAGCGAATTCCGTAATACCGATTGTTGCCTTGCCATCTTCAACTTTGACCCATTCATGATCTTCTGAATACTTGTATTCTTTAGGTGTTGCCACGACAATAACCTCCTTTTTCTACTACACTCATATAATCTCATAAGTCCCACTGTGAAGGCAAGGCTAATCTAGCTGCTCACGAGCTGCCTGTATTCCGCCTCTTTGAAGCCGAGCAGCACGCTTGTACCATCGTATAGCAGTGGACGCTTGATCAGCATGCCGTCCGAGGAAAGCAGTGCAAGTTTTTCATCCCGGGACATGTCATCGAGACGATCATTCAGATCTAGGTCCTTATACTTTCTACCCCTTTTATTGAAAAGCATGTCTATATCCGTGCCGGAAGTTTCCAAGAGCTCACGAAGCACCTCGGCACTCGGTGGACTTTTCACCATGTCGACGCTGTCGAACTCGACGCCACTGTCCTGAAGAAATTTCTTTCCTTTGCGGCATGTAGTGCATTTCGGGTATTCATAAAATGTAATCATTCGTCATCCTCCAGAAGGTTTCTTACTTTTAATATACGTAAAAGCTGTTCGCCATTGCAAGCCAAATAAGCATGTATCTTCCATATTCCGAATGAAAGGTGATAGAATGAAGCTAAATAAATTGATAAAGGAGTACTTATGATGGAAGCGATCAGACAGTATGATGACTATAAAGAGAAAATACAGGGCGATGATAAGATCATCATCAAATTCTTTGCAGACTGGTGCCCGGACTGCACACGCATGAACATGTTCATCGACCCGATCCTCGAAGAGTACAACCAGATCGACTGGTACGAGCTCAATCGTGACGAGCTGCCTGAAGCGGCAGATGAAAATGACGTCATGGGCATTCCAAGCCTGCTCATCTTCCAGAATGGCGAGAAGCTCGGCCATCTGCACTCTGCAGATGCCAAATCACCGGAATCGGTCAAGGATTTCCTCCAGAACACCCTCTAGATACGACAAACGTCCAGCTCGTCGAGCAGGACGTTTTTATTTTCTATTCAAATATCTTCAAGTTGTTTTTCAGATCCTGTACATGGAACTGCCCGGGTGCTGCCTTGTGTGAAATATAGCCATAAGTCAGGCAGGAGCCGAAAACGCCGCCTGCTACACGTGTAATCTTGCCAAGCTCTCCCATGCTGATGCCGACCACCTGGCACTTCAGCTGCTGGCGCGCATCATGTACCGCAGTCAGAATGCTGAGGACATCGCGGCCATCCGCAGGGTTGTAGGCGAGCTTCAGAATATCACCGCCGCGTTCATTCATATCCTTGTATGTTGCCATTATTTCATCAAAGTCCGGCGTATCCCTGAAATCATGCTGGCTCAGCACGACCAGCACTCCTTTTCGCTTCGCTTTCTCGATAAGTGCATCAACAATGTCTTCGTACATGAAGAATTCAACATCAATCAGCTGGATGTCACACTCATCGAGCACCGAATTGAGCAGCGATTCATACTCGACCGCCGTCTTCTGACCCTTGCCGCCTTCACTCTGGGTCCGGTAAGTATAGAGAATCGGGTAGTCCTTCAATGACTCGATAATATGATTGACGAGCGCGAGGTGCGCTTCATGACTCAGCGCATCAAATGCATCACTTCTGATTTCAATAACATCGACTGCCGATGGATTGTCCAGCACACCCTGTATCTCCTCATCCACCGTCTCCTTCGAATGATTCGAGAAAGAAACCACCACCTTCGGCTGCCCACTTCCGATATCCACACCTTTAACATTCATACATATCCCTCTCATCATCGCTATTTATTTATATACAATATAGAAAGTATCGAGAAAATTCAAATATAATATCAAACTTCCGTTACTGGATATAAAATTGTTTAAGTGTGCCAGGAAAAGGCTATCATATGATTAGAGCATTAATAATCCGGACACTCCCATTTCTACCGGAAGCTCATGACACTACACTCCCAAATTGGAATACGGTGCGTATTATTACGACATTAGAAAATTATAGGAGGAATTAAGAATGGCTAACGAAGAAATGAATAATCCAGAACAAAAAGCACAGAACATGGATCAGGAAGACAAAGATCAGATTCTTGAGAGCTACAACAAGTTCATCAATTATCTCGGCGATCAGGTCTCCAAAGGTGAAAAACTGGGCATGGACGAAGACCAGCTGTCCAAAGCAGCGAAAAGAGTTGCTGACTACCTTGCAGGTCATGAAGAACCACGCAACCGCGAGGAGCAGGTACTGAAACAGCTCTGGAAATCAACAGACAGCAGCGAAGAAAAAGATACAGTCGCAAGAGTGCTTGTCAGAATGGCACAGAAAACGAATGGCTAGGCATTCACTATAGCAAGTAGAAGACACTTTTCAATGAAGTGTCTTTTTTATTTGTCCAGATAGCTGAAGATGAATGCCTTGTCATCATGTGCAAGCAGTTCGCCCCGGTAGTGCTGGGGTTCATTGATGCCTGTCAGCAGAATGACGGACGCGTCATCCGCATGATTGATGGCCTGGACAATGCCTTCCTGTCTGGAAATTGCTGTAATCGTATTCGTTTCATCATATGATTCAGGCAGCGAGGACTGCATCATCTTCAGTATTTCGTACTCATCCTCATAGCCGACCTGCTCTGCAGCTAGTACGAGACGATGGAGGTTCTCAGGCACCATCTCCATTGTCATCCGGATCTTCTCATAACCTCTGAGACCGATGCCGGTGACCATGACAATCAGCTTCTTATCGACCTTCTCCGCATACTTCATGGCGTTGATGATGGATTCATTGATTGCGATTGGCGTATGCGCGAAATCAAGAATGAAGTCGTATGTGTTTTTCGAGAACAGCTCGAAGCGGTGGACCGGCGGGCTGATCTTGCGGGAAGCATCGATGACCGCATCCACATCATACCCGAGCTTCAGCAGAGTGAATATGCTTGTCGCCAGATTGATGTAGTTATGTTCCCCAAGGAACCGTGGTTTTACAGTATAATGGGCAGCACCCACACGAAGATCGATATGATCGATGTCGGTGCGGAAGCGGTAGTACGTATCCTGGTGCTTCGAGAAATGGTATGAATCGTCCATGATGCTCCGGTATTCGGGAACATCTGCATTGACGAGACACTGTTCACTTAATGAAGCAAGCTTCAGTTTGGAAGCCAGATAGTTCTCCATCGTCTTATGGTAGTCCAGGTGCTCTGGACTGAAATTGTTGAATACACCGATCTCGTTGCTGATGAAGTCCGTCCGCCGCTGATCGAGCGCAATGGAGGTGGCTTCATAGACAATGTAGTCATAATCGCGCAGCGCAAAGTACTTGATGACCTCCGCAAACTCGAAGTGCATCGGCGTCGTCGGCGTCGAATGTGTGAACACCACTTTTTCATATGTATGATCGAAAATCCCCAATGTCCCCACAGTCGCTACTTTGAGTCCGAGTTCGGATAGCAGGCGCCCGATGAAATGGCTCGTTGTCGTCTTGCCGTTGGTGCCTGTGACAGCAATATATTTCAGCTGGTTCATATGTTTTCCATAAAAAAGCTCCACCATTCTGATGGATACATCGTTATAGTTCCTGATATAGATGATATCAACCTGATTGTGGAATGCTTTGAATGCATCCGCTTTGAAATCAGTGATGATGAGTCCCGGTGCATATTCGAGTGCCGCTTCCAGGTACTTTCCGGAATTTCCTGACGCCTTCAGCATGAATACATCCCCTGCCCGGAGATTCTGATACATCGAAGTAATGCCGTAGACTTCACTTTGAGTATGTACTGGTTCTGAGAAATTGTGATTGCTTATATTCTCTTTGATCGCTTCTATAACTTCAAATACCTTCATTAAATTCCCCTTCGGCTACTCTGTGGTAAATTTACTCGTGCCACTTCTTTCAACTATAAAGCAAATGCAATAAATTTAAAACCGTATGAAGCACATTTTTCCTATTTCTACAGCTCAAGTAATGATGACTGGCACAGATATTCCACATTATATTTTTCCGACAGGTCGTGCAGAAATGCAATGACTGCCGAATCAGGTGTATCACCTGATAGGAAATCATGCTTCAATTTCCCATACTGCACCTTTTCCGCTTCATCACACCTGTTCTTGAAATACCCCCACATATGATCGAACGCATTCACCATGGAGCCTCGTGTCGGCGGTACCGCTTTTGCCGATTCAATGAGATGTGCCACTGCATCATAGGACGGTTCGCCCTTCAAAGCCGCACGTATCTGCTCATAATGCTTCTGGCCATGATACATGACCCTGTACTTTTCATACGCCCATAGCTGTTCAATACGGCCTCGTTTCTTCATGAAGCATCACCCTTCAAAAGTTACTTACCCTGAATAAGAGAGTTATAATCCTGCAAGTAAGGGGAGCAGAGGGCAGTTTACAGTAGAAAGCCGGCGGGAATAATCAAGTAACGCATTAGAAACACTATTATTGAAAAAGGAGAAGATCAAAATGAAAAAATACGGCAACTATTTCGCTATGGTACTGACATCCACACTCATCATGTATGCCTTGATGTATTCCACCGTCTTCCAATGGAACCATCTTTTCTTCAGTGAAATGCGTACATACATGGGTGTCTATATGGGAGCCACCATGGCCATTGTCATGCTGTTCTTCATGCGTCATATGTATACGAACAAGAAAGCGAACATTGCCATATACCTGGTCAGCGCCCTGTTGATTGCAGGCTCATTATGGATGGCGCGCAGCCAGCAGTTTGTGGATGATGTCGACTATATGCAGGCAATGATTCCCCATCACTCCATCGCAATTCTGACGAGTGAACGCGCCCAGATTACAGACCCGCGGGTAGAAAAGCTGTCACAGGAAATCATAAAAGCACAGCGCAGGGAAATTGAAGAGATGAAGAAGCTGATTGACGACCTAAAAGAAGAGGAAGATTAGAATAGCCAGCCTACTTTTCATAAAGATGAACTGCACCCCATCTGTTGGATGTGTCCAACAGACGAGGTGCAGTTTTTATGACCAGTTATACAAAAGTATAGGAATTTCAGATCATTTTAGTATATTAAAATGGAGAATCCGATAATCCAAACTAGACTTGATGTTCATGATCATTTGATGATCAGAACCGGTGTATTAACGCGTTTTGCCACTTTATGTGTCACGTGTCCGAGCACATGCTTTATTTCCCGTTTTGAGCGCCTATTGCTCATGACCACAATTTCATAATCATTCTCGTTTATCTCTTTCAGAAGTTCGTTGACTACGCGCCCTACTCTGAACCGGGTTGTATAGTCGATTCCGAGTTCATCCAACTGATCCGTGAAGGGTTTAAGATCCTCATTTTTATCGTTGATGATATCCTGAAAATGCTTCCCTTGATACTTCACATTATCTACCTGGTCACTCTCGGCAATTACGTTGAAAATTGTGATTTTCGCTTCTTCACTATTGTCTGTCAGTTTCGCCAACTGTTCCGGCACATTATTGAATGAATTTCCGAAATCATAAGGGAGCAGTATATTCTTATACATTCCTACACACCTCTTTGTTTTTAGTAATGTTCGTGAATCGGAATCAGCGCTATTTTACTTTTCTTAGAGTGTACCCACGGATTTATTCATCAAAACCAGAAATAGAGTATCTTTCTGGTAGATTTCACATAAAAAACCTCCGATCCAATAATGGATCGGAGGACAATATTTTGCTTGATTCTTATGGAGACGGCGGGAGTCGAACCCGCGTCCAGAGACTTTGGCACAACTCTTTCTACGTGCGTAGTCCATTTCTTGGTTTCGCATGGCTGGTGGTAATGGACAGACCCCAGATCCATGCTAGTCTGATTGATCTCTTCACCCCGGTCTGCAGACGGAAGACCGGGATGCGTATCCTATTAAGGTTGAATCATCCGATCAAGACGCATAGGAAACGTCATGGGATGATGCAGAGTGCTCTTAGGCAGCTACTGCGAAGTTGTTTTGTTTGCCAGTTATTATTAACTGAGTATCGTTGATGACGAAGCCGATACCTCCGGCACGCTTAAGCTGCTCAAACAGCCCCTGTCGAATCCGGAACGTCCCCGGATTAAAAGCACGTCCTCTCAAGACGTATATTATATTATAGCAGATCGCTCTCCATTTTTCAAGTTGATGCTATCTCATACGGTCTTTCATCGCCCGGTCGATATCGCGTTTCATCTGCTTCTGCTTCAGATCTTCACGCTTGTCGTACTTCTTCTTGCCTCGGGCGACACCGAGCAGCACTTTGCAGAAGCCGTTCTTGATATAGAGCTTGAGCGGAATGATCGAATAGCCGGGGTCCTGTGTGTCTCCGAGCAGCTTATCAATCTCCTTCCGCTTCAGAAGCAGCTTCCGTGTACGCAGCGGGTCATGGTTATAGCGGTTGCCCTCTTCATAGGGGGCGATATGCATGTTGTACACATACATTTCACCTCTATAGACACGGGCATAGGAGTCCTTCAGATTGGCGGAGCCGCGTCTGATGGATTTGATCTCTGTGCCCCTCAATTCAATGCCCGCTTCGATCGTATCTTCAATTGTATAGTCATGGCTTGCTTTCCGGTTCTGCGCAAGTGGTTTATCATGTGTTTTCTTCTTCATGGCTATTTCTTCTTTCTATTGCTTTTTTTCGCACCTTTGTAGAATGGCTTCTTGTTGCTCTTGCCTTTGTCAAAGTGCTTTTTGCCATCCTTCTGCCTGCTGTCATTGCCTTTATTCCGGCCACCGCCATTGCCTTTATTCTGTCCGCCGCTTCTCGGTTTGGACTTCGCTTTGATTTCAACAGGTCTGTCCCTGCGCTCTCTCGGCTGGCGCTCCGGCATGCCGACGACTTTGAAATCGATCAGGCGCTCTTCCAGGTTGACGTTCAGCACTTCGACCTCGACCGGGTCGCCGATGCGGTAGACGGTGCCTGTACGATCACCGATGAGTGCCATATGACGCTCATGATACTGGTAATGGTCGTCTGTCATGTAGGAGACGTGTACCAGTCCTTCGATCGTGTTCGGCAGTTCGACAAACATGCCGAAGTTCATCACGCCGGCAATGACACCTTCATATGTCTCACCGACATGCTGGATCATATATTCCGCCTTCTTCAGGTCATCGGTATCCCGTTCTGCATCCTGGGCCCGTCTTTCCCTGTTCGACGTATGCTCGGCGATATCCGGCAGTTCTGAAGCAATCTGGTTCACTGTTCTCTGTCCGGTCTTGCCTTCAATCAGATATTTTCTGATCAGGCGATGGACCACAAGGTCCGGGTAACGGCGGATCGGAGAAGTGAAGTGTGTATAGTACTCTGCAGACAGGCCGAAGTGTCCCAGGTTCTCCTCGGAATAGCGTGCCTGCTGCATGGAACGTAGCATCAGTGTGCTGATGACCATCTCTTCAGGCCGCCC
Source organism: Salinicoccus sp. ID82-1 (assembly GCF_021991715.1). Taxonomy (NCBI): domain Bacteria; kingdom Bacillati; phylum Bacillota; class Bacilli; order Caryophanales; family Staphylococcaceae; genus Salinicoccus; species Salinicoccus sp. ID82-1. Next base: position 223,929 of record NZ_JAGFLY010000003.1, read on the forward strand.
TTCGACCTCTTCGATGATTTCCTGCAGGGCACGCGGATGGATCTCATTGCCTTTACCTTTGACGACGATGCCGAAGTTTGTAATGAATTCGAAGAACTGTCTCAGCTTCTCCTCTTTCGGATCTTCGTGCACACGGTACAGGAAAGGTACTTCCATCCAGTGGAAGTGCTCTGCCACTGTCTCATTTGCTGCAAGCATGAATTCCTCGATCATCTTCTCGCCGACGGAACGTGTACGCAGAACGACTTCAGCCGGGGTGCCATCCGGTTCCACAAGTACTTTTGCTTCGTTGAAGTCAAAGTCGATTGCACCGCGTTTCTCTCTTCTGCCACGCAGGATCTTCGCCAGTGCCTCGGCGTCCTGGAGCATCGGATGGACATCACTGAATTCCTGGATCAGTCCCTGGTCCCCTTCATCCAGCATGCGATTGACCGCATCGTAGGTCATACGGCGGTCGGAGTGGATGACACTCTGGAATATATCATGATTGACGACTTTGCCCTCACGGTCGATCTCCATGCGGCAGCTCATCGTCAGACGATCCACATGTGGATTCAGTGAACAGATGCCGTTCGACAGACGGTGCGGAATCATCGGAATGACCCGGTCGACCAGATACACACTTGTCCCACGTTCGTAGGCCTCCTTATCGAGTGGCGCATCTTCTTCAACATAGTAGCTGACATCTGCGATGCTGACCGTCAGCTCATAGTTCCCGTTATCCAGCGTTTTGACGGAGATGGCATCATCAAGATCTTTCGCATCTGCACCATCGATTGTAATGGTGAACTCGTCACGCAGATCGGTACGGTCCTTGATCTCTTCCTTGCTGATGGCATCAGGCACCGCTTCCGCTGCTTTCAGCACTTCTTCCGGAAATTCGATCTCAATACCGTGCTGATAGATGATGGAGAGGATATCCACACCCGGATCGTTCTTATGGCCGAGTATCTGGATGACATGGCCTTCCGGATTATCATTTTCATTCTCACGGTATTTCGTAATCTCCACAAGTACCTTGTGTCCGTCTATGGCACCGAGATTCTGCTTCCCTGGAATGAAGATGTCATCTACAATCTTCTTTGAATCCGGCACGACAAAACCGAAATTCTTATTCGCATGATACTCCCCGACAATGCGGGTGATGCCGCGTGTCAGTATGGAAGTGATCTGACCTTCCTGGTTATCCCCCTGGGACTGCTTCTGCACTTCGACCAGTACAGTATCCCCATCGAGTGCCCCATTGATGGCATTCGGCGGAATGAAAATATCCTCAAGCTCCGTATCCTCGGGACGCAGGAAGCCGAATCCGCGCTTATGCATGGACAGCTTGCCCTTGATCAGATCCGTTTCGCTCATCTTCATGAATTTATCTTTTTTCGTTCTATGGACTTCTCCAGACGCCTCCAGGGCAACCATGTCCTTTACCATTTCCTTGAAGTCTTCGGAATCATATGCTGAAAGTGCCTGCTGGAACTGGTCCATTGTCATCGGCTTATAGTCTTCCGAGCCGATCAGTGTCAAAATCTTTTCTCTGTAGCTACCCATGAATCTGCCTCCTACTCCTATTACGCATCCCAGTCGAGCTGGTCCATAAATGCGTGTATATCTTCGAAAAGTTGCTGTTTTTCCTTATCTATTGTCAGAACGTGACCGGACTCCGGGTACCACTTGAGCTGCTTCTCCTCATCTTCCGTAGAAGCTTCTTCAAAGATGATATTTGCAGAATCCGGGTTGATCATCTGATCCTGTTCGGATTGAGCGACAAAGAGAGGAACGAACACGTCCGGCAGGCTGTCCTTGGCGCGTGCAATCATATCACGCACTTCATCCAGCATCCCGGTCGGCTCAAACTTCGTCATCTCCCGCTCGATTTCCTCTTTTGTCTTGCCTTCCATCTTTTTGAATCCACGGGCGTACTCAAGCACCCCTTCGTACATCGTCTCCCGATCCTTCAGGTACATCGGACTGCAGATTGTCGCGATGCCGACGACATCACGCACTGTCGCGAGCCGTACTGCAAATACGCCACCCAGGGAGAGGCCGGCAACAAAAATCTTCTCATATCCGCGTTCCACGAGAAAGTCATAGGCTTGGAGCACTTCCGACCACCATACATGCGGACTTGATCTGAGCAGATTCTCAGGCGGTTCTGCATGCCCCTCGTAATGGGGTGCATATGACGTGATGCCCTGCTTCTGAAGATAGCGTCCGAGCTGTCTGACATCCGATGAATTACCGGTGAATCCATGAAGCAGCAGCACTGCCTGCTCTCCTTCTTCAAAGAAAAATGGTTGCGGTAACTGTATCTTCATTATTTATACCCTACTTTCAATTCACTAATTTCATTGTACGTCAAAAACTGCTCTTAGAAAAATAAAAACCCCCTATATCATAGGGGGCTCCGTTCATTAGCTTAAATATGTGAGCAGCAGCATGATCATGAAGAACAACAATGACAGTATGACCGTTGCCCTATGAAGTATGAGATCCATGCCACGCGCTTTTTGTTTACCAAATAATTGCTCTGCACCGCCACCGATTGCACCTGAAAGGCCGGCACTTTTCCCTGACTGTAGCAATACCACTGCAATTAAAGATATACAAACGATAATCAGAAGCACAACGAGTAATGTTTGCATGTGGTAATCCCTCCGAATGATAGTAACATTAGAAATTCTATCAGAAATACGGCGGGATTGCAAACGTATCCGGAAAAGGTGTCTTTACACCACTATCATATGCTGCTTGTGAGATCATCCGCTTCTTTATAAGATGGAATGCTCATGATGGCGCCCTTCCTTGTCGTAGACAGCGCACCGACCGCGTTCGCCAGACGGAGGATTTCGGGACCGTTTTCCTTCAGTGCATCGATTGCCGGCTTCGTATAGGATGAAAGCTGATACAGCACAGCACCGATGAAGGCATCTCCGGCGCCTGTCGTATCAATGGTGTCCACCTCGAATCCCGGATGCTCGCAGTAGCCGCCTTCCCTATAGATGATTTCACTGCCTGCAGGTCCTTTTGTATATATGACCGCTTCGACATCATCTGTAAAAAGTGCACTCAATGCATCGGATTCATTCTTTATGCCAGTGATGAACTCAAGCTCCTCATCGGAAATCTTGATGATATCCGCATACTTCATGAACTCGCGGACGGCTGCGCGGCATGCATCTTTGTCCTCCCAGAGCGGCAAGCGTATATTCGGATCGAAGACTACGGTCCCCCCAGCTTCCTTCATCTTTCCTATGACCGTCCGGTGGGTCTCCTTCATGGTGCTCTCCACAAGGTCGACTGAGCAGAAGTGAAGCAGATCCTCCTTATGGAAATCTATATCTTTAACCGCGGATCCGTCGTATAGAAGATCGGCAGACGGGTTTCTATAGAAAGAAAAATCTCTGTTTCCCGTCTCATCGAGCGAAACGAATGCCAGACCCGTATTCGCCTTTCCTGTACGTGTAATATAGTCTGTATGTACCCCTTTCGATTCCAGCAGTTCGATAATACGGTCACCGAATGCATCGGTACCGAGCTGTGTCAGAAGATAGGATTCTCCTCCCAGTATGGCATGTGCAGCTGCAACATTGGCCGGCGCGCCACCGACCTGTGGTTCAAAAGCATTGATATCTTTCAATTTCTTTCCTTTTTCAGCAGGAATGAAATCGATCAGTGCTTCTCCAATTGTGTAAAGACGTTTCATCATCGCCATCTCCATTCTTTACCTGTTTCCCGAATTATATCATATCCATCCATTCTGAAATGAAGATGAAAAAACCCAGACCGGATTTTCCGGTCTGGGGAATGCCCTACAATCAGGGGGAAGGAACTATTGCTCGTTCAAGTTGTAGAATGAAGCAAGTCCTGAGTATTTTGCTGTTTCGAACAGCTCGTCTTCGATTCTGAGGAGCTGATTGTATTTTGCTACGCGGTCAGTACGGGATGGTGCACCTGTCTTGATCTGTCCTGCATTGACAGCGACAGCGATGTCAGCGATTGTCGTATCTTCTGTTTCACCGGAACGGTGGGAGATGACTGCTGTATATCCCGCGCGTTTTGCCATTTCGATTGCTTCGAAAGTCTCTGTCAGTGTACCGATCTGGTTCACTTTGATCAGAATGGAGTTGCCGACGCCTTCTTCGATGGCACGGGCAAGCTTCTTCGTGTTTGTAACGAAGAGGTCATCACCGACAAGCTGGACTTTTGAACCGAGTTTTTCTGTCAGAAGTTTTGTACCTTCCCAGTCATTCTCGTCCAGTCCATCTTCAATTGAGATGATTGGATACTTCTCGATCATTTCAGCATACCAGTTGACCATCTCTTCTGATGTGTACGATTTGCCTTCGCCTTTAAGCTCATATTTCTTTGTATCCGGATCATAGAACTCGCTGGATGCAGCATCCATTGCGAGACGGATCTGTTCTCCAGGCTTGTATCCGGCTTTTTTCACTGCTTCGATGATTGTGGATAGTGCTTCCTCGTTGGAACCGAGGTTCGGTGCGAATCCACCTTCATCACCGACGCCTGTGTTGTAGCCTTTATCTTTAAGTACCTTTTTCAGATTGTGGAAGATTTCAGCCCCCATGCGCAGGCCTTCCTTGAATGATTCCGCACCGACCGGCATGATCATGAATTCCTGGATGTCCACGTTGTTATCCGCATGCTCCCCGCCATTGATGATGTTCATCATCGGTACTGGAAGCTGGACTGCATTGAATCCACCCAGATATTTGTAGAGTGGCTGTCCAAGGAAATCTGCAGCTGCTTTTGCTACAGCCATTGATACACCAAGAATGGCATTGGCGCCAAGCTTGCCTTTGTTTTCAGTACCATCAAGTGCGATCATCATCTTATCGATGGACACCTGCTCAAGTACACTGAATTCGCCATCGACAAGTTCAGGTCCAATGACTTCGTTGACGTTCTCAACTGCTTCTTCGACACCTTTTCCAAGGTAGCGTGTGTCATCTCCGTCACGCAGTTCAACAGCTTCGTATTCTCCTGTGGAAGCACCTGAAGGAACCAGTGCGCGACCGAAAGCGCCGCTTTCTGTCAGTACTTCCACCTCGACTGTCGGATTGCCCCGGGAGTCAAGAACTTCACGTGCATAAACATCTGTAATTAATGGCATAGCAATGTCTCCTTTTTTGTTGGTTTCTATATTATTACCCGAAAAGATGTACTTTTCGGCAATAATCATCTGATCAGACTTTCTCCTGTCATTTCTTCCGGCTGTTCAATCCCCATCAGATCAAGAATCGTCGGGGAAAGGTCCGCCAGACGACCGCTTTTCACTTCTGCGCCTTCTCTGGTGACGATTACCGGCACAGGGTTTGTCGTGTGTGCAGTCATCGGTTCTCCATCGATCGTTGTCACTTCGTCCGAATTGCCGTGGTCCGCCGTGATGATTGCCGTTCCGCCCTGGGCGATGATCTCGTCCACAATCGGTCCGAGACACTCATCCACCGCTTCAATGGCTTTGACTGTCGGCTCCAGCATACCACTATGGCCGACCATATCCGGATTGGCGAAGTTCAGGATGACCATATCAAGGTCTTCTTTACGAAGCTCCTCAAGACATCTGTCCCTTACCTCGTAGGCGCTCATTTCCGGTTTCAAATCGTACGTCGGCACTCTCGGCGAATCCACAAGCACTCTGCGTTCACCGTCAAATTCCTTGTGGCGTCCCCCGCTCATGAAGTAGGTGACATGTGGGAACTTTTCGGTTTCTGCAATGCGCAACTGCTGCTTCCCGGCTTTCGATACAACCTCACCGATGGTGTTGACGATGTCCTTCTTTTCAAATACAACGTCTGCCAGTACATTATCACTATACTTGGTGAAAGTGACAAATTTAAGATCGGAGTACTTCCTGTCGATCTCGAATCCCATGAATTCCTGGTTGGTATAGATTTCGGACAGCTGTGCAGCACGGTCGGGACGGAAGTTGTAGAAGATGACTGCATCATCATTCATCACGCCCCGGTCGTAGTCGCCATCATGTCCGAAAACGATGAACGGCTTGACGAATTCGTCATAGATGCCTTCATCATAGCTTGCCCTGATGCCGGCTTCGGCACTGGCATACCTCTTGCCGACACCATTTGAAATCGCCTGATAGGCCATTTCCTCCCGGTCCCATCGCTGGTCGCGGTCCATGGCATAATATCTGCCGCTTACTGTGGCAAACTCACCGATGCCGATCTCCTCAAAACGCTTTTCGGATTCCTGAACATATCTGATGGCAGAGTCCTGCGAAACATCCCGACCATCCAGAAAGGCATGGACATAGACATTTTCCACTCCCTTTTCCTTGGCCATCCTGAGTATGGCGAACATATGCTCATAGTGCGAATGGACGCCGCCGTCACTCAAAAGACCCATGACGTGCAGAGCGCTGTTATTATCATTGACATGCTGCATCGTATCGAGGAGTACTTCATTATTGTAGAAGTCCCCATCTTCAATGGATTTGTTGATTCTTGTCAGACTCTGATAGACGATACGTCCAGCACCGATATTGAGGTGACCCACTTCGGAATTCCCCATCTGGCCTTCCGGCAGGCCGACGTCAAGTCCGCTTGCCAGAAGCTCGTTATGCGGATACTTTTCGAAGAACCGGTCGAAATTGGGCTTGTCGGCCGCTTTGACGGCATTTCCTTTTTCCTCATCCCTGTTGGCGAAGCCATCGAGAATGATCAGACCTACTGGTTTGGACATTATTTAGCACCTTCCAACAGTTGAACGAAGGAATCAGGCTTCAAGGAGGCGCCACCGACGAGTGCACCATCAATATGCGCCTGTGCCATATACTCCTTGACGTTTTCAGGTTTTACGGAACCACCATACTGGATGCGCACCGCTTCCGCCGTCCCATCATCGTATAGCGAAGCGATCGTTTCACGGATGATACCGCACATTTCATTGGCATCTTCGCTTGTTGCAGACTTGCCTGTACCAATCGCCCAGATCGGCTCATATGCAATGACGGATGTTTTGACCTGGTCTTCAGTCAAGCCATCCAATGCTTTTGAAATCTGATCCTTCACCTTGTCCGTCGCCTTGCCCGATTCACGCTCTTCATCCGTTTCGCCACAGCAGATGATCGGTACGAGATTTTTGGCATGGAGTGCATGCGCCTTCCTGTTCACTGTCTCATCCGTTTCATTGAAGTGCTCCCTGCGCTCGGAGTGGCCGATGATGACGTACTGTACGCCAATGTCCTTGAGCATGGATGGAGAAACTTCTCCCGTAAATGCACCACTGTCTTCGAAATGACTGTTTTGTGCACCGACGCCGATTTCCAAGTCTTTCGTCTTTTCAACCAGTGAAGGCAGGTGGATGAATGGGGCACATATTGCGCTTTCCACTTCGGAACTTCTCGGCAGTTCGCCAAGTGCGTCAATAAATTCATTGCCTTCTGAAATCGTTTTGTTCATCTTCCAGTTTCCTGCTATAAATGGGGTTCTCATAATCTTCCTCCTCATATTGTTGAAATCAAACGCTGTCTACTTATCGTCGATTACGGAAAGCCCTGGAAGTTCCTTGCCTTCCAGATACTCAAGAGATGCACCGCCGCCTGTAGAGATATGAGAGAAATCGTCCGCATATCCAAGGTCCATGGCTGCAGCTGCAGAGTCGCCGCCACCGATGATTGTTGTCGCCTCATCCAGTTCAGCAATGGCTTTGCATACACCGATTGTACCTTTGGCGAAGTTCTCCATTTCGAATACGCCCATCGGCCCATTCCATACGACTGTCTTCGCACCTTCAAGTACTTCCTTGAATCTCTCAACCGTCTTCTCACCAATGTCGAGGCATTCCATGTCCGCAGGAATTTCATCTACAGAAACCGTTCTATGCTTGGCATCAGGAGCGAAGTCTTCTGCTGCAACGACATCGACAGGCAGCACAATCTTATCGCCTGATTCCTCGAGCAGTGTTCTGGCCATGTCCACCTTGTCTTCTTCAAGAAGCGACTTGCCGATCTCCTTGCCCTGTGCCTTGAAGAATGTATAGGCCATGCCGCCACCGATGATGACACGGTCCGCCTTATCGAGTACGTTCTTGATGACACCGATCTTATCGGATACTTTTGCACCACCGAGAATGGCGACGAATGGGCGTTCAGGCGCATCGATTGCACCGCCGATGAAGTCGATCTCCTTCTGCATGAGGTAGCCGGATACTGTCTCCAGATTATTGCCGATGCCTACATTCGAAGCGTGGCTTCTGTGTGCTGTACCGAATGCATCATTGACGAAGATATCACCAAGTGATGCCCAGTACTTGCCGAGTTCCGGGTCATTGCCGCTTTCCTTCTTGCCATCGATATCTTCGAAACGGGTGTTTTCGAACATCAGGATGCCGCCATCTTCAAGATTGCTGATACCCTGTTCAAGCGCTTCTCCACGTGTGTGGGGAACGAATGCGACATCCGTATCCAGCAGTTCGGTCAGTCTTTCAGCGACCGGCTGCAGCGTCTTATCCTTCTTGTCCTCTTCCGTCTTCACTTTGCCGAGGTGGGAGAAAAGAATGACCTTTCCGCCCTGTTCAATGATATACCTGATTGTAGGGAGTGCCTGTACAATACGGTTGTCGTTCGTGATTTCCCCATCCGACATCGGGACATTCAAGTCAGCGCGAAGCAATACTTTCTTGCCTTTCAGTTCAACATCTTCTACAGTTTTTTTCATTGCCGTGCCTCCTATGCTTTTCTGTTCATCTTCATTATACCCATCTATAAATCGGAATAAAATAAAAACGGGCGGTTCCCCGCCCGTTTTTATTAATCAAACTTACTGATTGCTTTTCACCATGTGGTTAAGTGTTCTGACAAGCTGGGCAGTATAGGACATTTCATTGTCGTACCATGCAACTGTACGTACGAGCTGTTTGCCGTCTACATCAAGGACACGTGTCTGTGTCGCATCGAAGAGTGAACCTGCTTTGATGCCGATGATGTCAGAAGAGACGATCTGATCTTCATTATAGCCGAAAGAAGGGTTCTCAGCATTTTTCATCGCTTCGTTCACTTCTTCAACTGTGACTGATTTTTCAAGTACTGTTGTTACTTCTGTCAGGGAACCTGTTGGTACCGGTACACGCTGCGCACCACCGTCAAGCTTGCCTTCAAGCTCAGGAAGCACCTGACCGATTGCTTTTGCAGCACCTGTGGAGTTAGGCACAACGTTCACTGCTGCTGCACGTGCACGGCGGTAGTCGCCTTTAGGGTGCGGTGCATCCAGTGTATTCTGGTCGCCTGTATATGCGTGGATTGTTGTCATCAGTCCGCTCTGGATACCGAACTCGTCGTTCAGCACTTTGACAACTGGAGCCAGGCAGTTCGTTGTACATGAAGCAGCGGAAACAACTTCCTCTGATCCATCGAGTACATCTTCGTTGACACCGTAGACGATTGTTTTCATATTGCCTTTGCCTGGTGCTGAAACCAGTACTTTCTTCGCGCCAGCTTCGATGTGCTTTCTTGCGCCTTCTTCATCTGTGAAGAAACCTGTACATTCCAGTACAACATCGATATCGAGATCGCCCCAAGGCAGTTCTGCCGGGTTTTTCTGGTTGAAGGACTTGATTTCGTTGCCATTGATCTTGAAGCCGCCTTCAATCTGCTCGACTTCGCCTTCAAAACGTCCCTGAGTTGTATCATATTTGAAAAGGTGTGCAAGGAAATCATCATCTGTAAGATCGTTTACTGCAACTACCTGCATATCATCGTAATTCTGAATTTCTCTCGCTGCCAGTCTTCCGATACGTCCAAATCCATTAATTGCTACTCTAACCATGTTTAATGGCCTCCTTGATTTCATATATAATATTATTTGCTATCCAACAGAAATTGCGCGATGGTCTCATCAATGAAAAGTACGGTATTCTTCGGTGCAATCTTCATGTAGGCGCCGACCGCCTCCTTCTTGCTGCTGCCTCCGGCAACGGCAAGTATGGCCTGCTTGCTTTCAAGATCTTCGAGCTGAAGGCCGATCGTTCTGACTTTGCTGACGATATCGCCACAAGCATTGAAGTAGTAGCCGAAGGCTTCACCGACTGCTTCCTTCTCTTCAAGCTCTAAGAGCGTCTCCCGGCTTACATTCCGCCGGTGTGCCATTGTGAATGCTTCGCCGATGCCGTGGATGACATAATGCGACTTCCTGTTCAGTTCAGCAACTTCCATCACCGAAGGCTCGGCCTTCAGTGATTCGAAGACATTTTCTCCGACGTTATCAGGGGCATGGAGCACCTTGTGCTCCCCACCGGCAGCAGTAGCAAGACGGCTTGCGATGGAATTCGCCTGGTTGCCGATCTCTTCCCCGAGCCCGCCGCGGGCCGGTACAAAAAGTACATGCTCTTTGACAGGTTTGAGATGGTTGCCTACATTTGCCATCGTAGAGCCGCCTGCTACAGAAATGACTGCGCCATCAAAGAGCATCTTCTGAAGCTCTTCGGCCATCAGCTTCGGCAGCGCCTGCTGAAGTTCAGGATTGTCATCGGCGTCACCACGAATGATGAAGAAATCCTGTAGTGCGTACTTCTCCTTCAATCTGCGTGCAAGATCCGTTCTGCGGTCGAGCGTCGTCATGAAAGGTGAAAGATCCTGCAATACTTCAATACCCGCTCGGGAAATGGATATGCCTTTTTTATCAATGACAATCAGGTCGAGATTCTGAAGTGTATCCACTTCCTTCCTCAGAACCCTTTCCGTCATGTTGAGCTGTCTGGCAAGTGTCCGGCGTCCGATGGGCTGATGCGATTCAATCTGCTTCAGTATGCTTGAGCGTTTCTGCAATTCCATGATGATTTCCGGCGCTATGCGTTTCTGGATGTCCAATAGCTTTTGCCACATGAGACTCAACACCTCTCGTTAAAGTGAGACGTATTACGTCCCACTAGGGACAAAAAATAATTACACACTTAATATATCATACATATTAAATAATGCAATTATTTATCTTTCGCTATTCTGTTATTTACCCAGGTGGGTCTTCAAGTAATCATAGACATAGGCGAAATCGATGATGCCTTCCTGGACGACATTGCCTTCATGCATCAGCACAGGTACACGAATCATGTATTCCTCCTGCAGCACTTCGTCCTCATCTATATCCAAAGTCCTCATCTGGACATCATTGTACCTGAGTTCGGACAGTGCAAGGTTGATCTGTTCTTTTCCTTCATCGCATAAAGGACATTTCTTTCTTGTATAATATGTCAGTTCCAGCATATTCATACCCTTTCTTTTTTCAGTTTCTTTCTGACTGCCTGCAATACCTGATCGATCATTTCGGTACTGATGATGCCCATCGCGATGGCCAATGAAATCAGTGCGGCTTCAAATCCATACTCCAAAGCAGTCATATAGTCTTTCAGTACAACGTGACGCATGGCATTATATGCAAGGCCGCCGGGCACCAGCGGAATGATGCCGCAGGTGATGAACGCAATGATCGGCATTCTTTTATGGCGTGAATAGAAGATTGCGATCATGGATAGTGCGATTGCACCCAGATACGTAGCCAGGATCAGATCCATCCCGGCTTCCCGGCAAGCGTAGAAGACAAGCCAGCCGAATGCCCCTGTAACGCCGCAGCTGGCCAGTGCCTTCCTCGGCGCATTGAAGAGGACGCCGAAACTTGCAGAAGCGAAGAAGCTCAGTACAAATTGATAGAAATAGATCATTCGTGCGCCTCCTATACCAGCAGGAATACCAGACCGACGCCTGCACCGATGGCAATGGCCGTCAGAGCGGCTTCCGCGCCTTTGATCACGCCGGCCATCAGGTGGCCGCGGATCATCTCCCGGATTGCATTCGTAATCAGTACTCCAGGCACAAGCGGCATGACACCGGCAATGATGATGGTATCGAGCATGGTGCCGTAACCGCTTTCGACAAGCGCAATCGAAACAACCGCTATATAGAGGGCAGCGAAGAATTCAGTAAAGAATTTGACCCTTGTATAGCGCTGGATGCCTTCCATGATGAAAACCCCACCGGCACCGGCGATGAAAGCAGCCGGCAAGTCGGCGGCTGTACCATCGAAAAGCAGCAGAAATAGAAAACCGATGGCACCACCGGAGAGAACAACCAGCCAGAAGGGGAAAAAATCGGTATTATGGATTTTTTCCAGACTGCTGATTGCCCGCTTGAGTGGCAGACCTGCCGAAATACGCCTCGACAGCTCATTGACGCTCATTATCTTCTCCAGATTGTTGGCCCGTTCATCGATGCGTACCGTCTGTGTGAGCGCATAATCGTTCATGGAAAAAATAATGACCGTGGGAGTGACGAATACTTGGGCATTTTCAATACCGTAACTGGATGCGATGCGCAGCATCGTATCTTCAATCCGATATGTTTCAGCTCCACTTTCCAGCAGCATCTTGCCACAATTGACGGCAATGTAGAATACATCGCGCACAAAATCTTCGCTAAGGACTTTATCTGGAGCTTCCATAACCTCAAGTTCGCCACTCACACGGCCCACCTCGATCTAACACCCCCGGAGAGGATCGAACTCCCATCTCAAGAACCGGAATCTTACGTGTTATCCATTACACCACGGGGGTATGATTAAATTATATTTCGGAACGCAATAAAGCAAATATAAGTATAGCAATAAATAAGAATGAATTAAAGCCTTAATTTTACTCTTCTCTACACAAAGTGTTTCTTTTGACCTTATTTGACTAATATGGTATAACTGAATCAGTGAAAGAAAGCCAAACACAATACCAGGAGGTAATACAATGAATCTCATTCCTACAGTTATTGAACAGACAAACCGCGGGGAACGTGCTTATGACATCTACTCGAGACTGCTGAAGGACAGGATCATCATGATCGGTACGGGCATCGATGACAATGTTGCAAACTCCGTAGTCAGCCAGCTGCTCTTCCTGCAGGCTCAGGACCCTGAAAAGGATATCTTCCTATATATCAACTCACCAGGCGGCAGCGTTACAGCCGGCATGGCAATCTACGATACAATCCAGCACATCAAGCCGGACGTACAGACAATCTGTCTCGGTATGGCGGCATCCATGGGTTCCTTCCTGCTGGCAGCAGGCGCCAAAGGCAAAAGGTTTGCCCTGCCGAACGCTGAAGTGATGATCCACCAGCCACTCGGTGGTGCGCAAGGTCAGGCGACTGAAATCGAAATCGCAGCCAAGCACATTCTGAGAACACGTGAGAAGCTCAATAAGATTCTTGCTGAACGTACGGATCAGCCTCTCGATAAAATCGAGAAGGATACGGATCGCGACTTCTTCATGACAGCAGAAGAAGCAAAAGAATACGGTCTTGTCGATGAAGTCATGGAGCCTGAAAAACTCCAGGGCTAGTCGAGGACTGCCCGAAAAGCCGGAAGATTTTCCGGCTTTTTTATTTTTTTGACCAAAAATCGGTTATGATCTGTGCGTAGAGGTTATAATCACATTAAGGAGCGTGATGATATGAATGTACTGATTACGGGCGGCACAGGATTTGTCGGATCAAGGCTGACAGAGATTTTGAAGCAGGAATACGATCATGTCTATATACTCACCCGCAGCGAGCGCACTTCCGATCATCCATATGTCCATTATGTAAAGTACGACCCGGATCATCCGGAGGATGATGCATGGATGGATGAGATGCCGCTTAAAGTTGATGTCATATACAACCTTGCCGGGGCTTCACTCCAGGATAAGTGGACGGATGAACATAAGGAAGCCATCTATAATTCAAGAATGGATGTGACACGCATGCTCAGACGCTATGCGGCACAGGCTGAAGTCACACCGGGTGCGCTTGTCAGTGCCAGCGGCATCAATTACTATCCTGCGAGCAAAAGCGTACGCTATACGGAATCGGATACGTTTGCAGCGCATGATTTCCTATCGACTGTAGTGACTGCATGGGAAAATGAAGCCAAAAAATTCGAGGACCTCGGCGTCAGGGTGGTCTGTGCCCGCTTCGGACTCATCCTTGATTCAAAGGAAGGTGCCTTGCCGAAAATGAGCATACCATACCGATTGGGTGCGGGCGGACCTCTTGGCAGCGGGGAACAGTGGTACAGCTGGATCCATATCGACGATGTGCTCAATGCCCTCCTCTATACCGGCGTACATTCGAGCATCAGAGGTCCAGTCAACATGACAGCACCGATGCCGTTGAGACAGAAAACTTTCTCCAAATATCTGAGTTCCGCGCTTGGCCGTCCGGATTTCTTCAAGACACCGGCTTTTCTGATTGAAAAGATTCTCGGGGAACAATCCATTCTGGTTCTTAAAGGCCAGTATGTACTGCCGGAAGTCCTGATGGAAAATGACTTCAAATTTGTTTTCCCTACTCTGGAAATCGCGCTTGAGAATATTTTCGACCTTGAAGACAAGAAGAAGACGGTCTCCGACTGATCATATCTGAAACGGCAAAACGCGTGTACTTGATTATAAGTACACGCGTTTTTATTTGAATATGATCTCTTCGCCGCTTCTCAGCTTGTCTGCGATGGTATCCAGCTTTCTCAACCGGTGGTTGATGCCGGACTTTGAAATGGTGCCTGTCGACACCATTTCTCCGAGCTCCTTCAAAGACACATCCTGATGTTCCACACGCAGCCGTGCGATTTCCCTGAGCCGTTCGGGCAGTTCTTCAAGACCAATCTCCTGATCAATGAACTGGATGTTCTCAACCTGGCGCATCGCCGCACCGATTGTCTTGTTCAAGTTGGCCGTCTCGCAGTTGACGAGCCGGTTGACCGAGTTTCTCATATCTCTGACAATCCGGATATCCTCGAACTTGAGAAGTGCCTGATAGCCGCCGATCAGACTCAGAAATTCTGCAATCTTCTCCGCTTCCTTCAAGTAGGTGATATAGCCCCGTTTGCGTTCTATATGTTTGGCATTGAGCTCATAGCCGTTCATCAGTTCGGTCAGACTTTCTGCATGTTCCTCATACAGGGAGAATATTTCCAGGTGGTAGGCCGATGTTTCAGGATTATTAACTGACCCTCCGGCAAGAAAAGCACCGCGCAGGTAGCTGCGGATGCAGCATTCATTCTTTTTGACAGTATCACTGACCTCATGGGAGAGCACGCCGTCCTTCATGATGTCGAGATCCTCAAGCACTTTCCTGCTGTCCTTCTTGATGCGCGATATATATACATTATTCTTTTTAAGCTTCATCTTTCTGCGTACGAGCAGTTCTATTTCCACCCCGTAGAGATTACGGATCAGTGTGAATATCCTTCTGGCTATCGCCGCATTTTCAGTCTGTATGTTGATGATCCATTCTCCGTTGAAATGGCTCAATGCCCCATTCATCTTGATGAGTGCGGACAGTTCACTCTTCATGCAGCATGGCTCCACTTCGATCCTAGATAATTCATTTTTCATCTCGGAAGCAAATGACATGCGATCACGCCCTTATCGTTTATTTCTTATACTGCAGTGTGCTGATTTCCCTGAGGGCAATATCATATATGATCTCCGCCAGCACCTTATTATCATGGCGCACTGCACCTTCTGCATCGATTTCGACGAGTCGATGATCGGTTACAACAGTCGCGCCCATCTCTTTCAGACGCTCCCTGTCGCTTTCCACAGTGGTCATATCGTTGCGGTTGTAGTAGTCGGATATGCGACCTTTGATGTCCTCTTCATTCAGGATGATGAAATCGATGGCATTGTGTCCCATATGCTTGTTGATTGCGTCCAGATGATCTGCTGCAGAATAGCCGACAGTCTCCCCGATCTGGGTCATGATGTTGGATACATATACTTTTATGCCCCGCGCCTTGCCGATTGCCTCCTTCATCCCTTCAGGTATGAGGTTCGGTATGATGCTTGTGTACAGGCTGCCCGGTCCAAAGACGATGACATCCGACTTTTCGATGGCCTCGATGGCTTCCGGTGTCGCTACAGTGTCATTCGGTATCAGGTAGACTTCCTCTATCTTCTGCTTCACTTCCGGAATGTAGCTCTCTCCGACGATGATCGAATTGTCTGCCATCCTTGCGGCAAGCTTTGGACTGATGTTGGTCGATGGAATGACCGTCCCTTTCACATTGAGAATTTTGCTCAGTTCTTTGACAGCGACAGCGAAGTCGCCTGTCATGTCATACATGGCGGCAAGCATCAGATTACCGAGCGCATGGCCGCCAAGCGCCTCTTTTCTGAAGCGGTAGGCGAACAGGTTCTCAAGTTTCGTTTCCACATCACTCAGTGCGGTCATGACGTTTCTGATATCCCCCGGTGCCGGCATATCAATCTGGTCACGTATGATTCCGGTCGATCCGCCATCATCAGCGACGGATACGATGGCGGATATATCAACAGGATATTTTCTCAAGCCTCTGGCCAGTACACTGAGACCTGTTCCGCCACCGACAAGTGTGATCCTAATCTTTTTCATTTTCTGAACCTTTGACCGGCGCATCCCTATGCACCGCCCGGATTGCAAAATCAAAATCCTCACTGATATCATGCACCAGCTTCTCAGCAAGCGTCACCGAACGATGCTGGCCACCGGTACATCCGATGGCGATGATGAGCTGGGATTTGCCCTCCTTCATGAACTGCGGGAGCATGTACTTGAGCAGATCATAGAGCTTGGCATAGAATACTTTCGTTTCCTTCCACTTCAGGACATAGTCCGACACCGGCTTATCCAGTCCTGTCTGGGGACGCAGTACATCGACATAGTGCGGGTTCGGCAGAAAACGCACATCGAATACAAGATCAGCATCAATCGGAATGCCGTGCTTGAAACCGAAACTCATCACATTCACATTGAACACGGGGCGGTTCTCACCGGCATTCTTGTCGAACATCATGCCTCTGAGTTCCTTTGCCGATGTATTTGTCGAATCGAGAATATGTGTCGCATGGCCTTTCAGTTCATCCAGCAGCTCGCGCTCCTTCGTAATGGCATCCAGCAGATTCATCTCATGATCCAGCGGATGGGCCCTGCGGGTTTCCTTATAGCGTGTGACAAGGCGATCATCCGAAGCATCGATGAAAAAGATTTCCAGAGCGAGATCCGGGTGGTCCCTCAGCTTTTCGATCTCTGCAACGAGGCGGTCGAAGAATTCCTTGCCTCTCAGATCGATGCCAAGACCAACACGATCCATCTGGCCGTCCGTCGTCTCCATCAGTTCGACCACTTTCTGAAGCAGGATGGGCGGCAGGTTGTCGATGCAGAAGTATCCCATATCCTCCAGTGCTTCGATGGCTACGGATTTTCCGGCGCCGCTCATGCCTGTTACAATAATCAGCTGCTTCATTGCCCCACGTCCTCTTAAGTAGTTTTATGTGTGCTTTCTATTAATTAAATCATGTCAGAAGCTTTGTAGCAATAACATATGATACGCATACCAGACTCTGTTTTCAACCTGCCAGCTCATCTGTACTACAAAAAAATTCCCCAGGAGGAACCCTGGGGAGGTGGTTATTTGCTTTCCTGCATATCTGCAAGATGTTCAATATAATGCTGTACATTCTGGGCGGCGATACTGCCGTCTCCAGTTGCAGTGACAATCTGGCGCAATGTCTTGTTGCGCACGTCGCCGGCTGCAAAAATACCTGGTATGGCTGTTTCCATTTCATCATTTGTTTCCACGTAACCGAGCGCATTCAGTATGCCTAAGCCTTCAAATGGTGCTGTCAGAGGCTTCATTCCGACATATACAAAGACACCATCTGCTTTATAATCATACTCGGAACCGGTATTCTTATCGAGCAGTGTCACGCTTTCAACACGGTTTTCGCCATTGATGGACTGGATTTCCGTATCCCAGATGAAATCGATCTTATCGTTTTTGAACGCACGATCCTGAAGGATCTTCTGCGCACGCAGCTGATCCCTTCTGTGGACAATCGTCACTTTGCTCGCGAATTTGGTCAGGAAGACGCCTTCTTCCACTGCGGAGTCGCCCCCACCGATGACGACCAGTTCCTTCTCTTTGAAGAATGCCCCATCACATACAGCACAGTAGCTGACACCACGGCCGCCGAGCGTATCTTCGCCTTCGACACCGACCTTCTTGTATTCGGCACCCGTCGCAATGATGACCGCACGCGTGTGAATCTCTTCACTGCCTGTTTTCAGTACTTTGATTTCTCCATGGTCTTCAATGGATTTGATATCTCCATATTTATATTCGGCACCGAATTTCTGGGAATGCTCGAACATTTTAGTGGATAGTTCCGGTCCTGTAATGAAGTCGAATCCCGGGAAGTTCTCCACTTCTTCAGTGTTTGCCATCTGTCCGCCCGGCATGCCGCGTTCCAGCATGACCGTTTTCAGGTTGGCACGGGAAGCATAGACAGCAGCTGTCATACCTGCCGGTCCTGCGCCGATGATGACAACATCATAGATATTTTCTTCAGTCATGAGACAAAACTCCTTTTCTTCTATATCGACTCTAAAATATTATACAGAAATTCGAGCCGTATTTCATTAAATCTGCCTGACGGCTTCAAGTGCCTTGTTCAGCCGGTAGAGGCTCGTATCGAAACTGTCGACGAGCGACCGCTTGCTGATCTTTCTGCCGCGCTGGTGGAAGTATAGGGTGGCGGCTGTGAATGCACTGATGTCCTCAAGTTCCACCTTGCTGTCGTACAGCGTATGGAACGTCTCTATCCATGCCAGCTGGTCATCCTCATCTTCATAGCCTGCCTGCGTCATGGCTTCGAGACCTTTATGCATGCGCCCGAGCCGGACCAGTTTCAGGCCCTGGAATAGAAATGAAATGTAGAGCTTCTCGTAATCTTCGAGCGCTTCGATGGTATCCCATACTTCATGGCCGAGTATGGCGTCGCGCGGTACAATATTGTAAATCTTGTACAGCCCGAGCAGTCTCCTGTACGGATCATCATCCTTCAGGTACTCCGTTTCCAGTTGTGTGATGCGTGCTGTCGCTTCATGGCGCTTCCACGGGCTGTGCATTTCACTTACCTGGTGGAATGTCTGCATCTTATCCCAGAACATCCGCGACTCCTCGACTTTGCCGATATGGTAGCTCGCATGGCTCAGTGCATGCAGCAGCTGGAAGCTGATGAATACCTGATCCTTGTAGAGTGGATGGAGCAGTTCGTAGGAGCGCGCATGCTGCTGCAGGAAATTGAGTACCAGACCGACTTTGAACCTGGCATCGTCATCAAGCGGCTGGACGACTTCGAGCTTTTTCAGGAAAGCCCGGTACTTCTCCTCTTCCCCTGTATGATAGTAGAGCAGTGTCATATGACTCAGTGCATGCATATCCGTCCGGTCTTCCTTGAGCAGCTGCTCGAGCAGTTCATGCGCCTCTTCGAAGCGGTTCAGGAACAGGGCTGCCATCGCCTTCTGGTTGCGGAACTCCCTTTCCTCCTGGATGGATATGGGAATCGTACTGAGAAAGTCGAGTGCCTCCTCAATACGTGCATTCATGAAGAGATGCTGGAACAGATGCTGGCCGGTGAAGCGCGTGGCTTCACGCTCCACTTCATCCTCATCCTGGATGCTCACTTCGAACATCTGCTCGAGCTCTTCATCATACCCGGAATCAGGTGCATACTTTACATACTCCACGCCGAAAAGGAACGCCTTGTTCGGGTCGTTCATGATGATATAGAGCTGGCTCAATATAAAATAAAATTCAGCATCATACTGATGCTGAATGAAGGCGTTTATCAATATATGTTCAGCTTCTGCTCCACGTCCATTTTCAGCAAGCAGGTACGCGTACTGGGAAAGGTAGGCCAGGTTGTTCCGATCGAGCTCGTAGGCCTTCTGAAAACTTTTCAGTGCCGCATGCTTCTTATTCTGTTCAGTTTTTTTCAGTCCCTGATTAAAATGGAACTCTCCATTCTGTTCAAAGGGAATCACTTTCCTATTCATTATTCCTACTCCTTACTATAAGCGGGTTGCCATAGCAGATTGAATGATCGGGAACATCCTTTGATACGACACTGCCTGCACCGATGACTGCATGATCTCCGATGACAACGCCCGGCAGAATGGTGACATTCGCACCGACCATGGTATCATGCCCGATGCGTACATCTCCGACCCTGTACTCATCCACCAGATATTCGTGCGTCAATATTACTGTATTATAACCGATTATACTGTTTTTGCCAATGTGGATGCGCTCCGGATACATCAGATCCGGCATGGCTTTGAAAGCAAGCGAAACGTTCTCTCCAAGCTTCATTCCGAGCAGTCCCGCATACAGCCGATGCTTCCATATCGTCGAAGGACAGTATCGACCAAGCTCAATTATAATGAAGTTTTTAGCGACTTTGAACCTCGACACCGTACGATACATATGCCAGAGCGGGTTTATTGCACCCGCTTTTATCCTCTTCACTCTTCTCATCCATCATCTTCCTTTATAGACGCCTTCTGTTTCCCCATACTTCGGCAGCTTGTACTTAATGCTGCGGTAGATCCATACCGCTAAAGCGGCAACAATCAGCAGAATTGAAATGAACTGGGCTGTACGCAGGCTCTCGCCGATCATCAGACTGTCCGTGCGCATGCCTTCGATGAAAAAACGCCCTACAGAATAGTAGATCAGGTAGAGCAGGATCGTCTGCCCTATTTTCAGCTTCGGACGGATCAGTATCAGCAGGACGAAGCCGATGATATTCCATACCGATTCATACAGGAACGTCGGGTGGTAGTATGCACCATCTATGTACATCTGGTTGATGATCCAGTCAGGCAGCAGAAGCGAATCAAGGAATTCACGAGTCACTTCGCCTCCGTGGGCCTCCTGGTTCATGAAGTTCCCCCAGCGTCCGATCGCCTGGCCCAATATGATGCTTGGTGCGGCAATATCAGCAAGTTGGAAGAAGCTGAAGCCCTTGATGCGGCTGTAGATGACACCAGCAAGAAAACCGCCGATCAGACCACCGTGGATGGCCATCCCGCCTTCGTTCACCATGATGATGTCAATCGGGTTCTGGCTGTAGTAGTCCCACTGGAAGACGACATAGTATAGTCTTGCACAGACAATGGAGGTGATGATGATATAGAACATCATGTCCATGAACAGCCCTTCAGGCAGTCCTTTCCTGTCTGATTCCCGGTTGGCGAAAAAGTAGCCGAGCAGCATGCCTGAGGCAATGATGATGCCGTACCAGTATATGTTGAGCGGTCCGAGTTCCAATGCGATCGGACTGAATGGTGGTGTACTATAGATCATCGATCATTCCTCCGTTGACTTGAATCTGCCGGTTCAGCCTATCGTTGAATTCCTGGGCAGCGTCATATCCCATATGCTGCATGCGGTGGTTCATCGCGGCCACTTCTATGATGCCTGCCAGGCTTCGGCCCGGCCGGATCGGAATCGTCTTCTGATCGATCTCGGAATTGAGGATGCGCATCTTCTTCTGATCCAGACCGAGGCGCTCATATGTCTTGTCGGACTCCCAAGGTTCAAGGCTGACATTCAGCATGACACGCTTTTCTTCGAGGATGCTGCCTGCACCAAAAAGGGTCATGACGTTGATGATGCCGAGCCCGCGTATTTCGAGCAGGTTTCGGATGAGCGGTGGTGCCGATCCCATCAGTACATTTTTCGATACTTCCTTGATTTCGACATTATCATCCGCCACAAGACGATGACCGTTCTTCACAAGCTCAAGGGCGGTTTCACTCTTGCCGACGCCGCTTTCACCGGTGATCAGCACACCGATGCCGTATATGTCGACCAGCACACCGTGCATGTTCGTCTCAGGCGCCAGTGCCTTCTCAAGAAAGTTCGACATGCGGCTGATGAAGTTTGTTGTGTTGTCTTCCGTGACCAGCAGCGGGATATGCGTCTGGTTGCATGCCTCGATCAGTTCAAGTGGAGCTCCGAGGTTGCGTGTCACAATAATGCATGGCGTCTCTTTGCGGCATAGACGTTTTGAACGGTCCTCACGTTCCTCCTCTGTCAGCATACGCTCAAAGAAGGAGGACTCCGTCATCCCGAGCACCTGTACCCGGTCGGATGAATAGTGGGAGAAATAGCCGGCCACTTCAAGTCCGGGCCTTGATACATCTATATTGACAATCTCCTTATCGATGCCTTCGTTACCGGAGATGATCTTCAAATTGAATTTATCTATGATTTTCTTAACTGTAAGCATTCCGTCACCTCGGTGATTTGTTACCTCAACTATAAAGAAACAAAAAATCATTTTCAATATATCGGGTTGTAAAGATGGATCATTTCATGTGCATTTGGTTTTTTATTCACACCCCAGTCACATTTGGTTATGTATGATAGACACAGAAATGAAGAAAAACCCTGCACTCATGCAGGGTTTTCAGCTACTGCCATATTTTCATCAGCTGCGGTGCAGTGTTACACTGCCGAACTTGGTACCCACTTCAAGAAGCATCGCCTTGTCATCCGACTGGTTGACAAGCATGAGTTCCTTGAAACCGATATCCTGGGACTTCATGAATCTGACATCCAGATCAGGCGGATAGTTGATCTGCCCGACGACTGTACTCAGTCTGCCTTCCAGTGCACGGCCATGCGGCACATTGATATTGATGCTGCCCATATTTGCATTGATGGTCGCAGATTCCGTGTGCTCCTGGAGTGAGATGTTCACTGAACCGTTGGATGAAACAGTGACATCCTGTGCATTGAGCGTCTCGGTATTGACGGTACCGAGCATCGAAATCATTTCAAGGGCACCATGTGCCCCTTCTCTTACATCGATGTTGCCTCTTGAAGTACGCACGAATGCATTATTGCTGGAAACAGCATCGAGCTCGATATTGCCGTTCAGCAGGTCGACTGTCAGATCGCTGAACTCCTGGCTTTCGATACTGACATTGCCGTTCGATCCGGATACGATCAGACGATTGATGATGGATGGATTGATCTGAAGTTCCACATTGACCCGCGCCGTCCGGATATCGGAAAAGATGAGGAGTTCATCGTTCTTCACTTCGCAGATGATGTCCTGGAAGTAGTTCCTATCATTATCCAGCTTGCGGTAGAATGGTGTCACTTCGAATTTTGCAGTGGTCACCTTGTCTGTCGGCACCACTTTGACATTGCCGTTCGTAATGTCGATGGATACATTGGAGTAGCTGTCTTCGACTGTCTCGATCAGTCGGTTTTTCGAACCTTGTGTGAACATCGAATCGATGGTGCTGTTCTTGACTCCGTCGAATGCTTTTTCAAAAGTCTTGTAGAGCTGTGCCGTCTGCTTCTGGCTCTCCATTTTGTTCTTGACCTGGTTGAACGCTTCGTTGGCCTTGTCGCTGTTGACATATTTCTGAAACTCATTCACGAACTGCTGGAAAACATCTTTCGGTCCGTCGCTGGTCTGGCGCCGGCTGCTCTTGCGTCCGGCACCTGCCTGCTGGTGGGAAGTCTGGTCCTGGTCCGACTTGGACTCCATTGCGTCCAGCAGGCGCAATGCCTCTTCGGATGTGATCTTTCCTTCTTCCAGCATTTTTAAAATACGGTCTTTGTTATCCATTTCAATCCCCCTGATGGTTTCTATCCAACCATTTTTTTAGATGATAGCCTGTGTAGCTGTCCGCTTCTGCCATGATTTCCTGGACGGAACCATTCACAACAATCGTGCCTCCGCCATCACCACCTTCAGGACCAAGGTCGGTAATATGATCTGCCACTTTGATGACATCCAGATTATGCTCGATGACAATGACGGTGTCACCATTGTCGACCAGCCGCTGCATGACGGTGATCAGCTTGCCGATATCCTCGGAATGCAGTCCTGTCGTCGGTTCGTCCAGTATATAGAGCGACTTCCCGTCAGAACGCTTATGCAGCTCGGAAGCCAGCTTTACACGCTGTGCTTCCCCACCGGATAAGGTTGTGGCAGGCTGTCCGAGACGGACGTAGCCGAGACCGACATCGAGCAGTGTTTTGAGCTTGCGCTTGATCTTGGGCATGTTTTCAAAGAAATAGTACCCTTCCTCCACTGTCATTGCCAGTACATCTGCAATGCTGTTATCTTTATATTTCACTTCCAGTGTCTCTCTATTATAACGCTTTCCATCACATACTTCACATGGTACGAACACATCCGGCAGAAAATGCATCTCGATCTTGATGATGCCATCACCTCTGCAGGCTTCACATCGACCACCCTTGACGTTGAAGCTGAAGCGGCCCTTCTGATAGCCGCGTACTTTTGCTTCGTTGGTCTGGGCGAACACGTCGCGTATATTATCGAACACACCCGTATATGTTGCCGGATTGCTTCGCGGCGTCCGACCGATCGGGGACTGGTCGATATCGATGATCTTTTCGATATTTTCAGCACCTTTGATCTCCTTGTGCTCACCTGGTATATGCTTGGATTTATAGAGTTTAGTATGCAGACCCTTGTACAGGATTTCATTGATCAGTGTACTTTTGCCTGAACCTGATACGCCTGTGACGACATTCAGTACAGACAGCGGAATCTTGACGTTTACGTTTTTGAGATTGTTTTCCTTGGCGCCTTTTATTTCGAGGCTGCGTTTCATATCCGGCTTCCTGTATGCTTCAGGCAGCGGAATCTTCTTCTTGCCGCTCAAGTACTGGCCGGTGATGGAATTGTCATCATTCATCACTTCTTCAGGTGTCCCCTGTGCCATGATCTGGCCGCCGTGTTCGCCGGCACCCGGACCGATATCGATCAGGTGGTCGCTTGCGAGCATCGTATCTTCATCATGCTCGACGACGATGAGCGTATTGCCGAGATCACGCATGTCCTTCAGTGTACTGATCAGGCGGTCGTTATCCCGCTGGTGCAGACCGATTGAAGGTTCATCGAGAATATAGAGCACGCCGCTCAGCCTGGAGCCGATCTGGGTGGCCAGACGGATGCGCTGGGCTTCGCCGCCGGAAAGGGTTCCGCTGCGACGATTGAGCGTCAGGTAGTCGAGGCCGACGTTGAAGAGAAAGGTCAGACGTTCATTGACTTCCTTAAGAATCGGTGCGGCAATCTGACGGTTCTTCTCGGACAGTTCCAGATTGCTGAAGAACTGCAGCGCCTCTTTGACAGGCTCATCGACTGCTTGGCCGATATGGCGGCCATCGACTTTGACTGCCAGCGCTTCTGCATTGAGACGGTAGCCGTCGCACGTCTTGCACTCGATCTCCCGCATGTATCTGCTCATGACATCCCGTGTATACTCCGAAGGGCTTTCCTTATATCTGCGCTCGATATTGTTGATGATGCCTTCGTATGGCATCTTGCGTGTCCGGGCAACCCCGTTGTTCTGGTTGAAGGTATAGCTGATCATCTCACCTTTTGAGCCGAACAGTATGATATTCTTCTCTTTCTTTGTCAGATCCTTGTACGGCTTCTGCATATCGATGCCGAAGTGGTCGCACGTCTGTCTGAGCAGTGTCGGATAGTAGTCCGAACTGATCGGCTGCCATGGGTTCAGTGCCCCTTCCTCGAGTGTCAGTGAAGGATCCGGAATGACAAGTCGCTCATCCACAGCCATCTTCATGCCAAGGCCGTCACAGTCCGGGCACGCACCATAAGGTGCGTTGAATGAAAAGAGCCTCGGTTCCATCTCTGAAATGGTGAATCCGCATTCCGGACAGGAGAAGTGCTCGGAGAAATGCATATCCTCACCATCGATTACATTGACAGTGACATTCCCTTCACCTTTTTCAAGAGCAGTCTGCATCGAGTCGCTGAGACGTGCTTCGATGCCTTCGCGTACAGCCAGACGGTCGATGACGACATCGATGCTGTGCTTCTTGTTCTTCGTCAGTTCTGGAACAGACTCGATATCATGCATTTCATCATCGACGATGACACGTGCATAGCCTTCTTTCGCAAGCTGTTCGAAAATCTTTTCATGCATCCCTTTCCTGCCGCGTACAATTGGCGCAAGCACCTGGATCTTGGAGCGCTCGGGAAGCGTCATGACCTGGTCGACCATCTCCTGTATGGTCTGTGACGTAATCTCTATTCCATGGATCGGACAGTATGGTGTCCCGGCTCGTGCATAGAGCAGACGCAGGTAATCATAGATTTCGGTGATTGTCGATACTGTCGAACGGGGGTTGTTGCTTGTTGTCTTCTGGTCGATGGAGATGGCAGGAGACAATCCTTCAATCGAATCCACATCCGGCTTCTCCATCTGTCCGAGAAACTGCCTGGCATAGGCGCTCAATGATTCGACATAGCGCCGCTGCCCTTCAGCATAGATCGTATCGAACGCAAGCGATGATTTGCCGGAGCCCGACAGCCCTGTCATCACAACAAGCTGGTCCCTTGGAATATCGACATTGATATTTTTGAGATTATGCTGTCTGGCGCCTCTGATGCTGATATTTTTATTTTTCAAAAATGATCACCCTTCTGCTTTCAGTTCAAATAATGCATCTCTCAGTTCCGAAGCGGTCTCGAAGTCGAGGTCTTTTGCTGCCTGTTTCATGTCTGCTTCCAGCTGAGTCATTACCTTTTCTCTTTCCTTCTTCGTCATCTTGGCTTTTTTGCGTTTGCTGCCCGCCTTTTCATCCCTGTCTTCCTTCACTTCGACTTCTGCACTGATGGCATCCCGGATCTCCTTCTGGATGGTCTGTGGTGTGATGCCATGGGCTTCATTGAATGCCATCTGCGTTTCGCGTCGCCGCTGTGTTTCGTCAAGGGCATATCTCATGGAGTCGGTGATCTTGTCACCGTACATGATGACGTGGCCGTTGCTGTTACGTGCGGAACGTCCAATGGTCTGGACGAGGGAACGGCTCGAGCGCAGGAACCCTTCCTTGTCGGCATCAAGTATTGCAACGAGTGATACTTCAGGAATATCAATGCCCTCACGAAGCAGGTTGATGCCGACCAGCACATCATAAGTTCCCATGCGCAGTTCACGGATGATTTCGATACGTTCCAATGTCTTTATTTCAGAGTGCAGATACTGCACTTTGATGCCCGACTCCTTCAGGTAAGCGGTCAGGTCCTCGGACATCTTCTTCGTCAGCGTCGTAATGAGCACCCGCTCATTCCTTTCGGTACGTGCGACGATCTCTTCAAGCAGATCGTCTATCTGATGCTCGGATGGACGCACATCGATTGTCGGGTCCAGCAGACCCGTCGGCCGGATGATCTGTTCGACCATCTTTTCGGTATGCTCCATTTCATATGGGCCTGGTGTTGCGGATACATAGAGCAGCTGCTGTGCCTTCGATTCGAACTCTTCGAACATGAGCGGACGGTTGTCCAGTGCACTCGGCAGTCTGAATCCATGGTCGACCAGCACTTTCTTCCTTGCCTGGTCACCATTGTACATGCCGCGTATTTGCGGGACTGTCACGTGGGATTCGTCTATCATGATCAGAAAATCATCAAAGTAGTCGAGCAGGGTATAAGGCGTTGACCCCATCGGACGCAGCGTGAGGTGCAGCGAGTAGTTCTCGATGCCTGAACAGAATCCCATCTCCCGCATCATCTCAAGGTCATAATTGGTCCGCTGCTCAAGACGCTGTGCTTCAAGCAGCTTGTTATCATCACGCAGAATCTTGAGCTGGGATTCCAGTTCCTTCTCGATCCGTTCGATGGCCACCCTCATCTTCTCTTCACGTGTAACAAAGTGGGAGGCCGGGAAGATTGCAAAGTGCTCCCGTTCCGCCATCACTTCACCTGTCAGATGGTTCACTTCCCGGATGCGGTCGATTTCATCGCCGAAAAATTCGACACGGATGCACTGTTCATCCCTTGAAGCTGGAAATACTTCCACTATATCTCCTCTTACCCTGAATGTTCCCCGTCTAAAATCAATATCATTGCGTGCGTACTGGACATCGACCAGCTTGCGCAGAAATTCATTGCGGTCCATCTGCATGCCGACCCGCGCGCTGACAACCATGTCCTTGTACTCTTCCGGATTACCGAGACCGTAGATGCAGCTGACGGAAGAAATGATGATGACATCATCCCGTTCAAAAAGCGAACTTGTCGCCGAGTGGCGCAGCTTGTCAATTTCGTCATTGATCTGTGCATCCTTCTCGATGAATGTATCCGTCTGCGGCACATAGGCTTCCGGCTGGTAGTAGTCGTAATAGCTGACGAAGTACTCTACCCGGTTATTCGGGAAAAACTCCTTGAATTCGCTGTACAGCTGGCCGGCAAGGGTCTTGTTATGCGCGATGATCAGCGTCGGTTTGCCGACCGCCTCGATCACCTTGCTCATCGTATATGTCTTTCCGGTACCTGTCGCACCGAGCAGTGTCTGGTGCCTGTTTCCGGATTTGATCTGTTCTGTCAGTTCTGCTATCGCTTTAGGCTGATCGCCTGCTGGTTTGAATTTGGAAACGACTTCGAATTTTGCCATTCAACTCTTCCCCCATTTTTTACTCACACACTATTCTACCAAAATAAAAATAGAAATAACAAACATTTGTTCGGTTATTTCTATTCTTCATCTATTTGATCTACTTGGAAAATCTCCACCAGCATATAGCCGATGACTATGGACAGGGCATCAACAAAAATGACCCATTCCGAATGATAGAACCCTCGATATATCGATACGCCGAAAATGACGAACGTCAATAGAACGGCAATGAACTTGTTGCGTGTCAGTCTTGCAAAGACCACAACAGTAACCGCTGGAACGACCATCGCCATCATATACCAGTAAAGCGCCATTCATCAGATCTCCTTGTCCATGATGGACTCTGTAATGTCCATCAGCTCAGTTTTTGGTATGAAACGCTCTTTCAGCATGTCTGTAAGTATATTGTCGAGAAAATCCTGGACGCAGACAAGATGGGAGAACTTTTTGATGGTGATCAGCGACATTTCGTATATTTCGAAAAACAGAGGCTCCGGATTGCGTTTCTGGATTTCACCGAAGGATTCATATAGCAGATCGATCTTGTCTGCTACCGACAGGATCTGCCCTTCCAGCGTACCATCCTTCCCTTCCTGCAGACGCTTCATGTAGATTGCCTGGTATTCAGGCGGGAACTCCTCCTCGATGAAGCGTGTCGTCATGCTTTCCTCCACTTCCTTGAACAGCGTGTTGAGCTCTCCGGAAGCATACTTGACCGGTGTCTTGATATCTCCTGTGAATATTTCAGGATAATCATGATTCAGTGCTTTTTCGTAAAGACTTTTCCAGTCGATTTCACTGCCATGATGTTCTTCCACTGTTCCCAGATACTGCGCAATCTTTGTCACTTTAAAAGAGTGCGCCGCAACATTGTGCTCCTGGTATTTGAACTTACCAGGACACCGGATCAGTTTCTCAAGATCGTTCAGACTTTTAAAATACTGGTGAACACCCATTAGGACTCCTCCTTGACGTAATTTATATAGTTATTGATCAGTTGCTGCTCCACTTCGCCGATATAGGCTCTGACAATTTCACCTTCCTGGTCTACAAAGAAAGTGGTCGGCATCAGATTGGTCTTGAGTGCATCGATCGATGCAGATTCGTCTGTAAATTCATATACCGGATACTGGACATCGAATTCCTCCAGAAAGGCATCCCTGTTAGATGCTTTATCGTCCACATTGATGCCGACGACTTCTACCGGTTCATTCTCATGGGACTGGTGGTATGCATTCAGTTCCGGCGTTTCCCTGCGGCATGGATCACACCATGAAGCGAAAAAGTTGATGACAGTCACTTCATTGGATCGAATGATCGATTCGAGAGATTCGGAGTCATTGATGACACCTTCCACCTGCTCCTCCATTATATTCATACCGACTGCGTGGTGATTGTCACGTCCTTCGGAATTCTGCAGCGTTTCGAGAGACTGGTCTCTGAGCCCCTCTTCCGAAATATTGATCACCGCGGCTATACCTGCGCCGACGAGAATGAAGAATGCAGCGAGTACAAGTACTATAATGATATTTTTCATTTTCATCCTTCAACAAACCTTATTATTTATTTAGCCTAGTTTAACATAACATCTCGATGCTTACATTGTTCAGACATGCAAAAAAGGCCAGAACAGAGTTCTGACCTTGAAAGATTTCATATATATTAGTATCTGAAGTATCCGTCGACTGTACCATGTACATAGCTTACTGCGCGCTGTCCAACACCTGCTGATGGGTTGAGTGCATCAACCATCTGGCCGTTGCCGATGTACACACCAACGTGGGATCCACCGTTGAAGAATACAAGGTCACCCGGCTGCGGGTTTGAAACTGGTGTACCAACAGACATCTGAGCTGCTGCAGTTCTTGGAAGGCTCTTGCCTTTGTATGCTTTCATGAACTGCTGTGCAAATGCGGAGCAGTCCACTGCTGTTGCAGAGTTGCCGCCATATACATAGGATTTGCCGGCTGCTACGGAGTGTGCAACTGCTGCTGCGTTGCCACCAGTGGAAACTTGCTGAGCCTGTGCCTGCTCTGCCTGACGCTGTTCTGCCGCTGCCTGTTCAGCCTGACGCTGTTCGATTCTTTGCTGACGTTCAGCTTCAGCCTGTTCTGCTGCACGTTGTTCTGCCGCACGTTGTTCAGCTGCACGCTGTTCTGCTGCACGTTGCTCTGCTGCACGCTGTTCTGCTGCCGCTTGTGCCTGCTGGTTATTATTTTGTGCTGCTGGTGCAGATGGCTGCTCCTGAACAGTTTCTACAGTTTCTTCAACTGCTGGTGCTGCTTCCACCACTTGAGTTTCCTCGACTGCTGGTGCTTCTTCAACAACCGGTGCTTCCTCAACTGCTGGTGCTTCTTCAACAACTGGCGCTTCCTCAACTGCTGGTGCTTCTTCAACAACCGGCGCTGCGCTTGCAGCAACGATCAGTGTTTTGCCAGCGTAGATCAGGTCAGAGGAGAGGTTGTTCCATTCCATGATCTGATGATAGTCGACATTGAACTTCTGGCCGATTTTGAAAAGTGTATCTCCTGGCTGAATGAGATATGTACCGTTATCAGTTTCTTCAACTACTTCTTCAGCAGCTTTCTCTTCAGCATCAAGCTCAATGACGTCTCCAGGGAAGATAAGATCTCCTGAGAGTTCATTCACTTCTTTGAGGGTGGATACGGATGTACCACTTTCATTTGCCAGACCCCAAAGTGTGTCACCATTCTGTACTGTATATTCTGCTGCAGAGATGTTGTGTGACGCTATGCCTGTAAGTGCTGTTACCGTTGCAACTGATAGCAATGTTTTCTTCATAATAAGTAAATCCTCCTAATTTCCTAAAAACCCTTGATAAAATTATTGTTTATATTATGACCCGACCGGGTACTCTGTCTATTGTTAAGAATGTGTAAATTCATGCCGTCCTGATTACGTTGAACACTATAGCACACAAAAATTACTTTGTGGGGGTTTGTAATCCACTTGTAATATAAACGAAAAGACTGAAATACACTGTAATACTTGCAGGTTTCCCATGTATACAAAAGACAAAACCGGCTGAGCCCAATGCTCAGCCGGTTTTCTTTACGGTGTCCTCACATCCATTAATGCCTATCTGAACACCCATCCGATTCAATCTGTAATATTTCTATTCACCTGTCTGGGAGGAAAGCCATTGCACCACTGCATCCAGTTCCTCTTCATCAGTTACCAGACCCGCTGGCATTCCGTCTCCACCTTCTTCAATCCTCGTACGGATCTCATCTTCTGAAAGTCTGCTGCCGACATCAGTCAGAGCCGGACCACTGCCGCCTTCCAAATTCTGACCATGGCAACCCATGCAGTTGTTCTGCTGATAAACTTCCTGGGCAAGCTGTGCATCCCCTGCAGCTGCACCGGAATCGCCTTCTTCACTGCTTGACTCCTCCTCTGTCGACTCTTCCGTCGATTCTTCTGATTGCTCGGTTCCTGTCTCATCCACGGCATCAGGATCCGTACCTTCATCAGAAGAATTGCCACCACAGGCACCAAGTACGAGCACCATTGCAAAACTCATAAGTATCCAAAACTTCTTCATCATTCATTCTCCTCTGCTGGTTTGATTGGAAAATTTCAATACATCGTATGTCTCTTATACGCGGCATCATAATTGCATGCCCTGGATGCAGGCATGCTTGCTACTGATGAACTTCATTTACGGCATGATAGAAACATCCTCCGGTGATGATTTCAGCTTATAGTAGCACCATACCCTAATTCACGGATCATTCAAACCATATCATGGATATTTAATGAAAAATCCCGTGACTGTTCTGGACGCGTTCGTTCCTCGTATCCATAGAATAAAAATTGCCCATCCCCTTCGGGACAGGCATCTGCACTTCTAATTTTCGTCCATTGTAGACCGCAGGTAGGCATCGATGAAAGGACTGATGTCTCCATCCATCACTTTATCCGTATTGCCGCTTTCCACATTGGTGCGGTGGTCCTTGACCATGGAATAAGGGTGGAATACGTAGGAACGTATCTGGCTGCCCCACCCGATCTCCTTCTGCTCGCCTTTGATTGCATCGATTTCGGCCTGCTGCTCTTCCAGCTGGCGCTGGTACAATTTCGATTTGAGCATCGTCATGGCCTGCTCCCGGTTTTTGATCTGTGACCGCTCGTTCTGGCATGTAACGACGATGCCGGTTTCGTGGTGCGTGATGCGGACTGCGGAATCGGTTGTATTGATGTGCTGTCCACCAGCACCGCTGGCGCGATATGTGTCGATGCTGATATCTTCAGGTTTTATTTCTATCTTGATATCCGTATTTTCAAACTGGGGCGTCACTTCACATGATACGAAGGAAGTATGCCGCCTGCCTGATGAATCGAATGGAGAGATGCGCACCAGACGGTGGACACCTTTCTCCGCCTTGAGCAGCCCATAGCTGTTGAGTCCCTTGATCAGCAGTGTCACACTTTTGACGCCTGCTTCATCCCCGGACTGGTAGTCGAGCGTCTCCACTTTGAAGCCCTGCTGGTCGGCATAGCGCTGATACATCCTGAGCAGCATCTGTGCCCAATCCTGGGATTCTGTGCCGCCTGCTCCCGGGTGAAGCTCAAGGATGGCATTCAGTGCATCATGTTCACTGTTCAGCAGAATGTTCAGTTCAAATGCTTCAATTCTCGCCTTGACCTGATCGACATTCTCCTCGAGCGTCAGATGCATGTCTTCATCGGTCTCCTCTTTCAGCAGCTCGTACGATACTTCGATATCCTCTACTGCCGCTTCGATTTCACGGAACTCGTCGACCACTTTTTTCAGATTGTTGTTGCTGTCGATGACCTTCTGTGCCTCTTCCTGGTTGTTCCAGAAGCTTGGGTCGGCCATCGTCTCTTCATACTCACGAATCTGAGTCTCTTTTTCCTCTAAGTCAAAGAGACCCCCTGAAGTCATCGAGCTTCCCGTGCATATCCGCAATGAAATGTCTTATCTCATGCAATTCCATAATTATCCCTCTTTCGTCTATTTACCGTGGCAATTTTTATATTTCTTTCCTGAGCCGCATGGGCAGGGGTCGTTGCGTCCGATGCGCATTTCCTTCTTGACCGGACCCTTTTTGACCTTTTCCTTGCTGTCTCCAGCCTGCATTTCACCTTTTGAGATGACCTGTTCCCGCTTGATTTCCTCATCGGACTTCACTTCCGTCTTCAGAACATATCTGGCAGTGTCATCTTCGATCGACACAAGCATGTCCTCGAACATCTGCAGACCTTCATTCTGGTATTCACGCAGCGGGTTGATCTGTCCGTAGGAGCGGAGATGGATGCCTGTTCTGAGCTGGTCCATGCTGTCGATGTGCTCCACCCATTTCTGGTCGATCGTACGCAGCATCATCATCCGTTCGAATAGTCTCATTCTTTCCGTACCGAGCTTCTCTTCCTTCGCCGACAGTTCATTATCGACCTTACCGAGAATCAGAGCAGCAATCTCTTCATTCTCGCGGCCTCTGATATCGGTGATTTCGATGCTTTCATCAGAAAGATACGTATCTTTGACCGTCCGGATGAACTGCTCGTAGTCCGTCAGTTCCTCATCATCCAGTATATAGTAGCTGACCGTACGCTCGATGGAAGACTCTATCATGCCCATGAGCTGGTCGCGGACATCTTCCTTGTCGATGATTTCATTTCTTTCCTGATAGATGATCTCCCGCTGGCGTCTCAATACATCATCATATTCAAGCAGTCGTTTACGAGCATCGAAGTTGTTGCCTTCCACCCGCTTCTGTGCAGATTCGACCGCTCTTGAGATCATCTTCGATGTCAGCTCCTCCTCTGCCATGCCGAGGCGCTCCATCGTATTCTGCATGCGCTCCGACCCGAAGCGTCTCATCAGATCGTCTTCGAGCGACAGGTAGAACGTACTGACACCGACATCTCCCTGACGCCCGGAACGTCCGCGGAGCTGGTCGTCTATACGTCTCGATTCATGGCGTTCGGTACCGATGACAGCGAGACCCCCGGCCTCCTTGACACCATCGCCGAGTTTGATATCCGTACCACGTCCGGCCATATTGGTCGCGATGGTCACAGCACCCTTATTGCCGGCGTTGGCAATGATCTCGGCCTCTCTCTCGTGGTTCTTCGCATTGAGAACATTATGACGGATACCCTTCTTGCGCAGCATCTCGGAAATGTACTCACTGGTCTCGACTGCTACAGTACCGATCAGCACAGGCTGTCCGTTGCGGTGGCGCTCGACCACTTCTTCGACAACATGCTTGAATTTATTCTCCTTCGTCGAGTAGATCTTGTCCGTATGATCGGTTCTGGCAATCGGGCGGTTCGTCGGTATGACCGTCACCTTCATATTGTAGATGTTCAGAAATTCCTCTTCCTCGGTCTTTGCTGTACCCGTCATGCCGGAGAGCTTGTTGAACTGCCTGAAGAAGTTCTGGAATGTGATGGATGCCATCGTCTTCGATTCGTTCTGGATATCCACGCCTTCTTTTGCTTCGATTGCCTGGTGCAGACCATCCGAGAAGCGGCGGCCGCTCATCTTGCGTCCAGTGAACTGGTCGACAATGACGATCTTTTCATCTTCCACGACATAGTCGATATCGTTCTGCATGGAGAAGTGTGCCTTCAGTGCCTGGTTGATATGGTGGAGCAGATTGACATGCTTCACATCATACAGGTTGTCCACTTTGAACCATTTCTCGGCCTTTTCCATGCCTTCATCATTCAGCTGGATATTCTTTGTCTTGATATCATAGGTGAAATCTTCATCTTCCTTGAGCATCTTGACGAATTGGTTCGCCTGGATATACTGCGTATTCGACTGGTCGGCCTTGCCTGAAATGATCAGTGGTGTACGCGCTTCATCGATCAGGATGGAGTCGACTTCATCAATGATGGCATAGTTCAGTTTTCTGAGCACACGGTCCTTCTTGTATGTGACCATGTTATCCCGCAGGTAGTCGAAGCCGAGTTCATTATTCGTCGTATAAGTGATATCGGAAGCAAATGCCTCCCGCTTCTCTTCGCTGTTTTTAGCATTCAGATTCAATCCGACGCTCAGTCCGAGGAAATTGTATAGTACCGACATCTCCTCCATCTGTGTGGCGGACAGGTATTCATTGACTGTGATGACATGGACACCGTCGCCCGTCAGTGCATTCAGATATACCGGCATTGTCGCGGTAAGCGTCTTACCTTCACCTGTCTTCATCTCAGCGATGTCGCCTTTATGCAGCGTAACGCCCCCCATGATCTGAACCGGGTAGGGTTCGAGACCGAGGGTACGCTTTGCGGCTTCTCTGACAGTTGCAAATGCTTCCGGCAATATCTCATCGAGCAGCTTATCCTGCTGCTTTTCATCTTTGGCCTCACTGATTCTGCTTTTGAATTCATCCGTTTTCGCCTGCAGCTGTTCATCGCTGAGTCCGGCGAATTCTTCTTTATAGCTTTCCACTTTATCGGCAGTCTTCCGAAGAGAGCGCAGCTCCCGTTTATTGCCGTCGTAGACTTTGTCCAAAATACCCATGGATTTCTCTCCCTCGCTATATCTCACTGTTAATTCATCTAATAATAATAGCACTAAACAGGGTAAAAATAAAACGAATCGCCATCATGGCAAAACCCTGACTGCATGCAGTCAGGGTTTTCTGTCGCCTATTTCTAAACAGGCTTTCTAATTTGTTTCAATCAGGCCGTACTTGCCATCATTTCGTTTATAGACAATACTTGTGCCTTCGGTTTCCCTATCGTTGAAGATAAAGAAATCGTGACCAAGCATATTCATCTGCAATACTGCCTCTTCGGAATCCATCGGTTTCAGCTGGAACTGCTTGGAACGCACAATGTCCATTCCTTCGTCAGTTTCCTCTTCAGTCGTACCACTGGCATTTGCCTCGAGCGCTGCGAAGAATTCCTGCTCAGGGTTCTTTTCCCTGAATTTACGGTTGATCTTCGTCTTATGTTTCCTGATTTGCCTCTCCAGTTTGTCTATGACCAGATCAACAGTAGCATAGAGGTCATCGTGCCTCTCTTCCGCTCTTAATGTAAGGTCCTTCATAGGGATTGTAATTTCGGTCTTCGCCTTCTTGTTACTGTAGGTCTTGATGTTGACGTGGGCGTGTGTATTTGGAGCATTTGTGAAGTAACGTTCCAGCTTGCCCACCTTCTCCTCAATGTGGTTTCTGATTGCATCTGTTACCTCAATATTTTCTCCACGAATTTCACATCTGATCATGATGAAACCCCTCCTTGAGTACGTTATTCTTCCTAGTCCCATTATACCAAAATCCTCAGGCTTTTGAAAACGTTAACACGTCGATAGCAGCAGGCCTGAAAGCGTGGAGCTTCTCCATCGCCTGATGGACTGTGATCCCTGTTGTGTATATATCATCGACAACAAGGATGCGTCTGCCTTCGATTCCAGCCGGTCTACTGATGAAGAATGGGTTCTCCTGTCGACTTCTGTCGTTTTTGCCAAGTTCCGACTGGCGCTTGACCCTGCTGGTCCCGAGCAGTTCTTCGTACTGGATGCCTTTGGCATCAAGCACCATCGCCGTCTGGTTGTATCCACGCTCCGTCATGCGCTGAGTGGAAATGGGAATTGGAGTGATTACATCATATTCCCCATAGTGGCCCGGCAGAAACATGGCAATTATTTCCGCCAGTGCACAGTCGCCCATGAACTTGTAGCGATGGAACAGCATCTTGTTCATTTCATGGTAATCGAGCAGACATGTCGTCTTCCCTGGAGGCTGATATCGTTCCAGAAGAAATAGGCAGTCGAGGCACTCCACCTCCTCATCCGACATTCTCCGGTGGCAGGAAGCGCAGCGCCGGCCAGGCCGCCAGACGGAAATCTCCCTGCGGCATTTTTCACACAGCGGTACCTGCTTGCTGAACAGATTGACGATGTCCAGCTGGACCGCAAGCGCTTCATGGCAGCAGTAGCAGATCATGCATCCACCCGTGCTGCATTGAATTCGCGGATCGTCCTGAATGTGCGGCGGATGCCGCCCGTCTGATAGTGGGCGAAGAACCAGATGTTCCCCACCGGGTCGGTCTGTTTTCTGCCGACCCGCCCGCACATCTGTATCAGGCTTTCCATATTGAATCTTTCGGCATGCACGATGATCGCATCCAGTCTGTCGAAAGTGACACCCCGCTCAAGAATCGTAGTCGTCAGAAGTACTTTGATCTCCTTATTGCGCATCTTTTCAACCTTGTGGTTTCTTTCAGGATCACCGCTATGGACGGCCGCGGACTCGGGGAACACTTCATGTATCACTTTGAACAGCGCCTCCATCAATGAAATCTCAGGAACGAAGACCAGCACGAACCTTTCGGCATCAAGAATATCCCTGATAAGGTTCATCAGCTTCTTCGGGGCTCTGTCCCGGCTGAGATCTCGTCTGATGTCATGCCAGACCATCTTCGGCATGGTCAGATCATGGCCGTGGTATCGTCTTGGCAGTGTAATGACACCATCCTTCCCCACTTCCCGGATCAGCTGTCTGGATGGTGTCGCCGTCATGAATATCAGGGTTGCTGCACGGGTCGAAGCGCGGCGGATGGCCTGCATGAGGATGGGATCCTCCGGTAATGGAAAGGCATCCGTCTCGTCCACGATGATGAAATCGAAGTGATCGATGAAATTGAACAGCTGATGCACCGTACACACGGTGAATTGGTAGTCATGGACCTGTTTGACACCGTCATACATCAGATCGATGCCACTCGACACGAATGCCTGTCCGAGCCGGATATGCACCTCCTTCACCACATCTATTCTCGGGGAGATGAAAGCAACATTCAACCCCGCCTCACGTGCCCATTCTATGCTCTGAAACGTCATCTCCGTCTTTCCCGCACCCGTTACAGCATAGAGCAGCAGCGATCTGCCTGTCTTCAGTGCATCCATGATACGGTCTGAAGCATAGGCCTGCTGACTGCTGAGCTCGAAATCGAGCGTATATGGACTGGCAGTCTTCCTTCTTACAGTCGGGTTGCATCTGAGCGGCGTCATGCTGTCGGAACGCCCAAGGTTGATGCATTTCATGCAGTAGGTCACCCGGCTCCCATCGAACGGTGCGTCGTAGCTGTAGAAGTACTTTTTTGATGTGTTGCCGCATCGATGGCACAGCGGCCCTTTCACGTCCACTCCAGCTGTTCTATATATGGCATCTCCTCTATGATCCAGTATCATCAATTGCCTCCCTGCTTAATAATAATAAAAAAAGACGCAGCAAAAATAGCTGCGTCTCCACCTGTCATTCAATATTCCGTGTCCACCTCATAGGTGGTGTAGCCGAGACCGAGCGCACCCTCACCAAGATGCGTCGCAATCACCGGACCAAAGTAGCTCAGTCTGAAAGTGATCCCGGGATACTGCTGTTTCAGACTGTCCATCCATCGCCGGCCCTCTTCTTCAGCGTTGCTGTGGATGATCACAGCTGTAACTGGCTTGTCTTTATGAAGCGCCATTTCTTCAGCGAAAACTTCCTCCACCCGTTTCATCGCCTTCTTCTTCGTCCGTATCTTTTCGAATGGTACGATTCTGGCTGATTCGAATTCGAGAATAGGCTTCACTTTGAGCAGACTGCCGATCAGTGCCTGTGCATTCGTCAGGCGCCCACCTTTCTGAAGGTTCGACAACGTATCCACTATGAAATATGCATTCGTATTCTTGCGCCGTTTCATTTCCTCAAGCTGGCCCAGAAGATCATCAAGCGGCATCCGGTCTTTATTCTGTGCGGCGTAAAGCGCCAGGAAACCCTGGACATAGCATGCGATTTCGGAATCGATTGCGTGGACTTCGATGCCCTCCACACTCTGTCCTGCTGTCATTGCACTCTGGTATGTACCACTGATCTGACTTGAGAGATGGACACTGATGACATCGGTATAGCCTTCCTCCCTCAAGGATTCGAGCAGAAGGATGTAGTCGCCGATCGATGGCTGGCTCGTTCTCGGCAGCTCCTCCATTTCGCGCATCCTGTCGAAAAAGGTGTCATTGCCGATCTCTTCATCCTCTTTGTATGACTGTTCCCCGATGATGACATTCAGCGGGATGGTACGAATATCGTACTTTTCTTTCAATCTTCCTGGAAGATAGGATGTTGAATCCACTACTACCGCAATTTTCATACTGCTTCCTCCAATTTCACCATTCACACTCAATATTCAGTTTACTACACCCCTATCGATTCCGTCCATGTGTTACTATATTTTCTAGAGGTGAACATACATGGAACAGCAATATATGAACAGGGTGGATCTGAACACCGAAACGGTGATCAGCAAGTCAAGGTTCATCGCCCATATCGCGCGTACGGAGACGGAGGCTGCGGCAAAGGCCTTCATCGATTCGATCAAGCAGGAGCATAAAGCCGCCAACCATAACTGCAGTGCATACATCATTACACAGAGTGCGCTGATACAGAAAGCCGATGATGATGGCGAGCCTTCCGGAACCGCAGGTGTGCCGATTCTCGAAGTGCTGAAAAGGGAGGGCCTATATAACGTAACAGTCGTGGTCACCCGATACTTCGGCGGTATAAAACTCGGTGCAGGCGGTCTGATCCGGGCGTATTCAGGCAGTGCGGCGGACGCTGTCAGCGCGGCGGGCAAAGTAGTGGAGATCGATGTACTGCCGTACAGGATCACCATGGACTATACGTATACGAACCGCTTCGAGCATGAACTCGAAGGATCGGACATCACCATCAAGGACACCGCCTATACGGACAAGGTCACCTATACAGTACACGTCAGGCAGAATGAAGCAGATCAGTTTCTGGCACGTGTCCAGGAAATCACAAAAGACACTTTCAGCCTGGAAGCATTGGACATGATCCGGGCCGAAAGTGCCGTGGAATAACTATAGGAAAATACGGTGGAACAGCCGCCTGGCAAAATCCAGCACCGGGCGCCGATTCGTATCGATCAGATTGGTCGCCTCCACAATGATTTCTGTCGTGAGGATGAGCAGCAGTATGATGATGATCGCTCCCGGAATTGTGGAAAGGTAGAGAATGATGCTGGCTCCTGAATACAGTGCCGCAATGAAATAGATCAGCACGACACTTTCAGTATGGGTATAGCCGAGGTTCTGCAGCCGATGATGGAGATGGCTCCGATCGGCCTTGACGAGTGACACATTGCTCCGATACCGTCTCAATGCTGCAAAGAACATGTCTATGAACGGCACCGCCAGTATGATGATCGGAAAGAACAGTGAAATCAATGTAATGTTCTTGAAACCCATCAGGGAGACCACACTGATGATGAAGCCGAGCAGCATCGCCCCGTTGTCTCCGAGGAATATTTTTGCCGGATGGAAGTTGTACACCAGAAAGCCAAGACAGGCGCCGATCAGGATGACGCATATCATCATGACAAAAATATTGCCCTGCAGTATGGTGATGAATCCGATGGTCGATAGTGCAATGACGGATACACCCGTGGCCAGTCCATCAAGCCCATCCACAAGATTGATGGCATTGATGATGCCGACAATCCACAGAACCGTAATCGGAATGGCCAGAATGCCGAATTCGATCTCCACACCAAAAGGCGTGATCCGGTCGATGACAATGCCATGTGCAACCGGTACAAGTCCGGCTGCAATCTGTCCGATCAGCTTGAGACCCGGCTTCAGGTCATATTTATCATCCACGATGCCGACTGCGACAATGACAATCCCGCCAATGATGAGTGCTTTGTATTCAGCCTCGATCGGGCGGGATATGAGAACTCCTATGGCAAAGGAGATGAGTATTGCCACACCCCCCATGTATGGAATCGGTTTTACATGGACTTTTCTGTTATTTGGGTGGTCGACGAAACCAAATCGCCGACTACCCCATATGAAAATCGGCATCAGAATCAGGGAAATCAGAAACGACACCGTCAATAGGAATAGAGTATACATATCATCACCGTCTTAAATATTTCCAATCCACTATATCACATTCCACTTTATTTATGGTGTGTCCACCCATTTTTGTACATTTATATTTTTCATTGATAGTCGATTCGTTGTATAATTATGTCACTATGCCAAAGGAGATCTACTAATGAAAAGAACAGAGAAAAGACGAATGCACCCAGTACTGAAGGTGCTGATTGCAGTGATTCTGATTTCAGTCATCGTATTTGCCGGAATCGCCGCCTATGTATACTTCCAATTGAAAGGTGCAGCCAACCAGGTGTTTGATGACGAATTCTCCAGTTCGACTTCCGAACTCAGGGAAACGGAAGTCAGCTTCAGAAACCAGGATCCGATTTCCGTTGCACTGTTTGGAACGGATGATGATGAGCAGCGCAACGAAAGCGGAATGGGACAGCGTTCCGATACAATCATGGTTGTTACACTGAACCCGAATACGGACGAGGGGAAGATTGTCAGTATTCCGCGCGATACACAGACTGAAATCGCAGGACGGGGAACTGTCGAGAAGATCAACCATGCGTACGCCTATGGCGGTCCTGAAATGGCAGTGGATACTGTCGAAAACTTCCTTGATATGCCGATCGACCACTTCGTTTCCATCAACATGGATGGATTTACAACCATCATCGATGCCATCGGCGGTGTCACTGTAACGAGCCAGGATACATTCCAGCAGTCAGGCTACCAGTTTACAGCAGGAGAGACATATGAAATGGATGGAGACATGGCGCTCGCATTCTCAAGGAGTAGAAAATCCGAAGGTGCTGGCGGAGATTCCGGGCGACAGATGAGACAGCAGCTTATTGCACAGAGCATTGCCCAGGAAATATTGAGTGTCCAGACAATTACAAACTTCAACTCCATTCTTGATGTGCTTTCCAACAATGTAAGAACGGACGTGCCATTCGGTGAATTGAACGCCTTGCGTTCGAATTATCAGGAGCCGGCCCGCAACATCGAACGTCTGACGCTTGAAGGGACGGATCAGAGACTGGATGACGGCCTATGGTACTTCCTGCCGAACGATGAATCCTACAATCAGGTAAGGAATGAAATGCGCCAGAATCTGGAACTGGAATAGTCAGGACAGGAGGAGAGAGTATATGCTCATTGATTTTGTACTCAATATATCAATTACCATCAGCGGCATATACTTGTTCCACCGCCTTCAGTATCTGGAAGACCGCCGGACCATTGATTCCGACATATTCCAGGCGCTGCTGATGACCACCCTGTCGGTACTGCTGCTCATGGTGCCGATTGAAATCCAAGGGATGGGTTTCAGTCTCTACTTCATCCCACTGCTCATTCTCGTCAAATACAGCGTCCCCTATCTGATGATCGTATCCGTTGGAGCCGTTTTTCTGTTCCATCACCTGATCTTCAATTTCGACTGGCAGCCCTACCTTGTATTTCTCATACTTTATGTGCTGATCATGCTGGTACTGCCGTTTCTCGATTTTCAGAAGCTGAAGGAACTGACCGCAGCAGTCATCCTATTTACAGCACTGTATGGATTGCTCATCCATCTTTTCATCCAGCCGCTTACGCTTTTCCAGGTAGCGGTATTCATATCGGCAAGTACAATCGTGATGTTCTTTGCCATGATGATGTATGAGGATATCAATAAGATACTGGGTCTGCTTAAGCGGTACGAGGAGGAGGAATACAAGGATTTCCTCACCCAGCTTGGAAATGTGAAGGCGCTTGATAACAGCACCGAAGAGATGCTCGGCACAAGCAGGACAATCAGCCTCCTGCTCATCGACATCGACAATTTCAGTCTGATCAATGAACAGCACAGCCATGCATCCGGAGATGCACTGATCAGACAGATGGCCCACCTTCTGAACAACTATGTGCCGAATGGCGGCATGCTGTTCAGAAGCAGTGGAGAAGAGTTCTCGATGATCATGCCGGATCTTTCCTTCGATAAGACCGTCAGGCTGGCGGAAGCCGTCCGGAACAGCGTGGAAAGGGCGCATTTTCATATCAGCGACCGGGAAACCGTCCATCTGACCGTGTCCATCGGCATCGCCTATCAGACCGTATCTTCCGATACGAAAGGAATTCTTTTCAAGGAAGCCGACGATATGCTTCATGCAGCAAAGAAGTATGGGCAGAACCGTGTCATGTTCAATCCCATATAAAAACCAGGATTGCGCTTGGCAACCCTGGCTCTAATCCTCAACTGATGAAAGATTACTGAGTGTAATATTCTGATGGGAGTCGTTCCACTTGAGGTTTCCATCCTCGAAGTAGAAAGCCTGTGGAGATTCATGTCTGACATCGAAATGCTCAGCAATATAGTTTGACAGCTTGCGATGGTCCTGAACGACCAGGTAATAGCCATCCATATCCCTTTCATAATGGAACTTCTGAAATTCTTCGAAGGCAGTGGCCGATATCGGACATGTACTACTATGTTTCATAAAAAAGAAATCTTTATTCGTTTGCAACAACTTTTGAAATGATTCAATCGATGTTGTTTTCGTCAGCATTTCATCACCTTCTCATTAAACTGTTAATAACTTATCATTTATTTTTCATTTTAGCAAATCGCGTTCTACATTATGATATAATGACATGGATTGGAGGCATGACATGAATAATCGATCACTTAAGAGATGGACATTTCTGGATACGATCAATGCAGCTCTGCTGATTGTCGTCCTGCTGTTCATGCTCGACTTTGAAAATAACAGGGCAGTATCTTTTATCCTTCTTGCTGTATTTGCTTTCTGGATTACTACTGTAATTCTCAGAAATATCTTCATATCAAAGATCCAGAAGGACCCGAACCACCCGATGCATCCTGGACAGTCCAAAGAACGCAAAGAAAAATAGAGAGCGAACCTACAGTTCGCTCTCTATTTCTTCTACCTGGGCATTATAGTCCTCGTCCAGCTGCTCATAGGTTTCCCTGAGCGGCAGTATATTCTGAAGCTGCAGTTCCTGGAGTCGATTGTTGTACTCCATGGAACTTTTGCGTTCCTGGTAGTATTTTCTGAACCCATAGTACATCTCGAGCGTCAGACTGCGTACACGGACAGCACTGTCGGTTTCGAGGTTCATCTGGTTGAACGTCTGGATATGGCCATCGATCAGCGGCAGCAGCACATTTTCTATGTGCTCCATCTTGGTGACCTGTGATTCATCCAGCTGAAGAATTTCAGATTCTGCTTCCAGCTCCGCACTATTTTCATTGATCTGCGAGATGATCGTATCGATTTCTTCAGCCTCCTCACCGCTTCCGGCCGAATCGATCACTTCATCCCGTTCTTCCTGATTTTCCATAAAGTCCTGACTCAGCTGTATGAGTTCTTCATTCGACCTGACGGACAATGCGTATGTCTCGACATAGTCATTCAGCCCTTGGACGAAATTCTGCTTCACTTCCAGACTTTCAGTATAAGTATCATGCAGATCAGCAAGCTGGTCATTCGTGACTTCTATATTCCCGACCTTATCATTCATCTGTTCGATCACCGGCATGATCTCCTGGTCCAGCGCTTCGCTGATTGCCGTAAGTTTTTCAAGATCGATGTCCGTATTTCTCGGAGAAAGCTCCTCTGGCAGACCGTCGATATCCAGCTGGCCCATTTTATTTTCGTATTCAGTATCCAGCGCATGAACGTCTTCCATGCTGGTCATATAGTCCTCGAAGTTCTCTTTTAGACCTGGGCCGC
This sequence comes from Salinicoccus sp. ID82-1, assembly GCF_021991715.1. Classification (NCBI taxonomy): domain Bacteria; kingdom Bacillati; phylum Bacillota; class Bacilli; order Caryophanales; family Staphylococcaceae; genus Salinicoccus; species Salinicoccus sp. ID82-1. The sequence goes on from NZ_JAGFLY010000003.1 coordinate 268,861, forward strand.
AACCGGCACCAAGCATCGCGAACATCAGCACAAGGACACCATTCATCAATATTTTTCTGTGCAAAGAAAGTCACACTTTCACTGTAGTATAGTCAGACACGGTGCACGGGTTGCTAAACAAAATATAGCATACATCCTAAATCCTCACAACGGACATAACTTCGATTGGCAACGGCCCCCCATTCCCTTATAATAGTATTAAGCATTTTCTTCTGAAAGGAAACATTATAGTGAACCATACTCAAATTGAACGAGACCTGAAAGCTCTGCTGGACCATTCTGAAATCAAACTTTATGAACCATTGAAAAAATATACATACACGCGTACCGGCGGGCCTGCCGATATCCACATTACCGTCCATGATATCGAAGATGCTTCCCGTGTCCTCGAGTATAGCCATGAAAACGATATACCGGTGACATATCTCGGTAATGGATCGAACATCATCATTCGTGATGGCGGAATCCGTGGCATCGTACTGAACCTGCTTGAACTGGATGACCTGTCGGAGTCGGACAATATAATCACTGCAGGCAGCGGTCGTGCCATCATAGACGTTTCGAACTACGCCCGGGACCTTTCGCTGTCCGGTCTGGAGTTTGCGTGCGGCATACCCGGAAGTGTCGGCGGTGCTGTGTATATGAATGCCGGTGCCTACGGTGGAGAGATCAAGGATTGCCTTCTTGAAGTCACCGTCCTGGATGAAACCGGAAAGAAGATCGTATTGAGCAATGCAGATCTTGGGCTGGACTATCGCAAAAGCATCGTCCAGGAGAATGGCTACGTGGTGGTCGAAGCGAAATTCGAGCTTGAACCGGGCGATATTGCCGATATTGAAAGCAGTATGGCCGACCTCACGGAACGCAGGGAAACAAAACAGCCATTGGAATTCCCTTCGTGCGGCAGTGTCTTCCAGAGACCACCTGGAAACTTCGCCGGCAAGCTCATCCAGGAAGCGGGACTGCAGGGATATCGCATCGGCGGTGTCGAAGTCTCAAGGAAACATGCCGGGTTCATGGTCAATGTCGACCATGGGACTGCAGGCGACTACGAAGCGCTGATTGAACACGTACAGAATACTGTAAATCGTCAGTTTGGTGTAGAGCTCAACCGTGAAGTCAGAATCATCGGCGATCCATTGTACAGGAACTCCGGAAACCATATCTAGACAGCATAGGAAAAAGGCCCATCACTGTGATGGGCCTTTTAATATCCGTCTACTGCTCAAGTGCCTGTTCGATCTCTTCAAGCTGACCGACTGTCGTCACGACGCCACCTGAAGCAAGGTACCAGAGTTTGGCATCCAGATCGACGACTCTGTCGTTCTTGATTGCATCCACATCCTGGAGTACATCGTTGTCGAGCACGCTGCTGGAAGCGGACTGTCCGCCGATTGCGCTGCCTCTGTCCAGAGCGAGGATGATGCCTGGGTTCCTATCATTGATATATTCATAGCTGATGGCCTGTCCGTGTCTTGTCGTTGAAATTTCTTCATCTACCGGTGCGAAGCCAAGCTCATCATAGAGATAACCGTAGCGTCCGCCTGGTCCGTGGGCTGAAAGTTCACCTTCATTTGCCATGACAAATAGCAGTGTTTCGTCAAAATCGGCAGCTTTCTGCTTCACTTCCTCGATTTTACTGTCGAGATCTGCTATCAGTGCTTCGGCTTCATCCGACTTGTTGTAGATCTTGCCGAGCATCTGGGTATAATGTCTGACTTCTTCAAAATAGTTGTCCGTTGAAGGTGCGACATAGAGAACCTGCGCATCCGGGGCTGCTTTTTCAAACTCACTGATGATTGTGGAATTTGCCTGACGTCCTGAAATCATGATGATTTCAGGTTGCAGTTCTGCAATTTTTTCGAAATCCGGATCTTTCAGACTGCCGAGATTTGCATATGCATCACCCTTATACTCCTCAAGCTGTTCAGGCAGTGTGCTGCCCCCGTCTCCTTTAGGAAGACCAACGACACTTTCCGCCTCTCCCAATGCGTGGATCGTAGAAAGCGCACCATAGTCGAATACGGCCACTTTTTCAGGATTTACCGGAACTTCCACAGTTTCTGATACTTCCTCGCTTGTTTCCTCTCCGTCTGCCGATTCGCCTGAGATGGCGAAGTTGTTCTCTACAGCCACTGTCTCTTTTTCTTCAGCGCCTGCTGCGGTGTCTTCGGAAGTTTCTTCCGTGCTGCTGCATGCTGCAAGTATCATAATCATCATTACAGTAATCAATAAGTATAGTTTCTTCATTTTGCATTCCTCTTTCCAAAGTGTGTTTTCAGCCCCCACTAAAAACATTCATATATCCGATAAGTCCCCATCACCTCCTTTAGTGTACACCGGGATGCACTACACCCTGAGATGGACCTGGTCTTCGATGAAGTCGTCCACGGAAGCGTCCTTATGTTCATCAAAATAGACACAGATCTGCTGGCCATAGATGCATTCGATATTGATATCCATCTCGTATATATCTTCAAGGATCTGCTTCTGTATGACATCGTCCTTCTTACCGCTGATGACGACTTCGCCATCCTTCATCGCGACGATATTATCTGAGTAGCAGGATGCAAAGTTGATGTCATGAATGACGATGATGATGGTCTTATTGCGCTCCCTTACAAGCCTTCTCAAAATCTGCATGATCTGGACGGAGTGTTTCATGTCGAGGTTGTTGAGCGGCTCGTCCAAAAAGATGTATTCCGTATCCTGGGCGATTGTCATGGCGATGTAGACGCGCTGCCTCTGACCGCCGGACAGCTCATCGATGTAGCGGTCCTCGAAATCTTCAAGCTCCATGTAGCGGATGGCTTCATTGATGATTTCATGGTCCTTGTCATTGAGTCTGCCCTTCGTATATGGAAAGCGGCCGAAGCTGATCAGTTCACGTACTGTTATTTTCAGATCAAGGTTGTTTGACTGCTTCAAAATCGCGATCTTCTTTGCCAGCTTGTCACTCGGCGACTGCAGTATGTTCTCGCCTTCGAGCAGCACATCTCCGCTGTCCTGGTCGAGAAGCCGTGTCACCATGGACAGCAGCGTACTTTTACCGGCACCGTTCGGTCCGATGAAGGAAGTAACTTTACCTTTGGCAATTGAGACGGAAACATCATTGACCACTTTCTTTTGTCCGTAGATTTTTGAAATCCCTTTAAGATCGATCATCTTCGACTCTCCTTAAGCATTAGTATGATGAAGTATATGCCACCTGCGAGATTGATGATGACACTGATTTCAACCGCCTGTTTGAACACGTACTGTGTCAGCATCTGTCCGAGCAGAAGTGTAATGACTGCAATCAGTGTACTGCCGATAAGCAGGTAGCGGTGCTTGAACGTCCTGAACATTTCATGTGCCAGATTGACAACGAGAAGACCAAGAAACATGATTGGACCGACAAGGGCGGTGGCTACCGACACGAGTACTGCAATGATGAGCAGCAGTTGCGAAATCTTCCTGTCGTAGTTCACGCCCAGATTCACTGCGTGATCCCTGCCGAGTGCGATGACATCCAAGGAATGGAAGTCTTTCAGTACAATGACCAGCATGAGCAGTACAACCCCTCCGGTGATCCAGATCAGCGACTCATTGATTGCGTTGAAAGATGCAAACATCGAGCTCTGCAGGATGAGGAAGTCATCCGGATTTATGAGCATCTGCATGAATGATGACAGGCTGCTGAAAAATGTTCCAAGGATGATTCCGATAAGCAGCAGAAGAAATACATGGCTGCCGGTAAACTTGAACAGATACCTGAAGACCAGCACAGTGAACAGGACAAGTATAAGCATGCTTGCAATATAGTTGACGAAATCATTCATCAGCAGTATGGACTGTGCCCCACCGATGAATACGATGACTGTCTGGATGAACAGGTATACCGAATCGAGCCCCATGATGGATGGTGTCAGTATGCGGTTCCTGGTGATTGTCTGGAAGATTACCGTCGAGATGGCAATTGCTGTACCGACGATGATCATCGTTACGACCCGATTCAGACGCGAAGGAAGCTGATAGAACAGTATGTCGAAATTCAACTGGTAGAGGATATAGCATCCACCGATGACGAGCGTAAGTATTGAGAGTACTATCAGCAGACGGTTATTCTTTCTATCAAGCATTTGATTTCACCCTCCTGAATATCATGATCAGGAAGATGAAGCTTCCTATGACGCCGATCATCAACCCTATGGATATTTCGTAGGGGAATATGATCAGACGGCCAAGAATGTCGCAGATCATGACAAAAACTGCACCCAGTACTGCAGTCAGAAGAATGGTGTTCTTCAGGTGGTCTCCCCGGAATATTGAGATAATATTCGGAATAATAAGCCCGAGGAAAGGCAGCATGCCTACAGTAACAACAACGAGTGCTGTAATTACTGCAGTGATAAGCAGACCAATATTGATTACCCGTCTATAGTTGAGCCCGAGGTTTTTTGAGAAGTCCTCCCCCATGCCGGCAATTGTAAACTGATTGGCATAGATCAGACCGATAATCAGGAATGGAACGCTTATGTATAGTACTTCGTACCGTCCGGATATGATTATCGAGAAGTCTCCCTGCAGCCAGCTGGACAAGGATTGGATCGAGTTTGTCCTCAGGCTGAGAAAGGTGGCAACACTTGAGACGACATTGCCGAGCATGAGTCCGATCAGCGGGACAAAAACAACATCCTTGAACTGGACGCGCTGGATGATCTGCATGAACAAAATCGTACCTGCAAGACTCAATGCAGATGCAAAAAGCAGCTTCACGAGAAGACTTGCTGTCGGGAAGAACATCAGTGCGATCAATATGCCGAGCCGAGCCCAGTCCATTGTCCCGGCCGTTGTAGGCGAAACGAATTTGTTGCGGGTCAGCTGCTGCATGATCAGTCCACATACACTCAAAGAGGCCCCCGCAATGATGATGGCGATGGTTCTTGGGAGCCGGCTATCCAGAATGATGTTCTTCTGATTATCATCCAGGTCGAAAAGATCTCCTGGAGCGAGATCGACAACCCCTACAAACATGGAAATGATGGATAACACAATCAATAATATAATCATGATGTCCAATCTGAAAAGTTTATGTATCATATTAATCCACCCTAATTGATAATGATTATCATCGATAATCATATCCACAATTATACACTTAAAGATGATATTTTCAAGGGAAACAAGGAGAAGAAAGCAAAAAACCACTCAATTTGAATTTGAGTGGCATACCGCTGAATATCAGCTGATGATTATGGTGTTTCCGTTCGGGATATCTTCCGATCCTGTAAGAATCGCCATGACTTTATTGATCGCCTGCAGATTTGTACGTTCCGGAGACTCGTCGTCGCCGAATGGCGGACGATAGCTCAATGCATAGACATCCACATCTTCCTTCCTCAGCTCACCAGCAGTGGAATGTGTCAATGCCTCGATTGCACCTGTGACGGTATAGTACAGGTTTCTTTCAAATACATCCTCGAATGATGGACCGATCACGTTGATGATCTTGGCATTCCCGCCATCCTCAAGTAATGGCCTCAGTGTACGGATTCCGAGGTAGGTTCCCCATACATGCTCATACATCACCGTATTGAATTCATCAAAAGAGACATCATAGACGGAACGGTTCTCTGTAAATATGGTGTGCACGAGAATGATGCCGTTCAATGTACTATAATCCTGCTCGATTTCTTCTACAGTAGCCAGCCAGTCGATTTCCTTCGACTGCTCCAGAAGAACCACCTTATGGTTCCCCTCCGAACTGCCTTGGATAGCCTCCAGGAGGTTGTCCAGTTCCACATGCTCAGTACCTGCCAGAATGACGTTTGCACCCCGCTGTGCCAGATGCATGGAGAGTTCCTTTCCTAGCGCTGTCACAGCATTCGATACAATATAAGTTTTATCCTGCAAATTCATGTTTTCCTCCTGATTTATGCTTCCAGTTTCTATACATATTGTAAACCCTAAAGGGCTTCATTACAATAATCAGCATCCGGAAGGAAAAACACAGCTATTCCACAGTAATCTCCTTCTGTGGCATCGTATGGAGCTGGAATGCGTCTACATGGGAGATGACTGTATACGTGCCTGCTTCATCAAATGTATGCTCGATTGTGTAGTTGCCATTCTCATCATGTTCCGCTTCGATCATTTCAAGGCTCTCCTCACCTTCGAGCACTTCGAACATGACACTGTCTGCGTCCTGTACATCTTCACCGTTCGAGTGGACGTGGGCTGTAAATTCAAGCGTTTCTCCTGTTCCAGCCGTTTCAGGCACTTCAAGATCGACTTCCAGTGACCGCACTTCATCTTCGCTTGCATGGTCATGGTTCATTTCCGCAGGCGCCTCTTCATTACCGCAGCCTGCCATGATGCCCATGGCCAGAATGGCAGCAGGCAGTAGTCGTTTCAACTTCACATAATCCTCTCCCTTTTTCTCTCATACCTAGAATCATAGCATGAATGATCCACTGCTGAATTTTCTTTTATTGAAGGTTGTTTGAAGTAATTATGGCAAATCCATGGCAAAATAAAAAGCCGATTTAGATCGGCTCTTTCATTCTAGCGTATCTTCTTCATGAGATTGGCCATCTCTATGGCGCCAAGTGCTGTTTCCGCACCCTTGTTTCCTGCTTTTGTTCCGGCACGTTCTATCGCCTGTTCGATGTTCTCGGTTGTAATGATGCCGAACATGACCGGCAGGCCTGTCTGGAGTCCAGCCTGGGAAATGCCTTTTGCCGCTTCGTTGCAGACATAATCGTAATGCGTCGTACTGCCGCGGATGACACATCCGAGCGCAACGACCGCGTCGTAGTTGCCGGATTCGGCCAGTGTTTTCGCAGCCAGTGGAATTTCAAAAGCACCTGGGACATAGACGAGGTCGATATCGTCTGTATTCACATCATGGCTGACGAGCGCACCTTCCGCGCCTGAAACAAGCTGGGATGTGATGAAGTCGTTGAACCTGCCTGCAACAATCGCAATTTTAAGATCTGTGCCGATCATTTTCGTATCTATTCTATTCATGTTTTTTCCTCCTAGAGCATATGTCCGAGTTTGTCTTTTTTCGTTTTCAAATAATCCTTGTTGCTGACGTTGGCCTTGATGATATGGCTCTGGCGGTTCACCTTGATGCCTTCCTCTTCCAGACCTTTGATCTTTCTCGGGTTGTTGCTCAGAAGTGTCACTTCACTGAGCCCGAGCTGGTGCAGCATTTCTGCTGCTACATCATATTTTCTGAGGTCGGCATCGAAACCGAGGTGTTCATTCGCGCTCACAGTATCATATCCCTGCTCGATCAGTTCATACGCCTTGAGCTTGTTCATCAGACCGATGCCCCGGCCCTCCTGCCGCATATAGAGGATGACACCACCCTGTTCATTGATGATATGCATCGCCCGATCGAGCTGCTCGCCGCAGTCGCAGCGCTGGCTGTGGAATACATCACCGGTCAGGCACTCGGAGTGGATTCTGACTATGGCATTCTGTTTCAGTTCACCATGCACGAGCGCAAGATGCTCCTTGCCGGTATCATTGTCGACAAATCCATACATTTTGAATCTGCCATAGTCCGTCGGAAGCTGGATGGTGCTCTCGAGCGTGACGCCGGAATGCTTTTTCATATGATCCTTGAGGTCTTCTATCGTAATCATCTTAAGACCGTGCACCTGCTTATAATCCACCAGATCATCGAGTCGGGCCATCGTCCCGTCGTCATTCATGATTTCGCATATTACACCGACCGGTGCGGCGCCGGCAAGGCGTGCCAGATCTGTCGCCGCCTCAGTATGGCCCATGCGCTCGATGACGCCGCCCTTTCTGGACAGCAGCGGGAATACATGGCCCGGTGCGTTGAAGCCTTCGGGGCCGATGTCCTTCGCAGTCAGTGCCTGCATTGTCGCATGGCGCTCGTGGGCACTGATTCCGGTTGTGGTCGAGACGTGGTCGATGGACGTCGTAAAGGCGGTACCATGCGGATCACTGTTGTTGTTCACCATCTGGTTGAGTCCAGCCCTTTCCGCGATTTCAGCTGTTACCGGCGTACAGATCAGCCCCCGTCCATGGGTGGCCATGAAATTCACTTCCCTGGCACTGATGTATTCTGCAATACCGACCAGGTCACCTTCATTTTCGCGGTTCTCATCGTCGACTACAATGATCAGTTTGCCCTGCTTCAGATCTTCTACAGCAGATTCGATCGTATCAAACATGCCGCTCACCCATTTCCGCAATTGAATTGCCTTTCATTGAACCGGAGAAGCCGAGCAGGTGATCCACGTGCTTGATCAGCATATCCGCTTCGATATTGACCCGGTCATGAACCGTTTTGCCTGCGAGCGTCGTCCGCTCCTGCGTCTCTGGAATCAGGTTGAGGATGATCTCCGAATTCTCCACACTTATGTCGAACAATGTCAGGCTGATGCCGTCGATCGTCACCGACCCTTTGTGTACCATATACTTCATAAGCGACCGGGGGCACGCAATATGCATGACAACTGCACTGCCGTCGTTATGCACTTCTACAATCTCCCCTGTGCCGTCCACATGGCCTGATACGATATGTCCACCAAGACGCGTATTCAGCGTCAGAGCACGCTCCAGGTTGACGGACATGCCGGTGACGACCTGATCAAGGCTCGTCACCCGCTTCGTCTCGTTGACCATCTCCACTGTAAATGCATCATCCGTGAGTCTGGTCACCGTCAGACACGTACCGTTTACGCTGACCGAGTCTCCGAGTTTCAGGTCATCAAATGCACCTGTAGTGATTTCGAATATCGTATGTTCTCCTGTATCCTGTACTTCCTTCACTTTTCCTATCTGCTCAATAATACCTGTAAACATGGTGCTCAAGCCTTTCCATAAGTTAATTTAAGATCCGACCCGAGCTTTTCAACATCAATCAATTCAAGCTGGACAATCTCCTCCATGGAGGAGATCTGTTCCTTGTATAGTGCATGCCTCGATTCACCGAATATTTTCGGGGCAACGTATAACAATATCCGGTCGTACAACTGCTGCTTTATGAACGATGTCAGCACCGTGGCGCCACCTTCTACAAATAGAGAGGAGATGCCTTCGGCATAGAGGTCGGCGAGTATGGCATCGAGTGTCCATTCCCCGACCCTGACATCGCAGGTTTCATCATATTTCAAATTTGCTTCATTCGCCGTGTAGATGATCGGCCGTTTCGGATGATCGAGAATCTTCTGTCCGTCAGAAAGCTTTTCGCGCCCGAGCAGTATGACGGGCACCGGTGAATCTCCGCCACCTTCAATTCTCGCTGTCAGTTTCGGATCATCATGCATGAGGGTGCCGCCGCCGACCAGAATGGCATCGTGCAGATGCCGCTCATAGTGGACGTCAGTGCGTGCCGCCTCACCGGTGATCCATGTGCTTGTGCCATCATCCAGTGCAAGCTTGCCATCCAGGCTGACGGCGCACTTCAATGTTACATTCGGCCGGCCCGACTCGAGATGTCTGAAGAAAGGTGCGTAGAACCGGTCGATGGCTGTATCCGGTGTGTGCGCAACTTGCACACCTGCATCCAGCAGTACCTTGTGGCCGCTCACTTTCGGATTGAGATCCTTTGACGCATAGAAGACTCTGCTGATTCCTGCTTCGATGATCGCTTCTGTGCATGGCGGTGTCTTGCCATAATGGGAGCATGGCTCCAAAGTGACATAGATATCCGCACCTTGCGGACTTTCGTTGCAGCTTGCGAGTGCCTGCCGCTCTGCATGCGGCTTGCCGTAGCCGAGATGCGCGCCCATTCCGATCACTTTTCCTGCTTTGACTATAACGGCGCCGACTGCAGGATTCTTTCCTGTCTGGCCCACGGTCATGCGGGCCATTTCGAACGCCATATTCATATATCGATTCAAGTTTTTCCCTCCTGAATATAAAAAACGCCGATGAATTGTTATCCATCGGCGCTTAAAAATATATGCAGAAATAAGCATTGTCAGGCAATGCTGAATAAAACCTACTGTTGTGGATAAATCGGACAGACCTATCCATATCGTATGTTCTGCAATTCTTTCTCCCATCCAGACTCTCACTGTCGGCTCCAGAATTTTGACTGGATCAGCCACACCATCAAAGAATGATGCAGGTCGCGGGCTCGCCATAAGGCCTACCGCCGGTTGGGAATTCCACCCTGCCCCGAAAGAATGATTGTATTCAGTTGAAAAACTCTACCTCAATCATATTCCATTCATATGAATTGTCAAGACAATTGCCTGGATCTGCACGCCCATAAAAAAACCAGGCCCAAAATGGACCTGGAGAGTAATGCTTCTATTTTACTTCATCAAAGATGAAGTCTTCATCCTGAATCGGCTCGACATTGAGTGCAATGACATAGCCATCACCTTTGACACTGAAGAAGTCGTGGTTCTTCGTTGTCGTATCCAGTGCATTCTCGATGATCGGGTTGAATGACTTTTCTTCGAAGTAGGGATCGAAGCCAAGGTTTGCCAATGCTTTGTTAGCATTGTACTGGACATAGTTGAGTACGTCTTCCGTCAGACCGAGGTTGTCATACAGGGACTTCGTATAGGATTCCTCATTGGCATAGAGCGCCTTCATGAGTTCATACATCTCCATGTCGGCACGTGCCTGCTCTTCAGCAGACAGTTCTGCTCTCAGTGACTGTGCATCGAGACCCGTGAATACACCGTGGATGGATTCATCGAGAAGAATCTTTCTGATGACCTCACCACTTGTCGTCATCCTGCCCTGACCGGCAAGATAAAGCGGATAATAGAATCCGGAATAGAATAGGAAAGACTCGAGAAATACGCTGGCAACACGTGCCATATACTGATCATAGACGGAGGCCTCTCTGCCGAACAGTTTATGATAGTACTGTACAATCTTATCGGATTTATATTTGAGGTGTTCATTTTCAATGACCCATTCATCCAGAAGTTCGTTGGTCTCCCTGGATGACAGGAGTGTCGAGAAGATGTGAGAATAGGATTTCGCATGGATCTGCTCCATCATGCCCATGAAGGAATAGACCGCCTTCTTGCGCAGGTCCTTTGTATGGAGCATGATGAGTGGCATGCCGTCATCCGCCTGATGGGTGTCGAGCCCGGTCAGTCCTGCCAATACTTTCTTGAAAGTTTCCTTCTCGTCTTCTGTCAGGCTGGACCATGAACCAAGGTCTTTTGAAACCTTGAATTCCGATTCCACCCACATCTGTGAGATGTTCTGACGCCAAAAGACGTTCGTCATATCGTCCTCTTTATTCCAGTTTACTGCAATCATGTCATGACTCCTTTGTCTTCGCTCGATTGATTATACGGAACAGCTTGTGCATTCTTCGACGCTGAGCAGTTTGTTCCTTGTATAGTAGAGGGATTTCAGCCCTTTGTGGTGAGCGTATATATATAGTTTAGCGAGTTCTCTTGTAGAGATGTCGGAATTCACATAAAGAATGGTGCTGATGCCCTGGTCTATATGCTGCTGTATTGTTGCGATCATGTCGATGATCTTCATCTGATCGGTATTGAATGCACTCTTATAGAACCACATTGTCTCCGGAGACAGGAACGGCATCGGATAGAACGTTTCCGAGTTTCCGTATGTTCTGCGCTCGATGGAGTCCACAATCGGCATGACGGAGCTTGTTGCATTCTGTACGTAGGAGATGCTCTGCGTCGGTGCAATCGCCAGACGATATGCGTGGAACAGCCCATATTCCATGACCTCTTCAGAGAGGGCCTTCCAGTCCTGGCGCGTCGGCACGTGGATGTCGGCAAACAGTGCTGCGACCTTGTCGGATTTCGGTTCCACCGCTTCATTGATGTAGCGTTCGAAATATTTGCCTGTTGCATAGTCGGAGCGATCGAAATCCTGGAACGTTCTGCCACGCTCTTTGGCAATCATCATCGATTTCTCAAGAGAGTAGAAATTGAGCAGCATGAAGAATACGTTGGCAAAGTCTCTCGCCTCTTCGGATTCATAGCTGATCTTGTTCTTGGCAAGGTAGCCGTGGAGGTTCATTGCACCGAGACCGACGGAATGCAGCTCATCGTTCGCCTTTTTGACACCTGGTGCGTTGGCAATCGCTGTGGAGTCACTGACAACAGTCAGGGCCTCGATGCCATCATGTACGGATTCGCGTACTTTTCCGGAGTCCATGACATTGGCGATATTCAGTGAACCAAGATTGCAGGAGATGTCACGACGGATGACATCATCCGTACCATAGTCGTTGATTGTGGATGTTTCCTGAAGTTGGAAAATTTCAGTACACAGGTTGCTGATCTTGATCTGTCCGATATCCTTCAGTGGGTGGACCTTATTGGCATTGTCCTTGAACATGATATATGGATATCCAGATTGCAGCTGTGTCTGGGCAATCGTGTTCAGCATCTCACGCGCATCCATTCTGCGCTTTTTGACTTTATCATTCGCTACCAGTTCATCGTACATCTCATCCAGATTCATATCATCGAGCGGCTGGCCATACTCACGTTCAACCGTATGTGGCGCAAAAAGATAGAAAGGATCATTGTTTTTTGCCAGATCGAAGAATTTGGACGGGACAACAAGTCCGGTCGAAATGGTCGCAAGACGAAGATCCTCATCTGCGTTCACTTTCTTCGTATCCAGGAACTCAGGCAGGTCGTAGTGGAAGATGTTCAGATAGACTGCACCAGCGCCAGGCCTCTGACCCAGCTGATCGGCATAACCGAATCCGCCTTCAAGTGCTTTTGCTACCGGGAGTACACCTTTGGCAACGCCTTCGATGCCTTTGATCGCTTCCCCACGTGCACGGAGTTTGGACAGGTTGATGGCGACGCCACCCCCGATTTTGGAGAGCTGCTTCGCTGTAGAGTCGATGTAGTTGATGGAGTTCAGACTATCATCCACTTCGAGCAGGAAACATGAAACCATCTCCCCGCGTCTTGCGCGTCCTGCATTGAGGAATGTCGGTGTTGCCGGCTGATAACGCTGTTCGATCATGGAGATGACGAAACGCTTCGCCTGCGCCTTGTTCCCTCTCGCAAGATAGAGACTGACAATGACGACATGCTGCTTGTAGTCTTCAAGATACTGTTTCTTGTCATTGGTCTTCAATGTGTAGTCTTTGAAGAACTTGCTCGCAGCCATATAGCTTTTGAACTGGAAAGGGATGCTTTCGGCATAGTCCGAAATTTCCATGACATCCGCTTCGGAATATTCCTCAAACAGATTGTAGTAGAAGTCGTTATCCACCAGGTAATGAAGACGTTCAAGTTCAGTGTCGAAATGGATCGTCTTATCCTGGATCTCCTCCATGAATACTGCCAGTGCCTCCTGGTCCTTATGCAGCTGATAGAAACCCGTATCATCGCGCTTCGTCACTTCGTTGTTCAATTCAATATGATTGTATTTTTTCTCGTCCAATACTTTCATGTACAGCCCCTGCCTTTTCAATGAATTCTTCTCTGTCTTTTTGATTCCCATGGAGCTCAAACTTCATCAGCAATGGTACTCCATAGTCGTTGCTGATATGTTCCCCTGCACGTGCAAAATTCTGTCCCCAGTTCCGGTTGCCGCTTGAGGCGACCGCAAGCATGGATCCGTGATTCACCTCGAGGAATGACTTCACCTCATCCGGTACACCACCAAAACCATAGGTGCCTGTGACAAGTATGAACGGCTCCTCTATGCGCTCCCGGCAGTTCCCGGCCCGGATTTCATAAGTATCATGTTGTTCGGCCACTCCGGAATTCGTGATAAAACGCCTGACATTTCCTGTCATGGAATAGAATGCGATCAGCATGCCATCCCCCCTTTATCCTTACTCTGGCAAAATAAAATAATCGAACCTGCGTCCGACAATCATATAGTCCACCTTATTTTCTTTACACCTTTGCCCAGGGAATTAAACACAATATGTTGTGCCTTATGAAAATTTTACACACAACATATATGATTTACTTGTTCAATGATGCCATAACCATCCATAATTATCAATGGCATAAATAGACATTTCATTGGGAATAATGTCACTTAAATATACCCGAATCCGCACCATATGTATGTTATACTGTATCAAAAATTGTTTTGATTTTTTTCTTTAAAATTATGTCCCGATATAACTCTGAAATAAAATATAAATTGGAAATTAATTATGAATCTGGAGAGTCCTTCACATGAATAATACTTTAAAAGGCATCATCGCGCTTCTCATATCTTCCCTCGGCTTCAGCCTGATGGCACTGCTTGTAAAGTACAGCGGCGATCTGCCGACGGTCCAGAAGGCATTCTTCAGAAACTTTGTCGCAATGCTCGTCTCCCTCTCTTTTGCATTGTACTACAGAGCCAAGCTTTTTGGTCGCAAAGAGAATCAGGGACTTCTGATGCTGCGTTCTGCATTCGGCGTTGCGGGTGTCCTGCTCAATTTCTTCGCCATCGACAGGATGGTGCTGAGTGACGCGGACATCCTCAACAAGCTGAGCCCTTTCTTCACCATCATCCTCTGTGCCATCTTTCTGAAGGAGTACATAAGGAAGTACCAGATGATTGCAATCATCATCGCTTTCATCGGTGCCATATTCATCATCAAGCCATCATTCTCGAGCGACACGCTCTACGCTCTCGTGGGCGTGCTGGGTGCACTGTTTGCTGCAGGGGCCTACACTGTCCTAAGAGTGCTCGGCAGCCGCGAGAAGTTCTATACAGTGGTATTCTATTTCTCCTTCTTCTCATCAGTGGTGCTTCTGCCATTCTTCATCTGGCAGTTCGAGCCGATGACCATGACACAGTTCTGGCTGCTTGTCCTGGCGGGACTGTTTGCGGCATTCGGACAGTTCGGCCTGACCATTGCATACAGCTATGCACCAGCGAAGGAGATCTCCATATTCTTCTATTCCACAATACTGTATTCGGCAATCTTCAGCATCGTCTTCTTCAACGAAATTCCGGATATGCTGTCCATTCTCGGTTATGTCATCATCTTCTCGGCAGGCTTCTACATGTTCATGAGGAACAGGCCCCGAAAGCACGATAGCACCCCATAAGCACCAATATAAGCCGGCCATGGGCCGGCTTATTCTATTCTGTCCCCGCCATCTGCTTCTTGTATTCAGTGATGGTCTCGAGGAAGTATGGGCAGTAGTGCTTGAGCTTATAGTTGCCGACACCTTGTATATGGACCATATCCTGTTTCGTCTCGGGCACTTTCTTGGCGAATTCCCTGAGTATATTATCGGTGAAGATATTCTCTTCCTGGATACCATGCTTCCTGGCCAGCCGGCATCTTGTATCCGCAAGCTTTTCATACAGTATCTCATTCGGCGAACTGGCCGTGCTGATGTCGACCTTCTCGTTGAAGTACTTTCTGAAAGGTACTGTATATAGTGTCGCTTCATCCCCCAGTACTTCCCGACTCCTCTCCACAATATGGAGCTGGTCCGCCTTCAGATGCACATAGCCCCTGTAGATGAGCTCTTCGATGATATGGTTGATTTCGCTCGTCAGATAGTTCTCCATGGTGCCGAACGCACCCAGTGTATCGAGCTGGAAAGCCAGCACATTTTCAGCCGCTTCCCCGCGGAGTATCTGGATCGCCTGCTCCTTGGTCACAGGCATCTCGCTCTGTGCCACCAGATCCAGTACGAGCTTCGCCTCTATCGTCATGTCGTAGGTACGGCTTTCACTCAGGCAGTTCGAACACTCCCGGCATTCGACCACATACTCATCTGCATCAAAATATTTTGTAATGAAACTGCTCAGACATTTGGTTGTACGATTGTACTGGATCATGCGATCGAGCTTGGCACGCATATGATCCTTGTACTGCTCTGTGGAATTTGAACGGTCGATGAAGAACTGGTGCAGATTGACATCCCGCGGACTGGACAGCAGGATGCATTCACTCACTTTCCCATCCCGGCCGGCACGTCCGATCTCCTGGTAGTAGCTCTCCAGGTCACCAGGCAGGTTATGGTGGATGATGAAGCGGATATCCGGCTTGTCTATCCCCATTCCGAAAGCATTGGTCGCAACAGCGATGCCCACTTCCCCTGTAGTGAAGAGCCTCTGATTGAGGTTCCTCTCCTCTTTGCCGAGACCGCCATGGTAGATGACATTCTGGATACCGTGTTCTTCAAGATGAAGCGATATCTTCTCCACCTCGGCACGTGTTGCCGCATAGACGATACCCGGTGATCCAGGGTGGCTTCTGATATACGACTCTATGAACTGTTCACGCTGATAGGTGGGATCGACGCTCAGGTGCAGATTCTCCCGTGCCACACTCGTTGTGAATACATGCGGCTGCTCGATCATCAGAAGCTCCTGGATGTTCTTCTGGACCTCTTCAGTCGCTGTTGCCGTCAATCCGACTGTAACAGCATCCGGTACGAGTCTTTTCAGTACGGGAATGATATTCTGATAGCTCGGTCTGAAGTCATGGCCCCATTTTGAAATGCAGTGCGCTTCATCAAATGCAATCAGTGACACATCAAGCCGCTTGATCAGCTCATTGAAATCATCATTGTTGAAGCGCTCCGGTGCCACATACAGGAACTGGTACTGCCCTGCTTCCAGGTTTGCCATGACAGTGTCGATTTCCTTCTTCTTCAATGTCGAATTCAAATAGGCGGCAGGGATATTCTGCGCGTTCAACGTGCCCACCTGATCCCGCATCAGGGAAATCAATGGGGAGATCACCAGCGTCAGACCCTCCAGTTTCAGCCCGGGCACCTGGAAACAGAGCGACTTGCCTGATCCTGTCGGCAGGACACCGAGCGTATTATGGCCTTTTAAAACCGATTCTATAATTTCCTTCTGCTTAGGTCTGAAATTTTCAAATCCGAAATACTGTTTTAGAATTTTTTCCATATCGAAACCAATCCCACCGTTCACTAGTCGTCACTATCATTCCTCTATTTCTGATATATCATTATACCGTATTTTCCTGCAGATTTGTTGCAGACACTAAACTTTTAAGATGAAAAAATAAAAATTCCGGGGCAGGCCCCGGAACAGAAAGTATTACATTTTCTCCTTGATCAGTTCCTTCGACAGTTTATAGTCGATGGCCTTGAACAGACTCTTCTTCCATAGATGATGCGCATACAGATTGGCGTGTGCATCATCCGCCTCGACACATTTGAAGCGGATCTTCGAACCTGGACGCTTCTGGACAAGCTTATGCATATGATAGGACGGGATGGTGCCGACTTGAGGTGCAGTCGTATATGCATTGAAGTCGTTCAATGCAAGTACAGGCTGCCCGTCTGCAATGTAGACGCCACCTTTGATCCCGGGATGTTCAATCCCAGTGTCCGATGTTTCGATCTCGTCACCTTCGAGATACAGGGCCACCCGGTATTTTTCATTTCTTACCGTATATTCCTCGGCTTCAATTGATGCGTAGACGGCATCCGGTATGTCGGGACGTTTGACCAGATGGTACGTATCCGACAGATAGACTTCAACGAGGGCATATGTATCCACGCCCCAGCTCACTTCATGCTGCTGTTTCAGCATGTTGAACAGCTCATCATGCTGTGCAGTATAGTTTCTGCACATGACAACTTCATCACCTGATGCAAGTATGTTCGACCCTTCGACCTTGATGCCGCCTGCAACGGCCAGATAGACTCTGTTCCCTCTCGTGGATTCGCTGAAGACAAGCTCGTCTCCACGGTCGAACAGGTAGATTCTATTCACATAGATGCTGCGGTTTCCGGACTTCGCCTTGAATTCCGCGCCGGAGAATGCCGCGATGGTCGGTTCCGTAAATTTGATGACCCCGGGACGCACTGTCATTTCAATGGTCGGCTGATCAGGATCGTTGCCGACAAGCTGGTTGGCCAGCTGGTGCGCCAGGCGGTCGCATGCACCATTGTATTCATTGCCTTTGGCTGAATCCTCGCGATCGAGCGTCTGCAGAATTGTCAGCAGGCCGCTTTCCTGAATGATTAGACTCATACTGAAAACTCCATTCCTGTGAGAAATTCTCTGACTTCCTCTATGACGACATCACCAGGTTCAATGGTGTTGTGTTCCTCCATCACCCTGATGGGGGAGTAGTAGAAGGTGAGTGTGTTTCCGGTTGCGACCATATCCAGCAGATAGACATGGCTGCTATCTTTAAAAGACTGTTCCAGATCCTCACGCCTTGCAGGACTGAGCGGCTCCTGCTGCTGATACGTGATATGGCAGTCTCCATTGGCAAAAATCATGACTTGTTCCTCCTAAAAATTTCTCCTAATTCTCATTGTAGAAAATGGACAGTTCCTGTGCGGCAAAGTCGGTAATGCCGCTGATGATGAACTGGACGATGACAATGGCGGCGATGACACCGACAAAAGCGAAGAGCACACCGACAATCTTGACATCATTCTCGATGAGATAGCTCACTACAAAGTGCGTGAACATGACAATCGCGACCAGCAGTATTATTAAAAAAAGAGTTAGCATGCATTCACCTCGAAATATTCAGATCTATCCCAGCCTGTTCTTCAGGCTGCTGATCATTTGATCTCATGCATCATTCCCTTGCTGCATAAGGAAAATGATCTCATGGAATGCGTCCGGTATCAGACCCGGCCGCTTGCTGGTATCCATTATAATATAAAATGACCGGGAAATCACCGATGGTACTGCAACTGATGATGCAGGCCGACTGCCCCATCCCGCCTATATCCACATTCCACCATATTACCACATTGCAATTTATTAAAGAAAATCAAAATATACGCTATATGGCGGATGAAAAAAATATTTCAGTACTGTAGAATGATTATGATCACTTTTTCGGAAATCGAAATAAATTTATCGAGTACAAAAACAAAAATAGTAAGAAGGTTGAAATTACATGTCGGATCAAAATCAGAAAATATGGACCAAGGACTTTATTCTTATCGTCATTGTCAACTTCTTCATATTCACCGCCTTCCAGATGACCCTGCCCACACTGCCGCTCTTTGTACAGGAGATCGGAGCAAGCGACCGCTGGATCGGAATTGTCGTCGGCATCTTCACATTCTCTGCCCTGCTCATCAGACCGAGCGCAGGCAAACTGCTCGACACGAAGGGCCGGGCACCGATATTCCTGACAGGTCTGGTCATCTTCGTCATCTCCATGTTTTCGCTTGCTGCGAGTTTCACCATATTCATGCTGCTGATGGTCAGAATCATGCAAGGGGTCGGATGGGGACTTTCAAGTACGTCTTCAGGTACGATTGCAACCGACCTCGTACCGAAGAAACGGCGCGGTGAGGGGCTCGGCTACTACGGCCTGAGCGCCAATATCGCACTCGCTTTCGGACCCGCACTCGGACTGTTTCTCGTGAATCACATTTCATTCACCATGCTTTTCTCACTATGCGGCATACTCGGTGCCGTCGCACTCATACTGGCCGCCAATATCAATTACCAGAAGCCGGATACGGAAGCGCCTGTCAGAAACAAGAGCACCTACGTACCACGGTTCGACATTGTCGAGATGCGCGCATTGCCGGCTGCTTCCCTGCTTTTCTTCATCACTGTCACATTCGGCGGCATTGCGACATTCCTGCCCGTCTACACGTACCAGCAGGGATTCGACTCCACCTATATCCAGTTCTACTTCGTCATTTACGCGGCATTCCTGATGCTGTCACGCCTGCTTGCCGGAAGACTGTATGACAAAAAAGGCATCGCCATCGTATTCGTTCCGGGTTCCCTGTCCATCATCGCCGCCATGCTCATGCTCGGGTTCCTGCCGAGCCCGGCATACCTGTTCATTGCAGCAGCACTCTATGGCTTCGGATTCGGCTGTGTCCAGCCCGCGCTTCAGGCGTGGGCCGTCAACCGTGTTGAAAACAACAGGCGCGGCATGGCCAATGCCACATTCTTTTCTGCTTTCGATCTCGGTGTCGGCCTCGGGGCCATCAGCTATGGTTTCGTCGCCGAAGCATTCGGCTACAGCACCATCTACTTCACCAGCGCAGTCAGTGTGACAATCGCACTCATCCTCTTCCTCTTCATCATGCAGAGATACAAAAAGGAACAATCCCAGATGAAAAAAATGCCATAAGTTGTTTAACACTTCAAATCCATGGGTATTCATTCTACTAGAACGATGTTTTATTAACTTACTAAAACAGACAAACGAACACACAAGGAGGAATTACCCATGGGTTGGATTATTACATTAATCGTAGGCGGCATCATTGGTTGGCTCGCCGGACTTATTCTAGGTAAAGACGTACCATTCGGTATTATCGGAAACATTATTGCTGGACTTGTCGGTGCTGCAATTGCAAATGCACTCGGACTGAGCTTCGGTCCTGAAGTCGGCGGCGTAAGCATCATCGGTGGCCTGATTGGCGCAATCATTCTGATACTGATTGTTTCATTCATCATGAAGGCACTCGGTGGCGGCAGAAAAGCATAATTGAACTGAAACCCTCGTAACTTGAAGTTACGAGGGTTTTTTGTCTGCCATCCTGTCTTCAGTATCCTGGATCAGCCAGCGCGAGTCCCTGCCGTCCTCAAGACGCTGTCTTTCCCGTTCCTCCTTCATCCGATCGAGCTCCAGCTGCATCTGCTTATTCTCGATAATGAAGTTTTCCTGTCTAAGCTGCTCCAATTCCTTCTCTTCCTGTATTTTCATTATATCCAGCTTTTGCGACTTCTGCTTATGGCGGAGATTGATGGCATAGAGCGGAACAGAAAAGAAAAGCACTACCGGGACAGTTGCAATCAAAAATTCAAAAACACCCATGTGGACACCACCCTCTTTTATTACATACAGTTTAGCATAATTGGATTCCTTTTTTGAATAATTTAGAAAAATCAAGGCGGGATCTAGGAAAGTGAGGCACACTTCAATATAATGGACCTGAAGAGGTGCAAATATATGGGAATAAATAAAGAGAATCTGCTGAATGCATATGAACATGGTTTTGTAGATCAGAATATAGATAAGGTCGCGCATCATCCTCCGCGCATGATCATCAATTCCAGGGAGGAGAATGTCCTCTCTTCCATGCTCGATGAAATGGAAGTGTGCGATTCATTTTCCATCTCCGTCGCCTTCATAACAGAAGGCGGACTGGCGACTTTGAAGACGACACTGCATGAACTTGCCAAAAGGAAAGTAAAGGGACGCATCATCACTTCCACCTATCTGAACTTCAACAAGCCGAAAGTTTTCAAGGCGCTTCTCGGCATTCCGAACATCGATGTCAGGGTTACCGGCAAGGAAGGTTTCCATGCGAAAGGGTATGTCTTCAGGAACAGGCACTACACTTCCATGTTCATCGGAAGCTCCAACCTCACCGATGCAGCACTGAAGAAGAATTATGAATACAACCTCAAACTGACCAGCCTGGAGAATGGTGCGGTCATCCAGCATTTCAACAACCAGTTCGAAGCATTATGGAACGATTCTGTACCTGTGGATGACGCGTGGGTCGATGCCTATGCGCAGTCATATGTCGAGGAACCGATGCAGAGGACGGTGCTCGAGGTCATCGAGGATCGTTCCAAGTACCGGTATAGAGGCGCAGAAGGTCCTGTCATAAAACCGAATGCAATGCAGTACGAAGCATTGAACGCACTTGACCAGCTGCGACGGACCGGCAAGAACAAAGGGCTCGTAATTTCAGCAACAGGGACCGGCAAGACCTATCTCGCTGCATTCGATGTACAGCAGTTCAGGCCTCGGCGCATGCTTTTCCTGGCCCACCGCGAACAGATACTCGACAAGTCGAGAAATGACTTTTCGAATCTGCTGGAAGGATCACCGTCCGATTTCGGCATCTTCAGCGGCAATCAGAAGGCGGCCGATGCGAAATATCTGTTCGCTACTGTCCAGACCCTCTCACGAGAGGGCAATCTGAGGCGCTTTAACCCCGACGATTTCGATTACATCATCGTCGATGAAGCCCATCGTTCCGGTGCCGATACATATGCGAAGATACTCGATCACTTCAATCCATCATTTCTGCTCGGCATGACTGCCACTCCGGAGCGGACGGACGACGCTGAAATATTCAGCCTGTTCGACTACAACATTGCCTACGAAATCCGCCTGCAGCAGGCACTGGAAGAAGAGATTCTCGCACCTTTCCATTACTTTGGTGTGACCGACTATGAGAAGGACGGCCAAATAATCGATGATACGACAGCACTCGGCCGGCTGACAAGCAGTGAGCGGATCGATCACCTGCTGGAAAAGATCGAATATTACGGCCATTCCGGAGAAGTGCTGCATGGATTGATGTTCGTCTCGAATCGGCAGGAAGCACACGAACTCAGTGAAGCACTGAACGCCCGCGGTTATAGTACAAAGGCACTGACGGGTCTTCACACCCAGGCCGAACGGCAGCAGGCAGTGCGGCAGTTTGAAAACGGCGGACTCGACTATATCATTACAGTGGACATATTCAATGAAGGTGTCGATATACCGGCAATCAATCAGGTGGTCATGCTGCGCCAGACGAAGTCCAGCATCGTCTTTATACAGCAGCTCGGCCGTGGCCTCAGAAAATACGATGACAAAGAATATTTGACGGTCATCGATTTTATTGGAAATTATAAGAACAACTACATGATTCCCATCGCTCTGACAGGAGATAAATCATACAACAAGGATAGGCTCAGAAAATCGCTGATCAACCGCAATACAGTCAGCGGCGTGTCCACAATCAATTTTGAAGCAGTCGCCAAGGAGAAAATATACCAGTCGATCAATACTACACCCGTCAACAGACAGAGTTTCCTCAAGGAAATGCATATATATTTGAAAAATAAACTTGGTCGCATGCCGACACTTCTCGACTATTATAAGGATGTCGATGTCATCGATCCATTTGTCATACTGCATAAGTACAGCTACTACCTCGAGTTTCTCATGAAAATCAAGGAGACGGATCTGAACATTACACACAACAGCCGACAGATTCTCGCTTTTCTCTCTGGAGAAATCGCCGAAGGCAAACGCATCATTGAAACCCATCTGCTGAAGGCAGTCATCAAGGCACCGGTAGGCCTGCAGGACTTCCAGCTCGAGATGCACAGACAGGGCTATCACATGACGGATGACACAATGCGATCGGTACTCAGAATGCTCACTCATCAGTTCCATACACAGCAGGACCTTAAGAAGTACGGGGAACCGCTTGTCGAAATCGTGGAAGATACCATCCATCCGACGCGTGCATTGTCTGATGCACTTGAAGATCCACTCGTATATGACCATATTGTTCAGCTGCTGGAACTTTCCATGGAAAGCAGTGCTCAGTACAATCAGACGACCCCCCTCACAATCAATCAGAAGTATTCGAGAAAAGACGCCTGCCGGCTGCTTGAATGGGACAAGGATGAATCATCCACGATGTATGGATATAAATACAAGCATGGCACCTGTCCGATCTTCATCACCTACCATAAAGATGAAACGATTGGGGAAACCATACAGTATGAGGATCAGTTTCTTGATCAGAGTACACTCAGATGGGCTACAAGGAGCAATCGGACACTGCAGTCCAAAGAGATCAGGACCATCCTCGACGCACACAGTAAAGGGGCACCGATCCATATCTTCGTAAAGAAGAATGATGATGAAGGCACCGACTTCTACTATCTTGGACAGGGCCGGATCGATTATGATTCACTTCACGAAACGAAAATGAATGACGGTTTTGGAAAACCGGTCGTCATGATGAATATGGTCATGGAAAGACCAGTGGATTATGAAATATACAAGTATCTGGAATCCAGCATGCAAAAATAGGAGCGGACCCCTCCCAGGGGGCCGCTCCTATTCTTATTCTTCTTCTTCGTTATTTTTCGAGCGGTTGTATCCTTTGAGCAGGGCGACCTGCTTGACCAGATGGTTGTCCATATCAAGGACGATCCACTTGTCTTCTTCTGTATTGAAATAGTCGTCTTTTCCAATATCGGTATCGTTGCTCTGAAGCCAGCCGCCGATCGTATCGATATCGTCACTATCGCTGAATGTGATACCGAATTTCTCTTCCAGATCATCCAGCAGTACGCGACCGTTTATGTGGTAGATGTCATCCTCCACCTTGACGATATCGGGCTCTTCGTCTTCATCGAACTCATCCCTGATCTCACCGACGATCTCTTCAAGGATATCCTCCATTGTGATCATCCCTGCTGTCCCACCGTACTCGTCGATGATCAGTGCAATATGCACACGTTCCTGCTGCATTTTGATCAGTGCATCACTGATGCGTGAGACTTCTGTGATCATCGGTATTTCGTGGATATGATCCTCCGGCGTGACCTCTTCATCGGATACGTGATTGGTCAGAAACTCCCTGACGTTCAGGAATCCGATGATCTGGTCCTTATCTCCACTTTCATCGGTGACAGGATAGCGGGTATAGTTATGTTCTTTGACATTCTCGAGCACATCATCAATATGCACGGGATCCGTAAGTGTAATCATCTGCGTCCTCGGCACCATGATATCTTTCGCCAGTCTTTCATCAAAGGAAAAGATATTCTGCATATAAGCCAGCTCTGTCTGGTTGATTTCTCCACTTTGATAACTTTGTGTCATTATAATCTTAAGTTCATCTTCAGAGTGCCCCTGCTCTACCGGAGCTTCTTTCAGGCCGATGAGCCTGACAAGCATCCTTGCTGATCCATTCATTATCCAGATCAATGGTTTCATGATGACTCCGAAGAAATACAATGGTCCTGAAAGCAGCAGCGCCAGTTTTTCGGAATACTGGATTGCGACTGTCTTTGGTGCCAGCTCGCCAATGACGACGTGGATGAAAGTGACGATGATGAATGCTGCAGCAATCGTCAGTACGGTCGTCATCTGATCAGGTATACCCAGAAAATCAAAGAGAGGGTGCAGCAGGACTTCAAAGGTCGATTCACCGATCCAACCAAGTCCAAGCGCTGTTACGGTGATACCGAGCTGGCATGCAGACAGATAATAGTCGAGCTCATTTGTCATGCTGCGCACCCGGCGCGCTTTCCTGTTTCCTTCTTCAATAAGCTGTTCGATACGGGAATGCCTTGCTTTCACGAGCGCAAATTCCGACCCGACAAAGAGCATTGTCAGTACTATAAGAATTACAAATAAAATCAAGTTCCATATTGTGGTTATGTCCAATTAGTTCCCTTGTCCAGAAGGGATTCACCTCCGGTAATGATTGACTACAATCTTTGCGTCGAATGCTTCCTGAAACAGAGTGTCTTCATTCGTGCTCAACATCTCATGCGGCACGTATATTTTCAAATTCGCCTTCCCAATTGCAGCCACCTCCCGGAAGATAATAGTTATAGCCATTCTATCACAGTATTTTTTACTTATGCCACTTTTATCAGACGAATCATTATAATATGAAGCTTTTTGTCATTTGTCCTTCATATTTCGGACATATATATATTTATATTGAATTTGCATATAATATAGTATTATAATAGTCATATCACTCTGCATGACACTACAGAATGGAGGGCGTTTTCATGATCAGGTCCACTTTGGACGAGCGCCTCTGCTTCAACTTATATAACCTCCAAAGACAAATCAACCGTTTCTATAATAAATCCATTCTAAACGAGATGAACATCACCTATCCCCAATTCCTGGTACTTAATATTCTGCAAGATAAGAAACAGGTGAACATCAAGACACTGGCTGAGATGCTGCAACTGGATACGGGAACAATTTCGCCTTTGATCAGACGGATGGAAAAGCTCGACCTGGTGCGCCGCCAAAGAGATGCGGAGGATCAGCGTCTTGTTTATATAGAGGCAACGGAGAGAGGCAAAGGATTGGAAGAAAAACTTGAGAAGGCTTTCGACTCATTCAGCGAAGCGATCGATATCGATCCTGAAGATGAGAAGGCGCTTCTTGAACATATACAGCACATCGATGCAATGCTTACAAAAAATGCGTTTCGGAACTGAATCCGAAACGCATTTTTCTATTGGTTTTTCGTAAAGCCGAATCCGACGGTCCCATGTCCAGTATGCACACCTGCCACTGTCACCAGTGGTTCCATCACAAGATCCAGCTGTGGCATTCTCTCTTCGATCCTCGTCTTCCATTCTTCTGTAAGGTCTGCATTGCCGGCATGTACGATGGCAAGCGTCTTTACCGCGTCTTCCTTGACGTGCGTCTCGAGCCGGTTCAGTACAGCGTTGACCATCTTCTTCTTCGTACGCAGCTTTTCTCCGATGACCACCTTACCATCATCGAACTTGAGTTTCAGGTGAATATTGAGGACAGAGGCCAGCATCGACTGCGATGCTGAAATGCGGCCACTCTTCCGCATCTGGTTGAAGCTCTGCGGCAGCAGGTACAACTGGGCGCGTTCACGCATCGCTCTGATATCCTGCACTACTTCCTCCATGCTTCTGTCGGAATTCCTCGCTTCCACTGCATGCTCCACCATCTGCTTCATCGGATAGCTTCCGATTCTTGAATCGATGACATATACGGGCTTGGTCATGTCTTCAGAAACACTGAGGGAACTCTGATAAGTTCCTGTCAGTTCGCTCGAGGCATGGATTGCGATGATGGCTTCATAATTGTCATCCGCTTCAAGCGCTTCATATACTTCCATGAATTCTCCGATCGTCGGCTGGGAAGTCTTTGCTCCTTCCCCGCTTTCTTTCAGCATACTGTATATTTCTTCGGTCGTTGCATCAATGCCATCCCTGTAGGCAACGCCATCGATGATGACCGACATCGGAAGCACCCGGACATCATGCGTTTCCATATAGTCTTTATCCACACCGGACGCAGAATCCGTCACTACTGCAATCTTCTTCATATAAATTCCTCTTTCCTGCTCCACAATTTAAACCAGTGTAGCATTTACTCGCATTCATTACTATAGAAAGTCCCTGAAGCGCTGGACTGCCTGATAGACAGATCCACGCTGCTGCATCAGCTGCTCGTAGGTGCCCGACTCGATGATCTCACCCTGCTCCATATAGTGGATATGATCGAATGACCCGAGTCTGCTGAGATCGTGTGTACTCACGATGAGTGTCGGTCTCGCCAGAATATGATCCCATATCTTCTGTTTCAGACGATCATCGAGACGTGCAGTCGGTTCATCCATGATCCACCAGTCCTTATTTTCGGCAAGCATGCGTATGAACTGGAGCCGCTTCTGTTCACCACCGGATAGTCTGCCGGTAAACTCCACCATGGTATCCGGCGTATAATGGGCCATCTCGAATGCTTCAAGGTCTTCTTCAATGGCTGTCCGATCTCTATCCAGATGGCCGAACATGGTGATGTTGTCCATTACTGAAGCATTATAGAAGTCGAGCTGCTGGGGCATGACGGAAACCTGGGAAATGGATGATTGCGGTATTGCCTGTCCGCTGTCATCGTATAGCTTAACTGCCGCATCCCCGTCGATGATCCGGTCGATCAGTGTCGTTTTGCCGGACCCGCTGCTGCCGATGACCGCATGCTTCTCCCCTTCTTTTACAGTCAGCGAGATATCCTTCAGCACATCAAGGGAGGCATTCGGGTATCGGAAGTCCAAGTGATCCACCTCGATGGCAGAGACTTCGGCAGACGCATCCGGGATGGCCGCATCCGCAATATCAAGCTCGAGCTCGGATACTGCCGATTTTACCGTGCTGTACTGGCTTGCTGGATTCATCACCGGCATTGCTAGATCAAAGTAGCTGAGGGCAATCAGCATGATCATCGGCACCCATAGCGGCGTCTGTTCATACAGCATGACGATGATCAGAATGATGGCCGCAAGCTGCAGCAGCTGACCCAGTAACTGCATCAGTGATTCGTTCATGGCCATCCTGTTTTCATTTTCCCTTATTTTGCGGACTCCGGGTGCAAGTTTTTCTTTTTCGGACTCTGCCTTCCCTGTCACAAAAAGGTTGGTGTAGTCATGGATATAGTGATAGAACCTGGAATAGAGGGCATCATCGGTCCGGTCGCGGGATTCCAATATTCTGGACATCCGTCCTTCAAACAGCTTGGGGATGACGAACAGCAGGATGAGTGCAATGATTGCGGTCATTACCGCAAAACCGAGTCCTGCATATATGGCAAGCACCATGAGCAATAGGGAGATCAGCACCGCCACAATATACGGATAGATGATGCGTATATAATAGTTCTCCACCTGCTCGAAATACTGGTTCAGCTTCTGGATGAATTTGACGCTGTGTGTATTCTGTCCAGACCCGATTGTACTTTTGAAATAGTTCAGCCGGAGCCGGCCGATCAGCTTGAATGTCGCTTCATGGGAAAGCAGCCTTTCAATATATCTGAAGGCCCCTTTCATCATGCCGAAAAGCTTGATGACCGCAATGATCAGAATAATGACAAAGAATGGTGGATCGAAGAAGCTGAGGCTGATCATATATCCACTGAGACCAAACAGCGCGATACCGACAAGACCGCCGACAAGACCGAGCAGGATGCTGTAGAGGATCTGTTTCCTTTCACTTTTCAAGTATTCCATCATGCCCCTCCTTTCTGAAGGACGATCTGTCCATTGCTGAAAGTATAGTGGTGGTCGGCAATTTTCAGTAGCTTGCGCCGGTGGACCACTGCAATGATGGCCGAGTCCTGCTTCAGTTCAGCAAGGTATGCCATGATCATTTCTTCTGTCGTGGCATCGAGGAACTCGGTCGGTTCATCCATCAGAATGATCTTCGGCCGCCGTATGAGCACCCTTGCCATCTTCAGCCGGACGATTTCACCGCCGGACAATGGAATATTATGATTGACAATCGGCGCATGGATGCCCTTGTCAAGATTGCCCAGGCTGTCCATGAGACCGAGTTTTTCGAGTATCGCAACGACATCCGCTTCCGCATACTCACCACCTGAAACATATTCGTATATGGTCGTGTCGGAAAAGTAGACTTCATCGGAAATATATCCGATATCCCCGTCGGACAGTGCAACTGTACCGTTTTTCGGACGATGCAGACCGAGCAGCATGCGTACGAATGTACTCTTACCGATGCCGGAAGGTCCGGTGATGGCTGTAAACCCTGTATCGGGAAGGGAGAGGTCCACATTTTCAAGCAGCATATCATCATCATAGCCGATGGAGACATTTTCAAGACTGACTGCCTGGGACGCATTGAAATTGCGGTAGTCGGTCCCATTGCTTTCACTCTCGAGCCATTCTTCGATGCGTTCCAGGTTGCCCTGGGACAGTTTGCCGTTGTGGAACTCGATGCCGAGCACTTTCAATGCGTTGTAGAACTCCGGAGCCAGGAGCAGGGTGAAGAACGCGGCATAGAATGTGATATTTTCGAATATGATGATCTGTAGACCCACTTCCAGTGCAATCAGACCAATGCCGAGTATTGTAATGAATTCGAGCATCAGGGTCGACTGGAAGGCATACTTCAGTATATGCATGGTATCTTTGACGTACTGTTCGTTGTAATGCTTCAATCTGGCAATCACGGTACGTTCAGACCCGGTATACTGCACGGTATTCTTGCCCCGGATCAGATTGAGGAATAAAGTTCCCAGTTCGTCGAACTGGGTCGCCTGTGCCTCCGACTCGTCCTTCGTCCGTAGACCGACGAGTATATAGTAGAGCGGGACGAAAGGGGCGGTGAAGATCATGATGAAAGCCGCATTCCTATGGATGAAGAACATTGCTGCGATGATGACTGTGATCTTGACTGTCGTCTGTATGACTGTCGGTATGAATACCTTTTCGAACGGGCGGTATTTCTCAAGATGGACGAAGATGGCATTGAGCATGGATTCTGAATGCTTTCTTGTGTGATCATCAATTTTCGCGACCACCCTATGTGTCAGATTCTCGATCCTTTCATTCGCCACTCCTGCACCCACTATCCTGTAGATGAAAGACAATAGCGCATATAGAAAGAAGAACACGGCAACCCACACCAGCCCGCGAGCAGCAGGTGCCTCGCCCTCGATCACGATATCACTCAAAAGCAGTGACAGATAGTGTCCGAACAGTATGAATGCCAGCACGCCGAGTGCAGACATGACACTGTACAGGATGATATATTTTTTTGGCATATTCAGCTTCATATTTTATCCTTCCCAGCAATAAAAAACGTGAAGATGATCTTCACGTTTTCCTAGCCTCCGATATAACTCATGTTGATCTTGTTGCGCCTGCGCCGATTTTCGGATGTGATTTCCGTCCGGAGGTCGGAATAGCGGTCATCCCGCCTGTTCCAGACCCCTGTCAGCACGTCGGTCAGTTCAGCGTCCGAGATGCCTTCCCTGATCAGCTTCCTGACATCAAAACCGTCTACAGCGAACAGGCAGCCGTAGAACTTGCCATCGGAGGATAGCCGTGCACGCGTGCATGTGGAGCAGAAACTCTCAGAAACACTCGTAATGAACCCGAGATGGGAATCTGCATCCTTATGGCGGTACACTTTGGCAACTTCCCCGTAATAGGCGGGATCGAGCGGCTCGATATCGAATTCTTCCTCGAGCATCGATACGATTTCCTTCTTTGTAATGACCTTATCAAAGTTCCAGCCATTATCATTACCCACATCCATGAACTCTATAAACCTCAAAGTCACCGGCAACGTTTTGAAAAAACGCGCCATGGGCAGGATTTCGTGATCATTCAGTCCTTTTTGGACCACCATGTTGATTTTGATATCAAAACCGAGCGACAGGGCATATCTGATCTGCTCGATGATTCTCGAAGTGCCGATGCCCCGGTCGTTGATCTGCCCGAACAGCTCGTCATCCATTGCGTCAAGGCTGATATTAAGCCGTCTCAGCCCTGCATCATACAATTTCCGGCCATGCTTTTTCAGAAGCAGCCCGTTTGTTGTCATGCCGATGTCCTCAATGCCTTCTATATTGTAGAGCTTGCGGATCAATTCATGAAGATCCCGTCTCAATAGCGGTTCTCCGCCTGTTATTCTGAGCTTTTTCACACCGAGCGATGCATAGATCTTTGCAATCCGCTCTATTTCTTCGAAAGAAAGCAGCTGTTCACGCTTCATGAACTCGAAGTCGTCGCCGAAGATCTCCTTCGGCATGCAGTAGGTGCATCTGAAATTGCAGCGGTCCGTCACCGATATCCTCAAGTCCCTGATCGGTCGTCCGAATTTATCTGTTATGCTCTCCACTTTCATACCCCCTCAAGCGGATATCCGTCTTCCTATTTATGTTCACGAGTATTTCATCATCAATGCCGTAGCACTCTGCATCCACTTCAATCGTTGTTCTTTCTTCAAATAGTGCACGCATGCTCAGCCGCCGTGCATCCAGCAGCTGCCTGATGGTCTGTGCCAGATCCGCGCCCTGATATACACCGATGAGCGGATGCAATCGCTCCGCTGCCTTCGTTATGATCAGCGCCTCCGGATTGCCGATTGCCTGACGACAGAGAATACGCAGCCATTCCGATGAGACATGCGGCGTGTCGCACGATACGACAAGCAGCCGGTCTTCTGGAAAAGCGCTCGCCACTTCATAGAGGCCACCGAGCGGCCCATCATCCTGGAATGCTTCGTCAATAATGACGGTTGATCCACCAAAACAGCCTGCAAGGCGCTGATTCGTACTAATGATGATTTCATCAACCATACCGGACGCTTCAAGCACTCCCGCTACATGACTGTACATCGGCCTGCCTTCAAGCTTGAAAAAAGCCTTGTCCTCTCCGAATCGCGTCGAATTGCCACCGGCCAGCACGACCCCGACCGTTTTTGTCATCCGCCGCTCACTGGTGGAATCAGCGCAACCTCATCGTTCTCATCAACAATATGATCGTCCTTCACGAATGACTCGTTGCAGGCGATCTGGAATACATCCCCTTCAAGTGAAGGGTACTGCATGTATATTTCCTGCTTCAGTTCACCGGCAGTCAGTGATGATGGCGTCTCCAATTGGATACGACCTTCACCCGTCTTCTCCTTCAGTCCTGCAAAAAGCATCACTTTCATATCATTTCTCCTCCAAGTCCGGATGATACTGGCGCTGGTCGCCCATCCATTCTGCGCCGTCTTCCCAGATTTCCTTCTTCCAGATGGGGACGATTTCCTTGATCCGTTCAATGGCGTACTCGTTCGCACGGTAGCTGTCTTTCCTATGGGGTGCACTTGTCACGATGACAACCGCAATATCGGAGATTTCGAGCTTGCCTATGCGGTGGGCAATGGCTGTTATGACGCCCGGCCAGCGTTCGCTGATCTCTTCACCGATCTGAGCGAGCTTACGCTCCGCCATCGGCCTGTACGCTTCATATTCAAGATGAACCGTACGCGTCCCCTTCGTCCACTCTCTCACATGGCCCGTGAACATGCATACTGCACCCTGCTTCTCGTTTATGGCAAATTCATGATACTGATGGATATCAATCGGATCTTCCACTACTTCAAACTGTTTCATCATCAGAACTCCATTCATCAAACCATTCGATAATCTTACTCTCATCATACCGCATATCGGCATATATTAAAACATTCACAAACTCCATATCATCGACATTTGTGTGTCCATCCGTAAACGAATAGGTTAATACGATTTTAGGATGGGCTGCATGTTTGTACCCTTCTATCAGCAGGACATCGACCGCACCCTCAAGCTGGTCGATCTGGCTCCCGAGATCCGGTGTGCGGTTCTTGATGCACATGCTTCTGCTTGGGGTGTTGAGAATCGTCACATCCGCCCCGCTTCCAGCAAACCGGCTGGTATCATTGCCCTCTGCCACGATGCCGTCATCCAGATGATGATGCTTTATGACCGCCACTTTCATGCGCTTTGCCTTGAGCAGTCTGACCATATTTTCAAGCAGCGTTGTCTTGCCTGTATTTTTGAATCCAACGACCTGGAGGATCTTCATATATCGAAGTGGTCGATGCCTGTCGTCATATCCGTCATCATGACCTTGACACCGTCCCCTTTCCCGAAGCCCCTCGTACCGCCCGGCAGCACGATGATGCCGTTGCTTTTCGCGATGGAAGTGACGGCGTTCGATTTATTGAAACCGGCAGGCTTTGCGTGGACGCGGCCTTCAATATAGTCGATTTCCGCGCGGACAAATCGGGTGAACGGATTCGCCTTCTTGAAATCGCCATCGAGTACCGCATCAAGTACAGGCGCAAAGATGCGGTCGTGGCCCATCATTTTCAGGAAAGCCGGTCGTGCAAACAGTTCAAAACCTGTGTAGCAGGCTGATGGGTTGCCGCTCAGACCGAACATCGGAATATCCCCGAGCATACTGACGGTCGTCACACTGCCCGGCCGCATGCCGACTTTATTGAACAGCTCCTTGGCACCAAGCGCCTCGTACAGCTTCGGCAGATGATCGTAGTCACCGACCGATACACCACCGGTCGTGATGATGGCGTCGACTTCATCGAGCATCTCCCGCACTCTTTGCAGCAGCGTTTCGAAATCGTCCGCTTCCAATGCATACCGGCGGGCTTCGATATTCATGCGCTGCAGCTGGCTCTCCACCATCGGACCATTCGAGTTGCGGATCTTTCCAATTTCAAGCGGTGCTTCGATATCCACCAGTTCGCTGCCCGTTGCCAGTATGCCGACGACAGGCTGCCGATGGACTTGAACGTCCTTATAGCCGAATGTGGCAAGTGCCGCCACCGTACCCGGGTTGATGAATGTCCCTGCAGGCACGATGATATCCCCGGACCGGCACTCTTCACCCTGCAAGGCGATATTTTCCCCCGGTTCGAACGGTTTTCTGATTGAAAATGAACCCCCATTCTGCCTTGTCTGCTCGAACATTACAACGGCATCTGCGCTTTTGGGTACAGGTGCGCCAGTCATGATGCGGAACGCTTCATTCTCTTTCAGTTCATAGTCACTTGTGGCACCGGCCGGCACTTCTGCAGCAACTTTGAAGGAGATTCTATTTTCACCCGAAGCCCCTGCACTGTCCTCAGCACGGATGGCAAAGCCGTCCATTGCGGACTTGTCGAACCTCGGGACGTCCATCGATGCCTCAAGGTCCTGCGCGAGAATACGTCCATAGCTTTCTGTGTAGGATACTGTTTCCACAGGCAGGGGAGCTATCCCCGAGACCACTCGTTCGACCGCCTCCGTCACGGCAATCGGTGTGCGATTCAAGTTCATATCATCACTACTTTCGGTTTGCAGATTCTGTTATACTCATTGTACTAGAAAGGAAGTTGAAAATGTCCGAATTCACTCATTTCAATCAGGAAGGCAGAGCGCGCATGGTGGACGTTTCCGATAAGGAAGTGACCACCAGAACAGCAGTGGCCAGAAGCATACTCGGTGTCACAGAAGAGATCCATGAGGCTATCACCCGCGGTACGGTTAAGAAGGGGGATGTCCTCTCGGTTGCCCAGGTTGCAGGCATCATGGCTGCCAAGAACACGCATCAGATCGTTCCGATGTGCCATCCCCTGCCACTATCCGGTGTCGACATCTCCTTTAGCTGGGTACGTTCAGATGGATACTTCCTCCATATCGAAGCCACTGTCAGAACGACCGGCCGTACAGGCGTCGAGATGGAAGCACTGACTGCTGCAAGCGCCGCTGCCCTGACCGTCTATGATATGTGCAAAGCAATCGACAAAGGCATGGTCATCCACGAAACTGCGCTTGTATCAAAGACCGGCGGCAAATCCGGAGACTATCATATAGACAAGTAGAGCGTGCCAATGGCACGCTCTACTTGTTCAGTTCATGGACGAAGTGGTTCAATTCGGGCAGGATTAGCCGTTCCATGCCAAGTTTCACTGCACCGGTCGAGCCGGGCAGCGCAAAGATGACTGTACGTCCGACTGTACCTGCCACAGCCCGCGACAGCATGCTGCGCGAGCCGATGTCTTCAGTGAAACTGAGCATTCTGAAGATCTCGCCAAACCCTTCGATCTCCTTATCGAATAGAGGGCGCAGCGCTTCGATTGTCACATCCCGGCGGGCGATGCCGGTCCCGCCTGTAGTGATGATGGCATCCATGCCGAAATCCACCAGATGCTGTACAGCTCCCGAAATTTCTGCAGCATCATCCTTCACGATGCGATAGTCATCGATCACCGTGTTGAGCGGTGCCAGCTGGTCGATGACCAGACGTCCCCCTTTATCCGTTTTCTGATTGCGCGTATCACTGACGGTGATGACACCTACCCTTATATCCCGATCGATTGTGCCCATGATGCTCATAGCAGCCTCCTAGCCGAATAGTTGATTGACGAGCGTCTTTGCCTTATTCATATCATCCAGGCCATGGATCAGCATGCGTCCATTATGGAAGCAGACAAAACGGAAGTGCTCGTAATGGAACTCCTGAAAATAGGGTGTCCGGTTGATCTCTGTGCCGAGACGGGCCAGTGCGCTATCGACAGCCGAAGCCGTAATGCGTGCATCCATTACTTGCACCGTGTCCCTGCCGCATAGCCGCATGGCGTGGTCGGCACGGTCATCAAGCGACGGATAGACCGGGTGCTTGCCGCATGTTTCACATTCATCCGACTTCATTCCATCGATGCGATACTTCATGTGCTCCATGTCCCAGACGCTGCCGATATGCATATGGTGCGGAGGGCCGAACTGCCCGGTCAGTATCTTCAGGGCCATCGTCACCTGTTCGGCAACCGCCATATGTACAGCCGGCGCGATGATTCCTGCGGTGTCACATGTCAGTGTCGTCGCCGGAAGCACCGGTACAAGGCACCGGTAGCACGGCGTCTCACCCGGCATGAAGCCGGCACTGCTGTAGGATGCCTCGACGCAGGCGGCGTATACCCACGGTCTGCCGAGCCTGTAGGCAGCGTCATTGATCAGCAGACGGGTGTCGAAGTTATCCGTCCCGTCAAGCAGCAGATCTGCGGATTCCGCAAGACCTTGAAGCAGCGGGGCATCACAATGCGCAATATGCACCTCCACTTCAAGGTCCGGCCGTATTTCCAGAAGCCGTTCCTTTGCTGCTATCACTTTCGGCTGCTTTTCTTCTGCATCCTGGGCTCTATATAATGTCTGGCGCTGAAGGTTGGAATATTCCACATAGTCCCGGTCGATCAGAATCAGCTTCCCGACACCGGCACGGGCCAGCATTTCAGCAGACAGTGAACCGAGCGCACCAATTCCGACGATGAGCACCGTACTTCCTGAAATGAGATGCTGTCCCGCTTCACCTATTCCATTGTAGAGTACCTGCCTTGAATAACGCTCCATTTCATCACTCCGACACCAATTGATTTTTCTTAAGATTACTATTCATATGGAACATTGTAAACAGACTGATGATACAGAAGACGGACAGCAGTACGAATCCAAGGGCATAGCTGCCGGTCATGCTATGGGCCTGGTCTATGACGATCGGCGGGAAGAATCCGCCGAGCCCGCCCATCATGGCAACGAAACCATTGCTGATACCTGCCTGTTTCGAGAAGTAGGTCGGCACGAATTTGAATACGAGACCGTTGCCGATACCGGCACATACCGCCGCCAGCAGGGAGCCTACTGTAAACAGGAAGATGAAGTTGTACGTGAATGCCAGCAGCAGTCCGGATAGCGCCAGACCGATGAACGTGATGATCAGGGCGTGCAGTGCATTGAATTTATCCCCGATCAATCCCCCTATCGGCCTGAGCACCGTCGCTATGATGATGAATACCGCTGTTCTGATGCCGGCATCAAGTGTGCTTAGATTGAACAGTGCTTCGTCTGTCAGAAATGCCGGTAAAAATAGTCCGAATGCAACAAACGCACCGAATGTGATGAAATACCATAGATTGAAAAAGTAGAACTTGTAGTCCCGCGTGACTTCCTTGAACTGCTTTGCCAGCGGCAGATTGACTTTGCGTTCATTGCGGTCTCCCATGATGAACTGCAGTATGGCGAAGAGTGCCAGTACAACAAGATACGTCTGGACCGCCGCCTGCCAGCCGCCAAAGGAGAGTGCCAGTGCCGGCGCACCGAAACTCGTCACCGCAGTACCGATATTCCCCATGCCATACACACCATTGACGAATCCATGCTTCTCCTTCCGGTAGTACTTCGGCAGGCTTGTGACACCGATGCTGAATGTCGCCCCGCCGACGCCGAGGAATACAGCAGAAATCATCAGATCCATCGGTGTCGTGGCGATGCTCAGATAGAATACTGGAATCAGCAGGAAAATGAAACTGAACAGGAAGACCACCCGTCCCCCCATCTTAATGGCGAATATGCCGAAAGGAATACGCAGCACCGAACCGAGTATTACGGGCAGTGCCACAATGAGCGCACGCTGGTCGGCAGCTTCCGGTATGTCCTTGACGATCTCCGGGAACAGGGGTGCAAGCAGGGTCCACACCATGAACCCGGCCAGCAGGCTGAATGTCTGGAGGATAAGCTGTTTCTTGCCCATTTTTTCATTCATACGGATCAACCTCATTTACTTTAGATTGTGATTTATTTTACAAATATATTATATAATCTGCATATCACTCCAAGTAAGGAGGGAAAACCCTATATTTCAAGCGCTTGTAATCAGTGTATTGACCTGCTCGAGCAGTATCTCCTCATCAACTGTCTTCAATACTTTATCCGCCATCGTGAAGAGTACGGATTCTTCCTTGACCATATGTACCATCAGCACTTCATATGCCTCCATCACATCTTTGACCATTTCGTTCATGCGTTCAGTCGACATGTCATTCATGTCGTGCATGGTATGGTGGAAAAAGTGTTCGATATAGGCATCAATTTCCTGGTGCTCCTCTTCTATTGAAAGGATCGGCCCCTGTTCAAGCCCGATATACGCCCCGAGCATCGGGAAGAAATAATTCTCCTCCTTGGCCTGATGACGTTTCAGCGGTGCTTCGAATGCTTTCAGCTTCTCCCTCAGATCCTTGATCACCATCAGGCCTTCGAGACGGCTTCTGACGTCGCCATGCTCAAATTTCAGAACCAGCTGAAACCAGTCGTCCATCAGATATTTGAGGTAGCGGTGCTCGTTTTCCAGTACGCGCAACGCTTTGATTCTGAATTGAAACTTATCCTGATCCATCCTATCCACCTACATTCAGAAATCTATCAGTTTTTTCTTCATCGCATACTCCACAAGCTCCGGACGGTTGGACAGCTCGAGCTTCTCCATGATTCTCGATTTATGGGCCTCCACCGTCTTGACCGAAACAAAAAGCATCTCTGCAATGTCCTTGTTGCCGTATCCTTTGGCGATCAGCGGCAGTATTTCCAGTTCGCGCCGTGTCAGGACGCTGAACGGTTCGCCCAACTGTTCCGGCATCACTTCATTGTTGAGCAGCCGTTCGATATTTTCATCCATCAGTACAGGATCGACATACCGATCGCCGCCATGCACCTTTCTTATTGCCCGGATCAGTTCGTCATCCGGTGAATTTTTCAAAATGTAGCCCTTGGCACCACTCTTGAATGTGTGGACGATGTACTCCTCGTCGTCATACATCGTCAGTATCAGTATCTTCACTTCCGGAAATGCATCGTTGATGCGGCTGGCGGCAAAAAGACCCGATTCACCCGGTGGCATGCTGAGATCCATCAGGAGAACGTCCGGTTCGAGTGCCTTCACCTTATCGAAAGCCTGCCTGCCATCCGCTGCTGTGCCGATCACTTCCATATCCTTCTGGTAGTTGATCAGCATGCTGAATCCTGTCCGCACCACCGCATGGTCATCCGCAATGACAATCTTCATCCAATCTCCTCCTATACTGGAATGGAACCAAATACCTTCGTCCCTCCGCCGGGCACACTGTCCACACTGACAGTGCCACCGACACTGCTGGCCCGTTCAGACATTCCAAAAAGACCGAGACCCGTCCCGACCGGTGTGTCTCCGGTATGGAAACCGAGCCCTGAATCTTCTATTGCGAACTTGATATGATGGCTTTCTCCATCCTTTGTTTCTTCGAGTGCGACATCGATGGAATCCACTTCGGCATATTTTGCTGCATTGAATATGGCTTCCTGGATGATTCTATACAGTACCGTCTCCACTTCCGGATTGAAGCGTTTCTGATCGACATCAAAAATGAAGTCCACGCTGATGCCATACTGCCTTTCAATCCACTTGAAATGGGTTTTGAGTGCCGCTTCTATCCCAAGATCGTCAAGGCTTGCCGGCCTGAGCTCCACCGAAATGTTTCTGACATAGTCCAGGAGCTGACTCAGGGATTCCTCGGATTTGACCATCTTGTCATTGAGCATCTCGCGGTCATCGACATATTTGAGCAGCCTCATCTCAAGCAGCACATTCAGAAGTTCCTGTGTCACACCATCATGCAGATCTCTCGAGATGCGTTTCCGCTCGTCCTCCTGAGCCTGGATGATGCGCTGGGTCAGTCTTTTCTGATGCTCGATCTCCTGTGTCTTCAACTGCTCCGCCAACGAGTTCAGAGTGAATACACTGATTTCATTTTCCGGATCGATGCGCTGGAAATTGGCGATGAAAGGTACCACTTCGCCGTCCCGTGTGCGCATATAGACCTGGAAGGAGACGATCTCCTCCTGATGGAGATAGCAGTTGGTGCATGCCACGCGTCCACCTTCCATGTACATGCCCTGGCAATGATTGCATATGTGCTGGAACTGGCTTCTATCATAGTCCGTATCATCCAGCGTATTTGCAGCGTGTGCGTTCATATGGACAATTTCTCCACTTCTATTGACAAAGAGGATCATCTCTTTGGAATGATGAAACATCGCCTCAAGCAGAGAAGTCAGGTTGGATTCATTCATTGACCATCAGCTCTTTCAATATTTGTTGTCTGAGTGTCTTTTCAACATGCTGCTTGACCATTTCATATTCCGCCTTTGTATACATCCGGCTGTCCCTGTTGCCCATCAGCAGAATGCCCATGACTTCTTCATCATCATTCCATAACGGCATGGCGATGAAGCTCTGCAGCTGTTCCGTCTTCAGTATGGGATAGCGGAAAAGGTCGCGTTCCATATCCGTTCCGGTGATGTCGGTGATGATCATCGATTTGCCGGTCTTCATCACCGTTCCCGGCACGCCTTTGCCCCTTTGCAGTGCAATCCGTTTCCACTGGTCACCAAGGCTTCCGATGCTGTACTTCCATCGGATCATGTAGTTGGTCTGTCTTACTCTGATATCAGTCAGCGCCACAAGA
The DNA here is from genome assembly GCF_021991715.1 of Salinicoccus sp. ID82-1. Taxonomy (NCBI): domain Bacteria; kingdom Bacillati; phylum Bacillota; class Bacilli; order Caryophanales; family Staphylococcaceae; genus Salinicoccus; species Salinicoccus sp. ID82-1. The sequence continues at coordinate 308,896 of NZ_JAGFLY010000003.1, forward strand.
TCGAAATCAAATGTCTTTTGAATATCCGATAATGTCACTTCAATGCTAATCTCGTTCATAATACGCCTCCATTTCCAGGAGATCCCCTCTGCTACTTATGTTTACGGTAGACGATATAGCTTCTACCTACATAGTTGAACGGCAGGCTCCATGCGTGCACAAGACGTGTTGCAGGCCATAAGGCAAAGATCAGAAATCCGGCTAATACATGTATTTTAAAGCTCAATGGCACATCTGTCATCAGATTTGCGTCCGGCGAGAAGACGAATAGACTTCTCAGCCATACGGAAATGGACGTCCGATAGTCGAAATCCGTCACCACTGCATTCGTGACGAGTGTCGCATAGACACCCATGAACGTAATGAAGAGCAGCAGGAAATTGACAATGATGTCGGAAGCCGAACTCAACCGGCGGACCGCCTGCTTGGTGATGCGCCTGAAAGTCAGCATGATCATGCCGGCGAGCATGACGATACCGAAAAATCCACCGATGTATACCGCTCCGATATGATAGAGATGTTCCGTTACGCCGATGGCTTCCAGCCAGCGTGCCGGTATGAGCAGGCCGACAATATGACCGAAGAATACAGGAATGACCGAAAAGTGGAAAAGAATGCTGCCGATCATCAGCTGCTTCTTTTCGATGAACTCACTGGACTTGGCTGTCCAGCCGAACTGGTCGATACGGTAGCGCCAAATGTGGCCGACGATAAAAACTGCGACGCATAGATATGGGAAGATGACCCATAGGAACTGATCAATCATTTTCCACGCCTTCTTTCTCAGACACTTCCACACATGCCTTGAATGTCTCCCTGAGCCCCTTGATCAGGTTGAAATACGGACTTTTATTCTTCTCAAGTGCCTGGATGATATGATAGGTGCCATCTTCCAGTACCATGATGAGCAGCGTCATGCTCTCCTTTGCCCGGTCATCCCCACGCCAGTCGGCAGCATAGAGGAATTCGAGCATCAGCGGCAGATAGTCGCTCAGTTCATTGTCAGGCATCTGGAGTCCGAACATTTCATACAGCACCTTGAGCTTGGCAAGCATCTGCCCCCGCTCCTTCTGATCCTCGAACTTGAAGTAGGTCATGTAAAGGTTGGTATGCTTGTCGAAGTCGAATGTCTGCGTATACACCTGCTGGATCTCATCCAGACTGATTTCATGCATGTCCTCCCAGTACTGATTGATGAACGGCTTTGCAGGATGGTCTTCATGGAACACCCCTTCGAACTCCCTCGGGTGGAAATCAAGCTTCTCCGGATAGGTGAGCTGATTGGCAAAAAAGCCGAATGACTGCTTGTAGTCGTATAGTTTATCAAGGTTAATCACGCCAGATTCCTCCATAGAAATTCTCTTCATAGACCGCCTTGCCGGACTTCGCCATTGAAGCCTGTGACAATGACGGCCCACATCCATCGCAGTCGGAACCACCGAAGCCGAAACCGCTGCTGCCCTGCGCCCGGTATGGATCCGTATACTGCTCTCTGTGGGACGTCGGAATGACGAAGCGGTCTTCATACTTGGCAATCGCGAGTAGGCGGTACATTCTTTTCGTTTCATTGGCCGACATGCCGACGCGGTCGAGCTTTGTTTCATCGAAATCCTTGCCGCTTGAGATGGCACGCATGTATTGGCGCATCATCGCCATTTTCTGCAGTGCCCCTTTGACAGGTGTGACGTCCCCGGCAGTCAGCATATTCGCAAGGTACTGAAGCGGGATGCGCATTTCCTCTATTGCCGGGAAGATGGCATCCGGATTCTTGATGGAATCACGGCCTTCAAAGTAGTTCATGATCGGACTGAGTGGCGGGCAGTACCATACCATCGGCATCGTACGATATTCCGGGTGCAGCGGGAAGGCAAGCTTGTACTTCACGGCAAGGTCATATACCGGTGAACTTTGTGCCGCTTCGATCCAGTCGGCTGAGATGCCGTCGCGCTCCGCCTGTTCGATTACTTCCGGGTCGCTTGGATCCAGGAACAGATCAAGCTGTGCTTCATACAGATCCTTTTCATTTTCGGTAGAAGCGGCTTCGAGTACGCGGTCTGCGTCATAGAGCAGTACACCGAGGTAGCGCATTCTGCCTGTGCAGGTTTCGGAGCATACTGTCGGCAGACCCGCTTCCACACGCGGGAAGCAGAATGTGCATTTTTCAGCCTTGTTCGTCTTCCAGTTGAAGTACACCTTCTTATAAGGACAGCCGGTCATGCAGTAGCGCCAGCCGCGGCACGCCTCCTGGTCGACCAGCACGATGCCATCCTCGTCGCGCTTGTACATCGCACCTGATGGACAGCTTGCGACACAGCTCGGATTCAGACAGTGTTCACATAGTCTTGGCAGATACATCATGAATGTCTGCTCGAAGTTGAATTTGATCTCTTCCTCGATCTTTTCGATATTCGGATCCTTCGGTCCTGTAATATGGCCGCCTGCAAGATCATCCTCCCAGTTCGGTCCCCATTCAAGGTCCATCTTCTTACCGGAGACGACGGAATGCGCCTTTGCCACAGGACTGTGCTCACTCTCCGGTTTCGTAATCAGATCATGATAGCTGTATGTCCATGGTTCATAGTATTCCTTCATTTCAGGCATATCCGGGTTATAGAAGATCTTGCCGAGCGCAATCTTGGAAAGCTTCGTACCGCTCTTCAATTCCAGACGACCGTTTTTAAGCTTCCAGCCACCCTTGTAGTGCTCCTGGTCTTCCCATCTTTTCGGATACCCGATGCCCGGCTTCGTCTCCACATTGTTGAACCACATATACTCGGCACCCGGTCTGTTCGTCCATGTACTTTTGCATGTCACACTGCATGTATGGCAACCGATGCACTTGTCGAGATTCATTACCATTGCGATCTGTGCTTTAATCTTCAAGCCAATCGACCTCCTTCATTTTTCTTACTGCAACATATACATCCCGCTGGTTGCCGATCGGGCCATAGTAGTTGAAGCCATAGCTCAGCTGTCCATAGCCGCCCACCATCTGTGTCGGTTTAAGATGTATCCTTGTCGGTGCATTGTGGCTGCCGCCGCGCGTATCGGTGATCTCCGACCCCGGCATTTCGATGTGCTTGTCCTGTGCGTGATACATGAACATCGTCCCTTTCGGCATCCTGTGGGATACGACCGCCCGTGCATTGACGACACCGTTGCGGTTATAGACTTCAAGCCAGTCATTATCATTGATATCATGTGCTTCTGCATCAAGTTTCGACAGCCATACCGTCGGTCCGCCCCTGAAGAGCGTCAGCATATGCAGATTATCCTGGTATGTGGAATGGATATTCCATTTGCCATGCGGTGTCAGATATCTCAGCACCAGACTGTCCACGCCACCTTTTATCTGCCTGTCCCGCGAACCGAACACCATCGGCGGCAACGTCGGCTTGTACACCGGCAGTGCCTCGCCATACTGCAGGAACATGTCGTGATCGATATAGAAGGACTGGCGGCCTGTAATGGTCCTGAACGGTACCTGCTTCTCGATGTTTATCGTAAATGGACTATATCTCTTACCCGGCTTGTTGTAGCCCTGGAACACGGCAGTCGGAAGCACTTCCCGAGGCTGTGCCGTAATGTTCTTGAATGTGATCTTCTCGTGCGCCCGATCTGCTGGGATGTCCTGCACCGGCATGCCCGTCTGATTCTCCAGATTCTCGTAGGATTTCCTCGATACTTCACCGTTTGAACATGAGGCGACATGCAGAATTACATCCGCCACATTTCTCGCCGTATCCATGACCGGCAGGCCATCCTTTATCGTGCCGTCGGTATAGACACCGAGCATCGATTTCAGTTCCTCATACTGCTTCGATACATTGAACGCAACCCCGTGGGCGCCGATATTATTTTTGAACAGCGGACCTGCAGTGATGAACTTGTCATAGACTTCCGTATAGTCCCGTTCGACCACTTTCATTCCCGGCATCGTACGTCCCGGAACAGCCTCGACCTCGCCTTTCGACCAGTCCTTCACGTGACCGAGCGGCTGTGAAATCTCCTGCTTTGTATCATGCGCCAGGGGCGACGTCACAAGGTCCTTGTGCTTGCCGGACAGATGCGTCTTCGCCATGTCGCTGAACCGCTTCGCCAGATCCTTGAATATGTTCCAGTCGGATTTCGATTCCCAGAGCGGGTTGACCGCCGGATTGAACGGATGGATGAATGGGTGCATATCGGTACTGGAAATATCATGCTTCTCGTACCATGTCGCTGCCGGTAGGATGATGTCGGCGTAGATCGGCGTTGCCGTCATCCTGAAATCGAGTGCAACCATCAGATCAAGCTTGCCTTCGACATCCTCGCGCCATGTAATCTCCTCGGGCACAAATTCGTCATTCGGCGTTGCCAAAAGACCGTTTTTTGCGCCAAGCAGGTGCTTCATGAAGTACTCCTGCCCTTTGGCGGAAGAGGAGATCAGATTGGAGCGCCAGATAAACAGCGTTTTCGGATGATTCTCCTTGGCACCCGGATCTTCGATTGCAAACTTCGTTTCTTTATTTTTCAACTGATCGACTGCCAGATTGATGATCGCTTCATCGGAGTCATCCCCCTTCTCTGCAGCTTCCCGGGCAAAGTCGAGACTGCTCTTATCGAACTGCGGATAGCTCGGCAGCCATCCGAGGCGGGCGGCAAGCACATTGTAGTCGGCCGGATGCTTATAATTGATTTTTTCAGCTGTCGGCGACTGCAGCGCATCTGCACCCGATTCCTCATATTTCCACTGCTCGGTTGCAAAATAGAACCAGCTCGTTGCGTTCTGCTGGCGTGGGGGCGCCTGCCAGTCCTTGGCAAATGCCACCTGGCCCCAGCCTTCGTATGGACGGACCTTCTCCTGACCGACATAGTGCGCCCAGCCGCCACCGTTCTTGCCCTGGCAACCGCACAGCATGACGAGGTTGAGGATGGCACGATAGATGGTATCGGAGTTGAACCAGTGGTTGATGCCGGCACCCATGATGATCATGGACCGTCCGTCGGTTTCGACGGCATTCTGTGCAAATTCCCGTGCAATCTGTACGACCAGCGACTGTTTGACGCCTGTAATCGTCTCCTGCCAGGCAGGTGTGTAGATGCACGAAGCATCATCGTAGCCTTTTGCTTCATTTTCAGTACCGAAGCGGTTGACGCCATACTGGCTGAGCATGAGATCATGAATGGTTGCGACATACCTTTCAGTACCGTCAGCCAATGTGACTCTGCGTGCAGCAATCGGACGTCTGAACACGCTGTTGCCGGCATTGTCGAAGTACGGGAAGGCAATCTCTACAACTTCGGATTTTCCGTCCTCGATAGTCAGAGCCGGATCGATCGCGGCACCATCCTCGCGTTCAAGCTTCAAGTTCCACTTCTTGCCTTCTTCCCAGCGCTGGCCCATGGTGCCGTTCGGTGCCAGCATCTCATCCGTATTCGCATCCAGGATGACCGGCTTCCATTCGGCATGCTCCGATGCCACCCCAAGGTCGCTTTCCCTCAAGAACCTGCCGGCTTTCAAAGTATCCTCGAATGTATCCAGCATGATGAGGAAAGGCATGTCTGTGAAACGTTTTGCGTAGTCGATGAACATCGGTTCCTGCCTCTGATGATAGAATTCATCCAGGATGACGTGGGTCATGCCCTGTGCCAGTGCGGCATCCGTACCTGGATTCGGTGCCAGCCAGTTGTCCGCAAACTTGACGTTTTCTGCATAGTCCGGTGCGACGGAGACGATCTTCGTCCCCTTGTACCTCACTTCCGTCATGAAGTGGGCATCAGGTGTCCGGGTCAATGGAACATTGGAACCCCACATCATCAGATAGTTCGAGTTGTACCAGTCCGCCGATTCCGGGACATCCGTCTGCTCGCCCCAGATCTGCGGGGAGGCATTCGGCAGATCGGCATACCAGTCGTAGAAGCTGAGCATCTCGCCACCAAGCAGTGAGATGAACCTCGAACCGGCGGCATAGCTGATCATGCTCATCGCCGGAATCGGCGTGAACCCTGCGATGCGGTCAGGACCATATTTTTTAATTGTATAGATGAGCTGGGCTGCAATCAGCTGGGTGGCGTCCTTCCAAGTCACACGGACATGGCCGCCCATGCCACGGGCCTGCTTGTATGTTTTCGCCTTCTCTTCATCCTCAATGATGCTCGCCCATGCCTGGATCGGGTCCCCTGTCTCTTCCAGTGCCTGCCGCCATAGGCGCCATAGTTTTCCTCTCATATATGGAAACTTGATGCGCATCGGACTGTACTCATACCATGAAAATGAAGCCCCGCGCGGACATCCCCTCGGTTCATACTCAGGCATATCAGGACCGCATGACGGATAGTCCGTCTGCTGATTCTCCCATGTGATGATGCCGTTTTTGACAAATACCTTCCATGAGCATGAGCCGGTGCAGTTTACACCATGGGTGGTTCTGACGACCTTGTCGTGACTCCAGCGCTGACGGTACATCTTCTCCCATCCCCTGCTTTTCTCTTCCATTATTGACCAGTTGCCATTGAACTTTTCCGTCGGTTTGAAAAACTTCAGGCCGAACAATCTCTCCATCTGTGCCACTCCCATCAGAATAACTACTGTATCTTTAAGATATCTTCATTATCTGCCTGGAGGGGATGGAAAGATATTAGGGAAATTCCTACTTTTTTTCACATGGCTCGAAAAGAATGTGACAAGTATGTAAAGTTTTTAAATTTTCCATGTGTGTATGGTAAAATGTAACGGCTGACATAAACATAATTGACTGAAAGATAAATGAAAGGGAGTTATTATTTTGTATAAAATCCTCGTTGTTGATGATGAACCATCTATTGTTACACTTATGAAATTCAACCTTGAAAGTGCAGGTTATGAAGTGATGACAGCGGAGGATGGACGACAGGGCCTGGATCTTGCCCTGACCGAAAAGCCCGACCTGATTGTCCTGGATCTGATGCTGCCCGGTATGGACGGCATGGATGTGTGCAAAATGCTGAGACAGGAGAAGATGGATACACCCATCCTGATGCTGACGGCCAAAGACGAAGAGTTCGATAAGATTCTCGGCCTGGAACTCGGCGCGGATGATTATATGACAAAACCTTTCAGTCCACGCGAAGTCGTTGCACGCGTCAAGGCGATACTGAGAAGAACACAGACGGTGAAACCGGATGAGGAGGCGGATGATTCCACCATCCTGCGTCTTGGTGATCTTGAAATACGTACAGACACGTATGATGTCTATGCCCGTGGCAAGCAGCTTGTGCTGACGCCGAAGGAGTATGAACTGCTGCTCTACCTGGCCAATCACAAGAATAAAGTACTCAGCCGCGATCAGCTTCTGAACGGTGTATGGGATTTCCATTACGATGGAGATACACGGATTGTCGATGTACATATCAGCCATCTTCGCGAGAAGATCGAAGCGGATACGAAACGGCCAACCTATATCAGGACCATAAGGGGATTCGGCTACAAGCTCGAGGTGCCTGCTGAATGAAACGCCTATGGGCGAGGATTGCACTCTCCTTCTTCATCCTGATCCTCATACTTGTCGTCATCCTATGGTTTTTCCTGACCGCTATCATGAAAGATGCCTATACAGATATGACTCGAGACCATCTGGTGGAAAATGCCCAGATGGTTTCACAGCTGATTGAGACTGCAGACACACATAATGACCCGGAAGCTCTGCAGGGTATGATCCGGCATTTCAACCAACCGATTGAAATGCGCTTTACCGTCGTGGATGAAGAAGGTGTGGTCCTTGCCGATTCGGAAAATGATCCTGCAACGATGAACAATCACATCAATAGGCCGGAAATCCAGGATGTCATCCGTAACGGTACCGCATTGGGCGAGTCCGTACGTTTCAGTACAACACAGCAGTTCAATATGATGTATGTAGCGCTGCCGCTTGTTGAACAGGGAGAAACAGTCGGTGCCATCCGGACATCACTCTCTCTACAGGTCGTGGATGAAGCCCTGTCCAGACTATGGGCCAGCCTATCCATCCTGCTCGGTCTGATGTTCCTCGTGTCCGGCATTGCAAGTGCAATGCTTTCAAGGAGCATCACGCGTCCGATCGACAATATCATGGACACCACATACCGTTTGAGGGAGAAGGACTACAGCAGCCGTGTAAACGTCTCTGCCAAAGGGGAGTTCGGTGATCTTGCCCTGTCCATCAATGCACTGGCTGCAAGTCTGCAGAAGCAGATGAAGGAGATCGAGGAGAATGAGCACCAGCTGACCAGCATCATCTCCAACATGGTCAGTGGTGTCATGCTGGTCAACGAAGAAGGCAGGGTCGTCCTGCTGAATTCGGCGATGGAGCGCTTCCTTTCCCAGCATAAGGATAATATCATCGGACAATCCTATGAAAAGGTGGGAGAACGCTTTGCTCTCACGCCTCATATCCAGGCTGTTCTGGAAAACAGCCAGAAGGTGCACGAGGAAGTTCATTCGTACTTCCCGCAGGAACGCATCATGGACGCCCATCTGGCACCATACTACGGACAGGGTTGGCAGCAGAAAGGTGCCATTGTCGTGCTGCATGATATTACAAATATCAGAAGGCTTGAAAAGATGCGCAGCGACTTCGTGGCCAATGTATCGCATGAACTGAAGACCCCTGTCACCTCCGTCAGCGGATTCTCCGAAACACTGCTCAGTGGTGAAGTGACGGACGAAGCGACGACAAGGCAGTTCCTGCAGATCATATATGATGAAAGCCAAAGACTCGACAGGCTGATCAGTGATCTGCTGCACCTCTCCAAGATCGAAAAGCAGGAGATGCCGCTCGACCTTGAAATCATGGACATGACCGCTCTTGTCCATGAGGTTGCCAAAACACTGCACAACTCCGTCGAAAAGAGGAAGACACGGCTCACCCTGCCTGAAGCGTCAAAGGAGATATATCTTCAAGGGGATCAGGACCGTATCAGGCAGATCATCCTCAACCTGGTCGGCAATGCCATCAACTATACTGCCGAAGGGGGCAGAGTCGATATTTCACTGAAGGAGAATATCAATACCGTCCGTCTCATCGTCAAGGATAACGGCATCGGCATCCCTGAAGAGAGTCTGCCCAGAATTTTTGAACGGTTCTACCGCGTGGACAAGGCACGTGCACGCCATTCCGGTGGGACGGGTCTTGGACTGGCCATAGTGAAGCACCTGATAGAATCCCATCATGGGGAAATAGAAATAGAAAGCCGTGAAGGCGAAGGGACAACAATTACCGTAATCCTTCCGAAAAACCAGGAAGTGGACTAGACTGCACATCAATTTCATAAAGCAGAACAGGCCTGCCTCCACATGGAGGCAGGCCTGTTCTGCTGATCGGATCAATCGTAGTGCTTTTCCCTCATTCTTTTGAACAGTATATTGTTTTCAAGATGGACATGATCCAAAGTATCCTTCTCGAGCTTTTCAAGTCTTCGATAGACGAGACGGATCGTACCGGAATCCTCTTCTGACGGCGTATAGTCATTTGTGAAGTCACGGAGACGCCAGAAAGTCTCTGCTGCATTGCGGTGCTCGTCTTCAAGTTCGGTCACATGCGGTTTGAGCGCCTCTTTTTTATTTTCGGAAGGGTCTTCGAGGAATGAAGACAGCATCGGGAATACATTTTCGTCTTCATCACGGGTATGATCGAGCAACGCAGTCTTCAGGTTGAGGAATACATCCTCAATTACTTCGAGATCACCGTTCTCTTTGACCATCTTCTCTGCGTAGGACTCCAGAATCGGCAGTTCATCCTTCAGGTCTTCGTGGTATTTTCTCTGGATATAGCTGATTATGCTTTGTTCATCCATATATTTGATATCGATGCCGTCCTGGTTTTCAGTGCCCAACCTGTTGATTTCATACAGCAGATTCTCCAGTGGCAGATGATGATTTTCAGCGACTTCATCCAGTGTCCTATTTCCATCGTTGGCAAAATCAACCCTCTGTTTCCTGAAAATATCCCCTGATTTCGGAATTTCTGTTACGATATTACCAAGCGTCATCTGTCCAGTAATTGTTTTCACCCTGCATTCCTCCTCATTATTACTTCAATCATACCTTTATCACTGGGTTTCTAAACGATTTTGTTTACAGTTTAATGAAACAGCGGCGAGGGTATATTATAATCATCCTATACGAACACGCTGGAGGTTAAGTAATGAATGATAAAGTGAAAAAGGCCGTAACGCTGCTGCCTGTAGTACTCGTTCCCCTTTTTAACGAAAGAAACCGCATCAAGAAGCATCCTGACGTACAGAAGGTCAGTGCGACATCGAGCACTATATACCATTCTGCCAAAGACAAGAGCGTGAGCGCCGCCCAGTCGGTCAAAAGTGCAAGTACGACCACATATAGGACAGGAAGGACGGCAATTACGAAAGTCGGTGATGCTGTCGCCGACAGACGTGTCCACCATACTTACAAGAAGGAACAGAAGCAGTACCAGAAAAACCTTCAGCAGGAAGAAGCCCTGCTCAAAAAGTTTGAAAAGGAAAAGGAAAAGCATAGAAAAGAGCGCCTTAAAGAACAATCTTCAATTCCGGTACCTAAAATTCTGCAGGCGGAATCCGATCAGATGGATGATAATGACGACAAGTCGAAAGCCATGACCATCGATGATGCATACAGGGGGCCTGAGAACGAAACACCGGAGACAAAGGCCGAAATGAAAACCAATCCCGACAACTATGGTATTGCCACCGAATACAGTGAGGATCAGGAAAACAACCGTTCAAGCCTGACGGATGACGACGAAAAAAGACTCGATATCGATGCCGAAATGACGGATGGTACCGAAGACAATAACGAACAGGAGAGATTTGACCACATGGATCAGAACATCAACTACTGGATTGACAAGAAAGTAAAAGGTCACGAATCGGACGGATATGAAAATGGAGATCTGTTCACGAAGCATAAGAACAAGCTCGATCCGAAGCACGCAGTATCTGTAAAGAAGGAAACAGCTCAGGAGGATTCGCTTTTCAACAGGCATCGGGGCCTACAGGAGACGAGAGTGTCTGCCAGAGGACGCAAGACAGGAGAACCCGGCGCAGTGACGAAGTCCAGAAGACAGAAGAAGCTGGAGAAGAAAATCGAAAAGCATAAAAAGAAGCAGTATAACTGATAAGTGGATCATACCCATCTTTAACAAAGAGAGGTGTCATGATAATGAAGATCAGAAACATTACCATCTTCTGTGGTGCTCGGACGGGAGATGACCCCATCTATGAAGAACAAGCCTATGCACTTGGTGCAATGCTGGCAGAAAAGGGCATCGGTGTTGTATTTGGTGGTGGTGCCATCGGACTGATGGGCGCTGTGGCTGATGGTGCACTTTCAAAAGGAGGCACTGTAACCGGCGTCATCCCGAAGTTCCTGGTTGAACGGGAAATGGCACATCCGGATGTTCAGCACATGGAAATCGTCGAAACCATGCACGAAAGAAAAGCGAAGATGGAAGAACTCGGTGATGCCATCCTTACGCTGCCCGGGGGTGCCGGCACCTTGGAGGAATTCTTTGAAATCTTTACTTGAGGACAGATTGGACTGCAGAAGAAACCGATTGGACTGCTTGACGTCAATCATTTCTTCGATACGCTGACCCACCTTTTCGAGAAGCTGATTGCTGAAGGCTTCCTCGAAGAAAAATATATGGGTCTGCTTTTCATCAGTGACGATGCTACTGAAATCCTTAAAAGTTTCGAGACATTCGAACCTGTTGAAGCAAGGACATATGATAAATCAAAACGGCGCCCCTAGGGACGCCGTTTTGATATTTCAAGCTTATATACGACATGTTTCTTCAGTGAGTGACCATCTATGATGCGAGGATGATCAAATGCTTCCACCCGGGACATGCCTATTTTCTCCATCACATGGATGGAGGGAAAGTTCTTTTCGGCCGCGAGGCCATATATTTCTTTAATATCCGTATGGCGTTCTGCGAACTTGAGTACACCTATCGCCGCCTCTGTGGCAAATCCCTGGTTCCAATGCTTCTTCATCAGTCGCCAGCCGATTTCGATGCAGGGCAGGAAGTCCAATCTGAAGGGACCATCCTCCTCCAGTACTTGTATGCCTGTGAAACCGATGAACTCACCTGTATCTCTTCTCTCTACAGCAAACAGTCCAAACCCTCTGTCCTCAATATCCTTTTGGGCATCGATGACATATTGCCTGGATGCTTCTGCCGACAGAAGATCCGGAAAGTAGCGCCGTACGTCAGGATCCTGGTTCATTCTGATAAAATGAGTGATGTCGCTCTGTTGCCAATCACGCAAAATTAAACGCTTGGTTTTGATGTATTTCATGCTCATTTCCAACCACTCTTTCAATTATTGATGCTCTTTGCCTAAAAAGAATTGAAAGAGATAGAAGTGCAGACATTCTACTGTTCTTCCACTTTATCACTTTCATTATCCATCGGTGCATCCATTCTCTTATAGGTAATGAGCTGCACTTTCACTTCTTTATCATCGAAATCATAGTCTTCGAGATGATCTTTCTTTTCGGTAGTGAACACTACATCCACAAAATCATGGGATTCCTTGAAATCATATCTCACATTGAACGTTTCAAACTCCTGGTCAAGGTTCGGCTTTTTGGCTACGAAGCGGGAAGTATCGCCTTCAAAGTCCTGTACTGCCATCCCGGTGATTTCTTCTATTTCATAACCCAGTGATTCAAGTGTCATTTCCCTGCCTTCAATGATGTTGAACTTATCCTCATGCATGAAAATCTCCTCGCTCTCAAAATGTTTACTTCATGTATTCCCTTTTGAAAAGCATTTAATCCTACCAGACTACTCTTGTTGATTTTCAGCTTCTTCCTCATCGTCCTGCTCCGATGCACCGGACTCTTCTTCTCTCAGCGATTCAAGTTCCGCCTCTTTGGCGCTGATATTCTCTTCGAGCTGGCTATTTTCCTCTTTGATATTCTGAATTCTATTCTCCAGAGACTTATTCTCCTGATTGACTGTTTCAAGATCTTTCGCCGCCTGGCTTTCATCCTCTCCGCATCCTGCGAGAAGCACTACTAGTGCGATGGCAGTTAGACGTTTCATTCGATCACCCTTTTTTCATTCTGTTGTCGATTATATCATTTTAAACTGATCATGAGAATTCAAATAGCGTGATAGGAACGCGGATTCAATACCGTTCCCAGGAAGAATAAAGAACCGGGAAACATTTGAAATGTTTCCCGGTTCATGAATATCATTTTTTCAGAGGTGGCTATTCACTGATTGTCACGTCTCTGAGGTCATAAATATTGTAGCGGTTGATGCCGATGTTTTCCACGTTATTACTGTAGGCATTGAGATTCTCCGAGTGTCTGACGAAGATGGCAGGTGCATCGTCTACAAGAATCTGCTGGGCCTGCTGATAGATTTCCTCTCTTGCTTCAGGATCGGATTCCCGTTTCCCTTCATCCAGCAATGCATCGAGCTCTTCATTCTGATAGAATGAGCGGTTACCCTCTGCACCGACCATGGATGAATGGAACAATGGTGAAATACCATTGTCAGGGTCACCAGTAGAGTTGGACCAGCCGAGAATGAACATATCGTGCTCTCCATTTCCGGTCATTTCGAGGTATGCACCCCACTCCACCTGTTCGATGTTGACGTTGATGTTAAGTTCAGCCAAAGATTCCTGGAGCCATACAGCCATATCCACACGTTCCGGGTTATCGTCATTGACCATCAGGTTGACATCAAATCCATCCTCATATCCTGCTTCGGCAAGCAGTTCACGTGCCCTGTCCATGTTGTACTCGGGACCTTGCAGATCATCACTGTGTCCAAGTATGCCTGGCGCAAGCGGACCGACTGCAGGTGTACCGGAATCATTATACACACCCGCCAGTACAGCATTCTTGTCGAATGCATGAGTGATTGCAAGACGGACCTGCGGGTCGTTCAGCGGCTCTTTTTCCGTATTGAAGCCGATATAGTCGATGGATACGGAATCCGTACGCTCCAGAGTTACATCCTCATTGTTTTCCATACGTTCGATATTGCTGGACTCGACTTGTGCAATGAAGTCGGAAGAGCCCGTTTCAAGCTCTGCAATTCTGGAGCCTGTTTCGGAAACTACTTTGAATGTTGCAGAATCGATTGTCGGTGCACCATCCCAGTAGTCTTCATAAGCTACAAGTTCAGTGCTCTCTCCAGGATTTCTGTTTTCGAACTGCATGTAGTTTGAACCAATCGGGTTCTGCTCTACGACAGTACCGATAAATTCACTGATCGATCCGGACACTTCCTCATATTCTGCGCCACCTTCTGCGCGCAGTTCGTAGTATTCTTCGGCAGTCATATCAAGTCCTGCTTCATCGATCGCATTCTGATAATCTTCATCGATCAGATCGCCACTCATCATCTTGCCAGCACCATGTGTCAGGTGGTTGATGATGGGTGCAAATGGAAACTCGGTGACGATTTCCACCTGATAGTCGTCCACAACATTCACTTCTTCAATCATTTCCAGAACAAATGCACGTTCAGAAGCTGCAGCAGTATCAAGCAGACGATCAAGGTTCTTCTTGACGACATCTGCATTGAACTCACTGCCATCATGGAAAGTGACATCCTCCCTCAGAGTGAACAGCCATGTCGTATCATCAGTCTGTTCCCACTCAGTTGCAAGCAATGGAACGACTTCAAGATTCTCATCCTGGGTTACAAGCCCTTCATACATCGTATCCCTCACCTGTTCGGATGGCACGTCATTACTGCCATGCGGGTCCATGGACACGGCATCACTCGGGAAGGACAGGACCATATCCCCGCCTCCACTGGATGCTTCCTCACCACCAGTGTCTCCACCAGGTTCAACATTGCTATCATCGGTACAGGCCGCAAGCACAAGCACAATAATGCTGAGCAGCAGCAACTTCAAGTAATTCTTCATTCATTATTCCCCCTGTAGTCATCTTCTCCCATCATCCAGTTTATATGTATATTTGGGATAAATATATCTTATAACAGTAAGACTTTTCTTTCAATAAGGAATATTCAGAAATGTTTTGGTAAAAAACATATGGATATGCCGAATCTGCATATCCATATGACTTTGTGCCCATCAATTTTCCAGAGTGACATTCCTGAAGTCCGGCTTGTTATAGCGGTCTATGGAAAGGCCTTCGACTTCATCCCTGTAAGCATTTGTACTTTCCGCCTGCCGCATGAATATCGAAGGTGCTTCTTCTATCAGCAGCTGCTGCGCTTCCTGATAGATTCTCCTCCGTTCTTCTGTATCGGTTTCCTGCCTGCCTGCTTCAAGAAGAGCATCCAGTTCATCATTCTCAAAGAAGAAACGGTTCCCCTGGCTACCGATCATGGAAGAATGGTACAGCGGCCACAGCCCCTGGTCCGGGTCTCCTGTTGTATTCGGCCAGCCCAGTATGAAAATATCATGCTCGCCTGTACTGGCTCTTTCAAGATACGCGCCCCATTCGATCTGTTCCACCGAGGCTTCAATGTTGAGCTGCTGCAGCGCCTCCTGAAGGTAGACAGCGACATCGACTCTTTCAGGCGTATCATTTGTAATGATGGATATTTCAAATCCATCTTCATACCCTGCCTCCGCCATAAGGGCTTTGGCACGGTCCACATCATATTCCAGCCCTTCAATACTCTCATCATAGCCCAGCACTTCAGGCTGCAATGGTCCATCCAGTGCTCTGCCTGTACCATTGTATATTCCTTCAAGCACTTCTTCCTTGTCGAACACATGGGTGATGGCCTGACGGACCCTCCTATCGTCGAGAGGCGCCTTGCTGGTATTGAAGCCCACGTATTCCATCGAGATCGAATGGAACGTATACATATGGGTTTCCGGGTTGTTTTCGATTCTTTCGATATTGCTTGCGTCAAATCCACTGATCATATGCGAGGCACCTGTTTCCAGTTCTGCGACCTGTGAGCTTGTCTCCGTCACAACTTTGAAGGTGACAGTGTCAAGGTTTGCCGGCGTGCCCCAGTAGTCATCAAACCTGGACAGGACTGTCGATTCGCCCGGATTCCGCTCCTCAAGCTGCAGGTAGCCTGTACCGGCAGGATTCTGCTCCACTACCGAATGGAGATATTCGGAAATATCACTGCTGACTTCCTCATATCCTTCTGCATCGGATTGCCTTAGACTGTAGAGTTCCGAAACTGTCATATCCACCCCGGCTTCCTCCAGGGCATTACTGTAGTCCTCATCGATGACTTCCTTGCTTATCATACCGCCTCCATCATGTGTCAAATGATGGAGTAGCGGCGCAAATGGATAGGATGTGACAATTTCAACTTCATATTCATCCACCACTTCGACCGATTCTATCATTTCAAAAAGATTCATTCTGGGTGAAGCGACTCCCGGATCCAGCACCCTATCCAGGTTGGCTTTGACCACTTCCGCGTTGAAAGGGCTGCCGTCATGGAATGTCACGTCTTCACGCAGTGTAAATGTCCATGTCACGTCGTCTTCCTGTTGCCATTCCGTAGCCAGTAGCGGTTCAATCTCCAAGTCTTCATTCTGTGTAACCAGACCTTCATAGATTGTGTTCCGTACTTTATCCGAAGGGAGATCATTGCTGCCATGGGGGTCGAGCGATACAAGATCACTGCTTGTGGAAAGTATGAAGTCCCCTCCACTCTGGCTTTCGTTTCCGGCATCGGGCTCAACATTGCTATCATCGGTACATCCTGCGAGTATCAGAATACAAAGCATCATGATCGTCACTGCTGTTTTCTTCATCCATACACTCCTTCATATCATTTTCCTACCAAATAAGTATGCATTAAGTATATTTTCATGTTATAGTATTATTTCGAATTGTTCAACTCCTTGTGAAATTTATTCTTATACATATATGGATATGAGAAGCACGCCGCAATGCTCTTATTACACTTTTATAAAGGTATTTCTCCAACAAGCGAAAGGAAGGGTCCCGGTTTCTTTTATAAATATTGATATATTGTCGATAGGAATGTATCATAATGATTAGCAATTCATGAATTTTCATAAAATTCAATCATGATTTTTAGGAGGTCAAACCATGGTAGTTGCATCCAAAGAAAGAATTCGTGATACCAGGCCGGTTAATCCGCGGGTAAAAAGTCTTAAAGATACATTCAGGCGTCTCAAAAAGAATAAATCCGCCCTTGTCGGCTTCTATGTCCTCGCATTCTTTTTCGTGGTATCGATATTTGGTGCAATCGATGCCAACTACGGACTGACAGGCATCAGTTCGAATGCCACAAATCTTACTTCCAAGCTGGAAGGCCCATCCGGTGCCCACTGGTTCGGAACAGATCATCTGGGTCGGGATATCTTCATAAGAATACTGCATGGCATGTACATAACATTAGGGGTAGGATTTGCAGCAACATTTCTGGCAGGACTTGTCGGTGTGCCACTCGGTATTCTTGCGGGATACTACGGTGGATGGTTTGATACCGTCGTCATGAGACTCATGGACATCCTGCTGGCGTTCCCTGGCATCCTGCTGGCGCTGGCCATCGTCAGTGTTCTTGGCGGCAGTACGATCAACGTGACGATTGCCATCGCAATCGGAGCCATTCCCCAGTTCGCACGCATCGTCAGGGGCTCCACTCTGACGACAAAGAAACTGGAATATGTCGATGCCATCCGGGCACTCGGAGCGCGTGACGGAAAAATCATATTCCAGCATATACTGCCGAATATCATGTCACCGATCATCGTCAATACGACGCTTTTCATCGCAACGGCGATTCTGACTGCAGCTGGTCTTTCATTCCTTGGTCTCGGTGTACAGCCGCCGACGCCTGAATGGGGTGCCATGCTCAATGATGGCAGGAACTATATGTACCAGGCAGGACATATTACACTGTTCCCTGGCATGATGATCGTCATCGTCGTGCTTGCATTCAATCTATTCGGAGACGGATTGAGAGATGCACTTGATCCGAAAATGAGAAAATAGGAGGCATCACATGACTACATTTATCATTCGCAGACTACTGCAGCTGATCCCTGTACTGCTTGGGGTGACCATACTCGTATTCAGTCTGATGCATCTGACTCCGGGTAATCCGGCAGTGATCATGGCCGGAGAAAGTGCACCACAGGCCACTGTCGAGGCGATCGAACAGCGTCTCGGGCTCAATGATCCGCTCCACGTCCAGTACTTCAATTTTCTGGGCAACGCGCTGCAGTTGGACTTCGGTACATCCATAAGAGATAATATCCCTGTATTTGAACACATACAGCCAAGGTTTCTGATCACCTTGGAACTGACAATATACTCCATGATCTTTGCCATTGTGCTCGGCCTGCTGGCTGGTATCGTTTCAGCTGTCCGCCAGTATACTTTTTCTGATGTTGCAATCATGGTCGTGGCGCTGTTCGGTCTGTCCATGCCGAACTTCTGGCTCGGACTCATGCTCATCCAGTGGTTTTCAATCAATCTTGGGTGGCTGTCACCGACCGGATGGGGAGACCCTGACCAGCTTGTCCTGCCCGTCATCGCACTTGGAACAGCCGGGGCGGCGATCATCGCACGTATGTCGAGAAGCAGCATGCTTGATGTCATATCACAGGACTACATCAGAACGGCCAGGGCAAAAGGAGTAAAAGAACGCGTGGTCATCTTCAGACATGCGCTGAAGAATGCCATGATTCCTGTAGTGACCGTCATAGGATTGCAGTTCGGCTACTTCCTGGCCGGCTCGGTCCTTACCGAAAGTGTTTTCGCAATCAATGGACTCGGACGGCTCATCATCGACGCCATCCTGCAGAGGGATTTCCCTATCGTACAGGGTGCCGTACTTGTCGTCTCGGTATCCTTCGTCATAGTGAATCTCATTGTTGATATATCCTACAGGTTCCTCAACAAACGCGTGGACCTGAACTAAGTTGGGAGTGACACATGTGTCAGAAAATATTCTTGATATAAAAGATTTGAGAACTTCCTTCTTTGTGGAAGGAAGTGAAGTGAGAGCAGTCGATGGCGTAACTTTCCAGGTACCGGAAGGAAAAACTCTCGGCATTGTCGGAGAATCCGGATCCGGCAAGAGCATCACCGCCCTATCCATCCTGCAGCTTATAGAAAGACCTGGTGAGATTGTCGGAGGCAGCATCAATTTCAAAGGGGAAGAACTTACAGAAGCAAAGAATGCCCGTATGCGGGATATTCGGGGAAATGAAATCTCCATGATCTTCCAGGAACCGATGACCTCCCTGAATCCGGTCTACACCATCGGACAGCAGCTGAGGGAGTCGTATAAGATCCACCAGGGGCTCGGTAAAAAGGAAGGGACGAAGCGGGCAATCGAGATGCTTGAGCTTGTCGGCATCCCGTCTCCTGCCAAGCGTGTCGACCAGTATCCATACGAGCTCTCGGGCGGCATGCGCCAGCGTGTCATGATTGCCATGGCTCTCGCGTGCAGACCGGAACTTCTGATTGCCGATGAACCGACGACCGCTCTTGATGTCACCATCCAGGCGCAGATTCTGGAACTCATCAAGGAACTTCAGAATGATATCGGCATGAGTGTCATCATGATTACGCATGATCTCGGGGTTGTAGCGGAAACTTGCGACTACGTCGCTGTCATGTACTGCGGAAAAGTGGTCGAGTACGCGGATGTTGAAACTTTATTTGAAAATCCCAGACATCCCTACACGGTCGGTCTGCTGAACTCGCTTCCGCGCCATGATGTCGACCAGGATGAGCTGATACCGATTAAAGGCAGTGTCCCTGCTCCGGATGAAATGCCGACAGGTTGCCGTTTTGCACCAAGATGTCCGCATGCATCGGATATATGCAGCAAGCTTCCTGAACTTGAAACCCAGGAAGACGGAAATGATGTCAGATGCTGGATCTATACCGAAGAATGGGATGGCGAGAAGGGAGTAGCAGTCTATGACAGAGAACACACTACTTAAAATTGAAAACCTGAAGCAGTATTTCCCGATAAAGGGTGGGTTTCTTGGACGTACCGTCAACCACGTCAAAGCCGTTGATGATATCTCTTTCACCATCGGCAAGGGAGAGACTGTATCTGTCGTCGGTGAGTCCGGCTGCGGAAAGTCCACTACCGGACGCGCGATACTGCGCCTTGATGAACCGACAGAAGGTAAAGTCGAATTTGAAGGCAGGGATGTCCTCGGCATGAACGCCAGGGAGATGCGGAAGATGAGAAGCGAGATGCAGATCATATTCCAGGACCCCTACGCCTCTCTCAATCCACGCAAAACCGTACGCCAGACGCTGAACGAAGCAATGGAGATCCAGAATGTCGTCCCTAAAAAGGAACGCAATGCACGCATTATCGAACTGATGGAAACAGTCGGTCTGCAGAAGCACCAGATCGATCGCTTTCCTCATGAGTTCTCTGGTGGCCAGAGACAGCGTGTCGGTATTGCACGTGCCCTCTCGGTCAATCCGAAGCTCATCATCTGTGATGAAGCAGTCAGTGCACTCGACGTCTCCATCCAGGCACAGGTTCTGAACCTGCTGAAACGTCTGCAGCGCGAAATGGGACTTACCTATCTCTTCATCGCGCACGACCTTGGTGTCGTCCGTCACATATCGGACCGGATCATTGTCATGTACCTGGGGAAGATTGTAGAAATGGGAGAAACGAAAAGCATATTCGAAAATCCTCAGCACCCTTATACGAAAGCGCTGCTGTCCGCAATCCCAGTACCCAACCCGAAAAAGAAATCCGAGAGGATCTTCTTGCGCGGGGACGTCCCCTCCCCGATCGATCCGCCGACGGGCTGCCGTTTCCATACAAGATGTCCATTTGCGACGGATAAATGCCGGGACGAAGTACCTGTACTGGAAGAAAAGGATGAAATATACAAGGATAAGCATAGTGTCGCCTGCCACTATGCGCTTGATATACAGCAGGGCAAGCACAAGCCGAAGTACAATATGACAGACGTACGTAGGAACCTTGATGACGAGGGTACCGATAATAAAAGCCAGGAAAAACAGCTGGAAAACGCATAGAACGAAAAAATGCCCCTCGATGAGGGGCATTTTTAATGCTAGAAGACAAGTGCATCGAGCAGGAACCATACTACCATTACCGTAAAGACGACTGCGTCGAATACTGCACTCGAAAGGAATGCAAGAAGTGATCCGACAGATGCTCTCAGTGCCTGATTGACGTCCTTTGAATTAAGAAGCTCGACAATCAGAACAAGTACAAAGGGAACAACGATGATTCCTATTGGCGGATAGATGAACATGCCGATGAGCACACCGATGATTGCGGCGTATTCACCCCGCTTCGATCCTCCATACCTTTTGACAAAGTAGCTGTTTGCGATGAAGTCGCTGAAGAGGACCAGCACTGTCAGAACGAATACGATAATCCAGAACATCCAAGACAGGGTTTCGCCATTGATCAAGAACTGATAAACAAGAAAGCCGATCCAGAACATCAGTACCGAAGGCACGACCGGGAAAAACAGACCTGCAAATCCGATGATGAATGAAGCGATGACAATGAGCCACCAGATGATTTCCATTAGACTTCTCCTTTCCTGATTTCACTCTGAGTGAAGAAAAATAAGATGAACGCTGTAAACACGAATGCACCTGCGATGAAGAATGAATACTCCAAGCCTACAACATCACTGGCGATTCCACCAAGCAGGTTGCCCAGCAGCTGCCCGATGATCATGGCATTGGCGAATAGTGTCGAAGCATATCCCGGAAAATCGGGAAGCAGGTCCTGAAAGTAGCTGATGCCAAGACCGAGCAGTACTGCCAGGAAAATGGCCAGAGGCAACTGGCCGATAACCATCGCTGTAAAGTCATTGAATATGCCGATTGAAAGGAAGAACAGGCTGCCAAGAAACGCACCGATGATCAGCAGAGACTTCGAACTGACCTTGCCTGCGATATAGCCCATGAAAATCATGAAAGGGACTTCAAGCCCTGCACAGAGGCTTGATAGTATACCAACACCCCGCTCCTGCTCTCCCAGAAAATTCGTCACATACAGAGGCATATTCAGAAGATACATCCATTGTCCCACATGCAGCATGGTAAATGCCATAAATGGCAACAGCAGTGCCGGTGTCTTAAGAATATTGGGAGCCTTCTTTTCTTCATAGGACCTTATGTTGGCAGCACTCTGTGGAGCAACCCGCCGAGCGGGCTTTATCAGAATCGACAGTCCCAGAACAAGCATGAACATTATGACCGTCCCGGTGAAAAGCCCGTTGAAGCCATAGATCCCAATCAGCACGGAACCGATCAGCGGACCGAAAAGAAAACCGAAAGAGAACATGGATCTGAGCACTGTGTTCGCCATTACTGCCATATTGGACCTATAGGCATTGATCGATTCCCTGGCTGAAGCGTAGAGTTGCGGCATCGCTGGTGCACCGAGTGCTGCAAAGACGATATAGGATAGTGCCAAAAGCCATACATTGCCGATGATAAGATAGCTGCCAAAAGCAATGATCATCATTACCAACGCACCGATGATCAGGTACTTGCGGTCAAAGGCCAGGCTATCGCTCTTCCTGCCGATCACCGTATTCATCAGGAAGCTGCCCACTGCTGCTGTGGCCATGAATACGCCGTAGGCCGAAGTCGACATGCCGTGCGTCTCCGTCATGAAAATGACCAGAAAAGGGGCCGTCAGGGAGACGGCCATTCCAAGCAGTGCCATATTGATCAGAAATAGCCGGTAGTTCTGTATCTTGAAAAGTTCGCGCATCATGTTAATCATTCTTTCTGTATGTAGTGTTGTTATGTTCAGTTTGCATTGACGAATGTTCTGACAAGAGTCAGGAACGCCTCCACCTGTGGCAGTTCAAGTACACTTCTATCGAATGCGATATACGTATCCCTTGTAATCGGACGCCCAGCCACCATCACTTCGTCAATATTGAACCGGTCCTCGTCAAAGCCTTCCACGACTATTTCAGGCAGCACCGTCATTCCGATGCCCTCGAGCAGCAGTGCCCGGCAGGTGGCGATCTGATCGACTTTTATCTGCGCGTCATACTTGCGGCTGAAGCGGTGTTCGAAGAACTGCTCGATTTCACTGATGTACATGGGATCCGCCTGGAACTCTATGATCGGCAGTCTGGATCTATCATCATTCTCTTTTGGCGCCACGAGGTAGTGCCGGTCTACAAACAAAAGTTCATTCTGCTTGTTCAGCATCTGGTTCCCACGCACAATCGATATATGAAAGTCGTTCTGTTCCCCGATGATCTGCTGGGAAGATCCAACTTTGATCTTGATATTTACATTTGGATAGAGTTTCAGATACTGTGCCAGTATTTCCGGAAGAATCGTATGACCGATCAGAGAAGATACACCGATTGACAGATTTCCCTGTATGGAATTCTGATTGATCCGGATATACTCCTTGACCAGCGTCTCGCGTTCCACCACACTCCTGGCATGCTCGATAATTTTTTCCCCTTCACCGGTTACATACAGTTCTTTTTTTGTTCGGATGAATATTTTTACCCCCCACTCATCTTCAATGGACTTGAGACGCTGGCTGACAGCAGGCTGCGAGATGAAGAGTTTTTCAGCCGCCCGCCTTAGTGTCCGTGTTTCATCCAGAGTGACAAGAAGTTTATAATCATCGACTTTCATTATGCAACATCCTTTCATCAATAAGAAAATACTATCATAAATAAGAGGCCATACGATGGATGAATACAAATAAGTGTAAATAATTGCAGGGTTGGGTATATGGCTATTACATCTTTCCAATAGGAGGCACGATGATCATGACCGAAAAGAACAAATACGAACGTGTAGATGAAGCAGTTGAAGGATATACACAAGATCGCCAGCCAGGCATAGAAAAAGATATGGACCCAAAACCGGTATTTGAAGATGAAAACTACAAAGGCAGCGAAAAATTAAAAGATAAGGTAGCCATCATTACAGGCGGCGATTCCGGAATCGGGCGTGCCGTTGCGATCGCCTACGCAAAGGAAGGCGCCAATATTGTCATCGGCTATCTCGATGAACACGATGATGCTGAAAAAACGAAAGAGATTGCGGAGTCATACGGTGTGCATTGTGAAACATATGCATTCGATGTGAAGAAGAAGGAAGAATGTGAGAAGCTCGTCAAGTTCACCATCGATAACTTCGGCAAATTGAATGTACTCGTCAATCACGCCGGTGTCCAGTATCCGACGGATGATTTCCTTGATATTACGGAAGCGCAGATCCGGGAAACATTCGAAACGAACATCTATGGCTTCATCTTCATGGCACAGGCGGCAGTACCGCATCTGAATAAGGGGGATGCCATCATCAATACGACAAGCGTCACTGCATACAGAGGTTCACCGGAACTTATCGAGTATTCAGCGACAAACGGTGCCATCACATCATTCACCCGCTCCCTTTCAGGCAACTTGGCGGAAAAAGGCATCCGGGTCAATGGCGTCGCTCCGGGTCCAATCTACACACCGCTCATTCCGGCAACATTCAGCGCTGAGAAAGTGGAAAAGCACGGTGGCAGCACACCGATGGGTCGTCGCGGACAGCCGAGTGAACTTGCGCCAAGCTACGTCATGCTGGCAAGTAATGACTCAAGCTATATGACCGGCCAGGTCATCCATGTCAATGGCGGAGACTTCATCACAACCTAGAATTTGCAGAAACCAAAAATACGAACGACCATCATCTGGTCGTTCGTATTTTCTATTATGCAAGTGATTTTCTGCAGTATTGGACAAGCGCTTCAAAACGGCCGAAATCCATGTCGATCTCCTCGATCACTTCAGCTGCCACAGAATAGGCATAGTCGTACTGCTCTTTCGTGATATGCCCTCTCTTGATTGCCCGCTTCAGGTCCCTCTCATCCACCAGCTCATACCGTCCATCCGGGAGGACCAGTACATCCAGGTAGATATCCTTGCGGCGGGCGTTCCCGAGCTCAAGGGTATGCTCGACATTGATATCGAAGTAGTACTGCAGCACTTCACCTTTGTCATCATACATTACGGTGATGCTGTAGTTTCTTTCTTCAGGCATCACCTGCAGCCATTTATAGTGGTTATCGCACACCCGCACCCTCTCACCGAGTATCGGCACTGTCAGCGGGGAGCGCACTTTATGAATATCTATCAGTCCCACCAGTATTCTTTCGCCATTGTAATCTATGATCTTCTCTTTGTAGTCCGATTGGAGGAGACGTCTCCACCCTCGTTTATCGAGATATTTGGTTTTCATAACGTTCATCTCCTTCCCCCAATTATACAAAATTAGGGGAAAGAATGTGAAGAAATTGAAACTATCCTTCTGCCATCCTACTCGATACCAAGTATAAAATACTCATCTGCAGCTGTTGCCTGCTCCCCTGCCGTACCCATATCCTGCGCCTGCATATATTCAGGGGAATACAGAAGGATTCTATCACCGTCCGGATCCAGTTCACCATCGTCTATGCTCGCCATCACTTCATCTTTTTCTTCATCCAATGGCTGTAGATCATACATGTCGGCAAGCGCATCAAAAGGAGTTGTTTCGTAATCTCTGAAGAATTCTTCCTTCTGATCTCCAGACAGCGATATAGTATACATCTTCTGGCTGCTTTCCATGCCAAGGAAGTCCGCCAGCTCCTGGTCTTCCATCACCTTGTCGATCAGAGCAGAATTGTATATGGAAACAATCCCATTGTGGTAGGAGTTGTCCGAGTTTATTGATGCACTGATAACTGAGTTGTTCCAGCTATTAACCAGTACCGGCACCTGCGCATCAATCTGATGTGCTGCTTGCTGATAATCATTTATGAATTCAGCAATGTCGTCACGATTCTCAATAGTCGTGTTACCTTCAGTACCATATAGTTCGAGGCTGCTGATTTGGTCCGCATCCTCTATATTGTAGATCACATCATATGTTTTCGAGAATTCACCGCTGTTCAGCCTCTCCATGATGGTACCATACTGCTCGCTCTCCAGAGGAATATTGTCGTAGCTTCTATTTACATAGGAGCCATCTTTCATGCGATAGATGATTTCAAAAGATTGTGCTTCTCCATTTTCAGGGATGTTCTCTGTATCAACTGCTTCCTGATGAAGCGTGATGCCCTCGCTGATGATGGACGGATCATCGATGAACAAGTACTCTTCTTTCATTATGCTTTCGCCCCGGCCCGTCATCCATGTGCTGCTGTTCCATTGGCCGTTGATGCTGACACTCTCAACATTGCTCTCGTTGGGCACATACGAGCTGTACTGCTGCCAGCCGATGATGAATGCCACCCAGAATACGACTAGGGATATTGTGGTCACCAGCACAGATTTTCTGCTGAATTTTATTTTTGCTGTGCCCTGGAAGAACATTTCCTGGGTGATGTATGAGAAGATCGCACCAATGATGAATGCCAATACGTACACGACCGTCAAGTTCGGAAGGGCGAACGAAATGATCAGTCCGACAAGCAGCATTCCGGAAATTGTAATCAGGGAAAGTAGTATATCCCTGACCCACCCATTATTGAATGTATAGTGGACGTTTTCACTTCTGCTTCTATTGTAGTAGAGGTAGGTCAGAATGATGAATACAAGTGCAATTACAGACCAGAGTACCATCTTCCATAATACGATGCCTTCATACACTTGCTGGATGGCGAAAATCGGGAAAGTGTTGTTGACGACAATTCCCATCAGTCCGCCCTCACCTGCTGAAGGTACTGTTGTAATGCCCTCATAGAACATTTCGGCGACAGTGACCGTCAGACCCCAGAACACCAGCGGCAGGAAAAACACAATGACGACCATCTGCATATGGACAAACATGCTGTTGACGAGGAAACCGACGAATACCGAAATGGCAAAGACAACAAGTAATGCAAACGAAGTATAGAAGAACCATTCCACAATATTCATTACGGTGATATCGAATACCAGGAAATACCTTTGGAAGAAAAGAACCACTGCCGTAACCACAAGCGGAACGATGATGTTGATCACACCTGCAATCAGTGCATGGGTCAAAAGCTTCCTTCTTTTCACTGGCATGCTGTGCATGAAATCGATTGATGCTTCCTTGTTCTTGTAGCTGAACAGGAACATCACCATGAAGACGATATAGACCATGCCTCCTGCAAGCTGGAATGGGAAAGTCGTATCAAGAGGATTGTCTGACATGAATTCGATGTTGCTTATCGTCTCGTAGTTGACCGAGGCAATCCACAGGTAGAGTGGCTGGATCAGTATGTTGCCGATGAGAAACAGGACTGTCAGCCAGAATATGCCACCCATGAAGTGGGATAGTAGTGTTCTATTCAACAATGATGTTGCTGATTTCATAGCCTTTGTCCCCCATTTCATATGCGAATATTTCTTCCAACGTCAGCGGCAGTATGTCATACATGAGCGGGTCGTACTTCGTCACTTTCTCTTCAATATGGCTGATGTCGCCTTTGATGATGCATGTGATGACCCTGCCCTTCACTTCATGCTGGACGACGCCCATCTCTTTGAAGAACTGGTCCCCTGGCAGATTTTCAAAAGCGATCTGCAGTTTGCAGTGGCTGCCTTTGACTTCGTTGAGATCGCGGTGGAAGAGCTGTCTGCCTTCGTGCATGATGGATACCGAATCACACAGGTCTTCCATCTCGCGCAAGTTATGGCTCGATGCAATGACAGTCATGCCGTGATTGGCGATATCCTGCATCATGATGTTCTTGACCTGGCGCCTGATGATCGGGTCGAGTCCATCGAAAGGTTCGTCGAGCAGCATCACCTGGGGTCGCGCGGAGAAGGCCAGTATGAAGGATGCCTGCCGCTTCATTCCTTTGGAAAGCTGTGAAAGCGGCTGTTTTGCTTCCAGCCCAAAGTGTTCAGACAGCTGCTTGAAACGTTTCGTCGACCATTTGGGATACATCGACTTGTAGAAGGTGGCCATCGAACCGAGAGTTGCTCCGTTGAAAAAGTAGGGAATGTCATTAATGAAAAGGACATCATTTTTGACGGTCGGATTCTCAAATATGGATGCATCATCAAACAATACTGCACCGGCGTCCGGTTTATAGATGCCCCCGAGGGTTTTCATGAATGTCGTCTTTCCTGCGCCGTTTGATCCGAGGAGTCCATGGATTGTTCCTGGGTCGACTGTCAATGTCACTGCATCCACTGCCTTCTTCCTGCCAAAGGATTTATCAAGCTGTCTAGTCTCGAGTTTCATCTTTCTTTCTCCCTTCTTCTACTGTCTTCTGTATCAGCGCGATCAGGCGTTCTTTCGATGTGCCCAGATAAAGCAGCTCGCTGACAATTCTTTTAAAATCCTGCGTCAGCTCCTGGATCTTCAGATCATTTTCCTGCGCTTTCACTTCGCTTACGAAACTGCCTTTGCCCGGCAGGGAATAGATATATCCTTCTCTTTCCAGTTCGCGGTAGGCTTTCTGAATTGTGTTCGGGTTGATCGTCAGTTCCTGTGCAAGATTTCTGACCGAGGGAAGCTTCTCATCCGGCTTTATGACCCCTTGTATAATAAGCTGTTTGATTCTATCTATAAGCTGTTCATAAATCGGTATGCGACTTTTCAGGTCCAAATTGATCATCCGGCCACCTCCTCTGTTCTGTATTAATTACAATAATACAGTTAATACGGCACTATGGCAATAAAAAAACGCCCGAAGGCGTTATATTTTATAATGCATGTCCGGCGCCGCCGTCTATATTGATTGCGTCTCCACTGACATATGAGGCGAGGTCGGAACAGAGGAAAGTGATGACATTGGCAGCTTCCGCCGTGTCGCCGATTCTGCCGAGAGGAATGTTGTGTTTGTCGAGTCTCGCATATTCATCCCAGCCCAACTCAGGTGCTTCCTTCTTCCATTTCTTCTCTATCTGATCACTGCGTATAAGACCGATGCAGACTGTATTCACCCGGATATTGTATTTTCCGAGATCCTTGCTCATCGCCTTTGTCATCGCCATGCCTGCAGCACGTGAAACCGTGGTCGGCAGCGACGAGGCAGGGGGCGTCTTGCCAAGCACCGCTGTCAGATTCACTATGGCGCCCCCCTGCTTTTTCAGGTGCGGCAGGGCCGCATTGGACATTCTGACAGCACCCAGCAGCTTCAGGTCGAGGTCCTGCTCCCAGTCGGAGATGGATATCTCTTCAAATGATTTTGCAAACGAGCCCCCTGCGTTGTTGACCAGGATGTCGAGACGTCCATATCTGTCAATCGTCTGTTCAATGATATGTGCTGCCGATGCATCCTGCTTTACATCTGCCACAACATAATCCACTTCACCGTATTCGGAGAGTGCCTCTTTCGCTTCGATGAGCTTTTCTTCTCCTCTGGCTACAAGCATGACCTTCGCTCCGAGCTTTACCATCTGTTCCGCTGTTTTACGGCCGATGCCTTTGCTGCTGCCTGTAATTACTGCCACTTTCCCCTGATAACCGAAGTCCATATTCCATTCTCCTCCTCTATCTATGCACCGAGATTGACGTTATGGTAGACGTTCGACACGTCTTCGAGATCTTCAAGAGCATCGATCAGTTTCTCGAACTGCTCTTCTGCTTCCGCCTCGAGTGATACTTCGTTCTGTGCCACCATCGTCTGTTCTGCAACTTCATACTCTTCAACACCCATCTCATCGAGTGCCTGTTTGATTTCATGAAATGCCTGCGGTGCACCATAGACGACCGTGTAGCCGTTCTCTTCGGCAACATCTTCGATATCCACGTCTTTTTCCATCAGATCCATCATCGTGTCCTCGGGATCAAAGCCGGTGAATACAAAAACGGATTTCGCATCGAACATGTAGCTCACTGCACCGCTGACACCCATGTTCCCACCATTCTTGCCGAAAGCGGCACGGACATCGGAAGCTGTGCGGTTTACGTTGTTTGTCAGTGCATCCACGATGAGCATCGAACCTTCAGGTCCGAAGCCTTCATAGCGCAGTTCATCAAACGTCTCTTCATCGTTGCCCCGCGCCTTGTCGATGGCCTTGTCGATGATGTGCTTAGGTACAGAGTATGTTTTGGCGCGGTCAAGCACTGCTTTCAGTGCCTGGTTGCTTTCAGGATTCGGTTCGCCCTTTTTGGCGGCTACATATATTTCACGGCCGAACTTTGCATTGACCCGGCTCGTATCCTTATCCTTCTGTGCTTTTTTCTCTTTGATATTGTTCCATTTACGTCCCATTCTTCATCTTCCTTCATTACATTGGTTTATCTATAATATATCATTTTATATCATTTAGCGCCTATTGTTAACATAACGGTACAGCTGCAGCAGCCGCTTGATGATGATCAGCAGGTTGATGAACAGATTGAACCCCATCTCCCTTGGACCAAACCGCTTGTTCTTCATACGATTGAAGTCATACATCGTGTAAAGAATGTAAAGTACCAGACCGATGATCGTCAGTGCGAGTGTCAGGTAGGGCAGATTGATGAAGAAGTTGAGCAGTGAGGCAAAGATTACGATGAGCAGCGCAATGAAGAGGTACTTGCCCCAATGCGTAATATCCTTGAGCAGGAAATAGCCGATGCACCCGAAAAATATGAACACCAGGATGCCGAGCAGCACGATGCGGTAGAAGGTATCCGAACCGAAATCTGCAATGAACGACTCGAACAGACCAAAAGAAACGAGACCGATCAGTATGGCATACAGATGGCTGATGATCAGACCGGTCCGATTGAACCCCCGGACGAACAGGGAGATCATCATCAGGCCGAATAGTACAGCCGATGCAGTCGGACGCCACGCTTCAGGCAGGTACTGTCCGAAATATGTACCGATGCCGAATATCACCCAATAGTATAGAAAGTAGAGCCAGACTTTTCTGTAGTCATGCCGAGCTGCCATTCAAATGACCTCCTGATTCAAAAATAAGAATACATCTTCTATACCCCTGTCGAAGCCAATCAACCACATGGGCTCTCATATTATTACAAGACTATTCTGAATATTATTGAATTGTTTTATTTCTATTACAGTTATATTACATCGCACTATCCCATTCGATTATTTGCTAAGATATATTCTGTAATCAAATACAACTGTGTAATCAACCTACAATAATATAAAATACATACATCACACCCATAATCCAGGAGGTCACTACATTCATGAAAAAGATTATTACTGCTTTGACAGCGACAGCAGCACTCACTACATACGGTCTTGCGGATCAGGCGGAAGCTTCTTCATACAAAGTCCAGAGTGGAGATACACTTTGGAAGATTGCAAATCAGAACAGCGTATCCGTTTCCCAGCTGAAATCTTGGAACAACCTTTCTTCAGACCTTATCTACATAAACCAGAATCTGAAAACAAGCGGCAGCAGCTCCAGCAGTTCAGATTCAAGCAGTTCAAAATCGTCCAGCTCTTCAAAGTCATCCAGCAGTTCAAGCAGTGCTTCAAGTTCTGCAGGTGGAACGTATACTGTTAAATCCGGAGATACACTGAGCAAGATTGCAAGAGCAAACGGAATGAACTACAGAACACTGATGAGCATCAACAACATATCTTCACATATCATACATCCAGGTCAGAAGCTGTCACTCGGCGGAAATGCTTCCAGCAGCTCCAGCAATGCTTCTGAAAAATCCGAATCCAAGAAGGAAACTAGTGAGACTTCAAACGATTCAAGCAGTGCTTCAAACAGCTCATCAAACACTTCAACAGGCTCATACAGCGTCAAAGCGGGCGACACATTGAGCAAAATTGCAAGAGCACATGGCACTACATATAGAAATATCATGAACCTGAACAATCTGTCTTCCACAGTCATTCACCCGGGACAAAAGCTGAAGGTTTCCGGTACTGCAAGCACTTCCAGCAGCAGTTCAAATGCTTCAAGCAGTAATTCAAGTGCTTCCGAATCAAAAGAGACAGTGACACAGAATGTATCTGCGCCAGCACCAACAAACGTCTCATACGGTAAGAACTACTATACATGGGGCGAGTGCACATGGTATGTATTCGAACGTCGCCAGCAGCTTGGCAAACCTGTGGGCAATGGCTGGGGCAATGCCTACAGCTGGGATACAGGCGCGAAAAGTGATGGATACAAAGTGAACAACTCTCCATCCGTCGGCGCAATCATGCAGGCAAATGCATGGACAAACTATGCCTGGGGCATGGGTCACGTTGCAGTTGTTGAAAGAATCAATTCAAATGGTTCCATCCTCGTATCCGAAATGAACTTCGGCAGCGGACAAGGCGTCAAAGCTTTCAGAACCATCAGTGCTTCCCAAGTTTCAAGCCATAACTTCATCCACTAGTCGACATATATGAAAAAGGGAGCGAAATCTTAAAGATTTCGCTCCCTTTTTCATGTTCAATCAGTGCTTGATTGGTTATTTGATCTTGGGGCCTGGCTATTTATGATCATTTCCACCTGATAGATGCGGTTGACCAGAGCATACAGTGGTGCCTGTGTAAGCAGATAGGTGCTCCAGGATGACTTCGGCTCGAAATCGTGCAATGCCATGATGAATTCCTTGCAGCCGGGAAGTTCTCTGAATTCAAACCGTGGTGTCTTGTTCATTTCCTTCCTGGACAGACCCCCACCTTTGATTCTGTATATTTCCACACCATCATAGCTGCTTTCTGCATCATATTCGACAACCAGTGCCGGATGGTTTCTTTTTGCAAAATGAATTTTGATCAACTGCCCTTCATACTCGACATTGATCATATCAGAAAGGATGCTGTTCAGCCATTCAAAGTAGTATCTGCCTACATCCTTGATGTGCCAGCCTTCCGGAAATGGTGCTCTCTGCACACTTCTGACATTATTATAGTCGGATGCTTTATAGGACAGGTTTTTGCCGTACCTCTTGATGGGCGTCTCTGTAACTTTGACCTCTGTGCCATATGCACCAAGCACTTCGGCAGTATAGTCACTGCTGACTTCATCCCCTACAAAAATGATCTGTTCCACTTCATTGGCGTAGGAAGCACGGGCGATGTTGTCAGCCAGAAGTACATAGAGGTCGTCAAACCGTCCCTGGGTCTGCCTGTTGAGCCGCATGATGGGATCTTCGAAAAATATTACGATATCTATGCCATCCAGTGCTTTCTCAACTTCCGGCAGTATGAAAAGATCCTTTTTAAGAAAAGTGATGTCCAGATTGGTATCATCCTGGTTGGAACTTGAGAATGCGAAGAGATTATAAACATCTTTCAGCTCCCTATAGAGGTTCTGGCCGATTCTTCCGTTCACTCCCATTAATAGAACATTTTTCACTGTATCACATCCTTCATTTCATGTTTCCCCTAAAGGGAATGCGTAAATCCACTTT
This sequence comes from Salinicoccus sp. ID82-1, assembly GCF_021991715.1. Lineage (NCBI taxonomy): Bacteria > Bacillati > Bacillota > Bacilli > Caryophanales > Staphylococcaceae > Salinicoccus > Salinicoccus sp. ID82-1. Next base: position 342,146 of record NZ_JAGFLY010000003.1, read on the forward strand.
TTTTGTGGGCGATCTGGACAGCAGCGAGCAGAATGATCAGAATCAGTCCGATGAACAGAAATGGTGTCTCGAAGTAGGTGGCAAATATTCCGGAAAGATAGGAGCCTGCCACAGAGCCAAGTGAGAAGAAAGAGTAGAAGACGCCATTTGCCTTTCCTCTTTCGTGCATTTCCGTGTTCTGTCCGATGATCTTATTCATGGATGGAAAGATGAAGCTGAATCCGACGCCATAGATCACCATCACAGTATAGATGAGGCCGACTGTCGGCACCACATGCAGAAGCACCATTGCCAGACCCACTATGAAAATGCCGGACGAGACGAGCGCCACTGGACTGTACTTTGAATATATACGATTGATGGGGGTGGCAAAAATCAGTATGGCAACAATGCCGAAGACACTCAGCATGGCCCCTGTCGACTGCTCGGACAGGCCGATCCCTGAAACTTTCAACGGCAGGCCGAAAGCCAGGGAGCCGTTGGAAACCATAAGAGTGAACGCAGATATATACGCTACAATCAGTGAAGGACGCGTAATGATCTGACCAAAGTTTGTTCTGTAGTGGATTTCCCTGCTATGCTCAGTTGTGCTCTCCTTTACCGCAGCAAGAATCAAAGTGGTGCCAAAGACGAAGATGACCGCCATGATGAAATAGACGGTCTGATAGCTTGCCTGGCTTGAGATGATACCGCCGAGTGCAGGACCGAGGACCGCAGCGACTCCGATTGATACACCCGTCAGCGCCATGGAGCGGCCGATGGCCGACTTTTTCGATATATCGGCAACGAGGCTGAACGCTGCCGGTGTCAGCAGCCCACTTGAGAAGCCATGGACGATGCGGATGAGTATCAGCAGACCGACGGAAGGGACCACAGTATAGGTCAATAGTATGATGATCTGCAGCCCCATTCCAAAAAGCAGCATATTCCTCCTGCCGAACTTGTCCGATAGAAAGCCTCCAAAGACGTTTCCGACCATATTGAACAGGGAATAGATAGCTACGATTATTCCGGCTGTATATTCATCTGCACCTAGGGAAAGTGCAAATGGTGTAATGATCGGCAGCTGGACGAACAGATCCAAAAAGCAGATTACAATAATCAGGTATAGAAATTTGTTCATAATCGATATCCTTTATTTTTCGAATTTGTACTACATACCATTATAAACAAATTTTCAATCATGGAGGAATTTCATGGCTCACGTTTTTCTAGGCATTCTTGTGGTCTTCATCGCATTCCAGCTTGGCGCTTTCGCCAAGAAGAAAGGCGAGCTGGGTGACAGACACAGTCTTTCCCTCAACTGGCCACTCTACTTGTACATCTTCACTGTAATGTTCGCATTGTTCGTCATATTCGCCGTCATCTACTACATTATTTCGTTTCAGACATCCATTTACATAAATGGTAACACTGGAGAATCTGTAACTGACTATACCTTTTGGGAGATACTCTACTATAGCGGTGTCACCCTATTATCCATTGGTTATGGCGATTTTACGCCTGTCGGCGTGGTGCGATTTCTATCCTTGTTTGAAGGATTCCTCGGTATCGTCGTCCCTTCTGTAATATTCATCAAGGAAATGTCCAAGAACAATCCATAGGAGTGTTCAATTCCTAGCTGTTCAGTTTCCGCTCATATGCCTGGATGATGCCACTGACCGCACCATCCCCTGTAACGTTGGCGGCAGTACCAAAGCTGTCCTGTGCCATGTACAGTGCAATCATGAATGCCACTGCTGCCTCTGTAAAGCCGAGGTTGCTCATCAACACACCACTTGCGGCCATGATTGCCCCACCCGGTACACCAGGGGCTGCGATCATGACGATACCAAGCAGCATGATTGTGCCGAGCATCGTAAAGAAGCCGGGCAGTTCATAATCCGGGAGTACTGTCATGACTGCAACGGAGCAGCTGACAATTGTAATTGTACTGCCCGAGAGGTGGATGTTTGCGCATAGTGGGATGACGAAGTCGGCCACCCTGCTGCGGATGCCATTTTCCTTGGTCTGTCTCAGTGTCACCGGTATTGTTGCTGCGCTGCTCATCGTACCCAGTGCTGTAAAGTAGGCCGGCAGCATCGTTCTGACCATTTTGAATGGGTTTCTGCCCAGCAGTGCGCCTGCTATCGTGTACTGGATGGTGATCCATACCCAGTGAAGCAGTATGGCTACGAGCAGGACCACGCCGAATACGGCGAGTGTATCGAATACGGTGCCTTGTGCGGCCATTCCGGCGAACACACCTGCAATATAGAATGGCAGAATCGGGATGACGACCTTTTCTATGATGAATTCCACTATATTCTTGCCTTCCTCGAACCATTTTTCCATAAGCGCCGACTTCGTAAGCGTAATGACGATGCCGAATGCGAATGCCAGAACGAGTGCTGTCAGAATATCCATGAGCGGAGCGATTTCAAACTCGAAGAAGGGCTCAAGTCCAGTCCCCTCCTCCGGTACACTGCCGCCATCAGTAATACGGGGCATGACCATCATTGCCACCAGGTATGCGAGGATACCGGCTCCAAGCGTCGATATGTAGGCTGTACCGAGTGTCATGCCGACCACTTTCCCTGATCCTACTCCGATTTTTGAAATACCATTGGCGATGAAGAAAAGAATGATCAATGGAATCATGAAAAATATGAAACTACCTAGAATCGATTCGAAAGTCAGTAGCAGTCTCACCAGAAATGCGAGGATGGTCGACATTCCCTCTGAAGCATCAAGACCATAGTAGAGCCCACCGATGCCGATGCCGACAGCAATTCCTGCAATCAGCCTGAGTATTAATTTCACTTAAAATTCCTCCTTATCTGCAAATCATACTCCTCCATGCTACTATAAGTAGTCAGTAAAAAACTACTCCATATACACAAGTTTTGGAACGTTCAGTCAAAGGTCTTCTCATAGGCGACATACCAGTCGTCCTCATTATCATCCAGGTTCAATTTCCCTTTGAACTGGTAGCCGTTTCTCTCGAACTGCTTCTGCATCTTTTCATTTTCAAGAGAAGTATCCGTGTGTATGCCCCCATAGCCCTCCGACCTGATATGCGCCTCCATCGCCGCCATCATCCTGCGGGCAATGCCATGACCCTGCTTTGATGGATCGACTGCCATCCGGTGCATCGCCTTGCTGTTCTCGCGTGTGAGCGACCATGGTATATCGTCGTAAGGGTAAGGATGGTCGTCATCCACTACTACAAAACCGACTGTTGTGCCCGCTTCTTCGTAGACATACAAGGAGCCGGCCTCAATATCTCTGCTGAATCGCTCACGATTCGGATAATCATCGCTCCATTGGCTGTTGCCTGCAGCAATCATCAGGGGCACAACTTTTTCCTTTATCTGCATAACAGTGTCCAGATCTTCATATACCGCTTTTCTGATACTCATAAGTACCTCCTCAATTTTTACACAATTCATTATTTTCCATTTTTTATATCCATATTATTATAATATAGTGTATAATGGGAGTCGATATTAATATAGAGGGGATTTAAACATGCTGAAATTCGATAAAAACACAATACCATACCATATTACAAATCTGGTATTCTATATTTTTACGCTCGTCGTCATCGGACTGATTTATGTATATGCATTCTATCCACCATTATCCGATATCGCAACGCAGGACTTCTTTGCAAGTTTCGGCCTGCGTGAATCTGGAGGCCTGCTCTTCTTCCTGCTGCTGATCATCACGCCACTGCTTGTGCTGTATGGCGCAATATACCACCTGTTCAGAATCATCACTTTCAATAAAACGAATCGTACAGTATCACAATAAAAAGGAGCCTTTTCAGGCTCCTTTTACTATTCCCGCTTCAGCGGTTATCCACTTTTTCCGGATACATATCATGATTCATCATGCGGTAGTCCGCCATTTCGGCATATTTAGTATCGGGTCTGCCATAGTTGCAGTATGGGTCGATGGAAATGCCGCCGCGCGGAGTGAACTTGCCCCATACTTCAATATATTTCGGATCCATCAGATTGATCAGATCATCCATGATCATGTTGACACTGCTCTCATGGAATCCACCATGATTCCTGTAGCTGAAAAGGTAGAGTTTCAGCGCTTTGCTCTCCACCATTTTGACATCCGGAATATAGCTGATATACAGTGTCGCAAAGTCAGGCTGACTTGTAATTGGACAAAGTGTTGTAAATTCCGGACAGTTGAATTTTACAAAATAGTCGCGTCCCGGGTATTTGTTGTCGAACGTCTCCAATACATCGGGGTTATAGTCAAAATCATATTTTACATTCTGGTTGCCGAGCAGGCTCAGATCCTGCGTATTTTCTCCACTCATCATTCTTTCTCCTTTTATGCAGAGGAACCTTGTAGCGAAATGTACATCCGGTTCCAATGCATCCTAGTTTTTTATAGAGGGTATCGCTAAGTACCTCTCCATCAATTCTTCATTCTACTCGCAGTATTCATCCGTGCAAGTGGCATCCTGACCGTCACTCAGATCAACCGATGCCTTTTCTTCCTGCTGGATCCGCTTCAATACTTCGAGAAACTTTTCCGGTGGTTGTGCACCTGAAATGCTATATTTGCGATTGATCACAAAGTACGGCACTCCTTGAGCACCGAGCTGGTTGGCTTCGTTCTGATCAGTTATGACTGCTTCCTTATAATCGTCAGCAGAGAGCATTTTCTCTACATCGGAAATTTCCAGTCCGATGTCTCCTGAGATCTCCAGGAGTGTCTCCCTGTCTGCTACATTTCTATTTTCTGTAAAATAAGCTCTATAGAGGCGTTCCAGAGCCACATCCTCTTTTCCTGCGCTTTCAGAATGCTTTACGAGACGATGGGCGTCCATCGTATTTGAAGGAACCACTGTATTTAAATTAAGTTCCAGACCCGCGGGGCGGGCTGCCTCACTGATCTGCATGTTCATCTGCTCTGCTTCTTCGATACTCTGCCCATATTTCTTAGCCAGCAGCTCTACCATTGTTTCTACAGGCTCTACTGATGCTGTCGGATCCAGACGGAAGCTTCTATGACTTACCTTCACTTGATCCTTCGCATCAAATTGATCTAATGCCACTTCAAAATTATATTTGCCGATATAGCAGAATGGACATCCTATATCGGACCAGATTTCAACTTCCATGATGACGCCTCCTCTTTTCTATGTTCCATGGATAGTATATCAGTTTCTGCATCTCTTCTTTTAAAAAGTACCTGAATTCAGACGCCCTGCTTATTGCTCCACAGCAGCGTATGCAACTGGGGCAATACTTTCGCGTTGTTCATCCGGGCATCTGCCATGGTCATATCCACGAGCCTCTCATAGCGTTCAAGAAGTCTTGTTGTATGGTTATCGACATTATCTCCAAGGTAGGGGTTGCCGACCTGAAGATAGAAGTCGACATCCGGGTACTTCTGATGCACATCTGCTGCATATTCAAAATCCTTCTCATCGAAGACGACCACTTTCAGATTGTAGTGTGCAGGTCCTTGATCAAGCCCGGCCATTACGCGCTCAAGCTTTTCGAAATCCGTGACCATGCCGGAGCTCGGCGGCTTCGGACTGATGGTGACATCGTCGATTTCACTCAGCCACTCCTGGTACACCGTCCCTTGAGTTTCCACAGCGAGCCTGATACCTCTTTCTTTCGCCTTGGTGACGAATTCCTGCATGTTTTTGAGCAGTGCCGGATTCCCTCCGGAAATCGTCACATGGTTATAGTTGCCGGCTGCGAGATGATCTAGCGATGCCAGAATTTCATCGGCGGTCATCATGCGTATATTCTCCTTCTGGCTGCCATCCCAGGTGAATGCGGAATCACACCAGCTGCAGCTGTAGTCGCATCCGGCCGTCCTGACGAACATCGTCTTCTGTCCGATGACGGCACCCTCCCCCTGGAAGGTCGGTCCAAAAATTTCAAGTACGGGTACTTTCATTATTTTCTGCTCTCCTTAGGCCGGTAGATGACATAGCTTGTCGGCGTCTCCTGCAAGTATATCTGCAGACAGACCGGGCGGTTGTCCAATCCGGCAATGAATGTCTCAACCATGTCATATATGGTCTCCGCCAATGTCTCCGATGTCGGCGGACGTTCCTTGAAGCGTTCATGCTCATTGAGGAGCGTATGATCAAATGCATCACTGATCAGCGATTTAAGTGAAGAGAAATTGACGAGGAAACCGAGATCGTCCAGCTCATCACCGGCAATGGTAATGTTTACAAAATACGTATGGCCATGCACTCTGCTGCATTTGCCCGCCCGCTCGTCAGGGACGTAGTGGGCTGCAGAGAAATTCAGATCCTTATTGAGTTCATACTGGTAGTCGTGTGCAGGTGTCTGGTACATCATTGTCCCTCCTTCTCATCCAAGTATGCTTCGAGACCGGCATTTCTGAGCTGGCAGGCCGGGCATTCGCCACAGCCGTCCCCGATGACGCCCTCGTAGCATGTCAGTGTTCTATTTCTTATATAATCGAGCTTGCCATACTTGTCCGCAAGCGCCCAGGTCTCCTTCTTATCGAGCCACATCAGAGGTGTCTCGATGACAAAATTGCGATCCATTGCCAGATTGGCGGTCACATTCATCGATTTGATGAAGATGTCCCGGCAGTCCGGATAACCGCTGAAATCTGTTTCGCATACGCCCGTGATGATCGTCTTCGCTCCAACCTGATAGGCAATTGCAGAGGCAAACGACAAAAAGAGCATATTCCTTGCCGGAACGAAAGTGTTCGGCACACCCGCTTCCTCATCTGCCGCAATATCCATGTCATGATCCGTCAGTGCATTCGGACTCAGCTGTCCGAGCAGTGACATGTCCAGCACACGATGCTTGAGCCCCTGCTCCTTTGCGATGTTCTCGGCCACTTCTATCTCCGTGCTATGACGCTGTCCGTAATTGAACGTGACAAGTTCCACTTCATCGTAGTGTGCCATGGCATGGAACATGCATGTCGTACTGTCCTGTCCACCGGAGAAAACTACAATTGCCTTCTGTCTGTCCATACATCATCCACCTCATATCTTTCAATATCCAATTATATGATTTTACCAATTTTCATGGTGAATTTCCACTCTGTGATTCGTTATTCCCTCATACCTGGGGCTGAACCGGTGTTTACTGGTATGGATTTTCGGCTATACATCTATAACGCTCTACAGAAGCAGAACAGGAGAGATGAATCATGACAAGTATCGAAGACATCTTTGAAGTGCAGAAGAAGCACTATAGTACAGAAAATCAGACCAAGGGAGATACAGGTTCATACGGCATGGTAGCCAGTGCAATTGAAGAAGCGACGCATGCCGGCAACCAGATGCTCGAACAGGGCGGAAATGCATTTGATGCCCTGATCGCCGTCCAGCTCGCCCTCTCTGTCGTCGAAGGCATGAATACAGGCATCGGCGCAGGAGGATTCATTGTATGCCATGACAGGAAAAAGCAGGAGACAAAGGTGATCAATGCACATTCCCGGTCGCCGGCCGAACTCGGACCAGAATGCTTCCTCGATGAAGATGGTGAAGTCATACCGTTCGACAAGCGCTCTACACATGGCAGTTCCGTCGGCGTTCCCGGCATCATGAAGGGGCTCGGTCATCTCTATGAGAAATATGCCACGTTGCCTCTTGAGACTTTGATTGAACCTGCCATCAGTCTTGCCGAATCGGAATTCAATGTAAACTCCCTTTGGGAACGCACACTTGAACTGTTCTCACATCGTCTTGGCGAAGAGGCGCGGAAGAAGTTCATGCCGGATGGCAAGCCACTCAAGCAAGGGGATTCCATCGTCCAGCCCGAACTCGCCAGAACTTTGAGGATCATCAGGGATAGAGGATTTGATTCCGTATATGAAGGGGAGATTGCCGATGCCATAGTCGATGCCGTCAAGGAGCAGGGAGGTGTCATGACCCATCAGGACCTCATCAACTACCATGTCAAGATTGAAACGCCGCTCTGGACAAAGTACAGAGGTTTCGATATCGCCATGCCTGCGCCGCCGAGCGGCGGCGGTATTGCAGTGGCGCAGCAGCTGAAGATTCTGGAAGGTCTCGACATTTCACAATATGATCCGCATTCCCCTGAAAAGTACCATCTGCTGGCCCAGACCATGCAGCTGGCACTTGCGGATAAGAATACTCATATTGGTGATTCGGACTTCCACGAACTGCCGATTGACGGCCTGCTGCATCCGGACTATATCGATGAACGCAGATCACTGATTTCCACCGAAGACCGTGCCAGAACATATATGCACGGTGATCCATGGAAGTATCAGGAAGGCAGGGATGGTGTCAGTGCAGTCGATCGCTATGTGGACAACGAAGGATTTGAAACCACCCATTTCACCGCTGTCGACCAGTGGGGCAATGTTGCTGCATGTACTTCTTCCATCGAGCGTATCTACGGTTCCGGCATCATGGTTCCGGGTCACGGATTCATCATGAACAATGACCTGACCGATTTCGAAGCGGAACCTGGCCAGGTCAATGAGCCCGATGGACAGAAGTATCCGACAAGTTCCAAATGTCCGACCATCCTGTTCCACGAAGGCAGACCCTTCTTCACCCTGGGCTCTCCAGGTGCGCAGACCATTGTTGCTTCGGTGGCACAGACCATTATCAATGTCATCGACTATAACATGCCACTGGACGAAGCAATCCGCGAACCGAGAATCTATGTCACACGGGATCTCGAGACACAATGGCAGGATGGCCTCGATGATGACGTGCTTGAAACTATGAAAAGAATGGGCTATCATTTTGACCAGTCGTTCAAGGAACAGACTGCCGACACTCGGATCGGTGATATCCAGGCAATCATGATCGACCAGTCGGACGCGCATAAACTGTACGGTGCTGCCGATCTACCCCGTCCTGGAGGCGCTGAAGGCGTGTAGCGTCTTGAAATTGAAGATTTGTTGACAAGTGTAGAAAGTCCTTTCAAATGCAGTGGGGAATTGGTATAATAAACCATTGCATGAAGGGGCTTTTTTTCTTCGTGCAGCTATCAGGTATATCCTGCAAATATAATTTGATAGGTGGAAAAGAAATGGATTATCAAGTTTTACTCTATTACTACTACAATGATATTGAAGACCCGGATGCTTTCGCTGCAGAGCACCTCGAATTATGCAGAAGCATGAATCTCAAAGGCCGTATTCTTGTTGCTGGTGAAGGCATCAATGGTACTGTATCCGGTACTGTGGAAGACACGGAGCAGTATATGGCATACATGAAGCAGCACCCGCTGTTTGAAGGCATCGTATTCAAAATCGATGAGGCCGAAGGCCATGCTTTCAGGAAGATGCATGTCCGTCCACGCCCTGAACTGGTCAATCTCAGTCTGGAAGAGGATATCAACCCGCATGAAATTACAGGGGAATACGTAGAGCCCGCAGATTTTCTGGAACAGATGCAGGATGATAACACAGTTGTCCTCGATGCAAGGAACACATATGAATATGATGTCGGACATTTCCGTGGCGCCATCCGTCCGGATGTCGAGACGTTCCGCGACCTGCCGGAATGGGTTGAGGAGAATCGTGAAATGCTCGAAGGCAAACGTATTCTGACATACTGCACCGGCGGCATCCGCTGTGAGAAGTTTTCAGGATGGTTGAAGCGTGAAGGTTTCGATGATGTCGGACAGCTTCACGGCGGTATTGCCACATATGGCAAAGATCCGGTCGCCAAAGGGCAGAACTGGGACGGCATGATGTATGTCTTCGACGAAAGGCTGACAGTACCGGTCAACCAGGTGGAGCATAATATTGTCGGCAAAGATCATTTCGACGGTACTCCTTGCGAACGCTACATCAACTGTGCAAATCCGGACTGCAACGACCAGATTCTTGCTTCAGAGGAAAATGAAGCGAAGCACCTTGGCGGATGTTCAATCGAATGCACCAAGCATCCGAGAAACAGGTATATCGCTGAAAACAATCTGTCTGCTGAATATGTAGACGCACAAATCAGAATGCTCGAAGAAGAAGCATTTGCCAAATAGAACGAACACCCTTCATCCATTTCATTGTGGATGAAGGGTGTTTTTTAGAATTTGACGATGACACGACCTCTGACATGTCCTTTCAGAATATCATTGAGCGTATCCGGCAGTTCCTCAAGTGCTGCTTCATAGGCAATATGCGTCTCAAGTGCAGAAGGTTTCAGGTCATCTGCGAGACGATCCCATACTTTCAGTCTTTGTTCCATCGGATACTTGACAGAGTCGATGCCGAGCCAGTTGATGCCGCGGGAGATGAAAGGCAGTACTGTCGTCTCGACTTCGATTCCACCGGCAAGCCCGCATGTTGCGACAGATCCACCATAGTCGAGACTGCTCAATATATATTGCAGCGTCTTGCCACCGACAGGATCGACTGCTGCCTTCCACTGCCTCTTCCTCGTGGATTTCCCATCTTCGTCCGTGACTTCGTCACGGTGGATCACCGTGTCGGCACCTAGAGATTTCAAATACTCCGCTTCTTCTGTACGGCCGGTACTGGCAACGACAGTATAGCCCCTATCAGCCAGCATGTTGATCGCAAGACTGCCGACACCACCGCTTGCGCCGTCAACGAGCACCTTGCCGGGACCCGGTTCCAGTCCATTCTCCTCAAGCCGCTGGACGCATAGCGCTGCGGTGAAACCGGCGGTACCGAGTTCCATCGATTCCTTCAGACTCAGCCCTTCAGGCAGTGGCACAACCCATTCCGACGGAATTCTTGCAACTTCACTGAATCCGCCACTGTGGCGCGTACCGATATGGTAGCTTGTCGCGATCACCTCGTCACCCTCTTTGAAGCGCTCATCTTCAGATGATATGACTGTACCGGCAAGATCGATTCCAGGAATGATCGGAAACCTCTCTGCAATGCTGCCTTTCACTGCCACCATGCCATCCTTATAATTTACGCTGGAATAGGCGACCTTGATGGTCACTTCCCCTTCGGAAAGGTCATCCATGCCGATCTCCTTGATCTCCATTGTTGTTTCTGCATCCTTCTTGTCAACAACCAGTGCTCTGAACTTTTCCATATACAGCCTCCTCAATATGAATAATAGAACTTCAATGTTTCCACTATACCCTCGAAACCATCGACATATCCATACGATTACTTCAAAGAGTTATATTTCAATATTTCCATATGATCCTGGTATCTGAGCATCCAGCTGCTCGCAAAAGAGGCGATGACCTGCTGGAACAGCATGCAGAATACAACCGGCATGGCCACTTTCGGCGGAAAGTATGCCGTTGCGATGACGACACCGATGGATATATTCCTCATGCCGACGGTATAGGTCACTGTTGTAGCAATGGATGGGTCTTTGAACAGGAAATGACCGATGACGAGTGCAAAAGCATATGCCGACAAGGTGATGAACAGTACGAGGCACAGTATTGCGACAATGTTCCATGAGAAAGTCTGCAGATAGGGAGCGATGACGCTGCCATTGATCAGGATGATCAGCAGTATGCTGAGCTTTGAAAAGGGGGCGAGCTTTGGCGAGACCGTTTCTTTCACCTTGCCGCGTGTCATCTCATTCAGCAGAATGCCGAGGAGTGTCGGCAGTACGATCATCCAGAAAAGATCTGTAATCAGTTCACCGGAATCGAGGTTGACCGCCGTGCCGCCCACCATGACGAGAATGATCGGAAGTATGACCGGTGCCAGCAGTGTATCCAGCAGAATGATGGAAAGTGCCAGCGGCAGATTGCCTCGGGTGATCGCCACCCAGATGACCGATGTGACTCCTGTCGGTACTGCCACTGCCAGCGTAAAACCGATGATCAGCAGGTGGTCATCAAACAGCAGTGAAGAAAGCATGTATCCCCAGAAAGGCAGCAGGACGTGCAGCATCACAATGCTCATCAGAATCGCTTTCGGGTGTTTTGCCACCATACCGAAATCCTTGAAATCCATCCCCAGCGCGCCGGTGAATGTCATGAAGGCGAAAAGCCAGGGTACAAGAAACAGGAAGGATGCGCCAAAGTCACCAAGCAGCACGCCAATGATGAGACTGAGCGGTGTCAGTAGCGCAAGCCATTTCTGTATGAATCTGTTGAAACGTTTGAGCATGGCATTCCCTTCCTCACTTTTCCATCATCTTATCATGATGGCAGATATTCTGAAACGGGCATTCTTATTCATCCGGAATGATGATAAAAACCCGACTCCAATCTGCTTGCGCGAATTGGCATCGGGTCATGGTTCATATTATATGATTAATCGAGTACGGCGATGATGAATCCATCATGTCCACTGCTGCCGACTGTCTGGACCGCTGTCGCGTCCACACGTGGATGATCTGTAAGTATCTGCAGGAAACGCTGCATTTTAGGGCACGTTGCCTCCTCCGCTTCAAATGTCTCATTTATCTTGCGTTCCGTTACAATGACCGAGCCGCTTTTGGCCATGCCGATCGCCGCTTCCAGATAGTCCGGATAACGCTGCTGGTTGGCATTGATGAATATGAAATCAAAACGCGGGTAGCCTCGCTCCAGCAATTTCGGCAATGTATTCTCTGCAGGTGTATCGATCACTTCGATCTTGTTATCCAGTCCAGCAGCTCTAATGTGCTTGAGCGCTGTTTCTGCATATTCCGGATTGGATTCGATGGTTGCCATTCTGCCTTCCTCCGGCAGCGCCTTACCCAGCCATAGTGTGCTATAGCCACTCAATGTACCTACTTCCAACACCGTTTTTGCACCTTTGATTCTCGCCAACAGCTGAAGAAACTTGCCTTGACCACTTGTTGCTTCAGCTCTTTCTTCATCATTTTCGAGAATCCCTGTAATCACTTCATCTTCAGCATTCAGCTGGGAAGTAAAATACGCGTCCACATCATTCCAAAGTTTGGACATGTTAAATAGTTCGCCTCCGTAGATTATAAACACTTTTTTATAGTACGCTCCAATATTTTCCGAATATTTAATAAACATACTATAGTTCAGCATATTACACTAAAGATGTATGGATTGCAAATGCACCTCCACCGCCTTTTGTATGGCAGCATCTCAAAACCTCTGATATGACTGGTGTGACAGTGGCCTGAGTCAGCAGGCATAATTCTTGTGTTATGAAAGGGTGCATACTAATATAATCAAATGCAGTCATAGTATTATGCCTTCAAATCCAATACATAATAGGAGAACTTTTCATGGAAAAAAATACTGCGACCCAATATGAATACTTGTCGGATAATCCCGATATCAAGACACTGCCCATCATGCTTTCTCTTATTATCGGTGCATTCTTTGCAATTTTGAATGAAACGCTGCTCAATATTGCCCTTACTACGCTGATGGAGCAATTTGATGTCTCCCTGCCGACAGTACAGTGGATGGCCACCGGCTTCATGCTTGTGATGGGGATTGTCATACCCGTATCTGCACTCCTGATACAGTGGTTTACGACTAGACAGCTCTTCCTCGGTACGATGATTGTATTCACCGCAGGAACCATCATTGCCGCCTCGGCCCCGACATTCGGCGTCCTGCTTGCCGGCCGGATGATACAGGCAGTCGGTACCGGCATGCTGATGCCGATCATGTTCAACGTATTCCTGCTGATGTACCCACCCCATAAACGGGGAAAGGTGATGGGCATTGTCGGACTGGTCATCATGTTTGCACCAGCCATCGGCCCTACACTCTCAGGTATCATTGTAGAATATCTTGGATGGAGATTCCTTTTCATCACAGTTATTCCATTCTCGCTATTTTCGATCGTGTTTGCATTCTTCTTCCTGGTCAATGTATCAGAAGTGACACGTCCTAAAATCGATATTCTTTCCGTCATCTTTTCAACCATCGGTTTTGGGGCCACCATCTATGGTTTCAGCTCCGTAGGAGAGAGCGAATCGGGCTTCGCCAGCCCTGAAGTACTGTTATCCATCGCTGTTGGGTTGATCGGTATTTCCCTATTTGTCTATCGACAGCTGCGTCTCGATGAGCCGATCATAGATCTCAGGGTGTTCAAGTACCCGATGTACCGGCATGCCGTCATCATGTTCCTGATCATCGTCATGACCATGTTCGCATCAGAAATCATTCTGCCGATATACATGCAGGGGCCACTGCAGCTGAGTGCTGCTACCGCCGGTCTGCTTCTGCTGCCGGGCAGCCTGCTGAATGGTGCGCTTTCCCCATTCATGGGCCAGCTGTTCGATAAGGTCGGACCAAGACCGATGATGATTCCTGCGACGCTCATACTGACAGGCACGATGTTCATGATGAGCCGTCTTGATACCAGCACTTCGGTATGGGTCATCGTCGTCAGCTTCATGCTTCTCATGATTTCCGTTTCGGCAATCATGATGCCTGCTCAGACGAATGGCCTCAACCAGCTGCCGAAAAACATGTATCCACATGGTACCGCTGTAGTATCCACATTGCAGCCGCTGGCTGGTGCAATCGGCGTATCCGTGTTCATCAGTGTATTGAATGCAAGACAGGCAAGTTTCCTGTCGAATGCAGATGCACCGAATGATCCGGCGACAGTCAACGAAGCCATGGTCGCTGGTGTTGAACTTGTCTACTTCATCGGATTCGTCATCTCGATCGCCGCCTTCCTGATGGCACTGCGCGTATACCGTGCACGTCCGGACGATATGGTGGATGCACAGCCTGAAACAAAATAGCAAAAGGGACTCGGCATCCCATAGAGAAAATCCCCGTGTGATTGTACTCAAAGTGCAACCTTACGGGGATTTTTCAGGTACTCCAAAACAAAAAGCACCTTTTACTATTTTTCATTTCTATTATCGACTGATATATGCTGGTCATCTTCTGGTTTTTCAAGTTTTATGATTGCAAACCCCAATCTTATGAGCAGCATGAGCATCACACCAACGCCGACTATGAGATAGATCATGGTAAACCATTTGCTGAGTGAAGCTTCTGGTGCCAAACCAGTGTTAATACCAGTCGGAATAAGACTGACAAAAGCGAAATAGAACGAGTTGAGCAGTGTCCATCCCTCCGTCTGATGATAGAAAAGAGTCCCGGATAACAGGATGATTGCCAATGTCAGCAGCAACGTTCTGAATAAGGGTTCCTTGCCTATTCGGAATATTGCCGAGATCAGCCGTTTTAAAGTCAGAACAAATGAGATCAACGTTTCCCCTCCTCGATTACTTTAATATTCTATAGAATTGGTTTTCACCTGATGATTATAACCTTTCTGAAAAGACTGCACCATCATAAAAAGAGAAAGCCTGTCCATGCAGCAGGGACCGGCTTTCTCAGAACTGATTCATATTTCATTATTCCTGATGCGTTCGATTACTATTTTGAGCCAGTGGAGTGTATGCTCTTTTCTGGCTGTGACATAGCCTTTCATCAGATCAACCATCTTCGCGTTGGTTTCGTTCACCTGAATCCTGTCTTCCATTTCCCTGACGTATGCCCAGCGCTCTTCGATGCTGACCGCCTTGTTCTCCAATATACGAACAACTTCCTCGCGGTCGACATACTTCAGACATGTCAGACCGACTATCATATCCTTAATATCGCCTGCATTTTCAAATAACTTGTATATTAGCTTCGGCAATGCTTCACGGCCTTTATCCGTAATTGCAAAAACCTGCTTGTCCGGACGGTGGTCTTCCTTGATCACTTCTACAATTTCAATCAGACCTTTTTTGGCCAGGGCATCGAAATTGTAGTACAGCTTGCTTTCGGTCAGGTTCGCCAGTTCATCGAGTGGCAGAGGCTCGGACAGCTGTTTTTTCAGCTTGTAGGGATAGCTGTTGTCCTGCATGAGCCGGCTCAGTATGAATATTTGAATGGACATCCGACTACTCCTTTGTAAAGCATATTATCTTCATTGTAACAGACTTCAGGGTGTCACTTCCGCCGGAGTCGGCATTTTGCTGTCATCAGCTACTGGTGTGTCAAGTTCAACCGGCTTATGAACAAATGCAACAATCATGATGTTGATCAGCATTGCTATCCCGCCGATTGCAGCCATCGACCAGAGAAATGGACCTGCACTGATGCTACCGTAAAGATTTGCAGTATAGGCCTGGACGGAATAGTACATTGGGGAAATATGACTCATCCATTCATATGGTGCATACATCAGGTCGCGTGGCATTGTGGATCCATTTGCCAATGTCTGCATCAGGAGAATCGGTAAGTTGAAGATCATGCCGGCTTCACCGACCAGAAATACAAGAATGGCAGTGAAGTTGAAGGCAACGACATAGTTCAATACTTGCTGTCCTGCCAGTTCAAGCAGCAGGTCGGCACTTGGACCGTTGATCAGGTAGACGATGCCCATGGCAATCAATGTTGAGGTGACTGCGACAATCAGGGCTGTCATCTGAACATAGATGAACAGTCTCGTTCTACTCGCCTTAGCACGATTTTCCCGATATGCACTAATCAGCTGCATCGCACCGATCATGGCACCTGTATAACCGGCCATTGTAAGGAACATCGGCAGCATACTGTTGTTCATGCCATCCGGCACCTCGTTGATGCTGACCACATTTCCAACATATGCGGATTCAATCTGTGCAGACAGTTCAGCAGCCTGTGCTTCTGGTACATTGAAATTCATCAGCACACCTTGTGCTGTCTGCTGTGAAAATTGCATGCCCAATTGGTTATTGATTTCTGAAACAATCGAAGTCATGGTAGATGACACCATCTGTGGTGCAGCTTCGTTGGTAGTAAAGTCGATGGCTGCATTTCCCTTTCCGCCTGCGACATCTTCAGAGAATGTTTCGGGAATGTGTACAACCATCGCCAACCCATTATGTTCCAGGTCATTCATTGCCTGTTCATTTGTCAGATCAGTAGCTATCTCCTTGAAAGGCAAATTCTCCTCAAGCTGGTCAGCAATCTCTCCGCCATATTCTCCAGCGTCTTCGTTGACGATGGCAATGTGCAGCTGATCAATATTTCCGGGTATCGCAGAGTAGCCCGGCAGGAATATGCCAAGCATGGCAACCGCATAAAATACACCCATAAAAATTGTGGCTATTGCACCTTTCGTTCCCAGGAACTTTTTAAAACTCACCACTTATTTCCTTCTTTCTTCTTATACTTTGTTCAAAGTACTTTTATTAGAGTCGAGATGTATCATAATCCTTTTTCATTGCTCTGTCAATAGAGAAATCTGTTTGCATCAATAATTTTTCAATGCATACAAAAACCCCGGACAACGATACATTTTAAAGTACCATTTATCCGAGGTTCGATACGGAAGTATTTTTTCCTATTGGATGATTTCCTTCACTCTGCCTACGATGCCGCTCTCGAGTTTCACTTTGATGCCATGCGGATGCGTCGCCGAGTTTGTCAGCAGTCTTGCGACAACACCTTCCGTCAGTTCACCGGAACGCTGATGATGCTTCTGCACCACCTTCACTTTTGTTCCCGGCCTTATATCATTTCTTCTTGTACCATCCATATCATTTTCCTCCTCATTGCGTTTCCATACATCATAACATGATGATTCTTGGGTGAATCGTTCGAATCATATCCGGATTTGTCGCAAACCAAACATTTATTTTCAAATAGTGAACATATTCATCTTTGATGTTATAAAAATACAGATAAAACGCATATAATATATTATAATTGTTATTCAATAAAAAATAAGGAGGTCGCATCATGACTGGAAAGACACATATATTGGGCGGCATCGCAGCCAGTCTTGCTGTTGCCCATACAGCAAATGAAAATCCACTGATCATGGTCGGTGCGGGAATAGCGGGTGCCCTCCTGCCCGACATCTGTCATAGCGGCAGCATGATCGGCAAAAGGTTTCCCATCCTATCCAGAATCATCAATCTGATTTTCGGACACCGGACCTTCACGCATAGCCTGCTGTTTCTGGTACTTGCATCGTTTCTTATCGACCGGTTCTTTCCGAACGATGTCCTGAAGTACGGACTTTTGACGGGCATGATCAGCCACTACATACTGGACATGGGGACAAAGCGCGGCATCAAACTGTTCTTTCCACTGAACCTTACCGTCCGCTTCCCTCTCACCATCCGTACAGGGAGCAAGGTCGAGAATCTGATTTTCAGTATCCTCACCCTCGTTTCCTTCTATTTCGGATATCAGGCACTCTCATGGTACGGAGTTGGACTCTGATTTCGAAACGATTCAGATTACAATCGATACCTTATAGCTTACATGCCTGCTGAGTGCCGTCAGAAATTCATCCAATGCACCGCTTGATGGAAATCTGCACTCCAGCAGGTAGCAGCTCTCTCCGCTCACCTTATAATTATTTGCAACATATTCTTTCTCCTCATCTATGAATGCAAGATATGGCTCATGGTTGGGACTGCCGGTAAAAATATCTATGAAAACATGCATCGGCATGCCCATTTTCTCTTGGTTGACCTTGATGGTATACCCTTCGATGATTCCCTGGTCCTCCATCTTGGCCACTCTTGCCGACGCAGCAGGGCCTGTAAGGTGCACTTTCTCACCCAGTTCTTTCATTGTCATGCGTCCATTATTCTGAAGCACCTCGAGTATTTCCTTATCTGTTTCGTTCAACTGCCCCAACTCCTTTCAGAAATAAAGTGAAATGGGCTAAACACTTTATCGAATCCATGTACATCTGCAACTTGAAAATTATAAAATGGGTATAGGAAATATAGTAAAACAAAAAGGAAGATTTTTAATGAAATTTAATCATTTGCGTAATGCTACCGCACTCATTGAATATGCAGGCAAAACTTTCCTCATCGATCCAATGCTCTCTGAAAAAGGCGCATTGCCACCAATGGGCGAAGGCGGCGTTCCAGCTCCAGCCCCACGTATGGATCAGCGCAACCCGCTTCAGGAATTGCCTGTTTCAGTTGAAGATGTTGTCTCAAAAGCAGATGCAGTCATCGTTACCCACCTGCACCCGGACCACTGGGATGCTGCTGCAGTGGAAGCACTGCCTAAGGACATCGCTGTATTCACACAAAATGATGAAGATAAAAATGTCGTTGCAGAAGCCGGCTTCACGAATGTAACGCCTCTTTCCAATGATACAGCATTTGAAGGCATCAGTCTTATAAAAACACAAGGTGAGCACGGACGTGGGGAAATCCTCCAGGCTGCAGGACTTGTATGCGGCGTTGTCTTCAAACATGAAGACGAGAAGACATTGTATCTTGCTGGTGACACCGTATGGTATGACGGTGTAGAAGAAGAAATAAAATCCCACAATCCTGACGTCATTGTTGTCAATGCTGGGGACAACCAGTTCCTGGTCGGCGGTTCACTTGTCATGAAAGAAGACGACGTGCTTGAAGTATCCAAAGCAGCACCTGAAGCAGACATCGTTGCTGTACACATGGAAGCCGTAAACCACTGGAACCTTTCCAAAGCTGACCTTAAAGCGTATGCAGAAGACAAAGGATTCAGCGACAAGCTGACTGTTCCTGAAAATGGAGATACACTCGAATTCTAGGCACACTAGTACACCCCGATAGCAAATGCTATCGGGGTGTTATTACATAAGAAACCAATCAGCAGGCTACTTTGGCAGAACATCGCCCTTTTCGAGCATAATAGGATCGATGTCCACAGTATCCGGATATTTTATGCCGGCTCCGGTATTCAGTACGACCACTTTTTCATCTTCAGCAAGCCATCCGTTTTCCCTCAGTCTGCGTGCCGCTGCAAATGCCGCCGCCCCTTCCGGGCAGACGAAGTTGCCTTCAAGATTTGCTACATGCTTCTGTTCCCGCAGCATCTCCGTGTCATCGATGGCGATTGCACAACCGTCTGTTTCATAGAGGGCATCGAGTACAAGAAAATCTCCGAGCGCCTTTGGTACATTGATGCCGAAGGCTTTTGTTTCTGAGTCATGCCAGAACTCGGATTCCCGTTCTCCTGCTTCCCATGCTTTGACGATGGGAGCGCACCCGCTTGCCTGGACGGCGACCAGTCTCGGCAGATCGCCTTTCACCCACCCGAGCGTCCTAAGCTCCTTCAAGGCTTTATGGATGCCGATCAGACCGACACCACCGCCCGTCGGATACAGGATGACGTCCGGCATGGTGAAGCCGAACTGCTCTGCAATTTCCAGCCCCATCGTCTTCTTGCCTTCAATCCGGTAAGGCTCCTTGAGTGTGGAAACATCATACAGTTCCTGATCCTTGACGGCACTTCCGACAATTTTACCTGCATCACTGATCAGACCGTTGACAAGATAGAGGTCGGCCCCTGATATGGCGACTTCATTTCTCGTGATTTCCGGTGCATCCTCAGGCATGACAATCGTCGATCTGATGCCCGCTCTCGCCGCATATAGCGCCCAAGCTGCGCCAGCATTACCGTTGGTCGGCATGGCAAGCGCCTCTACACCAAGTTCCTTCGCTTTCGACACACCGACTGCTGCACCCCGTGCCTTGAAGCTTCCAGTCGGTACAAGCCCCTCGTCCTTTATGTAGAGATTTTCTAGTGACATGGCATCACCGAGACGTGGCAGGTGGACAAGTGGGGTCATGCCTTCCCCAAGTGAAACGACATTGCTTTCGTCTTCCACAGGAAGCAGTTCGTGATATCTCCATAGATCCGGTTTGCGGTCTTTCAGATGATCTGGTGTCAGGTTTTTCTTTATGCCTTCCATATCATATGCAACAAGCAGTGGAGAACCACATGTACATAGCTGCTGCTGATCTTTTGTGCTGTAGGTACTGCTGCACTTCGGACAGTAGAGATGTGATACGTAGCTATATTTCATTCAATCAGCTCCTGATCCATGATGTAGTGTAAGATACGCCTGGTCTGCTGCAACGTTTCCAGTTCCATTATAACTGGAACAGTGATTGAAGTTAACCGATAACCGATTCAGAAAGTCGGATATCTATTTCAACCAGCCTTTTTCCTCCGCTTTTGAAATTGCCTCGATGCGGTTGTCGACATTGAGCTTATCGAGGATGATCGATACATAATTTCTGACTGTGCCGTTTGAAAGATGCAGATCTTTGGCAATCGCTTTTGTAGTCTTTCCTTCAGCCAGAGACTGGATGATTTCTATTTCACGTGCTGTCAGTGGATTGGCTGCTTCAAACGCAATATCGATCAGCTCAGGGGAATAGATGCGCCTGCCTGTCATGATCTGACGGATCGACTGCGCCAGTGACTCGCTCGAGCTGTCTTTCAGTAGATAGCCGCTCACTTCCGCCTTTTTCGCCCGCTCGAAATAGCCCGGACGGGCGAATGTTGTCAGGATAATGACTTTGCAAGGGGCATCCTTCAGATGCTCCGCTGCCTCAAGACCCGTCATGACGGGCATTTCTATATCCATCAGACAGATATCAGGAGCTTCCTTTGCAACGAGGTCCAGCGCTTCAGCGCCACTGGATACTTGTCCGACAACAGTGATATCCTCTTCAAGATCAAGCAGTGCAGCAAGTGCGCCCCTCAAAAGGTTCTGGTCTTCTGCCAGCACAATGCGGATCATCTTCATTCCTCCTCTATCTGTTTCAATACTTTCGGTACTGTAATGTTGATTTCAAATCCATCTTTGTTATTCGTAATATGAAGTGCGCCATTGACGAAGGATAGACGCTCTTTCATGCCCTGGAGTCCATGACCAGGCTGTATCACAACTTCGTCGCCTTCCCCATTATCCATGATCTTCATCAATATATCCCGATTCGTATCAATCATTTCAATGACACAGAGCTGTGCCTGGCTGTGCTTCACTACATTGGTCACGGCCTCTTTCAAGCACATGCTGAGTACGTTCTCGACCAGCACCGGCAGCTGTTTGAACTCTCCCTCCGTAGTGATATCATAACGGATCTGTGCTGCATCCATCAGCTTTTTCACATGCTCGATCTCATTTTCGAGACTCGCTTCCTTCATATCACTGATCATTTCCCTGACTTCCTTCAGTGCCTGCCTTGAAGTCGACTGGATATCTTCAAGTTCGTGCTTTGCGGCCTCGGCATCCTTGTCTATCAGTTTTCTTGAAAGCTCACTTTTCAGACCGATCATCGACAGCTTCTGACCAAGCGTATCATGCAGGTCACGGGCGATTCTGTGACGTTCCTCCACAATGGCAAGCTCGGCGATTTTCAGATTGGCATCCTCAAGCTTTGATTCCAGTGCCTCCTGCTTGAGACGGTTATACTGGTTGATTGGTACCAGTATCACGCCGAGCACTGTCATGATGAGAAATGGCAGGTGAACGAGCAGCACGGTGTAATTGTAGAAGAAGCCGAAGGTGATGGCAGTGACCGTCGTCACCAGATGAATGACATACATCGAGATGAATCCGGCCTTGCTGCTGATATTACCGATGAAGAATGCAACAAACAGTGCAAAATAAACGTAGCTGTACAGTACAGTCATCACAATATTGATGGCAAATTCTATGCTCAGTCCGATATAGATCAGCGGCCCCCGCCTATTGAATGTCAGCCAGGAGACCGTAAAGAAGAGCATGGTCATGATGATGCCGAAAACAATTTCCCATAACGATGTTGAACGGAAGATGAAATAGAAAGGAAGGACACAGAAAATGATCCATATGTATAGACTCAGGCCCGTATTCTTTGGAAATATATGATACCAGTCCCGCATGTGCATCCGCCTCCTTTCAGTTCATCTCTTATCTTTTCCAGTTTAACAGGTTTGTGTTTTTATAAAAGCGTGTAAATAAAAAATCCCCCTGACGAATCGGGAGGATTTCCATCTGTTCTGCTATTCCACACTTGCGTGATGTTTAGCATTCATTTTCTCTTTCATTTCACGGAAAGTGACGAAGGTCTTTTCCTTTTCGTCATAGAGCCTGAACTTGATGGATTCGAGACTTGATTTCAAAGTGATGGTCGTTGCCTGGTGGAGCGGCGGCGTACTTTCATGTGCCTTCTCCAATGAGTAGTTCGGTACTCTCGGTGCCAGGTGGTGGACGTGGTGATAGCCGATGCTGCCTGTCATCCACTCGAGCCACTTCGGCAGCTTGTAGTAGGAGCTGCCATCGACAGCGGCCTTTACATAGTCCCATTCCGCTTCATTCTCAAAATAGGAATCTTCAAACTGATGCTGGACGTAGAACAGCCAGATGCCGAGCATGCCTGCAACGTAGATGATCGGCAGTTGGACCATCAGAAGCACATGCCAGCCAAGCGTAAAGCCGATCAGGCAATAGATTGCGACGAGCGATACGTTGATCAGATATGTGTTCATGCTCTCCTTCTTCTTCGCACCTTTGCGGTTGAAGCGGTTGGCATGCAGGAACAGCGATAGCGGTCCAAGACCGAACATGATGAGGGGATTTCTATACAGGCGGTACTGGAGCCTTTCCCATCTGCCGGCCGCTTCATATTCTTCGACAGTCATGACCCAGATGTCACCGATGCCGCGTTTGTCGAGGTTACCACTCGTTGCGTGGTGGATGGAGTGCTCACGTTTCCATTTTTCAAAAGCAAAGTGTGTGATGATTCCGGTCAATGTACCAAAAAAGGTGTTCCACTTCTTACTTTTGAAGAAAGACTGGTGGGCACAATCGTGGAAGATGATGAATGTGCGGATCATGAACCCTGCAGCGCCGATGCTGAATACCAGACTGAGCCAGAATGATATGCTGAGTGACTGGTACGCCAGGAACCATAGTGCAAAAAATGGGATAATCGTATTGAATAGCTGGATGATGCTCGCCTTCGTCTGGGACTTCGCAAACGGCATGACGTCTTTCCTTAACTGTGCCTGTTTCTGTTTCGACATTAGGAAAACCCTCTTTTCTGAAAATCTTATTGGTTTCATTCTAATCCATGCCGTATACATGAAACAGAAGCAAGTGTCAGCAATAAGACATGACATTTGTCATAATCCATACCGGAACAGGCGCAGCATCAGATGACATAATGAGTATTTTTACAGCAGAGTTTTCATTTTATGGTTAAATTGAAGTATCACCATTATGAAAAGATAAAGGAAGTGACATGATGAATATCGAGGAATACATTGAAAATATTGATGACAGATGGAAGACCGCCTTTTCAAACACATGGAAGACGATCGGAGGTAATATCCCAGAAGGTTTCGAAGCAGAAATGCAGCACGGCATGCCAACATATACCGTTCCAAAAGAAACATATCCAAAAGGCTACCATGTGGACGGCGAAGCACTGCCCTTCATAGGGGTTGCTGCACAGAAAAGACACCTTGCCATCTATCACATGGGGATATACCGGGACGAACAGCTACACGGATGGCTTATAGAGGAATATCCGAAGCATATGAAAACGAAGCTCGACATGGGCAAGAGCTGCATCCGCTTCTCCAATCTCGACAAGGTGCCTTATGATCTGATTGGAGAACTGGCTGGAAAAATGACAGTGGAGCAATGGGTGGGATTGTATGAATCCAAAAAACCATAGCATGGCAGTCAAAAAGGCAAATGAAGGTGTTTCAGGCATGCAGAAGGCAGTCTTTCTCGACCGGGATGGTGTCATCAATGAAGTCCTCACGAAGCGGGTGAAATTCGTCAACCGCCCAGAAGAGCTCTTCCTTCTTCGGGGCGTACCTGAAGCAGTCAGACAGTTCAATGAAGCTGGATGGAAAGTCTTCATCGTCACCAACCAGGGCGGCGTAGGTCTTGGGTTCATGAGTGAGATGGATCTCGAGACCATCCATGAAGCACTGGTCGAAAAGCTCGAAGAACATGGCGCCCATGTGGATGATATCGCCTACTGTTCGCACAGGCCGGATGCCGGGTGTCGTTGCAGAAAACCGGAAGCTGGGATGCTTCTTGATCTCGCCAGACGTCATGATATTTCACTTCGGGACAGCTACATGGTCGGTGACAGGGTGCCTGATATTCTGGCTGGCCAGAAAGCTGGGACACATACGGTTTTTATCAGCAGCAGTGAAAATAAGACAATCGATGCGGATTACCGCTTCGATTCGCTGCTGGCCTTCTCCAGCTGGCTGACCGAAAGGAACTGCCAACAGTAATAGGAAGTACGTCATGTTTATCCTGGCAACGAAAGGGAAAGAGACTCCCAAAAGATTCCTGAGGAGGATATCATGGATTACATCTATCTTGGAAATTCCGGACTTAAAGTACCGAAGTATATTCTAGGTACCATTCCTTTCAGTGGTACAAACGGCTTTGAAGCGACAGGAAATATTGATGCAGAAACGGCGAGAAGACATGTGGACATCAGCCTCGATGCAGGCATCAACATGTTCGATACTGCAAATCTCTATTCAAAAGGTGACGCAGAAAAAGTACTGGGCGCAGCAATCAAAGGAAGACGTGACAAGCTGATGCTGACTTCAAAGACCGGTTTCGACCTCGGTGATGATCCGAATGCTGTAGGTGCTTCACGCATCAACCTTGAAAATTCCATCAATAAGAGTCTGGAACGCCTTGGCACGGACTACCTCGATCTCTATTTCGTCCACCTGTGGGATGGCCACACACCTGTGGAAGAAACAATACAAACGATGAATGATCTCGTCAAATCCGGAAAGATCCGCTACTGGGGCGTATCGAACTACAGTGGCTGGGCACTCGCCAGAACGTATACCATGGCGGAGCAGAATGGTCTCATTCCACCAGTCACGCAGCAGATCTACTACACCCCGGAAGCGCGTGAGGCCGAATATGAACTGCTGCCTGCAGGCAGTGAGCTCGGCGTCGGCAACATGATCTGGAGCCCGCTCGGTGAAGGATTGCTGAACGGCAAGATCGACCGCAATAATAGTGCACCATCCGGTACGCGCCAGGGCGAAGGCTGGCCGGAACCATGGGTCCGTGATGAGGAGCGCCTGTACGATGTAATCGACGCACTGAAGGAAGTGGCTGACAACCGCGGGGCGAGTGTGCCTCAGATTGCCCTGGCCTGGATCAAGGACAGACCGAATGTCGGGCCTGTCGTCATCGCAGCCAGAAATGAAGAGCAGCTTCGTGAGAATATCGCATCATACGATATCACTCTGACACAGGATGAACACGACAGGATTGAATCTGTGGCACGACCTGAACCGTTCTATCCGCTCTGGCATAGAGCCATGAGCAGCCTTGAAAAAGGGTCTCCATCGGAAATCGCCTATCTTGAAGGCTATAAGAAATCGATGGGGATGGAATAGATTTTAGAAACATGAAAAGGTGCGCACCTCCGATATTGGAGGTGCGCACCTTTTCCATTGCCGTTCATTCTATTTCTTATCGTTCTTGTACTGCATATATACGACTTGTGTTACGAGGAAGTCCTCCATGCCATACTTGCCGTCTGCACCACCAAGACCGGACTGGCGCATGCCGGCATGATACCCTTGTACGGCTTCAAAGTTTTCCCTGTTGACGTACGTTTCACCGAATTTCATTTCGTTGACGACACGCATCGCTTCATTCAGGTCATCGGTATAGACGGAAGATGATAGACCATATACTGTATCGTTCGCCTTCTCGATCGCTTCATCAAGCGTGCTGTAGGTCGTAATCGGGATGACAGGACCGAATATCTCATCTGTCATGATTGTTGATTCGTGAGTCACATTCGTCAGAATCGTCGGTTTGTAGAAGAACCCCTGGTCCATATCTGCCGGTCCGCCGCCCGTTACAACTTCGGCACCTTCAGAGATGGCAGTCTGAACCATGTCGTCCACCGTGTCGAGACGGTCCTTATTGACGAGTGGCCCCATATCCGCCTGCTTATCCTCACGGGGATCGCCCATGGTTTTGGATTCAAAAATGGCCTTCAGCTTTTCATTCAATGCCTCGGCAACACTTTCATGCACGTAGACCCTCTCTGCGTTTGTGCAGGCCTGTCCATTGTTGGCAAGCCTTGAAGTCGTAATCTGTTCTGCTGCAAGATCGAGGTCTGCATTCTGTGTCACTATGGCAGGCGCCTTGCCGCCAAGCTCCAGGTTCACTTTTGTAATGTTCTGCGCGGCTGCCTCCATCACCTTGGTGCCGGCACCGATGCTGCCTGTCATCGTCACCATATGCACTTTCTTGTGGGATGCCAGTGCATTGCCGATTTCAGATCCTGAACCGGTGACGACATTATAGACACCAGCCGGCATCTCTTCCATTTCATCGACAATTTTTGTGAATGCCATGGCGGTGTTCGGTGTATGCTGGCTTGGCTTGATGACAATGGTACAGCCTGTGACGAGCGCTGTTGCGACTTTTCTTGCCAGTATGAATACCGGGAAGTTCCATGGAATGATGCCGGCGACAACACCAATCGGTTTCTTGTAGACGAAAATATTTTCATTCTCACGGTCACTCGGAACGATGTCCCCTTCCATCCTTCTTGCCCACTCGGACATATATCTGAAGTAGTCGATGGCGAGATCCACTTCACCGCTGGCGAGTTCATAAGCCTTGCCCTGCTCCTCCTGAAGGAGGTCGATGAATTCGTCCCTATGGTTCTCTATTTCATCACCCAGCTTGCGTACGATTCTGCCTCGTTCGATATTTGGTGTCAGTTCCCATTTCTGCTGGGCATCAGTAGCTGCCTGAACTGCCTTATCAACATCATCTTCGGTACCTTTCGGTGTGCGTGAAATCACTGCTTCCGTCGCCGGATTGATGATGTCAATCCAGTCATCTCCTGTAGAGTCGACATACTGACCGTTGATATATAGCTGATGGTTTTGCACAGTAAAGCCTCCTAAATGTATTTGGAAGACTGTTCCCTTTTGCGTCATCTGCCAAACAAAAGAAGGATGATGGCCTCCCTACTGCGAACCATCATCCATGGGCTGTTCCGTTGTGTCATTGATCGTCTGCTGCTGATCGAAATTATTGTCATCATTGTTCATTCCACAGCCTGCGATGACTGTCCCCATCATCGCTGCCAGGACAAGTATTCTGAAGCGTCTCATGTCAAACTCCCTTCCAACCTGCGCCATCTGATGATCCTGCGCTCGATTGTAATGAATCTGGTTCATATTCTAACATAGACGATTACGGCTTTGCCCACAATAGGTACAGGCATCCCATCAGATGCCGTTCTTCCTCTACAAGCTCGAGGTCCGACTGCTGGACGATTTCTGTAATATGCCGATCCTGGTGGCAGCCGACCAGTTTCAATGAAAGCCGGTCTGAAATCTGCTGGATCTTTGCCACCATCCCGTTTGTGCTGAGACCGTGCTCCATCATGAGTATCCGACCCTCCGGCCTGCACCACTTTTGGAACTGCTCCAGTACTTTTTCCGGGTCCTGGTAGGCGCAAAATGACAGGGAGGATACGATGGTATCAAAACTGTTCTCCTCGAAAACGGCACGCTCCACATCGCCCTCGATAAAGGTGGCATCGAATGCATAATCTCTTGCGGCGGTTCTTGCCGCCTTCAGCATTTCCGGACTGAAGTCAATGCCTGTTAGTTCAATATCAGCATCATAGAAGGGGAAGTTGGCCCCTGCCCCTACTGCAACTTCAAGCACCCGGCCTTCTGCTCCTGAAAATATGCGCTGCCGGTACTTGCGTGTGGAATCGCCATCACGTCTTCTGTCATAGCTTCTGGCCTGTCTATCGAACTTCCTGATCAATGGATTCTTTACCACAACAGACCGCCTCCATTCCATATTCTTCTCTACTATACAAATAATCGTGTAATAAGTAAAATAAACAAAAAAGCCGAAGACAGAGTCGATCTGTCTTCGGCTTCCTTTTCATCTATATCAGGCTTTTGCCACTATGATTTCTCCATCTTCCACAATGACTTTCACATTGTCTACAGTTTCTTCTTCGAGAATCAGATCTGTCAGCTGATCTTCAATCTTGTCCTGGATGACTCTGCGGAGGGGTCTTGCACCAAAGCGTTTATCGTAGCCAAGTCTTGCAAGTTCGCTTTTCGCCTCATCAGTGATTGAGATGCTGATTTCATTTTCCTCGACTGTCTCCTCGAGATCGGCAAGCATCAGATCGACGATCTGGATAAGGTTCTCTTCAGACAGCTGGTTGAAGTTGATGATTGAATCGAAACGGTTGAGGAACTCCGGCTTGAAGTAGTCGCTCAAGTTGTCGAGTGTGGACACCGATTCGTGCTTGTCGGGACTGAAACCGACACTCACAGTATTCACCCCTGTACCAGCGTTGCTTGTCATGATGATGACGGTATCCTTGAAGCTTACTGTACGTCCGTGGGAATCCGTCAGATGACCATCTTCCATGATCTGCAGGAACATGTTCTGGACATCCGGATGTGCTTTCTCTATTTCATCAAGCAGAATGATGCTGTAGGGATTGCGACGGACTTTCTCGGTCAGCTGACCCGCTTCCTCATGTCCAACATACCCTGGTGGAGAGCCGATGATCTTGGATACAGTATGCTTTTCCATGTACTCGCTCATATCGAGTCTGATCATTGCATCGCGGGAACCAAAGAGCTCTTCTGCAAGCGCTCTGGTCAGTTCCGTCTTACCGACACCTGTCGGACCGACGAACAGGAATGAACCGATCGGACGGTATTTGGACTTCAGACCGGCACGGCTACGACGGATGGCCTTTGCCACTTTGCCGACCGCTTCTGCCTGTCCGATGACTTTCTCACCGAGCTGACCTTCAAGGTCACGCATCTTCTTCTGTTCGTCCGACTGCAGCTTCGTTACAGGGATGCCCGTCTTCTCTTCCACAATCAGCTGGATATCGGAAACATCCACATCAAGTGTCTGCTGCTTGTCCTTCGCTTTTTCAAGCTGCTTCTCAAGCTGGATTTCCTGATACTTGAGATTAGCTGCCTTTTCATAATCCTCACGCTCGGCTGCTGCATCCTTCTCTTGTGCAATCTCGGTCAGACGCTGCTGGATGGTTGCTGAATCCCCTTCTGCATTGGAGAGATTCAGTCTTGAACCGACTTCGTCCATCAGGTCGATTGCCTTATCCGGCAGGAAACGATCCTGGATATAGCGGTCCGACAGGCTGACGAATGCATGGATCGCTTCGTCGCTGTAGCGGACTTCATGGAACTTTTCATAACGATCCTTGATGCCCTGCAGAATCAGTTCAGCCTCTTCAAGTGTCGGCTCCTTGACGATGATCGGCTGCAGACGGCGTTCCAGTGCTGCATCCTTCTCAATCTGACGGTATTCCTTCAGTGTCGTCGCACCGATGATCTGCACTTCACCTCTTGCCAGTGCAGGCTTCAGGATGTTGCCGGCATCCATCTGTGAACTTTCAGCACTTCCCGCGCCGACCAGCTGGTGGATTTCATCAATGAAGAGGATGACATCCTCACGTTCCTGGAGTTCAGCAATCAGCTGCTTCATACGCTCTTCGAACTGTCCGCGCATTGTTGTATTGGCTACTAATGAAGCCACGTCCAGCACATAGATTTCCTTATTCGTCAGTTTGGCAGGGACTGCACCTTCGACAATCTTGAGGGCCAAGCCTTCCGCGATTGCCGTCTTACCGACACCCGGCTCACCGATCAGTACCGGATTGTTCTTATTTCTTCTGTTGAGCGTCTCGATGACACGCTTGATTTCCTTGTCGCGACCGATCACCGGATCGATGCCGCCGCCTCTGGCCTGATCCGAAACATTCTTGCCCAGCTGATCCAGCAGGCCATTCTTCCCGCTGTTCTGCTTCTGTCTCGTTTTCGTGCCTGTCCGGCTTGCTCCATTTCCCTGGAAATATTTATTATTGGCATTATTATTTTCATAAGGAGATCCGGAGAAGAAATCATTTCCGCCCATCATCTGGCTTCTGATTTCATGGAAACATTCATTACATAGATGCACTTCAGTCTGCTGGTTGTTGATATTCATCGCCAGATTGACATGTGCGTCATTGATACCGCAATTTTGACATTTCATGAATTATTCCTCCTTGTATTGTATAACGTCTATTTAAAAGTTTGACTATATTTGACTATAATAAAATTATATACCCTTTCAATTACTGTTTCAACAAAGATGCTCATAATTCATATATAGTCTTTTAAATAAAAAGCTGTATTTACTGACTAACTTTGACTATTCATAGTATACATTGACCTTATTTGACTTTCAAGTTTTCGGCTTACAAAAAAAGAAGCCTTTCGGCTTCCTTTGCGAGGACTATTTTCTCCAGAATGTTGTACAGTCCGCTTTATCTTCAATATTGAATTCTATCAGTTTTTCGAGCAGTCCATAGTTTACAGGCTTTTCCCAAGGTACACGGATGATGTTCTCCGTATGATCATATCCTGCCGCTTCAATATGCTTCCTATTGTGATTGATACCCGCCGTTTCAGGAGCGATGGCAAAATGCTTTTTCGATATGCTGAATCCAATAACAAATGTACCATGATCTGTAAACATCGGCTGGTTCCATTTGACTGTCGTGCCAAGCCCCGGATACTTCTGATGCACCCATTCAAGAACTTCCGCCAGCTTTTCCTTGTGTTCCATGTTATCCATCTTATCCAGAAACTCTTGAAATGCAGCCATGCCCATTCCTCCTCTGACTCCTATGATTATCCATATTATAAATCATCCAAGGATTTTCAACCATCATATTTGTTCAGCAATTAAAAGTAAAAATCCTTCCCAGCTATGTTCAGCTGAAAAGGATTTGTACATATTACAGGTTGATTGTAACGTCGGCATTCTCTCGAAGTTCTGAAGCATAATTCTGAGTTGCTTCCGCTTCCTTCTGTTGCTTGAGGTGTGATTCAAGATCCGGTTTCAACTCTTCGAATGGAGGCAGCTCCTGTTCTGAACCCGCTTCCTCCTGCTGCTGAACCGTATCATCATATAAGGTCTGAAGTTCTTCCTCGGTCACTTCGATTTCGCCTATTTCTTCAGAAATCAGCTGATCCTGATTCAATCCTGACTGAAGCTCCGCTCTCGCCTCTTCTTCTGTCAGTCCCTGTTCTTCCAGCGCAGTGAAGAGCGCTTCTCTGGATTCGAGACCATTCCGCTCAACAAGATCGTCGATTGCTGCATCAATCTCTTCATCAGTAGCCTCGATGCCACGGTCCTCGGCTTCCTGTTTAAGCAGTTCCTGGCTGACCATGCCTTCAGCAATCTGCTGTTTCATCTGTGCCTGATCCATTTCCTGTCCTGTCATCTGCGCCTGCATGGCAGCCTGCTGGAACTGTGCTGTATAGACCTGCTCGAACTCATCCTTGGTGATTTCCTCACCATTCACTGTAGCGACAA
Source organism: Salinicoccus sp. ID82-1 (assembly GCF_021991715.1). Classification (NCBI taxonomy): domain Bacteria; kingdom Bacillati; phylum Bacillota; class Bacilli; order Caryophanales; family Staphylococcaceae; genus Salinicoccus; species Salinicoccus sp. ID82-1. The sequence goes on from NZ_JAGFLY010000003.1 coordinate 374,225, forward strand.
CATCCGGAACATCTTCAAGGTCCGGTTCAGGCATCTCCATCTGCTGCCCCGCGCCTTCTTCCGTACTGCCTTCTGTCGTTGCAGCTTCTTCACTGCTGTCTGATGCCACTTCCTCCTGCGTCTGTGCTTCCTCATTCGTATTCTCCGCTGATTCATCCCCGCCGCTACATGCAGTCATAACCACTGCAAATGTACCGAGAGATAGCCCCAATAGCCATTTCTTCATTCGTGCGAATCTCCTTCCAATGCATATTGTCCGTCATTCTATCATATATTGCCCCAATATACATTCATAAAGGGTATGGACCTTAGAAATGATTTCAGACGACGCTCAATATAGTATACCTGAAAATCCATGAAGTTATCATTCAAATAAGAAACCAGCAGATGACTGCTGGTTACTTGTTCTCGTTCATTTTGAAGTGGAAGTGGCACTGGCCTTCACGTAGCACGAATTCATCGTGGACCACTTCGAAGTTCTTGTTGTAGCCTTTGGCGAGTGACGGATCGATCATCTGGCAGTAGAGAATACCATATTCTCCTGTACCATCGTCCGCCCATTGCTGACCGAGTGGACAATACGTGAACGTCTGTTCAAATTCCCCCTTGCCAGGAACTGTATCCACTTCGAACAGTTCACTTCTTGCCATATCATAGTTGTTCAAGTAGTTTTCTGCGGTGTTTTCGAGGCCATTGGTACGCGCACGCTGTGCGATGCCTTGTCCACGCTTCTTACCGAAACGTTCAACAGCAAGCCTGACAACATCCTCTCCCGCTTCGCCATATTTATCGACAATCTGTTTTGAAATCTGTGCAAACATTTTTGAAAAACGCGCAAATGCCGTCAGTTCCGCATATTTCTCTTCGCCTTGGACGTCCTGTTGTAGATATTCATAGATAAAGTGGTTCTCCCCTTCAGCAGTCGCCTTCTTGGCCAGCGCTTCCGCATCTTTCAGACCAAATGCTTCGAGACCATTTCCGACAAGTCTACGACCTTCTTCGCCACCGTATTCTTCTATAGAAGCAAGATGAAGTTCGTTGAACATTTTAGCTGTGATCATGTCCATCGACAGAGCCTTCATCATCAAATTCTCCTGACTCATTTTGCATATCTCCTTATACACTCTTATTGTTCATATATTATAAGAGAAAATGATTGTAAGACAATGAACTGTTTGTGAAACCTGGAACAACTTTGTACCATATACGAGTCACTCCTCACTCATCAGACAATCACTATCCAGTGACTTTCTTAACAGGAATCCATATCTCACTTTCTACCGAAGGTGAGGACAAGTCCCTGCTCTTGATAGATAGTATCTCAGGCCCTTCTGCCGCCTCGTAATTTGAAGATGGAAACCATTCTGAGTAGATTTTCCCCCAGGTTTCCTGTAGTGTACCCGGGAACGGCCCCCTTGATTCAAATATCGCCCACGTTGAGCCGCCAGATACTTCAAGCTCGATAAACTCATCAGGACATGCCTGTGTTGTTGCTACACCTATATACTGATCAAGAGTCCCCTTTCCTTCCATGCGCTCTTCCGAGAAGTTTACAGAAGCCTGGATGATCCCTTCTGGTTCAGTATTGGAGAGCCTCTTCAGTGCTTCTATTTTGTCCATGGTCAAGGACTTCCACATTGCTGTTATCTCTGGGTTTTCTCCTTCAAAAACAATTCCAACACGCTTCTTTATTCCGACTATGCTGAATGATTCCTTTTGTTCGATACGATACTCCATTTCATCTCCTCCTTGAATAGTCAACTGGAAGGTCATGCGCGGAAAGGCTTTTAGAGATTTTCCATCTTTTACTTCCGAAGGATTTATGCCGTGCAGCTGATGGAATGCTTTTGCAAATGAATCAGGTGAGCTATAACCGTATTTCACCGCAACATCGATCACTTTAGAGCGATGGTCTACCAGCTCAAGCCCCGCTTTTGTTAAACGTCTCTTTCGAATATATTCCAGTAAAGTCATTCCGGATAAATATGCAAAAGTCTTTTTAAAGTGGTACTCGGAACTGCGAGAAATTTTGGCGACTTCGTTCATGTCAATGTCGTCTTCAATATTTGTATCGATATAAGCCAATGCTTCGTTTAAATCCTTCAGCAGATTCATTCCATTCGCCTCCTTCCTATCTAATATTCTAAACACTGCAGCATGAACATTCCCGACATTGTGCACATCATTTTTAACGGATTGATACAGAAATATTCTAATTCTTTGGTACGATCGTCTTTCAGATATTAAAAAACCGGAGTTTCCCCTCTTCTAGATGGGAAACTCCGGTTCAGTTCTACAATGTATTCATCTTATTTCTATACTATTCCACCGTAACGGATTTCGCCAGGTTTCTCGGCTTGTCGACATCGTTGCCGCGGTGCAGTGCTGCATAGTACGCGATGAACTGGTATACAACGACGGATACGAGTGGTGTAAGCATCTCGTGGACGTGTGGAATGACGTATGTGTCGCCTTCCTGGTCGAGTCCTTCCATGGATACCATGCACACTTTGGCGCCGCGTGCTGCGACTTCCTGTGCGTTTCCACGGATGTTCAGGTTGATCTTCTCCTGTGTTGCCAGTGCGAAGACTGGTGTGTTCTCTTCAATCAGTGCAATGGTACCGTGTTTGAGTTCCCCGCCGGCGAATCCTTCTGCCTGGATGTAGGAAATCTCTTTAAGTTTCAGTGCACCTTCGAGTCCAACGTAGTAGTCCATCGCCCTGCCGATGAAGAACGCATTTCTTGTTGTTTCAAGGTATTCGTTGACAATCTGCTCGATCACTGGCGCGTCATCGATGATTGCTGTAATGGCTGTTGTCACTTTAGCGAGTTCCTGCATGAGATTGATTTCGATGTCTCTGCCGGACTCTCTTGCTGCAACCTGTGCCAGGATGGAAAGGACTGCGATCTGTGCTGTATACGCTTTTGTCGAAGCAACCGCAATCTCAGGTCCTGCATGCAGAATGAGTGTCTGGTCCGCTTCTCTTGAAAGTGTGGATCCTGGAACGTTTGTCACTGTCAGCGACTTGTGGCCGCGTCTCTTGATTTCAACGAGTACGGCACGGCTGTCTGCTGTTTCTCCGGATTGTGAGATGAAGATGAACAGCGGCTTTTCAGAAAGCAGCGGTGTGTTGTAGACGAATTCTGAAGCAACATGCACTTCTGTCGGTACGCCTGCCCATTTCTCGAAGAACTCCTTCCCGATCAGTCCTGCATGGTAGCTTGTTCCTGCAGCGATGACGTAGAGCCTGTCTGCATCTTTCAGCTGACCGATGATTTCAGGATCGATCTTCAGCTCTTCATTTTCATCCTGGTACTCCTGGATGATCTTTCTCATTGCTGCTGGCTGATCGTTGATCTCTTTGAGCATATAGTGCTCGTAAGTGCCTTTTTCAGTATCGCTTTCATCAATCTCAGCGATGTAGGATTCTCTTTCAATTTCGCGACCAGTCTTATCTTTGATGATGATTTCATCTGCTTTAAGCAGAACAACTTCGCCGTCCATCAGCTCAACGAATTCATTCGTCTGCTGGAGCATTGCCATGGCATCGGAAGTGATAACATTGAAGCCATTGCCTCTGCCCAGGAGTAGTGGAGATTTATTTTTCGCTGCATAGATGACATCTTTCTCTTCCTCATCCATCAGACCAACGGCATAGGAACCATGCAGTATTTCCAATGTCTTGTTGAAAGCCTCTTCTGTCGTCATGCCTTCTCGTGCAAAGCTTGAAATGATTTCTACAATGATTTCAGTATCCGTACTGGAAACGAGATCCACATTCGGAATGTACTCTCTCTTCAGCTGCTCATAGTTCTCGATAACACCATTATGAACAAGTGTAAAGCGGCCATCCGCACTCTGGTGCGGGTGCGCGTTCTTCACATTCGGTACACCGTGCGTCGCCCATCTTGTATGGCCGATGCCCACTGTCGCATCAAAGTCCATATCGACTTTCGCACGGAGATCCTTGATTCTGCCTTTTTCCTTGAATACTTCCACTTCTTCGTCGTTTCTGACTGCAATACCTGCAGAGTCATAGCCGCGATACTCCATTTTCTCGAGACCATACAGCAGTATTTCCTTAACATCCTGACTTCCGATATATCCTACGATTCCGCACATTAAAAAAACGTCCTTTCGGCTTTTGAATTTTGTATACGACCAGTGCTCTGTCCCATCGGTCGCCCGACAGTTTTAACAGCTGATCTAACGAATACTTCAGTATCCGGGACAGTATCCGCCGATAATCGATGACTGTCCTCCTCGTCAGCAAGCACAGCTTGCCCAGGCGCTATTCCGATTTGATTGAACTGACTTTCCTCCTTCATTTCCCACCATAGACATTGTAATTTAAATATGTATATACTGCAATACATATATGCACTTTACATGCATTTAAAGTCAGAATAAACAAAATGAACCTCCAGATTCAGTATCTGGAGGTTCATATGCTATTCGAGGCCCATTTCCGCCTGTACAACGTCGGCGATGAGGTTGCTGTATCTGACAGCCAGTTCTTCTGTCTCCGCCTCTACCATGACACGCACAAGCGGTTCGGTGCCGGAAGCTCTGACGAGCACACGGCCATTACCATCCATCTCCGCTTCCACTTCTTCTATCTTCTTCGCAACCACGTCGTTATTTACGACGTTGTACTTGTCGGATACACGGATATTGACAAGCTCCTGAGGAAACGTCTCGACCTGTGCTGCGAGCTCGCCAAGTGTCTTGCCGGTGGACTTGATGATGGAAGCGAGGTGAAGACCTGTCAGGAGGCCATCTCCTGTCGTATTGTAGTCCATCATAATGATATGGCCGGACTGCTCGCCACCGAGGCTGTAGCCGCCTGCTCTCATCTCTTCGACCACGTAGCGGTCACCGACTTTCGTCTTATCACTCTTCAGACCGTGCGCTTCAAGCGCCTTGTAGAAGCCGAGGTTGCTCATGATGGTCGAGACGACCATATCGTCCTTCAGGTCTCCTTCAGACTTCATATGCTGTGCCAGAATGAACATGATCTTGTCTCCATCAACAATGTTGCCCTTCTCATCCACAGCTATGATTCTGTCGCCATCACCGTCGAAAGCAAAGCCGAAGTCACACGACTCCTCCTTGACGAGGTCTGCAAGCTTATCAGGGTGCGTAGAACCGACACCGGCATTGATGTTCGTGCCATCCGGACTGCATCCGATGGTTACTGTATCTGCTTCCAGATCCCCGAATAGGTATGGTGCAAGTGAGTAAGTGGAACCATGGGCACCATCAAGTGCAATCTTCATGCCCTCGAAGTCCTCATCCACAGTAGACTTGAGGTAGCTGACATACTTCTGGCCACCTTCGTAGTAGTCCGATTTGTGTCCGAGATCGACTCCCGTCGGTCTTGGCAGTGTATCCTCATCCATATCAAGAAGTTTTTCAATTTCTGCTTCCTGATCGTCCGTCAGCTTGAAGCCGTCGGAACCGAAGAATTTGATGCCGTTGTCTCCGACCGGATTGTGTGAAGCAGAGATCATGACACCTGCATCTGCGTCCATCTCCTTCGTCAGATAGGCCACACCCGGCGTGGAAATGATGCCAAGACGCATTACTTCCGCTCCGATGGAAAGCAGTCCAGCAACGAGTGCAGACTCAAGCATTTCACCTGAAATACGTGTATCCCGTCCTACAAGGACTGTCCTATTCTCACTTTTCTGGCCCGCCAGTACATAACCACCAAATCTACCCAACTTGAATGCCAATTCCGGAGTCAACTCTGTATTAGCGACCCCTCTTACTCCATCTGTACCAAAATATTTACCCATGACGTTCTCCTTTTTTCTGCAAGTTTTATCCATTATCCTGTTCAATTTCTATATCTGCCTGAAGAACCGCCGGTTCTGTTCTGTCCACACCTTCAGGTACATCTATCGAAACATCCCGTATTGTCGAACTCTCCATGCCGGATACATCCACTGCAACGTTGACTTCATCGATGCCTGACAGTACTTCCTCCGTACCGAAAACTTCAATGGTATCGTAGTTGAGCGCCACGTCACCCAAGGTATAGCCCTCAGCAACTTCACCATTCACTTCATAGCTGACAGGTACTTCCTTGCTACGTTCCTCAACATTGATTTCCACACGTACATTTGTTGGATCGATGCGGACATCAAGCTTATTGAATTGCGTATCGAACACGCTGACTTCCGCTTCATCCACCCTGTCCTGTGTAATTCTCGAATTGTCATCCAGTGTTGCGCGTACGTACTGTATGCGGTTCATTTCACTTTCTCCACCCATTACAGTAACAGTTTCAGGCTCTATCTGTACAGACTCGAGCGTATGATTCGGTCCGACCCGGCTTTCACTGACCTCAGCCTGTACCTCGAACGTTCGGGTCACCAGTTCCTGGATGTTCACATTCGCAGTCTCTGGAACGACCTCGGCTGTTACGTTGTCAGGAAGACCTTCCACTGTGAAATGCTCTTCATACTCACCAAGATTCCGGTTCCGCAGATCCAGTACAACACTCAGATCTCTTGTCGTCTGAAGCCGTTTGACATTCGAGGTATTGCCGTAGAGCTGTACGTTCACCTGCTCGGGAGCACCGGAAACATACTGGCTTTCCTCATCATAGAGGATTTCCACAGGGATTCCTTCAACCACCTCGGTCTCGGCTACGTTCTCATTGTTATACAGCAGCTCGTCGAATACGTTATTGGCCGATAGGAACATGAACAAGGCGAGAAGCAGCGCAACAAATCTCAATCCCCATTTACTTTCTAGCAAATAGACCGCCTCCTTCCTTCAAAGGTGGGAGTATGTTCCAGTGTGTCTGGAGCAGGTTATCCAGTTCCTCAAGTGTGATTTCCTTTGTCAGCCTACTGTCGTAGGTCACAGATATGTTCCCCGTCTCCTCTGAAACGACTACGGTGAAAGCATCCGTCACTTCTGAAACCCCTACAGCCGCACGATGCCGTGTTCCGAGGTTCTTGGCAATCTTGTTGCTGTCGGATAACGGCAAGTAGCTTGCGGCTGTCGCAATCGTATTGCCCTGGATGATCATCGCGCCATCATGCAGCGGCGTATTGGGTATGAATATATTGATCAGCAGCTCGGAAGTGATATTTCCGTGGATCGGTATGCCTGTTTCTATATAGTCCTTCAACCCTGTCTCCTTTTCAAAGACGATCAGAGCACCGATACGCCGTTTTGCCATATACCGTACAGACTTGATCATGGCTTCCCTGAGTTTATCCTTCTCCGTTGTGGAGCTGCCACTCCCATTCGTACGGAACAGGCTGCCACGTCCCAGCTGCTCGAGTGCACGTCTGACTTCAGGCTGGAAGATGACGATAATCGCCAGGAAACCCCACTCGAGAACGGTATCGAACATCTGAGTTGTTGTTGTCAGATCGAAGAAGTTACTGATTGACCGGCCGATAAGAATCAGAAATATTCCTTTTATCAGCTGAATGGCTTTTGTTCCCTTCATCACTCTGATCAGAAGATATATCACATACCATACAATCAGCAGATCGACAATGCTCGAAATTACGGTTGCCGTATTGACACTTTCTAAAAAATTGTCTGTCTGCATAATGCGTCCCTCACTTAATCATTCATATAAAACCCAGTCTCTCTTCCAACTCCTTATGGATATCGTAAAGTACCCTATCCTGTCCGAGAGCCTCCAGGTCGAAATCAATATCTTTATACTTCTCTTCTGCTGCCTTTATGTTGCCGTTCTTGTACTTCGCGTAGCAGTTCAAAAGCCTGGACATGGCATCCTGCGATTCGGAAGTCCAGACGTCCAGCGCATGGAATTTCTTCAGCATGGCAAGGTTCTTGCCTTCAAGCAGAAGAAGCGCATCGCGACGATAGTCGATATGCAGCATCTTCGATTGCTTTTTTATACGTGCTGCAAATCGGGACGAAGTGAAATACTCACCACACTTCTGGTAGCACTCCGCCACTTCAAACATGATTCTGATGACACCAAGGTCAAGATCGGAAAACCTGAGAATGGTATACAGCGTATCTTCGAGAAGGTCAAGAGATGATTCATATGCGTCTTCATCAGCCAATAGTCCCACCTTAAGTATAACTGCATCGATATAAGACTGGTTGATCGAAACCGTCGATAGCAGCTCCAGTGCACGATCCACATGGAAATTCAGCTTGCGTCTGTCGCCTGAGTGCTTGAAGTACTTTGCGTACAGCAGATGGATCCTTCCGCTGTCAGGCGCCGGAATCTGTTCCACAGCTTCGTATTCCTTTTCTATGAAATAATGGAGGGAAGTGTAGTCCTCCTGTTCAATCTTCTGTTCATAATAGGCGATTTCCCTCAGAATCTCTACATCATTATAACGGAAATGGGAAACTTCCTGCATGAAGTCATTCACCGAACAGTCGAGTCTTTCACTCAGTTTGATCAGTACATTGGTAGAAGGATGTACACTCCCCTTCTCAATGAGACTGAGATAAGTTCTTGAAATGATGCCGTCTGCCAGTTCTTCTTGGGTTAGATTATTGTTGTTGCGTATTTCTTTAATCCGCTGTCCGATCATAAAGGTGCCCCTTTCACTGTCTTAACAGTTCCATCATACCAAATAGAAAAATATGCAACAAATGTTACAAGTGTTATAGAGTGCACAAAACCAATGTTTATTTAATTGACATCGCATTTACAGTTAATCATACTATAAATATACATTATAAGGGGTGTTTCTCCATGAAAAAATTACTCGTAATTGATAACTTGGCTCAATTGAAAAGTGTGAGTGACCCTTTTAGGATCGAACTGCTTACCATGCTCGCTGAAAAACCCAAAACTGGACAGATGCTTGCTGATGAACTGGATATTCCCCGGGCCAAAATCCACTATCATCTGAATGAACTGCTTAAAAATGAAATTATTCATGTCGTCAAAACCGAAGAGAAAAACAGCATCATCCAGAAGTTCTACGAACCGGTGGCACGGAAGGTCGTTCCGAACATCGATCTTCTGAAATACAGCCAGGATGAAAAGAAAAAAGACAGCATGTCGTATAATCTTCATATGAAAGAAGAAGAGCTTAAGCAGTTCAAAAAAGATTTGCGGAACTTTGTCAAAGACAGTTCCGAAAAGAAGAATGCCAAAAATACCAAGGACTATAAAGTTCAGATTCTGCCTCTAGGGGAAGAATAGGTCATAAAATACAAACAGCATCTCAAAGAGATGCTGTTTGTATTTTATAGCTGTTTTTTGCCGAAAAGGTATGCTGCAATCTCCACTGCCTTCTCTGCTGTCATGTTTTTATCATCAAGCAGCGGGTTCACTTCCACCAGATCCATCGAGGTGATCCTATCCGACTCATTCAGCATCTGCATTGCAAGCTGCGTTTCAGATAGTGACAGACCGCCAACGACAGGCGTCCCTGTTCCTGGTGTTTCTGATGGGTCGAGTCCATCGACATCGAGTGAAAGATGGATGCCATCACATCTATCGGAAAGATACGTCATCGTCTCCTGCATGACCGTCCTGATGCCCTTGACCCTGATATCCATCATCGTAAAAGTCAGTATGCCATTCTCTTTAATATAAGCCTTTTCACCTTCATCAAGGTCACGCATTCCAATCAGTACAACATTCTCAGGCTTGACCTTCTGACCTTCTTCATAAAGATCGATCAGCGCCTGATCTCCAAATCCACAGGATATACCAAGTGGCATACCATGGATGTTGCCTGTCGGTGATGTTCTACTATCGTTAAGATCACCATGCGCATCATACCAGATGACCCCTAGATTATCATAATGGTTTTTCATTCCAGCAAGAGATCCGATCGCCAGAGAATGATCTCCTCCCAGTATCAATGGAAAGGCACCATTCCCAACTGTATCATCCACTAAACCAGCAAGCGCTGTATTAAATCGTTTAACGGCATCATAGTTCAGTAGATTATCATCTCTCACTTCAATTTCCTGTCCTGCTTCAATATCGAAATCCCCTCTGATATTGCCCTTGTCGACAACAGATATGCCCAATTCTTTCAACCTCTGTACGATCCCTGCATACCTGATCGCATCAGGACCGAGGTCAACCCCCAACCGAGGCTGACCGAATGCTGTTGCGGCACCTATTATATGTACATTCTGATTCATAAAAATCCCCCTTTGTTATAACCTCATACTTTCTATAGTATACAACATTGGATTTTTATGCAATTGTGTAATGGGACGTGCATAAAAATATCAGGAATAAAAAAAAAGACACCTTCCTGGTGGAAGATGTCATTAGTGAGCCATAGAGGATTCGAACCTCTGACCCTCTGATTAAAAGTCAGATGCTCTACCAACTGAGCTAATGGCTCTAATGGCTGGGCTAGCAGGATTCGAACCTACGAATGACGGTACCAAAAACCGTTGCCTTACCGCTTGGCGATAGCCCAATGCTATTAGAAAAAATGGAGGGGGGCAGATTCGAACTGCCGAACCCGAAGGAGCGGATTTACAGTCCGCCGCGTTTAGCCACTTCGCTACCCCTCCGTGGTGGAGAATGACGGGTTCGAACCGCCGACCCTCTGCTTGTAAGGCAGATGCTCTCCCAGCTGAGCTAATTCTCCATTCAAATGACCCGTACGGGACTCGAACCCGTGTTACCGCCGTGAAAGGGCGGTGTCTTAACCGCTTGACCAACGGGCCACAATAGTATATGTATTTAAACAAAAAAATGGCTCCACAGGTAGGATTCGAACCTACGACCGATCGGTTAACAGCCGATAGCTCTACCACTGAGCTACTGTGGAATAAATCTGTAATAAAAAAAGATACTGCCCGGCGGCGTCCTACTCTCACGGGACGTCAGTCCAACTACCATCGGCGCTGGAGAGCTTAACTGCTGTGTTCGGCATGGGAACAGGTGGGGCCTCTCCGCCATCGCCACCGGACAATATTCAGTTGAATGCCATAT
>NZ_JAGFLY010000004.1:0-309744 GCF_021991715.1 Salinicoccus sp. ID82-1
ATCTATTATAGCACTTCAGCAATTCGTATGCAACACCTTTTTTATATTTTTTTGGAAGCAATCTGCTGTGCTGTGCTTGTTTATGTCGTCCGTGTTTTGGCGACTTTTATATAATACCAAGTGGGCAAGCAGGTGTCAACGTTTTGATTGATTTTAATATTGTAGTCTTACACAATATGAAAGAGGCAGTGCATTGCACTGCCTCTCAACCCTTGTCATGACGCTTATTCTGGCGTGTTTTGTTTTTATATTTCAAAGCGTTTCTTTTCTCGATTTGTGCTTTTTCCTTCTCTTGCTGCTGAATATCCTCTTGCTGTTTTGCATTTCTTTTCTGTTCATTGCGTTCTGCTTTGGTTACTCTTCCCCGCTCTGCCTTTTCCTTTTCTGATGCTTCTATATACTTCGGCAGCATCAGAAGCTGGAATGCGTTACATATGATTAATGTAAATATTGATCGGTATATCCATGAAGTATCCTCTACACTCAAAAATGGAATCAGTGCGATGGAAGTCATGAATATCATATAGAAGAGAGCCGGAATGAACAGATTGCCACCCGGCGCCTCGCGGTCTTTCCATCTGGCAACGATGAAACCTGCCACAATGACGATAATCGGAATCCATATATAGTTCCATACGTGACCCGCTTCCATACCTAATCTATAGAATCTTACATAGAACAGATCGAATATGGCATACATTACCAACAGCAGCTGTACATAGGGCCATAGCTTTCTGAAGATGCCCATACCTAATGGATGAATGAACAGATATATGAAGAAAGCGACCTGACTGACCGTTGCAATCAGAAGTCCATAGCCGAGAAACCAGACCAGACCGGCCAGAAATTCGCCGATCTGTCCTTCAAATAAATAACGCGTTACGTTCTGATATTCAGTGAACAGGCTCACGATGGCTGTAACCACCATACCAAGGAGCAGTGTTCTGAAATAGAATCTTACCAGGTATTTCGATGTCATACTGTAGTTCCTCCGCGATTATTCGCTCTCTTTTATTACATTGTCCGCAATGCTTCTATATATACTGCCGATTCTGTGCGTTTCAGAATAGACGGAAGGCGCAAAATCCTGTTCATTCCATTCAGGTTGCCCTAAAGGCAGCTGTCCGAGCAATGGCACTTGAAGTTCACGGGCCAGCTTCTCGCCGCCGCCTTTACCGAAGACGTATTCCTTCTCTTCAGTAAGTTCACTTTCGAAGTAGCTCATGTTCTCGATTACACCGATGATATCATGATCTGTATGCTGGGCCATTGCCCCTGCGCGTGCTGCTACGAATGCTGCAGTCGGGTGCGGCGTTGTCACGATGATTTCCTTGCTGTGCGGCAGCAGCTGGTGGACATCGAGTGCAACGTCCCCTGTGCCTGGCGGCAGGTCGAGCAGCAGATAATCAAGTTCTCCCCATGCAACCTCATTGAAGAAACTGCTGATCATCTTGCCAAGCATCGGTCCCCTCCATATGACAGGTGTATTCTCCTCTACGAAGAAAGCCATGGAGATCACTTTGACTCCAAAACGTTCAACCGGAATGATCGTCTTATCCTCAATGCCCGGCTTCTCTGTAATCCCCATCATATCAGGTACACTGAAACCGTATATATCCGCATCAATCAGACCGACCTTTTTGCCTTTCTCGGCAAGCGCGACAGCCAGGTTGACTGCAACGGTCGACTTTCCAACACCGCCTTTACCTGAAGCAACAGCGATGAACTGCGTGTTGTTATCCTTGAATCTATTCTCCACTTCACTGCCTGCAGTCCCCCGGTGCTTTTCAATCACCGACTCTTCCAGTTCATCAAATCGCAGTCCGACCGTGTCGGCACCCGCTTCTTTGAGAAGATTGACCACCTTCATCTGCAGGTCAAGCTGTTCCTGGCCGCCAAGACGACCGATTGCCACTTTGACACTTACATGCTTCTTCTCTTCCTTGATGCTGATTTCCTTGATACCATCCGTCTCTTTAATAGGAACGTTAAGAATGGGATCATTTATATTACCAACTATTTCTTCTACTTGTTCTTTAGTAACCATGAGAAATTCTCCTTCTATAGGCTAGATTCAATATCATCATGATAACATATCCCGATATCCATAAAATGAAAAAGTTCTTAATACTTTGTGATAAGTTGAAGCGTACATTCATGAAACATGATTTCTGCTGATATATTCCAAGAAATCGATGTATTCAGAATAATTGTATGAACTTTTATGATTACAAGCAGTCTGAAAAGGCTATATATGAGGTACGAACTATAGAAGGGAACGTTGACTACTATGAACTTTACACTCATGCAGTACTTTGAATGGCATGTACCGGATGACGGTAAGCATTGGGACCGTCTGAAGGATAATGCACAGGAACTTAAAGATATGGGAATCGATGCAGTATGGCTGCCACCACCGACCAAAGCCGATCACCCTTCCAATGCGGGATATGCAGTATATGACGTCTATGATCTCGGAGAGTTTGATCAGAAAGGCGCTGTACGCACCAAATATGGTACACGCGAACAGCTTGAGAAGGCGATTGAAGCATGCCGGGAAGCGGGACTGATGGTATACATCGATCTCGTGATGAATCACAAGGCTGGCGGCGACGACACTGAAACTTTCAAGGTGATAGAAGTTGATGCAGGGAACCGCCAGGAGGAAATTTCTGAGCCTTTCGATATTGATGGCTACACCCGCTTCTACTTCCCTGGCCGTAAAGGCAAATACAGCAAGTTCGAATGGAACTTCACGCATTTCGTTGGCGTCGACTATGATGCCAAAGAAGATCGTACAGGCGTCTTCAAAATTGTGGGAGAGGATAAGGACTGGAGCGAAAACGTAGATGACGAGCTTGGCAACTTCGACTATCTGATGTATTCCGACATCTATTACGATCATCCGGATGTCAAAGCGGAAATGATCGAGTGGGGCAAGTGGCTCACCGATACGCTGGATGTAGATGGTTTCAGGCTAGACGCAGTCAAACATATAGACAGCAAGTTCATCAGCGAATTCATAGATGAAGTCAGGGAGTATGCAGATCGGGATATTTATTTCTTCGGTGAATTCTGGAACCCGGAAATCGAAGCCAAGGAAGGATTCCTGAAGGATGTTGAATTCGACATCGACCTTTTTGATGTTGGACTTCACTATAACCTGTTCGAAGCTGCCAATGAAAAGGAGAATTATGACCTGACACAGATTTTCGAAGGTACACTTGTCAAAGAAGCGCCATGGAATACGATGACTTTCGTCGATAATCACGATACCCAGCCCGGAGAAGGATTGGAATCTTTCGTAGATGACTGGTTCAAACAGTCCGCCTATGCACTCATCCTGCTTAGACGAGATGGCTATCCGTGTGTATTTTATGGAGACTATTATGGTATTGATGGAGACTATGACAAGGAAGGATTGCCGGAAGCGATCGATCCGCTGCTTCGTGCAAGACATGTCAGAGCACTTGGCGAGCAGGAAGATTACTTCGACCATGCGGATACCATCGGCTGGGTGCGTTTCGGCAAAGAAGAGGTCGAAGACTCCGGTTGTGCTGTTGTCGTATCAAATGGCCTTGAGGATGGCGTTAAGAAAATGTACGTTGGAGAAGAGCGCAGTGGAGAAGAATGGGTCGACTTCACAGGCAACCGCGAAGATAACGTGACCATAGATGAAGAAGGATTCGGCGAATTCTATGCGAATAGCCAGAGTGTCAGTGTATACGCCCTTCCTGATGAATAGACAAGAGAAAAATACGGTTTTCAAGGAGGACGCAACATGGAGATAATTACAGCAGTATCCAGCTTTCTTTGGGGCTACCCCATCATCATCATGCTCCTTTTTACAAGCATCTACCTGACTATCAGACTGAAATTCTTTCAATTCGTCTACCCTGTATATATATTCAAACAGACTATCGGCAGGGTAGGTAAGAAACCGTTTGGCAAAGGAACCATCACCCCTTTCCAGACACTGACTACAGCACTGTCCTCGACAATCGGTGCCGCCAATATTGTCGGGGTGCCCGTAGCTATAATGCTCGGCGGACCCGGTGCAGTTTTCTGGATGTGGGTCATCGCTGTATTCGGCATGGCGCTGAAATTCGGCGAAACGGCTCTAGGCTTGCATTACCGCGAAAAAAATGAAGTGGGGGAATATGTGGGTGGTCCTACATACTATATGAGGAACGGAATCAAATGGCCGCTTGTCGGTAAAGTGCTCGCTGCATGGTATGCTATTTTTCTGCTGATTGAACTTGTGCCAAGTATAATGGTGCAAAGCAATTCAGTGGCTAGCACAATAGATGATACGTTCTCATTCAGTCCGTTGATCACAGGAATCATCATGGCCGTTGCTGTAGGTATTGTCGTATTCGGCGGCATCAAGCGCATCGGCAAGGTCACCTCGATACTGGTACCCATCATGGCCGGGTTCTACATTTTTGCAGGGCTGATCATCATTTTTATGAATATCTCATCAGTACCCGCTGTCTTTTCACTTATCTTCACAGAAGCATTCAATCCGACGGCTGCGCTTGGTGGCGGTGCCGGGGCAGTACTTGCAGAAACCATCCGTTGGGGCTTTGCGCGGGGCGTCTACAGTAATGAAGCCGGTTTGGGTACCTCTCCGATTGCCCATGCAGCTGCTAAAACCGATCATCCAATCCGGCAGGCGCTATGGTCAGTCATTGCAATTATTGTAGATACACTGATCATATGTACCGTAACAGCGCTTGTTGTCATAATGACAGGGGTATGGCAGCATAATGATGCGCATGAGGAAAGTGTCAGGGAATCTCTTACAGCACGTGCTTTTGCCGAATCATTTGGTCCTATAGGAAGTACGGTCGTTTCTGTAGCACTCGTCATCTTCGTCTTTTCTACAATCACTGTAGTCGTCTTCTATGGTGCCAGACAGGCGGAGTATCTGTTCGGATTATGGGCCGGCACAGTAATGAAGGCACTCTATGTCATATCAATCGTCATCGGTGCCATCGGCGGTGCAACTATACTATGGGCTTTCCTTGACCTGACTCTATTCTTCGTCATCATGCCTAACATCATAGCAGTGATTATACTGTCGCCGAAAATCATCGAGTTGAAGGAGGAATACTTCAACTCCAAGAAGTACTACCAGAAGGATGTCGGCAACTAATAAGCTTGAAACAAGAAAACCTCCGACAGATCTGTCGGAGGTTTTCTTTTAATCTCTTGTACTATCGTACTTCATCAGCCGGTTCAATTCCTCGCTGCTGACTTTCTCTATGCCGAGCTTGCTTAGTGTCACACCTTCTCTGAAGAAGTCACGTCGAAGGAGAACACCTGTCAGTGTAATGACAGCATCCATTACCGGAGTGTCTACGTCTACCATATCTCCAATGCTTGCCCACAATACCAGACCATTCGATACATCTTCTGTTACATAGCGGTTTTCAAGGTCGGTCGGCCCGAGTATATCTTTGAGTATTTTGGAATTGTTATACTGCGCGAGCAACGATTCGTCCTCTTCAAAATATCCGCTTCTCACACTCCGTTTGGATTTGGAAAGGGCTTCGAAGCCGAGTACTTTGCATATTGCCTGGCGTTCTTCATCGATACGGTGGATGACATTCACTGTATGCTCAGTAATGCCTTCTTTATATAGGTAGAACTGGTCGCCTGCATAGTCGATTCTACCTGCATTCAGAATCGAAGGGCCGGGATGACTCTCGGGATTTCCATTGTTCAATGTTGTTTCGATGATATTTTCAGCCGGCTTCAAATAGTCATACATCCGATTGAAAACGACGAGCATCTCTTCTGTATGCCGGGAAGGGTATGCTGCGAACAGATTATGTTTATTATAGCCGATCAATTCTGCTTCATTACGCTCGGCGTGATATCTTGAAGCATAGGTGAGTGACATCGTCTCCCCTACTTTGACGTCCACATCCGTTTTCATATTATGCAGAACCCGTTTGAAGCGGATACTGCACATGGCGCTCGCACTATTGATCAGCACATACTGGCCGTCTTCAAGATATGGCGCAATGCTTTCTGCGACAGGCTCGACTGCAGTGGAGGGTATGGCCAGCATCAGAACATCCTGACCTTTTACGGCTTCTGCAATATTTCTTGTGAATCTATCAATTTTCACAGGTGAACCTTTAAAATTGATTTCACCCGTTTCTTCTATTTTACTCAAGTCTTTCTTGGACTGGGGAGACTGGTACAGCGTCACCGTGTGGCCTCTCTCCGTCATATCCACAGCAGCAGTGATGCCACCATGTCCAGCACCGAAAATACTGATTTTCAAACCCATGGAATCCCTCCTTCTAGTTATGTGCATCGTAGACGATTGTACCGTCTACAATTGTTTTTTCAACTCTTGTTTCAAGCAGTTCATCCGCCTCGACTGTCATGACATCCCTATCGAATATGGCAAAGTCTGCATAATATCCCGGTTCTATCAGCCCTGCCCGATCTGCCTTGTAGACAATCTTTGCGGCATTATGGGTATACATTCTGAAGGCATCATATCGGCTGACAGCTTCCTTCTCATTATACACACCTGTTTTTCCTCTGCGTGTTACAAGTGCATGGATACCAAGCAGCGGATTGACTGCTTCTATCGGTGCGTCCGAAGAGCCGCCGAGCAGTAGTCCATGCGCCTGCATTGTGCGGAAAGCGTATAAGTATTCCAGACGTTCTGTGCCAAGGTAGGATTCGACCCATGGCATATCGGATGTCAGGAATGTCGGCTGGATATCACAGATTACATTCAGCCGGGACATCCGCTCTATGAGGGACGCATCCAGCAGACTGCAGTGGATCAGGCGATCATGCTTGCCTTCCGGCACGGGGAACTTCTCGATTGCATCAACGACAAGATCACTTGCCTTGTCGCCGATGACGTGCACAGCAATCGCGTCATTGTTGGCACGGGCTTTTTTGACCAGCGACTCAAGCGCTTCTTTCGAATGGATCTGGAGTCCATGGTCCTCGGTACCTTCATATGGTGCATTGACGAGAGCCGTCCTGCCACCGAATGCACCATCCATAAACAGCTTCATTGCATCTTTTTCGATCCAGTCTTCTATGAATTCCGGTGCGTCCTCAACCATCTCATCATACACCCGTTCATGCCTGAGCAGGTTGACCCTGAACTTCTTACGGTCGGGGCCAAGTGTTTTCTTATATGCTTCCAAAGGCATCTGATAAGGACCATGATATGACATGTCCTCGGTATGCGCATTTGTAATACCATATGTATACAGATGGTCGACTGCCGTTTCGATATCACCGCTCAACGAATCCACATCATCCTCGACCGTGGCATCCCTGATGGCTTCGAATGCCTTATCGTAGACCCAGCCTGTCAGCTCTCCATTTTCATCCCGTTCGTAATAGCCGCCCTCGGGGTCTGTCACTGTACGATCCAGTCCAAGCAGTTCCAACCCCCGGGTATTGACGACACCGGCATGCTGGCACACCCGGGTCACCAGTGTCGGTTTGTCCGTCAGCGCATCCAGCTCTTCATGGGATGGGCGGTACTGGTCGGGAAAATTGTTTTCATCGTAGCCAAGAATGAGATTCCATTTTTCAGTGGACTCGTATGTACTGACCAGCCGCTTCATATCATCAAGATCTGACACTTCATGCAGTGCCAGAGATTTCAGTTTTTTTCCGATCATAATCAGATGCTGGTGCGTATCTGTCAATCCGGGAAGCAACGTCTGCCCTTTCAGATCCACTTCCCTGTCCGCCTGGCTGCGGAGTACTTCCACTTTACCGGTCTGAAGTATCCTGCCGTTTTCTTCAATCAGTGCCTCGACAGTGTCGAGAGGCGCCTTCATTGTATATATTGAACCATTATAATATAACGTCTTCACTTTATTCCTCCTCACAAAAAGTGCTTCATATACAGTCTATATGAAGCACTTCCCTTTCCACAAATTCGTGAACCGATACTATTCATCATCCTTGCTCAATTCCTCACTCCGGTTTGCTGCCGCATTCAATGTTGCAGTGAGTATTCTTTTGATGCCTTCTCCATCCAGTGCATTGAGCCCCGCTTCTGTCGTCCCTTTTTTGGACGTGATATTCTTCCTGAGCTGACTGAATGGCAGTTCAGAATCCTCCACCATTTTCCCGGCACCGATGACCAGGTTTCTTGTCAGAAACAATGCTTCCTCTTCGCTGAACCCGAGCTCCATCAGGCTTTCTGCATACTTTTCATAAATGAAATACAGGAATGCAGAACCTGAACCTGTGGCAGCGGTGATGTTATGCATGACATCTTCTTCAACCACCACCGTCGTACCGAAACTCTCCATCAGTTCCACCAGCTGATCCTTATCCGGGAAATTCCTGGAGTATGTGATGCCGCTTACGGAATGCTGCACCATCGCGTTCGTATTCGGCATGATTCTGGCAATCGGATTTTCCGTCCGCAGTTCGCGCCGGATTGTCTTGATCTGGGTGCCTGCCATGACGGACACGATCTTTGTCTTTTCTTCAAGATACGGCCGGATTCTTTTGGCCACATCCGGAAAGCTCTGCGGCTTGCTTGCCAGGATGACATAGTCTGCATCATCCAGAAGTTCTGTATCATCATAGGAAACGTTGACGCCGAGATTCTCCTTGAAGAACATGACCTTATCCTGCTGGCTTCTGCTCGTCAGATAGATCTGCTCCGGTTTGACTACACGATTTTCGATCATGCCGATAAAGATGGCACTTGCCATATTGCCCGCACCATAAAAGACGATTTTCATCCAATCAACTCCCGTTTTGATTTCAACATTAACTATCATAACAAACTGAACGGAAAAATCAAAAACGCCCAAGCTACGCGTGGATGTAGAAAACGATGCCGATATAGTGCAGAATGCTCGCAACGATGATGAAGAAATGCCATATCATATGGAAGTACTTGCGGTTCTTCTGAGCATAGAACCATGCACCGATCGTATAGCTGATGCCACCAAGTGTCAGCATGAATATGAACATCCAGTGCGTATTGCTGATGATCTGCGGAAAGAAGAGAACCGCCATCCAGCCCATCACCAGGTAGAAGCCGAGGCTTACTTTACTGTTCACTTTGGGGCTGAGCACCTTATAGAGGATGCCGAAGACCGCAGCTGCCCATTGGATGATCAAGGTGATGATGCCCCACTTGCCTCCGATCACCGACAGTGCCACTGGTGTATACGTTCCAGCGATGGCTACATAGATCAGACTATGGTCCAAAAGACGCATGATGTACTTATGCTGGGTATTATGTGCCATGGAGTGATACAGTGTCGACGTGAGAAACATGAGCAGGATGCTGATGACATACACTGAACCTCCCACTGCATGCAACGTTCCGCCCTGCTCGTACATATAGATTGCTGTAAACGGCAATATGAAGATGAATATGAGCGCCGCCACACCGTGACTCACACTATTGCCCACTTCCTCCCCGAAGGATAGCGGCACAATATGCTTCAGAGACTCTTCAATCTTCTCTCCCACCCCATGTTTTTTCCAATACAATTTCTTATGGGGTTCGCTCTGCCGGAGAAACATCACAGTACGCCTGCATCCATCAGGTCCTTATATGCTGTCTCTATGCTGTCTTTGCCCACCTTGTTCTTGAGCGGGGAAAATTCACCCTTGCGGTCGACCTGCAGTGTCATATGGGTATCTGCATGCACAAATGCATCGAAGTAGAACTTTTCGAACTTGAGCACTTCTTCTCTGACTACCTGCAATGTACTGTTCATATGCTCCAGCTTCTTCAATGCGAGATGGTAGGGCATTCTGACATCTGCAACTTTCTCCAGATATTTCATGTTGAAAGCATGGATGCCGATGTTGCCATTTTTGAATGCCTCTTCTTCACCTTCAGGCAGTTCCGTATATTCAACAACGCTTTTTCTACCATCCACAAGGCACAGACGCCCGACACTCTCACCGGGTTTCGGAGCGATGGATTTCGAAGTCACTTCGTTATCATTCTGAATATGAAGCCCCATGAGCAGCGGATCGGCAACTTTTACTACAACATTATCGACATTGTTCATGAAGACGTGACGGATGCCTCTCGCTTTCATGTCATCAAGCATCCTACTTTTTTTCAATGCGCTGAAAATACCGCCATTACCATTTGGCGTCAGCAGAATATCCTTCTGCTCTGTGATCAGCAGTTCACCGTCCTTTGACAGGGCAGGGAAATGCTCTTGTCTGAAGAAATGGATATTTGCCGGATCCAGTTCAAAGTAGCGATGGGACTCGAAGAATGCCAGCGTCTCACCATGGTTGATATCACTTGTCATGATGTACCACTGGACAGGTGTCTTTACCTTTTCTTCAAAATTTCGCAGCTGGTTTGCCTGGAGTTCGAAAAGAGAACGCCCTTCAAAAGAAAATGTGCCTTTCGGTCCCTGGTGCTCGAGTCTCGTTCCCTGACCACCAGCCATCAGCAGTACTGCCACCTCTCCTTTGCCCATGGCATTATAGGCAACATCATTCAGCATGTCTTCATCCAGCTCGGCAGGTGTGGCATAAGGAACCTCCCTTATGGAACTCATATCTACATACGAAGGGTTCCGATATGCATCCTCGTACACTTTCCTGATTTCTTCCTTATCGAGCACTTGATATTGGTCTTCCAATTTCTGCTGGTAGCTCTGTTCCAGCAATTCAAATTGAGGTATCCAGTTCGTTATCATGATCGGCCTCCGCAGTTATTTTACCTTATTATAATCCAAATGGGCCCGGTCTGTAAAAATAAAAGAATGGCGGGGATGCAGCATCCCCGCCATTCTTTTCCGTTCCTACTCGCTGAATGTTTCTTTGATGATGTCATAGGACTTTTTCAGCCGCTCTTCCGATTCAGGCATATCCCATTCTTCCCACGTATACATATCGAGTGCTGGTAGTCTCCCCGCTTCTACCGCCGGCAGGCTATCCACAAGCTGCCGGTCATCTGTGACATAGGCACCGACACCAATACCGTCAATATGAACTGAAGCTTCGAGTCCATCTTCAGCGATGTTGCCGATGAATTCCCGCTGGCTCGGATCGCGCGCACCGATCAGCTGCCATGGCAGACGGATTTCAAGCACGCCTTCTTCACGATTCCAGTTGTAGTCAGTAAGTGAATCGTATGACTCCGCTTCCGGATCACCGATACCTTCCCGCAGCAGTCCAGTTTCATAGGACTCAAACGGAAGTGTCACGCCCCTATCCGGCAGATAGTACTCCTTGTTCAATGCCAGACGGATCGGATTGAATTCCCCCGAATCCATTTCCGGTGCCTCCCCGGCATCTATCATTTCAAGTGTATGGCCATACTGGATTTCAAAGAAATCGTAATAGTCGTCCACTGTCACTCTGGACTGCTCAGAATTGATATCAATCAGAAAGTCGATGCCATCCTCCGATTCAATCTGACCATTTAGCGTATGATTGCCCTGGCCGTCAATGACATCCAGTGGAATATTGATGCCGCCTTCCATTTCAGGATCGTGTTCGACTTTCAAATAGAGGTACCGCTCATCATGATCCATCGTCAATGATTCAAGCACCCCGGAACCTGTATACAGCGGATCACCTTCCCAACCGGAGCCATCTCCATCCACTTTAATCTTATGTGTATCAAAGCTCAGCAGACCAAACTGCTGCTCGTTCGTCTGTGCATTCGACCAGAACGGGCGGCGGTCCGGATCATCATAATCCATCGTATTCCATGTCCGTTTGAACCACTCGTCCTGCCAGGTGAAGATCAGTCCCCCGAGCATGCCCTCTTCCAGAATATCCTCGTAGAGATGCGTTACAATCTCACCCTGCTCCTCTTCAGTATGGAATCCCTGATCCCAGCCGAATGGATTCCGGTGAGTCAGTCCGCGGGATGCTGGCACCCCGAATTCCGCAACAAGGATCGGAAGCCGGTGCTCAGCCACCATCTCATTGAGATAGCCGGCGTAGTTGTTCTTTTCTCCTCTATGGTCTGTATATTCCACATACTTCTTGTCATAGTTCAAAAAGTCCGGATAGTATGGATAGATATGATAGGAGGCATACTGGCCGATATCTTCCATTTCACCTTCTGTATAGATGACGTTCGGATCCACACTCACAAGATCCTCCATATCCGAAGAGTCGGATGGATGCTCAAGAATATCCGTTGTCACCCAGTTGGTAAAGCTCATTGGACGCAGCGAACCGTATGTTTCATTTTCATACTTTGAGATGTAGTCCATCTTCTCAGCCAGCCAGTGTTCGAACGGCGAGGCATCCTCAGTACGGTAGAAAGTGCCATCATACTGGCCGATATCATCATGCTTTTCATTCGTCCCGACGACAAATGGCGGATACCACTCGACGCCCATGATCCAGCCGATGACATAGCCGGATACATCTTTCGTATAGTCACCGGATGCCTTTCCAGGTTCAGGTTCGACAGTGCCGCCGCCGTGGATGGCATCCATTACATTCATCATATCCTGGTTGAACTCTTCATTCAGCGCTTCATCAAAGGCATCAAGTCCGTCGTGCATCTTGCCTTCATCCGCCCATAGACCATGCATGATGTAGATGTTTTCTTCATTTCTATCATTATAGCGGGCAAGTGCATTATAGAAACCCGGCGGATGCAGAGTATATACACGCACCGTATTTGCATTCATCTCGCCAATCTGTTCGAACCAGCGATAGTATTCATCTTCTGTAATCGCTGCTTCACCCGGGAAATAGCCGGGCTTGGCCATCCCCATGTTGACGCCTTTGATGGTCATCTGTTCCCAGCCATCCGGTGTCTTCACTTCAAACTGATCCCCAGTGATCCGAGCAGGCTGTATTTCATGCGCCTCTCTTTCCTGGCTGTTGCCGAAGACGAAGTATATTCCAACTCCGACTGCGACGATCAGAATACCGATAATGATGTACTTCTTCATTTTTGTGTTTTCCCTCTTCCCAGTCCTTGACGTTCCATCCTGCCCCAGTCATGATTCTTGCGCATGAAGTTGTAGATGCCTTCCAGTCGCCAGAATAATGTCAGCGGACGGTACCAGAATGTTTCCGAAAGTGCCAGAAGCACCATTGCGAGAATGGTACGCGGTCGTGTATAGTTTTTCGTCGTCCATGCCTCGAGCAGCAGCGAGAAGGACGAGAAGATGGATCCGTAGAGGATCAGCGCAAGCATCAGCATGAGCGCCATCTCCACATAGAGCGTACCAAGGAAGAAGGATACGATGATATAGATGTATCCGCCAAGCTCAACCACTGCACCGAGTGCCTCGAACAGCCAGAAATACGGGAAGGCAAAAAGTCCAATTCTGCCATACTTCGGATTCAGTGTCATATGCTTGTGCCGCCACAGGCTCTCAATAAGCCCCTGGCTCCACCTTCTCCGCTGGCGTCTCAGCACCCTGAGCGTAGTCGGTGCTTCCGTCCAGCACACGGGTTCAGGTACAAATTCGATGCGTTCATCCGAGTTGGTTCTGCGCAGATACTCATGGACTTTGACGACCAGTTCCATATCTTCACCGATGACACCTGGTGTATAGCCGCCTGCGGCGATGACGGTACGCTTTGAAAATACACTGAAGGCACCGGATATGATCAGCACCATATTGAAGCGGCTCAGAAAGATGCGTCCGAGCATGAACGCTCTCAAGTATTCGATGATCTGCATCATGACGACAGGCCTGCGCGTCAACTGCCGTTCCACGAGTGATCCGAAATGTATATCATTGCCGTTCGCAATCCTCACATTACCACCTGCAGCAACCACTTTGCCGTCCGATGCGATGATAGGGCGCATCACTTTGAGCAGTGAATTCTCATCCAGTATGGAATCTCCATCAATCGAGCAGAAGTAGGGATATCTGGCCAGATTGATGCCGGTATTCAGCGCATCCGCCTTGCCCCCATTCTCCTTCATGATCATGAAGACTTTCGGGTGGAGCTTCGACTGGTATACTCTCTTTACCTTTTTCGTCTCGATATGCTGGACGATCGTCGGATAGATCCGCTTCATGCTGAAAGCCTCGATGACCGTCTCTGCTGTGCTGTCTTTCGACCCGTCATCGATGACAATGATTTCCGACTCCGGATATCTCAGATTGATGAGGGAATGCAGACTTTCCACAATTCCCGCCTCTTCATTATAGGCAGGCACAAGTATGGAAACCGGCTTGGTGAAAAGGTTGGTCCTCAGATCATCATCGAGCATTTCATCATCAAGCAGTTTTCTCTTCGCCAGTGCCTGGTAGGCAAAAGCCATCATAAGTATGTAGAAGAGCGTGATGCTCAGCACATAAATCAGAATGATCCATCCAAGTACAAGACCAATACTCTGCCAATCCATCACATCTCACCTTCCTTCCGTACCGTCAGCGTCTCCCGTTGCATCGGTATAGCCCATTTTACCATCGGTTCCCTGAAGCGCGACAGGGACCGGGCCGCTTCTCTTCTTACCATTTCATGCGGATCATCCAGCCGTTCCTTAAGTTGAGAAATGGAGCTTTCACCGATCAGTGGAGCGATACGGGTGACAAGCAGCCGCTCTTCCCAAACATCGGAATTGTAGAATCTGTCATATCGACAGGATTCCTGAACATGTCCAATTGATTGGATGGCTTTCAGCGCACGTATACGTACTTCAGATGTTCGATTACCAAGCAGGGATTCAAGGAACTCAATGGAACTGCCGGATGGCATGAGGGAAATTCTGCCGATGAGCGCATATTTCCCGGGTAATGCAATTTCTTCGAATCTGCCTATCAGCTTCTCGGCTTTCCTGTCACTCAGCTGATTGAACACTTTCTTATTCTCATATTCCGATAGGTCTTTCCTCAAAAAGTAGATGTGCAGGAAACGATCCATGTCGAATATGGACAGGTAGCTCAAGAAAAGAAAGTACTCGTATCTGCTCAGCCGCAGTATTTCCTCGTTGGTAAATGCTGTTTCAAAGCCCGGCAGCTCGAATTCGATGAGTTTACTCAGTGTATTGACCCTGCAGGCCCATTTGCCGCTTTTAAGCTGCCGTCTATAGCGGGGAGCAAGATGCTCTGTGGCAACCTGGATGATTCTTCCGTCTATATCCTTTGACGACGCATTCTGCTTGAAGGCAAAGAAGATCTTCTCAATCGCCTCCACATCAGCATCCTTTGATCTGGGGAGTGCACCCAGTCCATCACCTTTGGCCAGATATTCATACCAGTCTTCAAGATGACGTTCGATATATCGAGCCACCTCGTCCCTTCTTCTGATTCTGCGCTGCGACTGGGTGATGAAAACCACAACGAGCGCAGCAAGAATGACGACCAAAGCAAGGATGCACCATAGTACAACATTGAGGCTGATACTTACACCCATAGATTCTCTCCCCGGTTGACCAGCCGATTGATCCTGGCCTGGAAGACTCTCAGATTGAAAGGTTTGATGAAGTAGCTGTCGACGCCCATGTTCAATGCATATACCATTTCTTCTTCAGTGTTCGAACGTGTCATAAAGTAGATGACACCTTCGATATCCGTTCTGCGTATATGCTGCACAAGCTCGATGCCGTTCTTCTTCGGGAGAATGTCATTGATGATATAGATGCATCTTGCTTCCCCATAACTATACCGTTCCATGAAATCATAGCCGTCCGAATAGCCATGAACGCCGAGCTGCTCAGCGTCATTTCCATCTTCCAATGTTCGCATCAGAATACGGCGAAATACTTCATCAGGTTCCACTACATGAACTTCGACACGCTCATTCATTTCCACACTTCCTCACTTTATATTTCTCTTCATTATATTATACTTACAATCAATGGAATTATCACTCATTAATCCAAAGTGAATAATTTATTCCAATAAGAAGATAGTCGGAATCCCCCTTATCGCTTCGAATTGAAGATAATAATATATACATAATATGTTATAGTAGATACTGGTAATCAATTGATATTTTTTCATTATTTACATAGATACTATAGAATTTCAAAGAAATTTCAAAACTATTATCAAAACTGATGGAGGAAATTTATGTTTCTCGATATGATCGTACTGTTCTCAATGCTGGTTGCATTCCTGTACCTGTACTTTCAAATCAAATGGAAGATGGAACCTCTGCTGCAGAGCCGTCTCTACGAGAGTATTTTCGGGGGCCTGATGGGCGGTTTCATCTCCATTCTGCTCAACTACTATGCCGTCGGTACCCAACATGAAATCTATTTCAGTCTAAGTATGGTCGCTTTGATGCTGGTACTCATGTTCAACAGTTCCCAGGCCTATCTGGTAAGTTCAGGTGTGTTTTTCGGATGGGCGGCCCTTTCGCCCTGGGCCATTGCAACCGTATCACCGGGTGTCCTTCTGACTGTCATGGCCAGTGTCTTCATCGCCTACAGTATTCTGAAGAAACTGGGCGACTATGTGCTCGGAATCTCCCTTGTGCTTGTTGTTGTCGCACTGTATTTCACGACACTCGTCATGAATACCGGCGACCCAGCAGTAGCCATGGAAGTTGCATTCTACTATTTTCTCCTGGCTGCCATCAGCATGGCACTGAGCATCTCACTGATAGACTACATGACCCGGTCCCACCGGCTGTTCAGACAGTACGAAGAGGAGGCTTCCATTGATGGGTTGACCGGCCTATACAACAGAAGGGCTTTCGACAGTAGAGTGGACGCACTGGATTCGGGGAAAAATGTTTCCCTGATGATTCTGGACATCGACTTCTTCAAATCCTTCAATGACCGTTTCGGACACCCCGAAGGGGATAAGATACTCCGGGCTGTCAGTCGTAAGATGCAGTCGGTCGTCGGGGAGGCAGGCATTCTGTCCCGCAACGGTGGAGAAGAATTCGCAATCATACTGAAAGGGAAAACACGGGATGAGGCATTTGAAATTGCAGAACGCCTCAGAACCACCATCGAACATAGCCACTACATCATGCATAACGGGGAGTTTGTCGGTATCACCATCTCCATCGGGCTCGCATCCTACCCGGAACAGGTCGACAGAATCGGCAAGCTGTACAGGACAGCGGATGAACATCTATATATCGCAAAGAAGCTTGGGCGCAACCAGGTCTGCTGCGAAAAGCAGAAGGACCTGATTGTTGCAGACACTCCTCACACATAAATAAAGAGGCTCACTTGGAGCCTCTTTATTTTGTAATGACCTGTTTGATCAGTTCTATTTCATTTTGGGTCTGCCCGATTCTGTAGTTGTCAATGATTTTCTGTTCCACATCTTTGACATCTTCTCTGTTGCTGTGGATGACAGCGATGGTATCGCCTGCTTCCACCCGGTCACCAACCTTTTTCTTGAGAACAAGACCGACTGCGAGATCGATTTCATCTTCCTTCGTCTGGCGGCCTGCACCAAGCATTGCGGATGCAATGCCGATCTCCTCAGCTGCAATCTCTTCAACATAGCCGCTTTTATCCGTTTTCACTTCAAACTGGTATTCTGCCTGCGGCAATCTGGATACATCATCGACAACGGATGCATCGCCGCCCTGATTTTCAAGGAAATCCTTGAACTTCTCAAGTGCCCGGCCATCATTGATGACGGCCTGGAGTTTCTCTTTTGCTTCATCCAGTGTTGCGGCTGCGCCACCAAGCACCGCCATCTGCGCGCCGAGTTCCAGGCATAGTGCTGTCAGATCTTCCGGCCCTTCGCCTTTCAGCGTATCGATGGCCTCTTTGACTTCGAGTGCATTGCCGATGGCATGGCCAAGCGGTTCCGCCATGCTTGAAATGATGGCCATCGTGTTGCGGCCGACATTATTGCCGATGGCAACCATCGCTTCTGCCAGGGCAATAGCGTCTTCTTCATTCTTCATGAATGCACCATCACCTGTTTTGACATCGAGTACGATGGCATCCGCACCCGCTGCGATCTTCTTGCTCATGATTGAACTCGCAATAAGCGGGATGGAGTTGACCGTCGCTGTGACATCACGCAGAGCGTAGAGCTTCTTATCTGCCGGTGTCAGATTGCCCGACTGGCCGATGACCGCAACTTTATTCTGGTTTACAAGATCCGTAAATTCCTGTTCGCTGATCTCGACGTGGAATCCTTCGACTGCTTCAAGCTTGTCGATTGTGCCGCCCGTATGACCAAGACCACGCCCGCTCATCTTGGCGACCGGTACATCAAGTGCTGCGACCAGTGGCGCCAGTACAAGTGTTGTCGTATCCCCTACGCCGCCGGTGGAGTGCTTGTCTACCTTCACACCTTCAATTGCCGAAAGATCAATTTCATCTCCCGACTTGACCATGGCCATTGTCAGATTCGCACGCTCTTCCTCGGTCATGTCATTGAAGAAAACTGCCATAAGCAGACTGGAAACCTGATAGTCCGGAATGTCTCCTTCCGTATATCCTGTAATGAAATAATCGATTTCTTCCTTGGATAGTTCCCCACCATCACGCTTTTTAGCAATGATATCTACCATGCGCATGAATATCTTCCTCTCCATTACATATTTCTGTTGCCGACAGAGTGCCTGTCTCTTGCTTCCATATAGAAGTCGATCAGCCGCTGGGACGTTGTATCCCAGGAGTAGCCCATCGCTGCTTCACGGGCATTCTGCCGCATCGCTTCAAGCTTCTCCTCATCCTCGAGCACGGATACTGCTTCGAGCATGCTTTCCAGGTTTTCATTTTCAAACAGCATGCCGTTGACGCCATGCTCCACCTGTTCATTCGTCGGTCCGCTTTTCGCACCGATCAACGGCAGGCCGGATGCCATCGATTCGAGAATCACAAGACCGAGCGTCTCGGATACTGAAGGAAAAATGAATGCATCTCCTGAAGCGAATGCCTTTGATAGATCATCTCCATGAAGGAAGCCGGTGAATACCGTGTTGGTACCCTTGAAGCGTTTTTCGATATCCGCGCGTGCCGGTCCATCTCCGATAATCGCCAGGCTGATATCGGGACGCTGCTCGAGCAGTGGCAGCAGTTTTGGAATCTCCTTTTCCACGGCAATCCGCCCGATGAATACGAGCAGCTTGTTTGAAGGCTTGCCGCCCGTCAGACGTTCCCGCATCTCTTCATCCTTATACTTCGGATGACGGTGGACGACATCCACACCTCGCGGAATGACATCGAGCCTTTTGATGCCCTGGGCATCGAGTTCATCACGGATGGCATTGGATGTGACCAGATTGAGATCCGCATTTTTGTGATTGCGTTTGATATACCACCATAGCAGTGGTTTCGCAGGTCTGTAGATCTTGTAGTAGTCCAGATACTTCGGCAGGTGTGTATGGTATGAAGATACGAGTGGTACGTCGAGCTTCTGTGCAGCCTTCACTGCACTTGTAGCCAGGAGGACCGGGTTGACTGCATGGACAACATCCGGCTGGAATTTTTTCAGTTCATGATACACTTTGCGGGACGGGAATCCCCACTTTCTATACCTGTAAAAAGGGAAAGTGATCGGCTTTACGCCGACCACTTTCGCTCCTTTATAGTCATATACACCAAGATCTGGGGCAATGACCAGGACTTCATGGCCTTCCCGTATAAAATAGTCTATTGCTTTTGTCAATCTGGTCACGATGCCATCTGTCGACGGCAGGAATGTCTCTGTGACAATCGCTATCTTCATACGGATTACCTCTCCTTATTTCCAAGTAACTTTTGGAAGAACGTTATCTACAATGATGCGGTCTTTATGCTCGAGCGCTTCTTTAAGCATTTCCTTGAGCACGTCTTGAGTCAGCAGGTGTGGTTCAAGACCGAGGTCGATCAGATTCGTATTGACTGCATTGTAGTAGTGATCTTCATTTTCAATACGTGGATTTTCAATGCTCTTGATATTTGCTTCAATATCAAGTTCTGCAGCAGCCTGCTTTGTCTTTTCAGCAAGATCTTGTACAGAGAAGGACTCGGTGAACTGGTTGAACACTCTGAACTCTCCTACGTCTGCCGGATTTTCAGCAGCAATCTCAACACAGCGTACTGTATCTTTGATGTTCAGGAAAGCACGTGTCTGGCCGCCTGAGCCATATACAGTCATATCGTGGCCGATTGCCGACTGGATGACGAAGCGGTTGAGCGCCGTACCAAATACACCGTCGTAATCCAGACGGTTTGCAAGTACTGGATCTTTTTTCGTTTCATCAGTATTCAGACCGTAGACAACACCCTGGTTGAGGTCTGTCGCACGGATGCCCCAGATTTTGCAGGCAAACATGATGTTATGTGTATCATGCACTTTCGTAAGGTGATAGAAGGATCCAGGCTGCTTAGGGAATGGCAGTGTGTCCTTTCTTCCTTTATGTTCGATTTCGATGTAGCCTTCTTCAATGTCGATATTCGGCTGGCCGTATTCGCCCATTGTACCCAGTTTGATCAGGTGGCAGTCTGGTTCGAACTCCTTGATCGCATAAAGTACATTCAGGTTGCCAAGCACGTTGTTCTGCTGTGTATATACCGCATGTTCACGGTCAATCATGGAGTATGGTGCTGAACGCTGTTCTGCAAAATGCACGAAAGCTTCAGGACGCTCGTTCTTGAAGACCAAGCTCAGGAAATCATAGTGGTTCAGATCGCCTTCATAGACTTTGATTTCTTTGCCAGTGAGTTCTCTCCATTTGTCTACACGTTCCTGTAGAGAGGCGATTGGTGTTACCGAATTGGAATGCAACTCGTCATCAATCTTACGTCTTACCAAGCTATCGACAATAGTCACTTCGTGACCTTTCTCGGAAAGATATAGGGCTGTTGGCCATCCACAGAAGCCGTCCCCTCCTGCTACAATAATTCTCATATGAAAATCCTCCGCTTCAAGTGTTATTTACAATGTTCACAGTATACGGCTAGTATACAATAATCATTATAAAGATAATTATATGCTGGGACAAACTTTTATCTGCGGATTGTGCAAATTATTCGAATTAAAAAAGCATCCGGACAGTTTTTCCCAGTCCGAATGCTTAGCCTCATACAGTTTTGAGCATGCGCTTCTCTTTTCTTCTCTTATAGAGCTGGAAGAGCACTATGAGGATGAACAGCCCGACCGCAATGGCATCGGTCAGAAGGTCACTCTGTATGAATAGAAGTGCTGTCGCCACTGCGGCCACTCTTTCAATAATATTGTAGTTGGTGAGCATGTAGTTCTGGATGAACGACGCGAATGTTGCCATGCCGATGGCGGCAGTAATGACCGCCCAGGTCATTTCAAGCGCTGTTGCATCCGTAATCAGCAATATGGTCGGATTGATCGCAAACATGAACGGCAGGAGCAGTGCGGCAGAATCATACTTGAAACCCTGCACACCTGTACGGATCGGTCCGGCATTGGCAATACCCGCTGTTGCATAGGCCGGCAGGTTGATCGGCGGTGTATCGTCAGCCAGTACACCGTAGTAGAGTACGAAGAGGTGGGCAACAATGACCGGCAGGCCAAGATCCGTAAGCACCGGCGCAATGACTGCTGCAAGCACTACATAGGTTGCTGTCGTCGGCAGCCCGAGTCCAAGCAGAAGACATGCGAACACTGTCAGAACAAGTGCGATGTAGACTTGCGTATTGTCGGTGATCATGAAATTCGGCAACCAGCCTTCGACCGTATCCGAAAATTCGATTACGATTCTTGTAAACTTGGTTGAAAGGCCACTCGTTGTAATGACACCGATCAGTATTCCGGCCGTGGCACAGGCGACAATGATGCTCAAGGCATTTCTCGAAGCTGTATCAAACCCTTCGAACAGCTCCTTCGCTCCATATTCCGATTTCACCTTATCCTGCTTCATTGAACGCTGGAACAGACCGAAGAGCAGTGCCACTACCACACCACCGAGCACCATGGTGAAGATGGACTCCCGCCATCGGATGGTTTCGGTGTTGAACACCCTTGTGCCGAAGGCCGCATTCAGTCCTTCCAGCCCCTGGTTCACGTAGCCGACCAAGTACTGCATTGAAAACGTCACAGCGAGCAGTATAGCTGCATAGAGGATTGTTCTTCCAAGACGTTCCTTGAAGCGGTATGTGAACAGCGCAATGACAATCATGGCGATGATCGTATAGAAAGCAGATGCGTTGACCGATGCACGCTCTATTACGAGATAGTAGAGCAAAATGAGTATCGGAACCAGCATGTACCCTTGCCGGAGCAGCAGCTTGCGTGCCGATGACATCTCTGAAGGATCCATACCGGAGATGTTTCTCCTGCTCGCTTCAAAGTGGACCATGAAAAGAATACCGACATATGCAAGCAGTGCAGGAATAAAAGCGCTTTTAATGATTTCATAATATGGAATGCCTGTAAACTCCACCATTATGAATGCAGCTGCACCCATGACCGGCGGCAGGAACTGTCCGCTGGAGGAGGCAGCGACTTCAACACCGCCTGCAACGTGCGGCGGGAATCCCACTTTTTTCATCAGAGGGATGGTGAACGTTCCGGTGGTCACTGCATTTGCAGTCGAGCTTCCTGAGATGCTTCCCATCATTCCACTCGCAACCACACTGGCTTTGGCCGGGCCGCCCTTGAACTTTCCGAACCCCCGTATTGCCAGGTCGATGAACATCTTGCCGGCCCCCGTCGATTCGAGTATTGCCCCAAAAAGTATGAAGATGAAGACAAATTGTGCCGAAGCATAGATCGGCGTCCCGAAGATGCCATTGCTCCGGTATACGATTTCATAGATGAAACGTGAGAAGTCTCCACGATTATGGTAGAACTCTCCCGGCATGAATTCCCCGAGGAAAAAGTAGGATATGAAAACACCTGCTATAATGACCAGTGGCCATCCTACTACACGCCGGGTCGCCTCAATGACGATTACAACGAACAGTGCGCCGATGATCAGATCGATCTCCGTCGGTCTCGCAGATAGGATTGCTTCGGCAGTCTGTCTTCTGATCAGATAGACACCCATCCCGAATGAAACGACTGCGAGCAGCAGATCATACCATGGAATTGTCTTCTGATTCATTCCTTTCCTGATTGGAAAAATAAGAAATACCAATACGACACCCAATATCAGGTGGATGACCAGAAACGTCCGGGAGCCGATGCCCGGCAGACCAAAGCCTGCTACATACAAGTGGAACATGGCAAGTCCAATGGCCACGATGCTTACCATGAATCCCATCTTTCTGCCCAGTGTCCGGTCGCTGCCCTCGAGTTCCTGTATCATCCTCTTTTGATCTCTATCTTCCATCACTTTCACCTCCCAAAGTAAGTTCGGATCACTTTGACTTCCAGATTTCTGCCCTTATAGGGCGCTTCCGAGAGGGTGATTCTGTCATCACCCACCTGGATATGATGCGGAAATACCGAGGAGGGTCTGATTCTGAGCACACCGCCATGCACACGCCGGTTGATATTTCTGATGATGAACACTCCGTCCTTCATTTCAACTTCATCCCCTTCGTATGGCATGCCTGCCCCAAACGATTCTGTATGACTTTCCATCGTATAGACATCCGTTCCTCTTACTTCAAAAACTTCCTTTACAGGCGAACGTTCCACTGAATGTATATATGTCACTGCGAACCGTTCCCCTTCTTCCACAGCAGCGGAGTACAGCACTTCGTCCGTCTCCATATCCGAGATCACCATATATTCCGGACGCAATATGTAAAGCAATATGACAGCAATAATAATAAGTCCTACAAGGGCCAAAAAGACATTGCGTCGCTGCAATGTCTTTTTGATATCCCTAACCACCATTCGACTACTGCTCTTCATAATACTGCTGGACACCTGGGTGGAGGTCGATGGACATGCCATCCTGTGCTGTATCAACAGTCAATTCTTCTCCACGTACGTGAGCATTCGCCAGGTCATCCAGATTTTCAAAGATGACCCTGGTGATTTCATACATCTGGTCTTCAGGAATGTCGTTCGACGCGATGAGCATTGCCTGAACGGCTACAGTTGTTGCTGTGCTGTCAAAGTTCTCGTATGCATCAGCTGGAATCTCCTGCTGAGTATAGTACGTATATTCTTCCATCAGACCATCGATTGCTTCCTGGTCGAAACTTACAAGCCTGACATCTGCACTTGCACTGAGTTCCTGGATAGCACCTGTAGGTGTGCCTGCTGTAACAAATGCAGCATCCACATTTCCATCCTGCAGGTTTGTTGAAGCATCAGCAAAGTCGAGAGGCTGAGCATCGATATCTTCGACGCTGAGGCCATGTGCTTCAAGAATCTGCGTCGCATTCGCCTCCGTACCGGAACCGATATCCCCGACTGCTACACGTCTGCCTTCAAGGTCCGAGACGGACTCGATACCGGAATCAGCCAGTGTGACAAGCTGGATCGTTTCCGGGTAGATTGTAAACACACCACTGTAGTTGTCAAGCGGCTCTTCAAACATGTTCATGCCTTCAGCACCATAGTAGGCAATATCATTCTGTACAAGCGCAAGCTGCGCTTCCCCATTGTTCAGCTGTTCCGCGTTTGAAACCGAAGCACCGGATGATACACCAGTTGCTGAAACACCTTCCAGCTCGGAATCGATGATATCCGCCATTGCTACGCCAAGCGGAAAGTATACCCCTGCTTCTCCACCGGTCAGTACAGTAATGTTTTCAACCCAACCTTCTGTGGAAGCACTATCCCCGGAAGCGCCCTCTTCTTCAGTTGATGTTCCTTCAGTCGTTGCTTCTTCTGTTGTTTCCTCGTCACTGCTGCCTCCACCGCATGCTGCAAGTACAAACGACAACGTAAGCATCAAAACAAGTAACCATGAGAATTTTTTCATACACCTTGTCCCCTTTGTAAATATTTTCTTTACTTAGTTTTAATTGTATCATAAAAATTTTATAATAAAACAGAATATTCAAATAAAATATAGAGGCAAAAAATTATCCCGGGACCCGGGATATCTTAATTATTTTGAAGTCGTCGTCCATTCCTTGCTGTTGCGGTATCTTTTTACATGGGCATATATATTATCCCCTGCGTAGTCCTCATTTGTATAGATTGTAATATCAAAATATTTGCCGCGGGCTGAGAAAGCTTCCTCGCGGTATACGTCCCGCAAGTGGTCGAAAAGGTTTTTCATCCCTTCCATCTTCAGACTCGGATACTCCCTCAGCACCCGTTTATGCAGCTGTCCATTCTGCTCTGTCACTTCCTGGACGACGATCACAAATGTTTCATCCTCTTTGATTACGTGATCGAAAATGTTCGTCTGGCCATAGTCCCGCATGCCCGTCACCCCTTCTTTTATAGTTCAGATCTCAATTCCCAAAGCTCTCTGAAAAAGTAATGGTCGATTACCCGTTTCAAGTAGTCCACTCCCGAACTGCCGCCGGTCCCTTTTTTGAAGCCGATGATGCGTTCGACCGTCTTCATATGCCTGAATCGCCACTGGCTGTATAGGTCTTCCACATCAACAAGTTTCTCAAGCATCTCGTACAATTCGAAATACTGATCCGTGTTCAAGTATATCTGTTTGAATGCTTCCTTGACGGATGGATGGGGGACATAAGTTTCTGTCACTTCCCGCTGCAGCACAGCGTCATCGATTTCAAACCCTGCCCTGTCGACTGCACGGATGGCTTCGTCATAGATGCTCGGCTTCATAAGCTGGGATTTGAGCTGCTCATGCACCCCGGAATCCTTTTCGTATATTTTGAGTGCGTGTGTCGTCTTGTACCCGAGACTGAATTCCATCATGCGGTTCTGATAGGATTGGAAACCTGAAGCGTTACCGAGGCTGTCGCGGAATTTCAAGTAGTCGCTCGGTGTCATGGTGGACAGTACATCCCATGCTGAAATGATCTGCCTCTGTATATTGGTCACCCGTGCCAGTTTTTTGAATGCCATTCTGAAGTCATCCATTTTTATATCTTCAATTGCCGAATTGATTTCATGTATGATCAGCTTCATCCACAGCTCTGAAACTTGATGGATGATGATGAACAGCGTCTCATCGTGTTCATCCGTCAGTGTGTTCTGGGAATAGAGTATGCGATCGAGACTGAGGTATTCACCATAAGTCATGTCTTTCATGAAATCCGTTTTTACATTTTCCCCATCAAGTGTGCGATCCTGATAGTCACTCATTTTCGAATCCTCCCGTAAAGCGTAGTGCGGCGCGCACAGGCGAGCCGTCTCCGCCTCTGATCTTCAGAGGCATGGCAATAAAGTCATAATATCCGGGTTCGATATCGTCAAGCACTGTATTTTCGATGATCATGATATCCCGTTCGTAGAGCAGATGATGGATATCGAGCGTCTTCGAATCGATCGTGTCGACGGATGCGACATCGATGCCGAAAAGCTTGATATCGTGCAGCGCAAGATGTTCGACCGCCCTTTTCTCGAGTACAGGAATGCGGTCAGGGAAAACGGTGCGATCGGTATGATGCTTTGTTTTGATGAGCAGTATCGTGCCTTTGAGAGGGAAGGTTTCGAGTGATTCCAATGTAATGGTTTCTTCAGCCGGTACTTCAATCACTGTGGCCGCACCGATATAGCGGTTGATATCCAGCTGTTCCACTGTGGCACCCGCATCATCAAAATGGAATGGTGCATCGATATGCGTGCCGATATGTGTACTTGTTTCAATTCTGCCTATATTGACCGAACCGCTCTGCTCTTTTGATACTGTACGTTCGTAGGTGAACAGCGTATCTTCAGGCCAGTGGGCAATGGCATCATCAAGCGTCTGTGTAATGTCCTTCCACATCAGGCAATCACTCCCCTTTTGTTATCAAACTGTTCATACAGCCGATCATCCATGATCTCCTTCAGGATCATGACCGTATGATGGACATCCTCGAATGAGTTGTACAGTGCAACCGGCGCGATTCTGACGTAGTTTGGAGCACGGAAGTCGGGAATGACACCTTTCGACTTCAAGGCCGCATTGATGCCGGCGGCTTTCGGATGACCAATCAGTATGTGTCCGCCGCGGTGTGCGTGCGCTCTTGGTGTGACAATCTCCACTTCATGCCCTTCAAGCACCGCTTCGATCATATCCATCATGAAGGATGTAAGCTCGAGTGACTTTCTGCGTATATTCATCATGCCCGCTTCCTGGAACATTTTCAAAGAACCGAGCAGCGGCGCCATCGAAAAGATATGCGGGGTGCCGACCTGATACTGGCTGATGTCCCGTGCCTGATCGAATGTGTGTGCCATAT
This sequence comes from Salinicoccus sp. ID82-1, assembly GCF_021991715.1. Classification (NCBI taxonomy): domain Bacteria; kingdom Bacillati; phylum Bacillota; class Bacilli; order Caryophanales; family Staphylococcaceae; genus Salinicoccus; species Salinicoccus sp. ID82-1. The sequence goes on from NZ_JAGFLY010000004.1 coordinate 27,098, forward strand.
CGAACTGGGTCTCTTTGTTGTTGCCGAACCAGCCCTTCAGACTTACTGCAAGATTATGATGCCTTTCATGGACGTACAGTCCACCTACCGATCCCGGTCCGCCGTTCAGATGCTTATATGTACACCACATCGCGAAATCCACACCCCACTTCTTCAGCTCGTGAGGTACCGATCCGATGGAGTGGCACAGGTCGAAACCGATGAGGATCCCTTTCTCATGCGCCTTTTCAGTCAGCTTCTTCATTTCCAGCACCTGTCCACTGCGATAGAGCACCGATGGCAGCAGTACCAGTGCCACACTTTCGTCCATCCGATCGATGATCGCTTCAGTGGAGAGGGTATGTCCATCATCCGAAGGGACTTTGACCATGCCATCCGAATGGCCGTAGTCATCGAGAATCGACTGTACTGCATAGATGTCCGACGGAAAATTCAGGTCATCGACAAGAATCCTGTACCTGTCATCTGTCGGCTGATAGAGTGTCCGGACGGTCTGGTGGATATTCATGGTCGTCGAGTTCGTTGCAAGCACTTCATGGGCATCTGCGCCCACAAGATCCGCCATCATTTCCCCGAGCCGCTCGCTCATATAGAACCATGGGCGATCGCCACGTGTCCATCCATCGATGCCATGCTGCTTCCAATCTTCCATGACATCAAGCAGACTCCTTTCTGCCGGTCTGCTCATCAGTCCGAGTGAATTTCCGTCCATATAATGGATTGCTTCACCCAGATAGAATTCTTTCTTGTACTTGGCCAGCTTGTCTTCTCTGTCCTTTTCCTGTGCGCGGTCGAGCCATTCATTCATTTTGCTGCCTCCTCGTCTGTCCGATGTGCTTTTTTCTCATTATACAATGATTTTAACACAAGAGAAGTCTCATCAGTGCCTGCCGACTGCGTCTTTGCTACAATGGAAGTATAAATCTTGTCGACAAGGAGAGAGAATACATGCAGGAGATCCAAGGAAAATATGCTGTAATCACCGGAGGCACGAAGGGCATCGGACTCGCCACCGCTCACGCGCTGGCACAGGAAGGCGTCAATATTGCAGTCATCGGGCGGAACGCCGACACGCTGAAAGACGCGGTCAACGCACTTCAGAAACACGATGTGGAAGTCATCGGGGCGAATGGCGATGTGTCGAATAAAGAAGACGTCGATCGTATTCTGAACGAAGTGAACGACGCTTTCGACCGCATCGACATCCTCATCAACAACGCCGGCATCATGAATCCTACTTCTTTTCTGGACAGTTCTGAAGAAGATTTGAGAAAAATGATGGATGTCAACGTATTTGGTATCTACCATATGATGCACGGTATTCTTCCGCAGATGAAAACTAGGAAACAGGGAGATGTCATCAACATCTCCTCCATGTCCGGACTGAAAGGCGGTCCGAACAGTTCACTGTATTCTGCAACAAAGTTTGCAGTCATCGGTATGACTGAAGGCGTCATGCAGGAAATGCGCCCGCACAACATCAGAGTGTCCTACTTGACACCATCCGCTGTGCTGACGGATCTGATTGGGGAAACCGGACTCAAGAAAGAGACGATGACTCATGCAGAAGACATCGCGGATATTATTGTCAGCCAGCTCAAGCTCAACCCGAGAACTTTCATCAAGACAAGCCAGATGTGGGCAACGAATCCTGTAAAAGAAGATCAGTAGTAAACTTATTCTGGGGGCGATATCATGGCAGGACCGGCACTAAGACAGCTTCATGCCCACCGGGCGATTCATGACGCAAGCCTGGGAGGTGCAGAGGACCACGTTACGGATATGAAAACTCTATTGAATAAACAGGAACACGAAGCACTTGCAGAAGAGATGCAGTCGTTCATCGAATATGTGGAACAGCGCATCCTTGCACATGCCGAAAGCGAAGAGGAAGAGAATGGACTCTACCAGGAAGCGGTAGATAAAAATCCCGCCCTCCACGATAAAGTCCAGCAGCTGACGCGCGACCATGACCTGATGCGCAATATGATTGAACGGATGAGAACCGAACTTTCCAAGGAGGCAGTCGACTTCCAGAAACTCATCGACTACTCCGTATCCATCATCATTGTGGATGAAATCCACTCAAGGGACGAAGAGCAGTTTCTGCTTGATGACTAGAAAAATGGCCTGGCCGCATTTGCGGCCAGGCCATTTCTGTAATTTTGAAGTGTTCTATTGCTGTCTGGCGACGTGCCATATATCTTTTGCGTATTCTTCCAGCGTACGGTCCGACGAGAACTTGCCTGCATTGGCCATGTTGATGAACCCTTTTCTATAGAAGGCTTTCTGATCTTTGAAATCTCTGGCAATCTGATCCTGTGCCTGGCGATAGCTTCCAAAGTCTTCCAATACGAAGTACTGATCCTCTTGTGTCAGGTTATTGTATAGATTCTGGAACATCCCTGTATTGTTATCATGGAATGTGCCATCGACCAGGGATTCGACAACCTGTTCCAGACCTTCGGTCTGCTTCATTGCAGCTATCGGATCATAGTTCTTCCGCTTCTCTGCAACTTCTTCCACTTCCATGCCAAAGATATAGTTGTTCTCCCTGCCTGCTTCTTCCACAATCTCCACGTTGGCACCATCCATCGTGCCGACTGTGACTGCACCATTGAGCATGAATTTCATGTTACCTGTACCGGAGGCCTCTTTGCCTGCGGTTGAAATCTGTTCAGACACATCCGCTGCCGGGAACAACCTTTCAGCATAGGAAACGCCATAGTTCTCAACAAACACCACTTTGATGATGCCATTCACTTCGGGATCGGTGTTCACGCGGTTTGCCAGTTCGTTGATATACTTGATGATTGCTTTGGCGATGTAGTACCCGGGAGCTGCCTTCGCTCCGAAGATGAATGTCCGTTTTGTCCATTCACCTTCAGGATCGGCTTTGATGCGGTTGTACAGATCACCGATATAGAATCCCATCATCAGCTGACGCTTGTACTCGTGCAGCCTTTTGATCTGAATATCGAAAATGGAATCCGGATCGATATCCACCTCTTCGTGGAACTGTATATACTCCGCCAGCTCCTGCTTCTTTTCATGCTTGATATCAATGAAACGCTCCAGCACCTGATCATCATCCTGCTTTCCTTCAAGATCTTTCAGCCGTCCAAGTTCTGTAATCCATTCCTTCGAGCCGAGAAGGTCTGTGATCATGCCACTCAGCTGAGGATTGGACTGGAGCAGCCATCTTCTCTGTGTGATCCCGTTCGTCTTGTTGACGATACGGTCCGGGAAGAGATTATGCCATGAGCTGATGACATCCGTTCTGAGCAGTTCCGTATGGATTGCTGCCACACCGTTCACTGCACGGGTTGCATAGATGGACATGAATGCCATGTGGATGCCATTATTCTGGATGATCAGGAAGTTATGCCATTCATCCTTGTCAATTTTCCACTCTTTCAGTTCAGCAATCAGACGGGAATTGATCTCCTCGATGTATGGATACAGATTCGGAAGTACTGATCTGAAAAGCCCCTTGTCCCATACTTCAAGCGCTTCTGCCAGCAGAGTATGGTTCGTATAGGCCATCGATTTCTGTGTAATATCGAAGGCTTTTTCAAAATCCACACCTTCCCGCTCAAGAAGACGGATGAGCTCCGGGATGGCAAGCGCCGGGTGTGTATCGTTCAGCTGGATGGAATGCAGTTTTGAAAAGTCATCGAAATTCTTATGGCCTTCCGCCTTGTACTTGATCATCAGATCCTGAAGGGATGCGGAAGTGAAGAAGTACTGCTGCTTCAATCTGAGCTTCTTGCCTTCTGTTGTCGAATCATTCGGATAGAGGATGCGGGAGATGGTTTCCGCTTCATCCTGCGCTCTGACCGAATCGATATATTTACCTTCGTCAAACGCTCTGAAGTCGAATTTATGGATGGCTTCCGACTTCCATAGACGAAGTGTATTTATAGTATCGCCACCATAGCCGACAATCGGCATATCGTACGGTACAGCTTCCACCTTGTCTGCTTCGCTGAACTCGACAATCACCGTATCGTTGCTGTTCTTGATCAGCCATGGATTGCCATGTTCGAGCCACGGGTCGGCAGATTCCACCTGGAAACCGTTGACGAAATTCTGCTTGAATATGCCATACTGGTACAGTATGCCGTAACCGGACAGCGGATAGTCGAGTGTGGCACCGGAATCCAGGAAACATGCAGCAAGGCGGCCGAGTCCACCGTTTCCAAGTCCTGCATCATCTTCCGCATCTTCCAATGCATTATAGTCGACGCCCATTTCATGAAGCGTCCTTTTGACTTCATCATCTATGCCGAGGTTGACCAGATTATTGCTCAGCGCGCGTCCCATCAGAAATTCAGCAGATAGGTAGTAGGCCTGCTTCTTCTTGTTGAACTTGCTTTTGGATTCGATCCACTTCGGTACAAGATACTCCATTACAGCATTGCCGACTACTTTGAACTGTTCCTTTTCGTTCAGGGCGTAAAAGGACTGGCCGTGGCTTTCATACGCTTTTCCTTCAATTCTTTCCTTGAGTTGTAATGACGTCATAATGACCTCCCATAGCGTTTATTCAAATTTTTTAGATGTACTTTATGCTTTTCCGTAAGCGACTCCTGTGTCATGCGCCACTCCCAGTTGCCTCCGATGGTCGATGGCCAGTTGAAGCGGGCCGAGTCATCAAGCCCAAGAAGGTCCTGTACAGGGATGATGGCCAGATTGGAAGAGGAGGCGAATACACCTCTGATGCAGCCATTGACGTACCCTTCCGCTTCAGTAAGGTTCAGATAGTCTTTTGCTGTCTCGAAGGCTGCTTCATCAGCAGTGTCGAGCCATCCCTGCATCGTCTTTGTATCGTGGTTGCCGGTGTATGCAATGGAATGCCTCGTATAATTATGCGGCATGTATTCGGAATCCTCGTCGCCGAAACCGAACTGTATGACCTTCATACCTGGATAGCCTGTCGCTTCAATCAGATTATAGACTTCCTCTGTCAGGAACCCGAGATCTTCAGCCAGAATCTCCTTATCTCCGAGCTTCTCCTTTATCGCCTCGAACAGTGGAAGACCAGGCCCCTTCACCCAACGTCCATTCTCTGCTGTTTCATCCTCTGCCGGCACTTCCCAGTAGGATTCAAAACCTCTGAAATGGTCGATGCGGACTGCATCGAACAGTTCAAAGCTTTCTTCGACACGTCTGATCCACCAATGATAGCCTTCCTGCTTCATTTTTTCCCAATTATAGATCGGGTTTCCCCAAAGCTGCCCGGTATCGCTCATCATGTCGGGCGGTACCCCGGCGACAACTTCAGGATGCAGGTTTTCATCCAGTTTATAGAGGTCCGGCCGCGACCAGACATCCGCACTGTCCGCTGCGACATAGATCGGGATATCGCCGATGATCCGAATACCTTTTTTGTTTGCGTATACTTTCAGATCATGCCAGTGTTCGAAGAACAGATACTGGGTGAAGACCCAGAAGTGTATATCCTTTTTATGTTCCTCGCGGAATTCCTCAAGCACTTCCGGATCCCGAAGACGATAGGTTTTCGGCCATGCAGTCCAGGCAATATTTCCATATGCGTTCTTGATGGCCATGAAGCACGCAAAGTCAGGCAGCCAGTCTTCATGAGACGCCATGAAGCGCTCCAGCTCCTCCTCAATATCCGGGTAGGCACGCAGGAATGCCTTATGGAGCAGGGACATTTTTCCTTCATACAATTTTGCATAATTTACAATCTCATCGTCTTCTCCGAGATCCGTCTGGATGATTTCCGACTTTTTCAACCATTCCTTCTCCATCAGTCGATCGAAATCGATGAAATAAGGGTTTCCGGCAAAAGCAGAAAAACTCTGATAGGGAGAATCGCCGAAACTCGTAATGCCAAGCGGTAGTATCTGCCAGTACTTTGTGCCTGTCGCAGAAAGGAAGTCTACAAATTGGTATGCATTCTCCCCGAAATCTCCAATGCCGTACTTTCCGGGTAATGAAGAGACATGGAGCAGTAGACCACTGGCGCGCTTTTTCATGATATCCCTCCTTGTGCAAACGTTCGCATTTCTGTAGCTCGATTATATCATAGGTGATGATGACCCACTTCCATTAAGGATATGGAAATCATTCATCAAATATAATCTGTTTTGATTCATGACTATTTTCAATTCCAAATACCAGGATTTGATTTCAATATTCCGGGTGGTCTCGGTAATAATATAAAGATAGGTTTCCATCATTTTCTGAAGAAAGCCCACCCCTTTTCTTTTTCCCCTTAATATGAACTTAAACAATTAAATGAAAAATTTAGTATTATGGAACTCCGATATTACCATTTTGATTTTTAGGTTTGACTAAATATTTTTATTAGGGTAACCTAAATAAAAAGAAGTGGAGGTGCCACATGAAGAAGATGATCGTGTTCTGCCTGCTGGCTGCTATACTGCTCCTCTCCTATGGATGCAGCAGCGTGCAGGGCGAGGAGGATGGACAGCCGGATGTCGTAGTCACAACGACATTCATCTATGACATGGTGCAGGTGCTGAGCGAAGGCGTTGATGCATTCGACACTTCATTGATCATTCCGGCCGGGGAAGACCCGCATATCTATCAGCCGAAAGCCAGTGACCTTGCACTGATACTGGACGCCGACACGCTGCTCTATCAGGGATTGAACTTTGAAGGACGGATGGCGGATGTACTGGATGGCGGAACATCCATCACCGAAGATTTTGATGAAACGGCCCTGCTGCAGGAAGGCGAAGGCGAGGCAGATCCGCACTTCTGGTTCGATATCGAACTCTACAAGTCAGCGGTGAATACCGTAAGCAGCACACTATCCGAGGACTATCCTGAACACACAGATGCTTTCCTTGAAAATAAGGAAGCATATTTCAAATCTCTCAATGAACTGGATGATTATGTCGAGGAACGGATTGATGAAATTCCCGAGTCTTCGAGGCTCGTCATTACGCCACATGATGCCTTCGGCTATCTGGCTGCCAATTATGACCTTGAAGTCCATGCACCGCAAGGCATTTCAACAGATGCCGAGGTGTCCAACAATACAATCGAAGCGACAGCAGATCTGATTATGGAAAACAACATCAAGGCGGTATTCATAGAAACCACTACAAACCCGGACCGGATGCAGCGCCTGAAGGAAATCATCCAGTCGAGAGGCGGATCCGTCGAAGTGGTCGGCACTGAAAACGATGCACTGCTGTCCGACTCGCTGGGTGAAGCCGGCAGTGAAGGAGACACATATATCAGCATGTTCAGGCATAACATCGATACCATTACAGATCATCTGAAATAGGGAGGCAAACACATGGAAACACTCATCACAATAAAGGATCTGAACGTCGCCTATCAGGAAAAACCTGCACTATGGCATGTCAACATGTCCATTCCTGCCAATAGCCGCACTGCAATCGTCGGTCCGAATGGTGCAGGCAAATCGACGCTGATCAAATCCATCATGACGCTGATCAAACCCATATCCGGTAAAATAGATATCGACGGAAAAGATGTCAGACACGCTTTGAAAAGAATCGCCTATGTGCCTCAGAAAGGTGAAGTCAACTGGGATTTTCCTGCAACCGTACTGGATGTGGTGCTGATGGGCCGGTACGTCCACAAAGGGTGGTTCAAGCGTCCGAATAGGCAGGATTCAGAGATCGCCCTTGACGCTCTTAAGACCATGAAGATGGAAGCCTTCAGAAATCGCCAGATATCCGAGCTGTCCGGTGGCCAGCGTCAAAGAGTGTTTCTTGCGCGTGCCATTGCACAGGATGCAGAGATCTACATCATGGACGAGCCGCTTCAGGGCATCGATATTACGACCGAGAAACTGATCATTGATGTCATGAAGGCACTGCAGCAGGAAGGAAAGACGTTTGTCGTCGTGCATCATCAGCTGGATACGGTCGAAGACTATTTTGATCATGCTGTCATTTTGAATAAGACAGTCATTGCACAAGGACCTGTAGAGGCAATCTGGAATGAGTCCAATATCGAAAAGGCCTACTATGAGATGAGTGGTCACCATGATTGATATACTGACAAGCTACACTTTCATGATCGTAGCGCTTGGGACGGTCATCCTGGCCGTTGCCTCGGGAATCATCGGCACAGTCAGTGTCATCAAGGGGCAGAGCCTGATCGGTGATGCTGTGGGACACGCCACTTTTCCCGGCATCGTGCTCGCCTTCATGCTCGCCGGCACCCGAGAAACGCTTGCGTTGGCACTTGGGGCGATACTGCTCGGCATCATCGCCTTCTTCACCATCCAGATCATTACCGAGCATTCTAGAATTACGCTCGATGGTGCACTTGCCCTTGTTCTTTCCTCCTTTTTCGGCCTTGGCATGGCGCTGATGAGCTTCGTACAAGGGAATCCGGACTTTGAGGGTACACAGGGGTTGTCCGACTATATATTCGGGCAGGCCGCCTATATGCTGCGCAGTGATGTATATCTCATACTGGCCGCCTCGGGCGCGAGTCTGCTGGTTTTCATACTGTTCTACCAGCAGCTTAAAATATATATATTCGACCCTGTCTACAGCCGCAGCATCGGCATCAGCAATATGCTGATGAACTTCATGATTCTCGGCATCACCATTACACTGATCGCCGTCGGCCTGAAGGCCGTCGGTGCCATCCTTATCGTCAATCTGCTGATTGCACCTGCTGTCGTCGGACAGCTCTGGTCGGATCGATTTTTCCACGTCCTCATCATTGCCGCCGCTACAGGTGGGATCTCAGCATTTGCAGGCACCTACATCAGTACCGCAGGCAATGACATCGCCACCGGCCCGGCAATCATACTTGTCCTGTCAGCATTCGTGCTCGTGTCCCTGCTGTCTGCAAGGAAAGGACTGCTCAGACGCAGTATCCTGAAAAGAAAAGTGGGTGAACGCTCATGATGATAGAGGTCCTGTTTGTATTGATTGTCACCGCAATGGCTGCCAGCCTGCTCGGGGTCTTCCTGGTACTGCGTGGCATGGCGATGGTTACCGACGCAATCAGCCATACGATACTGCTCGGCATCGTGCTCGCTTTCTTCGTGACCAATGACATCCGTTCACCATGGCTCATCATTGCAGCGAGCCTCGTCGGACTCGCTACCGTCTATATCATTGAGCTTGTTTCAAAAACAGAACTGATCCGCCAGGATGCCGCCATCGGGTTTGTATTTACAGCCCTGTTCGCCATCGCAGTCATACTCGTTTCGAAATTTGCGGGCAATGTGCATCTGGATATGGACGTTGTACTTATGGGGGAAGTCATTTTTGCGCCATTCAACCGTATCGATATACTGGGTGTGAGCATTCCGAATGCCCTCTGGCAGCTCTCCATCATACTGCTTATCAACATCGCCTTCGTCACCCTGTTCTACAAGGAGCTGAAAGTGACAAGCTTCGATCCTAAATTTGCATACATTGCCGGCTTTTCGGTTGCACTCATCCACTATGGTCTCATGACGCTCGTTTCGGTCACTGCAGTTGCAGCCTTCGATGCCGTCGGTTCCATACTTGTCATCAACTTCTTCGTTGCGCCTGCTCTGACTGCGTATCTGCTGGTCAGACGACTCGGTGCGATGATTGGACTCGCCCTCGCGTTTGCAGTACTGAACAGTGTCGCAGGCTATTTCATCAGCTTCCATTTTGACTTGTCCGTCGCTGGAACCACCGCTTTCGTAGCACTGATTACGTTCATGATTGTATTTCTGTTCAACAGTAAAGGATTCATCATCCGGCGCATTCAGAAACAACACCAGAAGAAAACGTTCAGCCGCGCCATGATAATGATGCTTATGAATGAAGCATCGCATGAATCCCTGAGCCAGAAAGAGATCATGTCGCACTTCAACTTGTCTGAAGCCCAGTTCAACCGGCATATCAGCTACCTTATCGCAAATGAATATATGGAAAAGGACGAAGAAAAATACAGGCTCACCCGGCGCGGCGAAGAATTTACACACTATACGCGACTCAAATACGAGTTGCCCGCCTAGAGCGTGTACTTCATAATGAATAGATGAAAGACCGGACCAGGAACGGAGGATTATTTTGAGCCCGACTAAAGAAGATTATTTGAAAATACTGTTCGAACTTGGTGGAAGAACAGAACAGGTACCGAATAAGGAGATTGCCAATCGACTGAGCATCTCACCCCCCACCGTGACGGAGATGATGAACAGCCTGGTCAAGTCCGGCTGGGTGGTATACACACCCTACAAAGGCAGCAAGCTCACCCGTGAAGGCACCGACTATGCAAAGAGAATGATCAGAAAGCATAGACTCTGGGAAGTGTTTCTTGTGAAACACCTCGGCTTCTCGATCAATGATGTCCACTCGGAAGCCGAACTGCTGGAGCACACTACGAGCTCCATACTGGCGGATAAGCTTGAACAGTACCTCGACTACCCGGAGCATTGTCCTCATGGCGGTGCCATTTCTGTAGATCGCATGGAGGAACAGGAAGTGCGGACCATCCACCTGACCGAGGCGGAAACCGGCACTCCGGTACGCATCTCCCGCATTGTGGATGATGAAAAGCTGCTTCACTATTTTGAGAACCATAACTTGGGAATCGGCGACCAGGTTACTGTGAAGGAGCGGGACAGTGCGCTCGATCTGATAACACTGCATCATGACACTTCCAACAAGGAGATACAGATCAGCCAGACCATCGCCCAGTATCTTTTTGTCGAACATATATAGCACAAAAAAGCATCCTTCCATCTGATGGAAGGATGCTTTTCGCTATGACTGCCAATTCTATTTATCCTGGTTCGGCAGTGTATTGTGCATATATTTTGGTGCTGGATTGAGCACAGGGATTTCTCCATATGCCTTCGGAGTACTTTCGTACTGGAACTCTGCCGCACCATCCGGTGTTACGCCATCCATCCACTCAAGCTGGGAACTGCCTTCACCTTCAGAGAAGTTGTAGAGTTTGTATGAGAACTCTGTCGCTTCCATATCTTTTGTCACTGTGGAAGGAGCGACAACGCCTTCCTTCTCTTCCAGATCCTTGATTGCTGCAATCCACTGGTTCTGGTGCATTGTGTCTCTGGCAAGCAGGAAGGACAGCATTTTCTTGACACCAGGGTCATCCGTCATTTCATAGAGACGGGCCACCTGGGTGCGTCCCTGGGATTCGGCATTTACGTTCGCTCTCATATCTGCCAGCAGGTTTCCACTCGCTATAATATAACCACCACTCCATGGTACGCCTGCGCTATTCTCAGGTGCTGCCCCAAGACCTGTAACGATGGCATGATGCGGATTCATGCCACTCATGATGGCGCCGATTGCCGGGTCTTTCATCGCTTTTTCCTGCTCATCAATCGGTGCACCATCAAGCAATCTTGCAACCATTGTTGCGAGCATTTCTATATGGCCGAGTTCTTCTGTCCCCGTATCCAGTATGAGATCTTTATACCTTTCGTTGCCTCTCGTGTTCCATCCTTGGAATAAGTATTGCATCGCTACTGACATCTCACCGTATTGGCCGCCAATGACTTCCTGTAACATCTTCGCAAATACCGGATTCGGTTTTTCCGGTTTAGCTTCGAACTGCAATTCTTTTCTATGGTAGAACATGGTATCCCATCCTTTTCAATATATGATTTGCACAACTAAAGTACCCTCTAGATCCTATATGAAACATATGTAAAAAGAGCAGCTGAACGCACCTGTTCAACTGCTCTTCTATATCTACTGACCTTGGCCATCTTTGATCCATTTTGCTACATCGATTGTACGTCTTGCCTGGGACTTTACTGCATCCTCGATATCACCAACGATCCCATTCTCCGATACAGTCGCGGAAACACCGTACGGGTTGCCTCCTGACGCAAATTGGACAGGGTCTCCATAGCCCGGTGGTACAATAATCGAACCCCAGTGTGCCATCGTCTTATAGATGGAAAGCACTGTGGCCTCCTGTCCGCCATGCGGGTTTTGCGCGGAAGTCATTGCACTAACCACCTTATTGACAAGCTTGCCCTGTGCCCACAAGCCGCCGGTCGTGTCAACGAAAGCCCGGAATTGGGATGCTTCTACGCCAAAACGCGTTGGTACGCTGAAGATGATGGCATCCGCCCACTCAAGATCCTCGGTAGTCGCTTCTGTGACATCCTGTGTTTTCTCATAATGCTCTTTCCATGCAGGATTCTGTTCTATTGCTTCCATCGGTGCCGTCTCGGGTACTTTACGTAATCTTACGTTCGCGCCCACACTCTTACCTGCTTCTTCAGCCCATTGAGCCATCTGATGATTGGTACCAGTCGAACTGTAGTAGACTACAGCCAGATTCAGTTCTGTCATGATATCTCTCCTTTGTAAGAATGATGTCACAGATAAGATACGTTACAGCGAAACATTCTTTCCCAGTTTTTTGAGCAGCTCGATCAGTTCACTCTTCTCTTTCGGATCGAGGCCACCTGCAACCTGCTCAAGACGTTCTGCATGATCGGGGAAAATCTTATCCATCAACGACTTTCCTCTACCCGTCAGAGAAACATATGAAACACGACGGTCTGCTTCATACTGCTCCTTCCTGACATAATCCTCTTTCTCGAGATTGGTCACCACGTAGGTGATTGAACTCGAGGAGATCAGCACCTTTTCTCCAATATGCTGGACCTGCTGTGGCCCCTTATTATACAAAAGTTCCAATACGGCAAAAGCTGTAGGATTGAGCCCGTGCTTTCGCATATCTTTGAAAGCTTCACTCTGAATTGCATGAAAGGCATGATGCAGTACTACGTAAAGTTTCAAAGATAGTTCCCGATTATTTGATGTTTCCATGTCTCCACCTCTTCCTATATACACCATGATTTGCTACCATTAGGTTGTGTTATATCCTACTTATTGTGTAGAATATAAAATTCCATGTTTTATTGCCTACTGATTGTTATATATATGTAGTATACATGTCAAACTGTAAAAACTTAATATGTTAGGAGCATACTTATGTCTGAAAAACGAAAGAGAAGTGGTTTCAAGGCGATTGACTGGAAAATCTTTCTTCCTTCTCTGCTTCTCATTCTACTTATCAGTATTCCACTGGCGCTGTTCGAGTCGGAATCGCTGACACTGCTGAATGGCATCTTCGATCAGATTGTTGCCAATTTCGGCTGGGGCTATATCTGGTACGCCACACTTCTGCTTGCAGCGGGCCTCTACCTGTCTTTTTCAAAATACGGCAAGGTGGTACTTGGTGCACCCGATGAAAAACCTCGTTTTTCACTGATGTCATACGCCTCAATACTCATTGCCATGGGGCTTGGGTCCACAATCATGCGAACCGGCATGGTGCAATGGGCAGAGGTTGCCAATAACCCGCCGTTCGGTATTGAACCCGGCTCTACAGATGCCATGCTTTGGGGCAACGCCTATTCCATGTACATGTGGAGCTTCCAGATTTTCTCCATATTCGTCATGACAGCACCTGCAATTGCATATATCATCCATGTGAAGAAACGTCCGATGATGCGCGTCTCGGAAGCAACCCGCGTAATATTTGGAGACCGTTTCACTGATGGAATCGGCGGCATACTGATCGACGTTCTGTTTCTGGTCAGCATTCTCTCAGGTGCGGCAGTAACACTGGGTCTTGGAACACCGATCATTACATCCAATCTTGCTGCACTGATGAATATCGAAGTGACATTCACCATGACGATGATTGTCACATTCATCTGGGTCGCACTATTCTCACTCAGTGCCTACCTGGGCATCGAGAAAGGCATCAAACGCCTGAGCCTGCTGAATGTATATCTTGCAGGGGTTCTGGCGCTGTTCATTCTTGTAATCGGCCCCGGAATCTTCATTCTCGACTATTTCACAGATACCGTCGGCCATTTGCTGAACAACTACTTGACCTATTCCTTCTTTACGGACTCTTTGGCAGTGGAACAGACAGCACATATGCGAAGCCATATGATTTTCTGGATTGCCTATAGTGCCACATGGGCGATGCTGCATAGTGTATTCGCAGCGAAAATTTCAAGAGGTCGCACAATAAAGGAAATGATTCTGACGTATCTTCTTGCACCGACAGCACTGTCATGGATTGCGACCGGCATACTGGGTGGCATCGGAGTACACAGACAGCTGAACGGTCAGCTTGATATTCTTTCTCTGGCACAAAATGAGGAAGCGGTACAGATGATTCCTGACATTCTGCAGACCCTTCCGTGGTCCGGGCTGGTCATGGTGCTCTATATCATCATTGCAATGATCTTCCTGACCACTACACTCGATTCAACAACATTCACAATTGCTGCATATACCAGCAGAAATGACATGAGTGAAAATGATCCATCGAAATTCCTAAGGATTTTCGTTGCACTGGTCATCACTGGACTTGCGCTCGTACTGATGCAGATCGGTGGACTCGCACCACTTGAAGTCATATCCGGCATGATGGGGCTGCCGATCATTGTCCTGCAGTTCCTGACCATCTACGCCGTCAAGAAGATGATTGATGAAGATGAAGCATGGAAGTACAACATCCGTACACCTGATGATGCAGAAACAAACGACGAATACAGCTATAATAGCCAGTAGAAACTGCATATACTAAATAATCCAGCTCCATAGGGAGCTGGATTATTTTTATCATTCTACTGATTGACTTCTTTTCCGAGGAAGGATCTGAGCATCCAGTTGTTCTTTTCAATATCCGTCACCATGCCGATGAAAATATCAGCTGTGCGGTCATCTCCGGCTGCTTCTGCTGCCTTGATGCCTGAATTCAGCTCTTCAATCACAGAATCATAATCCATTACAAGCTGTTTCACCATGGCATTGGCATCCACATCGTATTCCGCTTCCTTGACACTTGCTTTTTCAATCGCTTCAGACTGTTTGCCAATGGGTTCTCCGCCGATTGCAAGCAGCCTTTCAGCCAGTTCGTCCACATAGGTCGAAGCCGTATCATAGAGCTCCTCGAATTTTGCATGAAGGGAGAAGAAATTTGCTCCCTTTACATACCAGTGATAGTTGTGAAGCTTTGTCCAGAGTACTGTGAAGTTGGCGACCTGTAGGTTAAGTGCATCTCTTACTTCCTGCTTGCTGTCTGTGCTAGTCATTCTTTATCACCCTTCTTTTAATATGATCATATTAATTATACCCTTGGCGTTTCCATTCAAACGCCCGTGCCTCGTTCTTCACATAGTGTTCACAGTCTCAGGAAAATTCCATTCTCACATACTTTAAAGACTGTAGTTCAGAACGGTGTGGCGGGGCGTAATGCTCGAGATAGTTGCTTTCCAGATCATCGATATGACGCTTCAGTATGTCATCTATTTCCTTCAGTTCCGTTTCATCGAGAATCCAGTTGCTGGTACCTTCGATATCTTTCAGCTGTTCCGGTTTTCGTGCCCCCCACAGTGCGATGCCGAGCCCAGGCTGGGACAGAACCCAACGTATGGCAAGCTGCGGCATGCTCTTGTTGCGCTCCATAGCGAAGGCTTTCAGGTCTTCAAGCGCATCCATGTGTCTCGTAAACTGCTCTTCTGAATACATCGGGTGGCTGTGTCTGATGTCTTCCTCTGCAAACGTCGTCGACTTGTCCATTTTTCCGGTAAGCATGCCATGTGCCATAGGTGCCCACGCAAGCCCAGTCATCTGATGCCTTTCGCCATAGGCGAAGCAGTCTCTCTGTCCACGCTGGAACATGTTGAACTGGTTCTGGGTGACGTGCAGCGGCGACTCCTCGCGGAATTCATCCATTTCCCGAGGTGTAAAATTGGTAACCCCGATGGCACGTATCTTCCCTTTATCATACAGCTGCTTCATCATGCCGGCCATTTCAGCCATCGGTACTTCCTTGTCTCGCCAATGGACCTGGTATAGATCTATATAATCCGTCTTCAGGCGTTTGAGCGTGTTGTCCACTTCCTCTTCCACGCGTTCCGGGCGCATATCACGATAGACATCCCCTTGGTTCGTCCAGTCGATGCCCGGTTTGCATGCAAGGACGATATCCTCCCTTTTCACATCCGACTCCTGCAGTGCCTTGCCGATGAAAGTTTCAGACTTCGCGAGTCCATAGTCCGGTGCAGTATCGATCATGTTGATTCCCTGGTCGAATGCCTCATGCACAGTCCGTATCGCTTCTTTTTCATCCGGTTCGTTCTGCCACATGAAGCCACCCATCGCCCATGTACCGAGCGCAATACGCGACGCTTCTATATTTGTATCACCTATTTTTATTCTTTCCATGCCCTCATCCTTTGGGTTCATTCAATTGATCATTTAAGGTTCAGATACCCAGTATGCTTATGACAAAACGTTCGAGGCCGGCCATATGGTAAAGGAAGACACATTAAAAAAACCTTCAGAGTCTGTACTATAAAGTACAGACTCTGAAGGTTCTGCCATCCGCTATTGGATAAGCCCCGCCATCTTCAATCCATGCAGTATGCCATCTTCATCGACATGTCTCGTTTCATACTTGGCATAGGATTTTACAAGGTCGGTCGCATTTCCCATTGCATAGCTGTTGTGTACGGTGGTCAGCATTTCTATATCATTGGGTCCATCACCAAAAGCAAACTGCCTCTCTGCAGAAAAGCCGAGATGATCGATGAGCTTTTCTATACCGTTCGCTTTCGAACCGCCCCTCGGAATGACATCGAGTGACACTGGATGCCATCGGATGAAATTAAAAGCATCGTAAGCTTCCTCATACTGCTGCTCCTCTCCTTCCGGACAGAAGAGCAGCGTCTGGTATAATTCCTTTTCTTCATGGTAGGAGGAATCGTGGGTCGGCGTGATGCCGAGCTTCAGAGTGGAGAGACCTTCTGTAATATATTCATGTTCAGGTACATTGGAACGCATTTCGTCTTCGCTCAGGTAGACGACCGGATGATCGTTCTCAAGTGCCTGCCTGGTCAAGTCAGCCAGGGCTCTGGCATCCAGCGGATTCCTGTAGATGACCTCACCTTCCAGTACTACATACTGTCCATTGCAGCTGACATATGTATCGATACCGAGCGCTTCCCTGAGCTCCTTGTACATGAACGGCGCCCGACCGGTCGCAATTGCGACAATGTGCCCCGCCTTTTTCAATTCGTCCACTGCCTGTCGCGTCGTATCGGGCAGCTTTTTTTCAGTGTTCAGCAACGTGCCGTCTATATCAAAGAAAATAATACTTTTATCTTTCATCCTTCGCACCTCATCCTGAATTTTAACTTCAATCTATTTCATCATACAATATGAAACGCCTTTCATGTCAAAGGAAGACCTATTCGACGTTTTCCTTCAAAGTATCGTACCACTCCCTTGTCATAGCTGGATTCTTATCGTTGATATAGGTGTGGACATCACCCCGTACTACGACAATCATTTCATTCCCAAGATCTTCGATATTCAACGAAAAAAAAGTATCCCCTTTCGAAAAAGATCCATGCCGCTGGTTCAATGTACCGAGAACGTTGTGATTGAAAGGGATTTCCGGCATCGCGTCCACCATTTCGATACGCTCTATCTCCTCATACGCATAGCCGATATAATCAGGCAGCATGCTTGCATGCGTGCCCTCGAATACCATATCGACATCTTCAGTACCACGCGCGAAAAGGAAGATGAATATGCCTGCAATGACCCCGAACCAGATGACTGCCATCACCAGGTGGCTCCTATCATAAGTCACAGTATGGAGCTTCAGGTCGACAATCAGACTCAGAAGCAGCATGGCAGCGAGAAAGAGCCCGATCAGCCATACCGACAGTACAGGATCGATGAACAGGTGCACTCCCAATGCCAGAAGAAGAACGCCAAGCATGATAAAAAGAAATATGCCTTCCAGCCGACCAATATTCAGGTCCTGTACCTTCAGGTAGTCATCGTCCGTAAACCGCCGGTCATCAAAGCTGAAGTATTTCCTTTTCTCGGATATGTAACGGGTGTGAAAAGACTTCAGCAGCAATCCGGCAAATAATATATAGATTAATGTGAATATCATCGGCATTCCTCCTTGGAAAAAGTATGACACAACGCTTCCACAAAGACAAAAGGACGCAATCTTGGGATTGCGTCCCTATTCAATACGCTGTTTCAGTTCTTCGTACCATCGTGAAGTGGTGGCATCATCACTCGAGTTGATATACCTGTAATGGTTATTGGTCACCAGTCGGATCATTTCGCTTGAACGGTCTTCTATATGCAGAGTATAAAGCTTATCAACTACTGTATAATCACCATGGAGATGCCCCCCGATGCCCGACACACGATTATCGACAGGAATCGATGGTTCATCGGAGACCATTTCCAGTTCGTCGATCTCACTAAAATGTATTTCCCGTGATTCGTCACTGATCATGATAGTGTGGTCCTCAAATTGAACATCAACTGCCTTCACACTGAGTGTCAGCATAAGATAGATTATTACAGGTATCGACAGCAGTGGCCACACTGATTGCCATAGATACTTCTTTTTTGCTGTCACCTGATATACCTTATAATTGCTTATTCCGAGCAGCAGAAGCATGATGGCATAGATTGAAATGATGAGCCATACTGCATTCACCGGATCGATAAGGAGATGGCAGACGACTGCAGTCAGGAAGATGCCAAACGACAGAAAGATGGTGAACTTCTCCAATTCGATAATCCAGGAGTCCTCAATCTGAACGAGCTGCTGTTCTGTGAAGCTGGCATCGTCAAAGCTGAAGTAGCTTCTTCTTCTGGAAATGAAATGCATCTGGAATGCTTGGATAATGAAGGCGAGTGTCGTTGCAAAAAATATTATGGTCTCCATACTGGACCACCCTCGCTCTTCTCATCGATCAGATCCACACCACTGGCCCACCGTCCGCTCATGAATGTTTCCGATTCACCGGTGTTGGCATTGATGTAATGGATTTCCCTACCCTGATCTCCTGATATTACAACCTTCCATAGAGGAAGATGTACAATCCTTGGTTCGGATGGCTCATGCTGCGGTTTCTTGAGTACATAGGACCGGTCAATCTGCATTGTCTGTACATCCTTTACATATCGGGCAACATCCGCTTCATCAATGACGGGATGGACGATGCTGTTTTTATCCACAGAAACCTCGGAAATGAAAGGCACTGTGGAAAGCAGCCCACGGTAACCTGAAACTGCATCGACAAATATCATATTGGGTATGCGCTTCGGCTTGAATGGCCGTCTTGTCGCAACGACTGTGTTTTTTATGATCCACATCGGATGATGGATGAGCCGACTGCTTTCGATACGCTGCCTGATTGTATTGTCGTCCATGCTCATATTGAACTTCTTCATCATGCCGGATGCTTTTCTGATCAAGCCTGGAAGCGCGTCCGTTGCAACAGTCGGTTCACCGAGCTGCTCGATATATTTTTCCTGCTTGCCAATCAGCATGTCCTACACCTCTTCTGTACGGGCAGCGGCTTTGCCTTCCGCTTCAATATGTGTATGATAGCGGTCGACCTGCGCCTGGATTTCAGATGACGGCGCTGGTGTCATCAGACTGACACCGACAGTAAGAATCAGTGATATCGGTGCTGCGATGATCGGTTCAGCATTTGTAGGGAGAATCTGCAGCGATACGAGTACCAGAAATACTACTGCGCCGCCGAGCATACCTGCGAAAGCCCCCTGCCTGTTCGCACGCTTCCACCAGATGCCAAGGACAAAAGGAATACCGAATGAGGATAGCAGGAAACCGCCAACCCAGCCGACCATGATTGCGATAAGCTGTGGCGGGTTGATCGCAATAAGAATACCGATGACACTCGCCACCAGCATGACGATCAGACTGAGCAGCGTAATCAGCTGCTCGCTCGCATTTTTATTGATATTTTTCTTGTATATATCATATGCGACACCTGCCGATACAGCGAGCAGCATCGCATCCGCCGATGACATGATTGAAGCCAGAAGCCCGGCAAGCATGATGCCCCCGACAATCGGCGGCAGATAATGCTCGATAACCGATACAAAGATCATATCCGCATTGTCCAGCTGTCCGGCAATGCCTATACTTGCGCCTGCCATCGCAACCACCATACCACTCAGGAAGAGCAGCAGATAGATGAGCGTGCCCCACATCGAGGAGCGTCGTGCAGTTTTGGCATCCCTCGAGGCAAAGTTCCTCATGACAACAGATGGTGATATGATACCGAACCACAAGAAGGCAATGAAAAGACCGAAGTAGGCCATCCATGGCTGGGTGACGTCACCGAAGTTCAGATCTGTGGAAAGGGCATCGTCGAGCAGCGCGGATATCCCACTATGATCGAACAGGATGAATATTGCCAGCACCATGACACCAAGCAGCATGATCGCCCCTTGGAAAAGATCGGTGTAGGTGATGGCCCACATGCCGCCGAGTGCTGCATATATTGTGAACCCGAGGCCGAGAATGATGACTGCCCAGATATAGTCGATCCCGAGGACATACGAACCGATGAGACCTGAAGCAGTCAGTTGCGGCACCATATAGAATGTCATCGCCAGTACAACGATGATGGCTGCAAGAATCTGGACAGAACGGCCGAATCTCTGATCAAAGAAGTCGGGCATGGTCTTGACCCCTGCTCTTCTTACCTGTCCTGAAATCAGGAACATCGCAAAAGGCAATATGCCGATTGCACCGAAAGCATAGGCGAAGAAATACGGCAGACCGAGCGTAACACCGGAGCCGACCGCACCCATCAGGGAACTCGAACTGGCAACAGCTGCCGCAATGGCGAATGCACCGACGAACGTGTTGATGCTGGAACCTGCGGTATAGTAGTCGGAGGAGGATGAACGTGCTCTCCTATAGAAATAAAGCCCGATACCAATCATGAACAGCAGATACAAAAGCACAATGATGGCTTCAGTAATTCTCATATGTATCTCTCCTCTCCGTCTGCTCCTTCACCGATTTCTCGATATGTTCTATCCACAGTACGTAGATGATTGCGAGCCCAAACCACAGGATGATGCCGATCAGCATAAGCCAGGCAGTCAGTGCAACGCCTGCGACGTATGTTTCACTTGGCCACCATATCCATACAAAAGCGGAGTAAACGAGTACGACAATTGCAAGTATGAAGCCAGGATCCTTGAACTTCGATCTTTGTGCCATTTCCATCCCCCATTTATCATATTTCCACTGATGTCCCTCTGTTTTCTTTTTTTGCTTCCTTGTATACACCAATCGCTGCTGCAGAGTCGAAATAGGCAGCCCCTACAGACTTGAAGAAGGTCACTTCTTCCTCACTCTGCCTGCCTTCGACCTTACCATTCACCATATCCATCAGTTCACCGTGAAGATCACTGTATGACCAGCCATCCTGTTCATTTGCGTGGATAAGTTCGCCCGCTTCATGCGTTGCACCATCGAAGTCGTCGATGACAATCTTGTCCGCGCGCTGGATGAACTCGAAATCCACTTCCCGCATTTCAGGCAGATATGAACCGACACCATTGACGTGGGTGCCCGGCCGGATATCTTCCCCCTTGAATACAGGTGTACTGGATCGTGTACTGCAGCAGATGATCTCTGCTTGAGGCACTACCGCATTCACATCTGTGTGGACTTCCACCTCGATTTCCGGATCGATGCCGAAGTCCCTGAGCTTCTGCATGAATGCATATGCCTTGTCGGTGGTCGGATTAAAAAGCATGATCCTGCTGATCGGCCGAACTTCAAGCACGGCGAGCACCTGCTCGAATGCCATGCCGCCTGTGCCGATGGCAAGCAAAGTCTGCGCATCTCTCTGTGCCAGAAGATCCGTCGCAAGTCCGCTGATTGCCCCTGTCCTCAGACGTGTCAGATAAGAGGCATTAAGCAAGGCCAGATGGGTACCATCTTCCGCATCAGACAGCAGGAGCACACCTTGTGTCGTTGATTTGCCTACTGATGGATTATCCGGAAAGATGGTGACCGCCTTCATGCTCATGACCTTTTCATAAGTATCCAGATTCGGCATATAAAGTGCAGATCCATTGGTCTCCTTCGACTCGATGACAGTACGGGGTGGACTGATGATGCTGCCTTGCGCCTTCTGTTTCAGCATGCTTCCGATATCTCTTATGCAGTGGGACATATTATAGAACGACATGATTTCTTTTTCATCAAGAATAAGCATCAAACACCTCCAAATTATTTAAATATTCAAATTAAATCTTCTAATAAAATTATCACATCTGGTTTTCCAGTGCAAGATGGCACAAAAAAGACACTTCCATATGGAAGTGTCTATTTGACGATCATTACAGGGATTGTGGCACGCTTGGCCACCTTATGACTGACGCTGCCAAGGACCATTTCCTGAAATATGTTCAAGCCTCTGCTGCCGATGACCAGGACATCATACTTTCCCGTATTCGCCTCTTCGATGATTTTTCTTGCAGGAAGGCCGCGTCGTACCACATATTCATGATCGACTGTCTGCTCACCGAAAAATCGGATGATTGATGATAATGTATCTTTTTTCTGCTTGTTCAGATGCCGTTCTGTCGTCGATCGGACGACATCCTTCTGTGTATCATCCGGATCCATGACATGCAGGATGGTTACATTGACCGTGTCGTCAAGTGCAAGTCTTGCTGCCTCATATCCGGCTCTTCGACTGTTCTCGGAGCCGTCGATGGCAAGAAGTATATTCTTATACATCCGATCACCTCCCGTCTGTCTGATCCGGTGGTTGATGCTGCTGTGAATGATTCTCCTCATCTCCATCCGGTCTTTTCGATGCCTTTCTCATAAAGAAGCCGTGAATCAGCTTTAGAATGGGGCGACCAAGAAGCTGCAGGCTGCCGATGACAAACAAGACCGTGCCGAAGGTCTGGGTGGCTGTCCAGAAGAACAGGATGCTCCCGACAGTGAACCAGATGCCGAGTGACAGGTCATTGAGGATGGACAGCAGCTTATAGCGTTTCCTGAAAAAAATTTCAAACTTGCCGACATCCACTTCATAGGCGGTTTTGTCATTTTTAAATTCCGGCATTTCATTCATCTCCGTTCATGATCGGGTAAAATGTCGCTATAGTGCAATACCCTATCCGGCCATAAGACAATCTCCAGGAGGTAAAGACCGGCTTATCACAGAAACCATGGCATATGCAGCATGTAGCCGCCGGCTACACCGATCAGGACCACCATCCAGGCAGGAATTTTCCACACAAAGAGCAGGAAGAACAATATCAGAGCGAGTACAAAATCGACAGGTTCCAATATGGCGCTTGTAAAGACGGGATCGTAGAAGGCGGCCAGCAGAATGCCGACGACGACTGCATTCACTCCCATCAGAATACCTTGGAAGGCATCATATCTTCTTAATGCATCAAGAAATGGCAGCGCCCCTGCGATCAGCAGAAAAGATGGCAGGAAGACGGCAATTGTAGCCACAATGCCGCCTGGTATGCCGGACATGACCGTACCAAGATAGCTGGAGAAGGTGAATAGCGGTCCAGGCACTGCCTGGGCCATACCATATCCTGCAAGAAATTCATCCGCACCGACCAGCCCGGAAGGTACAACTTCCCTTTCAATCATCGGCAGGACGACGTGCCCGCCTCCGAATACAAGCGCACCTACCCTGAAGAAAATATCGAAAATATTCAACAGGGCATGGTCAATGAGTCGGTTCAGTACAGGCAGTATGATCAGCAACGATGAAAGCAGGGCTAAAGCGGCAATACCCGTATTCCTTGAAATGCCGATCTTGAAAGGAGTGATATTGGATTCAGCCTGCTGGCGGAACCGCATATAGCCGATCGCTCCGCCGGTAATGATGACAAGGATCTGCACCCATGCGGATGGATAGAGCAGCATGATAGCTGCAGCAATGAGTGCCATCGCGATTCTCGGGCGATCAGGAGTCAGTTTTCTCCCCATGCCGATTAATGCATGCAGGACAACTGCAACTGCAACCACTTTAAGACTCTGTATGAAAAGTGCACCTTCCAGGTCGAAGGTCTGATACATCAGAGCAAAAAGAATCAATACAATAACAGACGGCAGAGTGAAACCGAGCCAGGAAAGCATGCCACCAATCATGCCGCCCCTCAGTATTCCTATGGAAATGCCGACCTGGCTGCTTGCAGGACCAGGCAGAAACTGGCATAGTGCAATGATTTCTGCATATGTCCTGTCATCGAGCCATTTTCTTCTGTCGACATACTCGTCCTTGAAATAGGCAAGGTGTGCCACCGGCCCGCCAAACGATGTCAGACCGAGCTTTGTTGACGTTGCAAGTATTTCAAATAATCGGTTCTTCCTATTTTCAGTCATCCATATCCCTCTTCCTGATAATATAGTCCACTTAAATTTATCAGGTCTGTCATGCCAGCACCATAGAAATGAAATATTTTATTCAACATCTGCATCATGCATCCACTGTAAATGCAATCTTGCCCATCATATCTGCACTTTCCAGGTAGTCGAAGGCTGCTTTGTAGTCGGACAGTGGATAGCTCTGATCAATGAGGGGCCTGATCTGGTGCTTTTCTGAGAAATCGAGCATCTCATGCAGCTCCTCTGTACTCGCCATCGTCGAACCGAGCAGGTTGAACTGCCCATAGAAGAATTTTCTCAGATTGAAATCCACGGTATCTCCAGTGGACGCACCAAATGCCACAAGCGTACCTCCTTTTCGAAGCTGATCGAGTGCCTTGCTGAAAGTCATTGCCCCGACACTTTCGATGACCACATCCATCTTTTTGCCATCTAGTGCTTCATCCCAGTCCGCTTCGCTGTCAATCGCGAAATCTGCACCAATATCGAGTGCTTTCCGCCTTTTCTTCTCTGAGCGGGAAGTGATATAGACTGTTGCCCCGACCGCTTTTGCGAACTGGATCAGATAGATGCCTGCACCGCCTGTACCCCCCGGAATCAGAACGCGTGTCCCTTCTTTGACACCGCCACGGGTGAAGAGTGCGCGATAGGCCGTCATGGCCGACAGAGCATATGCACCTGCCTCCTCCCATGTCAGATACTCAGGCTTCGGCACAGCATTTTCTTCAGGTACAACGATGTATTCAGCAAAAGTACCGTGATCCGGCAACCCCAGTATTTCAAAACCTTCCGGCGGTGCATCGCTGTTTTCATGCCAGCCCAATGCCGGGTTGACGATGACGGCGTCCCCTGTTTTCACTTTTTCAACCCCTGATCCCACTGCGTCCACGACTCCAGCACCGTCAGACCCAAGAACGAGCGCCGGATCCTCCGGCTGATGACGATTCGGTATCATAAGGTCCCTATGATTCAGTCCCGCCGACTTCAACTTGATTCTCACTTCGCCTTGACCGGGCTCAGGTATGTCCATATCACCGTACTTCAGTCCGGCCATGCCCTTCTCTTTTTCATGAAACACTGCTTTCATTTCCATTCCTCCTTCAGTCTTTCATTCATCATAAATGTCCAAAGTCCAATACAGCAAACGAATCGTCCTTATTTTTATAAAATTGTGTGTTTTCATTACAATTGTATAATGGAAAGTGAAAAGGAGGGTGAAAGATGACAGTTACGCATGAAGCAATTAAAGAAGCACGCATGAAAATTGCACCTTACATCAGTATGACACCACTGGTGAGAGCGCCTGCCCTGGATGGATTTCTTGGATGCGAAGTCTACCTTAAACTTGAAAATATGCAGGTGACACAGTCATTCAAATATCGCGGCGCCATCCATAAGATGCTCGGTTTGTCGAACGATGAGAAAGAGCGAGGCATCATCACCGCCTCTTCAGGCAACCATGGTAAAGCTTTTGCCCATGCGGCAAAAGCTCTCGGCATCGACGCTACAGTCGTAGTGCCGGACACTGCTGCCCCATTCAAAGTGGCCGCCATCGAGGAGCTTGGTGCAACGGTCATCAAGTGTGATGTGACAGAACGCTTCGCCATGAGTGCACGTTTGGCAGAAAGACATGCCTATACACTTATCCATCCGTATGATGACGTGGACATCATGATGGGGCAGGGCACCGTTGGACTGGAAATCATAGTTCAGCAGCCGGCACTTGATACCATCATTGTGCCTACGAGTGGAGGCGGCCTGCTTGGGGGCATGCTCTCCGCCATCAAACCCACTCACCCCGGCATAGGCATTTATGGCGCAGAGCCCGGCATGATGGCGAGATACAGCGAAAGCCTCGCTCGGAAGAAGCGCGTGAAGATAGAGAGCAGAACCACCATTGCAGACGCTCTGGTTACAGATCAGCCCGGGGTGCATAATTTCCCAGTCATAGAAAGGTATGCAGACGGCATGCTGAAAGCTGACGAAGATTCGATACTGAAGGCGATGAAACTGCTGCTTATGGAAGCGAAAATCCTTGCAGAGCCTTCCGGTGCCATTGGTCTGGCAGCATTTCTTGATGGCAGCCATGTACCGGCTGCAGATGAAAAAGTGTGCTTTGTCATCTCGGGCGGAAATGTCGGATTCGATCAGCTTTCACAGCTTGAAACCATTCATTATGAATAGAGAATAGCCATCCGTGGAGCCGGATGGCTATTCGTTCAGCGCCTGTGCAATATACTGGTAGGACTTCCGCTTGTCTTCCGGAGAAAAAGTGATGGTGATGATCATGAATTCGTCAGCGCCTGTCCTATCCTGGATTACCCGAAGTGCATCTGCCACTTCCTCTGGGTTGCCGATGATCATCTTCTCCTTCATGCTTTGAAGCTTTTTTTCATCTTCAGCTGTCAATTCGTAGGCTTTGGCTGCTTCAATGGACGGTATGGCACCGTCACCGCCATGGGACTGCTGCACTTGCCAGATCAGCCAGCTCATTGCTATATCATGGGCCGCTTCGGTCGTCCTGGCACATACTACCGATACACCCATGATGGTATACGGACGGGAGTCTTGACGCGGTATATACTGCTCACGGTATGCGTCCAGAATCTCAGCCCCATCTTCATCACTCATGAACTGGCCGAAGCAGTACAACAGACCCTTTTCCGCTGCAAATGCCGCACTTTTTCTGCTTGTGCCAAGCATCCATATTTCGGGGCTGTAGAGCGGAAGCGGATGGGCCGCCACACGGGCATCCGTATTCTCGACGTAGCCGACCAGCTCATCAACCAGCTCCGGCATCCTGAAGACCTGCTGCAGGAAGCCATCAGAGAGTGCTTCAGATGCTTCCGCAGAACCCCCAGGCGCCCTTCCGATACCGATGTCCACCCGATCCCCGAACAGCGTGGCCAGCATGTTGAAGTTCTCTGCCACCTTGTACGGCTTGTAGTAGGGCAGAAGTACCGCGCCGGAACCGATCCTTATCCGGCTGGTATGGGCACCGATATAGCCGAGGAACACTTCCGGTGAACTTGAAGCCAGGCTCGACCATGCATGATGCTCGGCTGCCCAGAAGCGTGTATAGCCGTATGCATCACCAGTCTGTGCAAGCTTCATGGAAGCCTCGAGTGCTTCCTTCGGTGTCTGTCCCTCTGCAACCGGCGCCTGATCCAGGATACTCAATTTCATATCTCCACCTCCTTAAGCTTCAATTTCTTGAAGCGTCACTCTGAATTCACCTGTCTGGTTTTCCTCATAGAGATTATCCAACGACGTGGAATAGTTGATGATTGTTCCTCTGAATTCAAGATGTTCTTCCGGTATGCTGACATCGAATGTCCCTCTATAGAGCAGTACTGCAACATCATGATAGTCTTCCGTTGTCACGTCGAAAATGAAGGCCACTTCACGCCTGCCGTCCTTCTCGTGCGCTTCATAGTCCTTCAGTTTGATTTCTGTATCATCCAATATGATTCTGTCGACCATCGACTCATCCTTTTTCTCCAAGAATAACACACTGATATTACGTTTCTGCATGCAACTGCTCATACGTAAAGTCCATGCCTCCGGGCCGAGCGTTAAAAAAGAAATGACAATTTATTTTATCACTACTCAAACAGGGGTATGGAAATAGGAACTGAAAGGAGCGGATGAAATGTCTGAAAAACAAGTACCAAACATAAAGGGAAACGTCGTATCAGGTGTACTGTTCGGAATCGGTCTGATGGCACTGGTCGATGAAATCATCTTCCACCAGCTGCTGCAGTGGCACCACTTCTATGACCGTTCCACTCCATTCATAGGCATTCTGTCCGACGGTCTGCTGAATGCGTTCGCCCTATTCGCTGTTGTGCTGGGACTGTTCATGTTCGCAGACCTGAACCGCAAGCACAATAGACTTATGGCGACATGGACTGCATCTTTCTTTATCGGTCTCGGAGGTTTCCAGCTGTTCGATGGTCTTGTAAACCATAAACTGCTGCAGGTCCATCAGGTACGCTATGGGGTGGAGGTCCTCCCGTACGACCTCGGCTGGAACATCGCCGGGGCTGTGCTGCTCGTCATCGGCATCGTTCTGATGATCCGGACAAGAAAGCAGCGACAGGCGGGATGATATGATGCATACACATATGAATCATACAGGTTTTGCTGCACTCGAAGTGGTGGTCGCCATCATTGCAGCAACGGCCCTATTCCTTTATCCACTGGCGATGTTCATTTCGAATGGAAAGCATTCAAAATGGAAAGCTTCCCGGTATATATGGTGGTTTCTCGGCATCATACTCGCTGCCTCGGCGCTCATCGGACCTTTGGCAGAGCGTTCCCATTATGACTTCAATGCACATATGGCTGGGCATCTCCTGCTCGGCATGCTTGCACCGCTGCTCATTGTTTTCAGTCGCCCGATGACTCTCCTTATGCGCACGCTGCCCAACCAGTCGGCAAAACGCGTCAGCCGTCTGCTGAACAGCAGATACGTCACATTACTCACCCGCCCCATCGTTGCAGCAACTTTGAATATCGGCGGCCTGTACCTGATCTACATGACAGAACTGTTTACGCTCATGCACATGTCCTCCTGGCTTTATGCGCTTGTACATCTGCACGTCTTCCTCGCGGGCTACCTGTTCACAATCTCCATACTATATATCGATATGACGACACACCGTTACAGCTTCCTGCACCGGGGTATCGTTCTCATTCTAGCACTCGGCTTCCACAAGGTGCTCTCCAAGCTGATCTATGCATCCCCGCCGGAAGGCATTCCAGAAACTGAAGGGGAGACGGGCGCGATGCTGATGTATTATGGTGGAGATATCATCGACCTGATGATGATCATCATCCTCTGCTACCAATGGTACAGATCCACTGCTCCAAGAACAGGAAAAGCGAGACCCGCATAGCAAGGGTCTCGCTTTCATCTGTTCTTCAAGGTTTCAGGACTGATTCGGGTTAGTTACATATTTCGCATATCTCGAATCCAG
Organism: Salinicoccus sp. ID82-1; assembly: GCF_021991715.1. Taxonomy (NCBI): domain Bacteria; kingdom Bacillati; phylum Bacillota; class Bacilli; order Caryophanales; family Staphylococcaceae; genus Salinicoccus; species Salinicoccus sp. ID82-1. Next base: position 56,311 of record NZ_JAGFLY010000004.1, read on the forward strand.
CATATTTGCGAGCAGTCGCGTTTCGAAGCCGAAGGCCTTCATGACAATCAGGTGGATTTTGGCCTGCGTCAGTGTGTATACGAACCATGGCAGCGTCGGTTCGTATTCATGGATGGCGATAAGCACCTCGTCCGTATCGAGAATTCTTCGGAACTCAAGTCGGGCACGCCCCCCTTCTCTTTCCTGTGAAAACTTGCCGCCCTTGATATAGTACAGTATGCGATTCTCATAGGAACGTTCCTTGGACCTGTTGAGAATCAGAATCGGCGACTTGAAGAATGGTAATGCAATCGATGTCTGATCCGCTTCCACTTTCGTACTGATGAACTTGCCGCCGACCCGTGACAACCAGTTGACATAGTAGTCGGCCGTATCATCAATCGACCACTGCTTCGGTATACGGATGCGCTGGACCGACTTCACATCATTCTTCTCCACATCTTCCTTCTGTACAATCTCGATGCCGGACTTTGAACTGCTGTCCATTTCACTATCGAGCGCAATACGGACACTTTCCTTGAACGTGGTCGGTGCATTGGATATTCCCTCTTCGTAATTTTCCTGACGCATCACCATATTGTGTGTGAGACTTTCAAGCAGAGGATAGACCATTTCTTTCGGCTTCTGGACAATGAGGCGCACCCAGAGCTTTGACAGGAAAATGGGAATGATCGGAAGATCCACCATCGGCAGCTTCTTGTCCATAACTTCAGCAGTCTCCACAAACAATTCCTTGTAGGACTTTTCATCCGGACCGCCAATATCGATCGATTCATTATTTTCCGGTTCCCTCTTTACCACTCTCGTCAGTCCGGTGATGACATCCTTAAGTGCAACCGGATGCGTCCGGTTGTAAGCCCATGCTGGCAGCAGCATGCCGGGCAGGCGCTTCACCAGATTGTGCAGAATTGGGAAGGAGGAGCCTTTAGGGCCAACAATCAGTCCCGCCCGCAACGTCGTTACAGGAATGCCGTATGACCCGAGAATCCTTTCGCACTCAAGACGACTGCTCAGATGCGTCGACAGATTGTCGTCATCCGGTATGATGCCGCTCAAGTAGATGATCCGCTTCACACCTTTCTGCTTTGCTGCCCATGCAAAATTGTCGGCCAGTATCGCATCCATATCCTCAAATTTCGCTTGAGATAATTTGGACGAAGGCTGCATGGAATGCACAAGATAGATGGCGATATCGATATCATCCATCACGTTCTCGATGTCGATCTGCGAATACAGATCCGCTTCCTTCCAGGTCACATTCTCCTCATCTTCCTTATTATCCGTATGTCTTGAAACAGCAATGATTTCATAGTCCTCCTTCAGACTTTCAAGCAGATTTCCGCCGATATAGCCGGAGGCACCGGTAAGTAGAATCTTCATTATCTAACCCCTTCTCTCGTATGATACATCTCTATACCCGCTAATCACCGACGTAGTCTGATGAAATCAGGTGACTGGATGGATTGAATGTCTGCTGCATCTTTAGAAATACTTCATACATTTGACATTTCGGGTTTATACATTGATAATGCATATCAAGTAAGCGCTTTCAAATAAGAATCAGGAAGGAGTATAATAATAGAGGAAATTGGAAAGTAAGGTTTCATATTACACATTTGCATTCTTGTAATCTCATTGTAATATGCAGTATAATACGAATAGTAAAAAAGGAGTGAATTGTATGAAAAATTTCAAAGCTTTACTGCTTTTCCTAACTCTAACACTCGTTCTTGCAGCCTGTAATTTCGGCGGAGACAGCGGCGGAGACACTAGTGAAGAGAGTGCTTCAGGCGAAGGAGAATCCGGTGGAAAATCCATCAACCTCTCGATCGCTTCAGATCCACCATCCTTCCACCCGGCACTGGCAACTGATACAACATCAGGTGCAATCATGGCCAGCGTCTTCGAAGGTCTGACACGTCTCGACCCTGAAGGCAATCCGGAACCGGCGATGGCAGAAAACATCGACGTAAGTGAAGATGGCCTCACTTATACGTACACCCTAAGAGATGCACAATGGTCAAACGGTGACCCTGTCACTGCACAAGACTTCGAATATGCTTGGAAATGGGCACTTGACCCTGAAAATGCTTCAGACTACGCTTACCAACTCTACTACATAGAAGGTGCTGAAGCTTATAACACAGGCGAAGGCTCAGTAGATGATGTAGCAGTTACAGCGATTGACGATAAGACACTTGAAGTCAACCTTGTAAACCCGACGCCTTACTTTGACGAACTGACAGCGTTCTACACATACTATCCGGTCAACTCCCAGGTAGTAGAGGAAAATCCGGATTGGCATACAGATCCAGCCGGTGAGGACTACATCGGAAACGGGCCTTTCACACTTGAAAGTTTCACAAGCTCTGATGAAATCGTCCTGACGAAGAACGACAACTACTGGGATGCTGAAAATGTAGCACTCGAAACAGTCAACATCGACATGGTTGAAAGTGCAGCGACAGCACTCAACATGTATCAGGCCGGCGAACTTGACTACCTCGGTTCACCATTCAATACAATTGACCTGAATGCTCTTGAGCAATTCAAGGAAGAAGGTACACTGAATGTCAGTGACCAGGCCGGTACTTACATGTATGTATTCAATACCCAGGATGAAGTAATGCAGAATGTAAACATCCGTAAAGCTCTGACACTCGCAATCGACCGCGAAGGGCTCATCGAAAACGTCACTAAAGGAGAGCAGGTTCCGGCAACCGGCCTTGTTCCTCTGACTATGGAAGGTTTTGAAGAGCCAGGAAACTACTTTGAATCCAACAACATCGAAGAAGCGCAAGCGGCACTCGATGCAGGACTTGAAGAGCTTGGCATGAGCGACCCATCAGAACTTACAGTTGCACTATCCTACAACACTGATGAAGCACACGCAGCGATTGCACAGTTCATCCAGCAAGGCTGGGCTGAGAACCTTGGAATCAATGTTACATTGGATAACGCAGAATGGCAGGTATACCTCGAGACGCTTGATTCAGGCGAATTCCAGGTTGGACGTTACGGCTGGCTCGGAGACTTCAATGATCCGATCAACTTCCTTGAAATCTTCAAAACAGATGGCGGTAACAACGACACTGGCTGGACAAACGAAGAGTATACCCAGCTGCTGAATGATGCTGCTCAGGAAACAGACGAAGCAGCACGCACTGAAATGATGCAAGAAGCTGAAGAGATTTTGATGAGTGAATATCCATTTGCACCGATCTACTTCTACACGAATCTCTCAGTACACGAAGACAAAGTTGAGAATATGAATGCCGATCCACTTGGAAACGTTCAATTGAAATACGTAGATATTCAAGAATAAGAAATATACTGACAGGTGAGTATGCTTACATACTCACCTGTCACTTTTGAGAAGGGAGCGTTACAGATGATCAAATATATAGGTCAGCGCCTGATATATATCATCATCGCTTTATTTATAATCATCACCGCAACATTTTTCCTGATGCGCCTGGCTCCAGGTAATCCTTTTGCGTCTGAAAGAGCAGTACCCCCGGCCATCCAGGAAAGTCTGAATGAAAAATATGGACTGGATAATCCTTGGTATGTACAGTATGGAGAATACCTTCTGAATACTGTTCAAGGTGACTTCGGAACGTCCATGAAGTATAGATACCGCGAAACGAATGAAATGATTGCAGAAGGCTTCCCGATCTCCATGACACTTGGTCTGGAAGCAATGTTCATCGCCGTCGGAATGGGTGTACTGATCGGTACGATTGCCGCCCTCTTCCATAACAAATGGCCGGATTATGCGATGAGCATTGTCGCCGTCATAGGCATATCCGTACCATCCTTTGTCATGGCATCGGTTCTGCAGTATTACCTTGCACTCCAGGTTGGATGGTTCCCTATAGCCGGATGGAATGGCTTCATCTACAGTATATTGCCGGCGGTGGCACTCGCATCCACGCCAATGGCATTCATTGCGAAACTAACACGCTCAAGCATGCTTGAAGAGACAAACAGCGAGTATGTAAAAATGGCTAAAGCCAAAGGTATATCAAAATGGGTCGTTACCTTTAAGCATGCCTTGAGAAATGCACTGCTCCCTGTTGTCACATATCTGGCACCACTCACAGCAGGAATCATCACCGGCAGTTTCGTCATAGAAGAAATTTTTGCGATTCCTGGTATGGGTAAATATTTCGTAACCAGCATCACCAACCGGGACTACACAGTAATCATGGGAACTACCGTATTCTACTCGATCATACTGCTGCTTGCTGTATTGATTGTAGATATTCTTTATAGCTTCATTGATCCACGCATCAAGTTGAGAGGAGGAAAATCAAGTGGCAAATAAAGATATTCCAAAACTCAATTCTTCCGATTTTGAAATTGTTGGATCACGGACTGAGGAAGCGGAAACGCTTGCCAAAAAATCCATTTCCTTCTGGGGTGAAGTGGCTCGAAGGTTCATTAGAAACAAGCTTGCTCTTGTTGGATTCATTACATTGTTCATCATCATTCTGGGCGCAATTTTCGGTCCAATGATTTCGGAATTCACATATAGACAGCAGAATGGCGACTACAATACGAGTCCGAATGGCACCTACTGGTTCGGTACGGACGACCTTGGCCGTGATGTTTTCACGCGTGTATGGGTCGGGGCGAGGATCTCGATCTTCATCGGCTTCGCCGCTGCCATCATCGACTTGATCATCGGAGTTGCCTGGGGGTCTATCGCTGGACTTAGAGGTGGACGTACAGATGAGATCATGATGCGTATCGCAGATATTCTGACTGCCATCCCCTACTTGCTTGTCGTAATCATCCTGCTTGTTGTCATGCAGCCGGGACTGATCCCGATGATCATCGCCCTGTCACTTACAGGCTGGGTGAACATGGCACGTATCACACGATCTGAAATACTCAAACTCAAAAACCAGGAATATGTACTTGCTGCCAGAACACTTGGTGCCAAGAACATGCACCTGATCAGAAAACACCTGCTTCCGAATGCACTCGGTGCCATTCTTGTCACAATGACACTGACAATACCGAATGCGATTTTCACAGAAGCATTCCTCAGCTACCTGGGACTTGGTGTACCTGCGCCACTGGCAAGTTGGGGTACCATGGCAAATGACGGCTATCCCGCCTTGACCAACGCGCCTTGGAGACTATTTTTCCCGGCATTGCTCATCAGTTTGACAATCTTTGCATTCAATGCAATTGGTGACGGATTAAGAGACGCTCTCGATCCTAAGTTAAGGAAGTGATATAGATGAATGAACCAGTTCTACAAATAAAAGATCTGCAGATAGATTTCTCTACGTATGCAGGTACTGTAAATGCCGTCCGAGGCGTCAGCTATGATGTCTTCAAGGGGGAAACACTTGCCATTGTCGGTGAATCAGGTTCCGGCAAGAGTGTGACCAACCAGGCAATCATGAAATTGCTCCCGCAGCCGCCTGCCATCTATTCCGGTGGAGAAATCCTGTTTGATGGCAAAAACCTGCTGGAACAGTCCGAAAAGCAGATGGAAAAAATACGCGGCAACGATATCAGTATGATTTTCCAGGATCCGATGACTTCACTGAACCCGACGATGAAAGTCGGCAGACAGATTACAGAAGTAATGCTCAAGCATCAGAAAATCTCAAGAAGCGATGCTAAAAAACGTGCACTTGAACTGATGCAGATGGTCGGTATCCCAATGCCTGAGAAAAGACTGAACCAGTACCCACACGAATTCTCAGGTGGTATGCGCCAGCGTGTCGTCATCGCCATCGCACTGGCTGCCGATCCCAAGCTGCTCATTGCAGATGAACCGACCACAGCACTTGATGTAACCATACAGGCACAGATTCTTGACGTTATGAAAGATATCCAGAAAAACTCGCAGACTTCCATCATTTTCATCACTCATGACCTCGGTGTGGTCGCCAACGTGGCAGACCGTGTGGCAGTCATGTATGCAGGTGAAATCGTGGAGATCGGTACAGTAGATGATATATTCTATAACCCGCAGCACCCGTATACGTGGGGACTACTGGGATCGATGCCTGACCTGAATGAAGAAAAGGGCCAGAAGCTACGTACGATCGAAGGGTCACCGCCGGATTTGACGGATCCGCCAAAAGGCGACGCATTTGCGCCGCGCAATCCGCATGCGATGAAGATTGATTATGAACAGAATCCTCCAATGTTCAAAGTGAATGATCACCATTTCGCCAAAACTTGGAGGCTGCACCCTGATGCACCTGAAACAGAGATTCCTGATATAATCAAAAACAGATACATGCAGTACTCAGGAGGAGTGAAAGAATGACGGAAGCTATCCTGGAAGTAAAAAATCTTGCAAAGCACTTCGGGCCTAAGAATAACCCGCTCAAAGCTGTAAATGATATTTCTTTCCACGTCATGCCCGGTGAGACACTGGGGCTTGTTGGAGAATCCGGTTGTGGCAAGTCCACTACCGGCCGCACAATCATCAAGCTGTATGAAAAGACCGGTGGCGAAGTCATCTTTGATGGCAAGCATACCGATCAGCTGTCCCGAAAAGAGCAGAAAACATTCAACCAGAACCTTCAGATGATTTTCCAAGATCCATACGCGTCACTCAATCCAAGGATGACCGTCTTCGAGATTCTATCTGAAGGATATGACATTCATGGTCTTCACAAGGACAAGAAGGAAAGACGCCGGAAGATAAACGAACTGCTCGAGTCCGTCGGACTGAACCGTGAACATGCCAACCGCTATCCCCACGAGTTCTCCGGGGGCCAGCGCCAGAGGATCGGTATCGCACGCGCCCTCAGCTTCGATCCGAAACTGATCATCGCCGATGAACCGATTTCTGCACTTGATGTTTCCATCCAGGCCCAGGTCGTAAACATGATGAAGGAGATACAGGAAGAGCGTGGACTCGCGTATCTCTTCATTGCACATGACCTTTCCATGGTAAAATACATCTCTGATCGCATAGCAGTCATGTACATGGGGCAGCTTTTGGAAATTGGTGATGCCGCAGATGTATATGAAAACCCGATACATCCCTACACGAAATCACTGCTTTCTGCAGTACCGCAACCTGACCCTCATACTGAAAAGAACCGCAGAAGAGTCGGTTATGATGCTGACCAGCATAATTACGCCGAAGGTGAAGAAGTGATTCTGAGAGATTTCGGCAACAACCACCAGGCGCTCTGTTCCAAGAAGGAATACGACAGCTGGAGACAATAGAGTCACTCAAACTGAAAACACCCGTAAGCTCAAGTTTAACCTTGGCCTACGGGTGTTTTGCTTTTTATGCCATCTGATTCCTTGTTACAGAAACAGCAGCAGTACAGTATAGCCGAGCATGCCTGAGAAAAAGGCAGGAAAGCTGCTTTCCCTCTCTTCCGGCAATTCTTCCTTCATGACGTTGAGGATGACGCCGCCTGCCAGAAAGGCAGTGAGCACTGAGATGACAAGTATATTCAGCTCCGTGAATACACCGACGAACCAGCCGATGGTGATGGCCACCGCAAGCAGCCAGCGGCCATATCGATCATAGTCATCCTTGTGCGCTGATCTCAGCGCCTTATCATTTGTGATGAAGTGGATGCCCATGGCAAAGAAATAAAGCAGCATGCCCCACTCGGACTGGTATTCTCCTCTGAGCAGCAGGTAGCCGATGATGGCGTTATATAGTGCGAAAGAACAGATGTGAAGCCAGAAGACACCGGATGAGGCCTTGTCTGTCCCCTTTTCTGCACCCCGCTTCCTGGACTTCTTCGCAAGCTGCTCCAATCCATAAAAGATGACAAGCCCGAGCAGCGCAATGATATAGATGTGGCTTTCAAGAAACTCGAGCCCTTCAATTGCCCCTTCGAATTCCTGCTGGTACTCTCCAAGTTCAGGCAGAAGGTGCATGAAGACATATGCAACGGATATGCCCCCGGCAATCGAAAGAAACTTGCTGCGAGGGTCCACTCTCAGAAACTTCATCTGCTTTGAAAGCAGATGAATGATTACAAAACCTATCGCAAATATCAGACTGAACCAGATTCCCATGGCACTACCTCCTGTAAATCGATCAATACAAAGCTGTTCCCGTCGTTATTTTGTATAAACAAACAAAACGGGTATCAGCTGAAGGGACGGCTTGCCTAACGTGCTTCATTCAACGCTTCATCCAGTGCCATTTTCCTGGAATTGATGAATTTATGGTCAACTTCATGTAGTACTGCTTTATCGAAGCGATCGTATATATAACGGCTGAATGGCCTGATCTCCTGTTTGACATCTTCTGAACTGTTCAACGCGATATTCTGCATCGATTCGAGCAGTGTTTCCAGAACGACAACATCCTGCCTGCCATAGAAGCTGATCTGCGAAAGTACATTATACAGCTTTTCCTCCACACTGCTCCTTCTTGTAATCAGGCGTCCAAGGTGGCGGTCATCATGGTAAATGACATACGTCCCGGTATGCTTGAAGCTCTTTATAAGCGCTTCAGTCAAGTAGTGGATGCACTGGACTGCTGTATTCGGGTCATTGATTCCTGGGGAAAGTGCCCGAAGGGCGACATCCACTATTTTATGGAGTCCATAATCCACATCCTGATAGACATTCTGTTCCCTGCCGATTGTGACATTGCTGATCAGGCTATCAGGGACTTCTACATCTTTTCCATGACTGATGGTCAGAATCTCGGTGGATGTCGTTACAAATTCACCAATCAGCGGGGTGACACGGATGACTGCATCATTCTTCTTCGCCCATTGGAACAGGTCATCGTGATCGATGAACTGGATGAAACCAAAGCTCTCGGAACTGAGTACAGTTGTCTCATCATACTGCTCCACCATCTCCGGCTTGAGGCTGGTGACCGATACATGCGCCTGATCCAGCCGCTCCCCTTCCCGATCAATTTCATCCTTGACGTCATCCACCAGTGAATCAATCAGGTTGCTGACCTGTATGCTGGAAGCAACGAAATGGATGAAATAGGCAAAGAAGAACAGGCAGAGTACAGCAAGCAGTACGGCAACGATTGCTGAAATGACTTCTCCTTCAAAAGTGGCCTGCTGCATGAAGGCCAGGGAAAGGATGGAATATAGAAAGCCGCCCATGAACACGCCAAGTACGCGCATCGTTCTTCTATCATTCACAAAGTTGGTAAGAACGCGAGGAGAGAACTGTGATGAGTATGTTGTCAGAACGACCATGATGGTGGAAAAAGTGATGGTCGTCATGGTCAGAAGTGCGCCTGAAATCGAACCGAGTATCTCTTTGGCCAGGTCGACTTCAGTCGCCAGGAAGAACGGCAATTCGAAATCGAGCCTCGGAAGCACATTTATATCAGTATAGACAGCAATCAGGGCAAGAATGACTGCCAGCAGACAATAGAATACCGGTGTCACCCATATGCTGTCTTTTATTTTCAGTATATACTTCATTGCAACGCTCCTATTCATGAAATTCTATAGTTCATCATACCCTGCACAAAGTGGATTACTCAAACCAAAATTAAGAAGAGACCTGCAATCGTCATGATTGCAGGTCTCTTCTAATCAATCTATTCTGTCACTTCACGTCTGTGACCCCGGAGCCTGAAGTGGCGATGGCCGCCTTTATTTTCACGATGCAGGAACCGGTCCAGTCCGAAGCTGCCTGCTTTGTGTCCGGATACCAGGATGATCATGCCGATGATGATGTAGAGCGGATTCACTGATACTGTGCCGGCAAACAGGAATGCAAAGTTCATCATCAGTCCGAAGAATGCAGCATAGGCTGTGAAACCACCAAGCAGAAGTCCGAGACCGACAAGCAGTTCACCCCAAGGTATCATGACATTGATTACGGGGCTCATCGGTAGAAAGACGTTTTCCACTAGAAACGTATACCATGGATAGACCGCATTGCCATCAGGACCGAGAACTGGATTCTGTACCGCATTTTGCAGGAATCCGGATGCATCAAAGCCACCTGTCACTTTACCGAGACCACTCGTAAACCATCCGAAGCCCAAGTAGACTCTCAGAACCAATAGTACCAACTCACTCGCCTTGTGTGCTTTCAACCAACTCATCATAATTTTTTTCTCCTCTCTTATGTTCCGTTCTTTTCTATAGGTTTATTATATGTGAAATTAGTCACAATTACAATACTATATTGTTATTTTTTTCACATTTATTTATAAAAAAGAACCATATGAGAGGAAACCCTTCTCAATCAAGCACCAGCATGTTGGATGCATCGAACTCCCATTCAGCCCCATAGGCCACTTCCCAGTAGTAGCCATCGATATCAGTGAAGTAACCGCCATAACCGCCCCATGATAAAGGCTGTGGTGTCTTTACCACTGTCGCTCCATGCTGGACCACCCTATCCATAATGTCGTCCACTTCCGCTTCTGACTTCCCGTTGTAGGCGAGCGTCACACCATTGAACCCACCTTTCGAAACTTCCGGCGGATTGTCCCTATTGATGTCTGCAGCCAGCTCCTGAATCGGGTAGAGCGACAGCTTCGACCCTTCATTACTGAAAAAGACAACAGTCGGATGTGCCTCGTCTCCAACGATATGAGCTTTGAATCCGATATTCCGGTAAAAATCGAGTGAAGCTGAAATATCCCTGACGCCGAGAGTAACAAGATTGATACGATTCATTCCATCATCTCCTGATCATCATTTTGTTCAATGTAATTATACACTTAAAATAATGGCGATAGAAACCCCTCCTCGTATGAGAAGGGGCATACATCATATTTCTGCAGCGGCTGTTCTAGGAATCGAGAAACTGCAGAATCTGTTCATTCACATATTCCGGCTGTTCCTGATGGACCCAGTGGGTTGCTTCCTCCACCCATGCCACCGAACTGCTGCTTGCATACTTCAGGCTTTCTTCTGCGAGCTTTTTCGACAGAAACTGGTCGCCCGTGCCCCAGATGATCTTTACAGGCATTTCAATCGTATGTTTCGGGATGTGCTTCGTGTTTGCTGGAAGGGCACGATACCAGTTCAGCATGCTCGTCAGCGCCCGAGGCCTTTCCCATGAAATCCTATATGCTCCGAGGTCATCTTCTGTGAATGTACCTCTCCGGCTCGTCTGGACGAGTGCCTGTGCCATATACGCATAATCTTTACTGCTCATGATCTTCTCGGGCAGCATGGGAATCTGGAAGAAGAGAATGTACGAGCTTCTCAGCCCCTGCGAGGGCGTTTTGACAAGCACTTTAGGAAACGCAGCGGGATGCGGCATATTGAGGACGACGAGACGGTTCACCTTCTCAGGATGTGTGCCGGCAAGCTGCCAGGCCACGCCCCCACCCCAGTCATGACCGATGACTGCTGCATTGTCATATCCATAGTACTCGATCAATCCGGCAATATCCTGCTCAAGCTTATTGATACTATAGGCATTTTTGCCTTCCGGCTTATCACTCTTATTGTATCCCCGCTGATCGGGTGCCACGACCCTGTAGCCTGCCCCAGCCAGCACACGGATCTGTTTCCTCCAACTGAACCAGAATTCCGGAAAACCATGGAGCAGAACGACCAGTTCCCCATCCTCGGGCCCTGAAACAGCGACGTGAAGCTGGATGCCATTCGTCTGAATGTACTCGAAGTCAATAATATCAGTTACAGCCACAATACAGTCCTCCTGTCATCATTTCATGCTCCACTATACCCGGTTTCCATCCATGAACCACATGTCCATATTGAAAAATCCTCTCTGCCATCCAGGCAAAGAGGACTATATTCACTCGGAATGCTTGCATCTGCTCCCCACCATGTAGGCAATGGACAGTGTAATGATAACCATGAGCACAAGGCCCACATACACCATCCATAAATTCGCTAGCAGGCCCGCCTGCATCATTGCAGCCGTGACATTTGCCAGTGCATGAAGCACAATTGCCAGCGGGAATAGATACCACTTGCCCTTCTGCATCACTGCCACAAAGACGATGACAGACAGGCCGATATGCAGACTGATGGCAAGAATGCGCTCGAAGATGCCAATGATATACATATAGCCCGGTGCGCCTGTAATGCTTTCCAGGACGCCTGCAGGCAGTTCGTTCAAAAGGCCACTGCCGTTATTCACCAGTATGCTCAATATCAATACATTGAACGTCGAAAGCCCAAGAACGATGATCGCCTCGACACCCCCATGACCAACACCATATGACACCGCCGAATCAATCTGCCTGTACTTCCGCTTCATCAGCAGAAAAGCGACCAGCCTGCCCGTCTCCTCGAATATGCCTGCAGCCAGAACCCCATACAGCACGTACAGCCAGGGAGAGCTGTCAAGAAGTGCAATCGATCCATCCACTCCGGGTCTGAGCACGAGGAAGTGGGCAATCTGTTCCAGCACCATCGCAAAGACGATGAAAGTCGCTGCACCAATAAGTATCGGAACCCACTGAATCTGGAACCTCTTCCTCAGTACCAGTATGAAAATGAAGGGCAGCATCAGCGATGCCAGTACGACAAGCCCCATGATAATGATATTGCCGGTTGAAACCATATTTCCTCCCCTGCCTCGTCATCAGAATAGTAGGTGTTGATACATATATTACCAGAACCGCTATTTCAACTCCAGTTTCTTCCGGAGCAAGGTGAGGAACGCTGCCCGGTCCTCCTTGCTGAACGGCTTCGGCCCTTTCGTCCTGCCGCCACCTTTGCGGATCATGCTGCCCATGTGACGTGTCGCAAGCAGGTTGTCGATATTCAGGTCATTATATTCAAACCCTTTATGATGCAGCACGATGCAACCCTTAGGCAGAAGCAGGGAAGCCAATCCATAATCCTGAGTGACGACGATGTCCCCTTTCTTCGCCAGCTGGACAATCCGGAAGTCCGCCGCATCCGGTCCCGCTTCGACATAAACGGCCTCTACATGCGCCGGGAGGTCTTTACTGGAATAATGGGATAGACTCGATACCAGAGTGACTGGAACACTCGCCCGGGCCGCTTCTTCCATGACAATATCCTTTACTGGACACGCATCGGCATCTACAATGATCTTCATCTTTCCGCCCCCTCTCCATCAGTAACAGTATATCAGAGACGGAATATGTATGGATATTTTAAACAGATTCTACAAAAGAACGATAGAAAGAATATATTTCTGCCGCTACTCCAGAATGGGTATAAAAGAAAAAAGTGTTAATGTAATATGTAAGTGTGACGAAGTCCGGCTCAGCATATGTGTCATGAACTGGAGAGTTGAAATTATCTTTACGTCGATGATCAGTACTTCAATACTTTGTGGAGAAAGAAGGTCGATGGACATCTTAATATTAAATTCTCTGCTAAGGGGCGGTATACCATTTGTCATCATGGGCAGTATCGCACTGCTGCTCTATTTCCAAAATGACCTTTCCAACGCGAAGAGCACATTTCTGGTGGGTCTCATCATATTTTTCGTTGCTGCAGCTTCAGTCATTTATGACCTGGATCACTGGAGCATCTTTAAAAGGAGTATCATCCATTTCCTGACTATGCTCATCACAGTCTACCCGATTCTTTTATTCAGCGGCTGGTTTGATATCACTTCCATATCTGACGCTTTGATCGTATTGCTCATCTTCCTGCTGGTTGGTGTGGTCTTATGGTCCGTATTCATGATATTGGCCAGAATATTCGCCTGGTAGCTGCAAGGAAAGTGTAGAACATGAATATATCGCACTATCCCCGGGGGCCGTCTCCTTTGACTTGCTTCAAAGTCGCAACGATAAGAAAGCTGACAATGACAAGCAGCATCCAGGAACTCACCTTGCCCAGGTGGACGATGCTCCAGACGTCTGCCTGGTTCGGATATTCCCATGCACTGAAATAGGTCGCAATATTTTCAGCAATCCAAATGAAGAATCCGATGAGCATAAAGGACAATACGAGCGGCATCCGGTAGCGGGTGCCGCCGACCTTGTAAGTCACCCGGCAACGCCAGAAGACGATGATGACACACCCGCATAGCCACCAGCGGACATCCAGCCAGTAATGGTGGGTGAAGAAGTTCAGATAGATTGCCGAAGCGAGCGGCACTACAATCAGAAGCGGTGGCCACCGGATCAGTTCGACGTCGAGACGTCTCCAGGCCTGGCAGAGATAGCTCGCGACACTCGCATACATGAATCCGCTATAGAGCGGCACACCGAACAGTTTGAAATGACCAGGCTCCGGATAGGACCAGGAACCCATATGTACTTTGAATATTTCCAGAGTCAGGCCGATGATGTGGAACACGGTGATCACTTTCAGTTCGTCCCGTGTCTCAAGTCCCGACCGTATCATCCCCCACTGGGTCAGCAGACAGATGATGAGCAGCCAGTCGTAACGCGGCAGAAGCGGTAGTGTTATGACTTCCGTCAGTGCCAGGGAGGCAAAGATGACGACCGGAAATATGCAGGACAGTGCCTGTGCCCAACCAAAGCGAACAAGCTGTTTCATTGCTCTCATGGCTACCGCCTCCCGGACCATTCAGATTCTACACACCGCCATACCTCCGTTTTCTCTGACCGTACGCTTCCAGCGCATCGATAAAGTCCTGTCCTGTGAAATCCGGCCACAGAATATCGCTGAACCAGAATTCCGTGTAGGCGAGCTGCCAGAGCAGGAAGTTGCTCAGCCGCTTCTCACCTCCTGTACGGATGAGTAGATCAGGTTCTGTCGTATCTGCTGTATACAGATACTTCGAAAACTGCTCCTCATCCAGTTCCTCCAAGGACAACCTTGCCGTATTCAGATCAGCAAAGACCGCCTTCATGGCGCTCAGCATCTCCTGCCTGCTGCCATAGTTGAGTGCAAAGTTCAGCTGCAGCCCGTCGTTATGACGGGTGCGGTCGATTGCATATTGGATGGCTCTACGGGTCGCAACCGGCAGTTTGCTCATATCACCGATCGCCTCGATGCGTACATTATTCGCCATAAGCTCAGGCAAATGCACACCGAGAAATTCCTTAGGCAGTTTTAGAATGAATTCAACCTCGGTCTTTGGCCGCTTCCAGTTCTCCGTGGAAAACGTATAGAGCGTGAGTGCATCGACACCATAGTCGACTGCCGTCTTGACCACTTTGACGACAGTTGCGACACCCTCCTTATGACCTGCAAACCTCGGCAGACCACGCGCCTTCGCCCAGCGCCCGTTCCCATCCATGATAATTGCGACATGCTTTGGCACATTTGTTTCAGGTCCACCGATTGATGCTGTAGATTCATCATTATATAAAGGATCTCTCATCGACATACATTTACCTCCATTCTGTTTAAAAGACCTGCTTTACACTTCAGGATATTTCAAATTCCTTTGAAGTGCGGCTGAAAAAATGAAAACCATAGCCGAACCGGCGATGATGAACGCACCGATCAAGATGGCTGGTGCATCATCTACTGCCATGAGACGGTACAGGAAAGGCAGTTCCAGAATGTACACAATACCGATGGCAACCGCACAGTATTTAATCTTTCCCACTGCTTTTATCGCTTTTTCCGAAGATGCTTCGTCTCTGCTCATATAGCCAAGGAATTTCAAAGCCTGGTACAGCGCAAAGAAGAACGGAATCATCCCCATATACATGCCAGTCAGTACTGGATACTGTAACTCTGCCAATTAAGCCGTCGCCCAATACCGAGACTCCGGACTGAACCTGGACAATCCGTAGATGCATCCCGCAAGAATTGGAGCACCGACAATCAGAATCAACACTTTGAGGAAATTAAGGTTCATTTTCGCCAACATCATATCCAATCTCATAGGATCACCTCTTCTTTATCATAAGCCTATAATAGCATATATTTATTGATAATCAATAAATATATATTAAAAAGCAATACTTTTTTGCTGTATAGTATTACATCAGATCTCTTCACAAAATAGAACCACCCTCCATTAAATGTGGAGGGTGGTTCTATCGATGGTTCAATTATCCGTATTCCTTCTGGTGCGCTTTCTTCAGCTTAAGGTAGTCTTCGTCTTCCCGTACTGTTTTCCACTTCTCTTCGAAAATGGAAGCCGACTCCGCCTTTTCCGAATCAATATCCCGCTCGTTCACTTCACCGTTCTTGTCGTACTTCCTCCCGCCTTTATAGTTTGCGTAACGACGAGATCTTGTATATCCCATCTGCAGAAACTTCCTCGCCATATCCATTCCGACAAAATCGTCCTTTTCCTTATAATCCAGATACATCTGATATATCTTATCGGATGATTCCTTTGCGATCTCAGGCGTCTTGAATCGCCAGTGCGGGAGAATTTCACTCTTATAGGGCTCCACCATCAGTACACCCTGCTCCCCTCTCCCCACTCTGTAGAGTTCAGGCTGCTCACGAAAGTTGATGTTGTCGAAATCCAGATCATAGTCAAAAGCCATTCATATCCGCCTCACTTATCTCTGTTTTTCCAACTCTGTACCCTTTATTCATACGTCCGAAAAGTACTACCATAATCAGACCCGTCCACGATCACTTTGAAGGCCGGGTCACTCTTTCCCCTATGATAGCCATCGCTTTTCGCGTCATGAATCGGCTCGCCTGGGCAACCCAGTAGTTATTGGCACCATCTACGATATAACTCCTGTTCTTTTCGATACCTTTAAAACCCGTCTTAACGACAGACTCCGGTGTGCCTTTGATTCCCCCCGGCATGTCTGTTGTGCCCATCACATCAAAGAATGATGTCTTCGTCGTTCCCGGACAAAGTGCCAGAACTCTTACCCCAAGATGCCGATTCTCTGCATATAGAGCCTCGGAGAAGGATAGAACAAACGCTTTCGTAGCTGCATATGTCGCCATATAGGCAAGCGGCTGAAACGAAGCGACGGAAGCTAAATTCACAATGATCCCCTCTCTCTGTTGCTGCATGTACGGCAGAAACTGGTGTGTCAGTCCTACGAGAGTAGATATGTTGAGTCGGATCATTTCCTGTTCCCGATCGATCGAAATCGTTTCAAAACGACCATGGGTGCCGAAACCTGCATTATTAATCAGGATATCTACGTCCAGACCAAGCTTCTTGATACGTTCTGCCAACTCATCTACTGAATCCGCTTCGGATAAATCCAGCGGAAGGACATACGTATCTACTTTGTACTTCAATGCTAGTTCGTCTGCCAATGCATTAAGCTTGTCATCAGAGCGTGCAACCAGAATGACATGGCTTCCTCTGGAAGCGAGCTCTTTCGCATACGTCTTACCAATGCCTCCTGAAGCCCCTGTAACAAGCGCTGTCTTGCCTTTATAGTTCACCATCTTCGAAACCTCCACTGTACATGTGTAATAAATGGGCTCCTAAATCTTTTAGAAACCTCTGTTCACATTTGCTTTCGTAACTTCCTGCAGGTAGATTTACTTCAATTACACCTATAAGTAACTTTCCCTAATATATCAAATATAGTATGTTCTAATTACTATTAAGATTAAGGATTTGTTCAAATAAAATAAAAAAGCACTTCCCATTGATGGGAAGTGCTTTGAAACGATAATATCTCGATTAACGTTTTGAGAAATATGTAGCAGCTTTCTAAGTATATCTCATCCTCTTAGAGCCTTACACATCTATATTTTTCGATTATTCATTTGGATAGAAAGGTATGTAAGAGTATTTAAATTGATTTTACTTGAACCAACTTGAACCAATAAGAAGAATGCTAGTTGAATACAATATTAGTACATTCATTCCTCTGGTATCAAGAAGCATCACTGAAAATATCTCTTACTATTTTCTACAGTCTCAAATAATTCATTTTCAATTCGTTTCATATATTGTTCCATGAACTCCCAATCTGGATTGCCATCACCTTTTTCAGGTAACAATAAGCGTTCATTTCTTAATCTATTATTATTTCTCTTGTAGCCAAAGTTATACTTCCCTCTTACTTTATCGGCAACTGTAGTAATGAATGTTCCTGTGTATTTATTTATATGCGAATTATATCCCATAGTAACGTCTGAGGTGGCGATAAATTCTTCAAATTTATAAACAGAGTAGCCCATTGAACCTTCACCGTTTCTTATAAAGATTATTGTGTTACCTCTTGAAGTTAATTTTGGAACTTTCTCAACAAAAGTTAATACTCCATTATTTTTATTTGTTGCTCCTACATATGGTATTGTACCGTCTTCTTTTAGATGAACCAATCCTTTACTTTTCCCGGGAATTAATTCTTTAAAAATATCTCCTAAGCGAAAGCTTTTCCATTTAATATCGGCTAACTCTCGTTTGTCTGTAATTTCATGAGGTATAAAGGACTCTTTTGGTGTCACTTCTTCCTCTATGTCTCTCATGATTTTTTCCATTAGAGCCCAGTAAGGTTCGCCGACCTCATCAATTGGTAATAAAATTGTTTCTTTTTTTAACCTTGTTAAATTTCTTTTATAACCAAAATTATATTTATCTTTATTCTGATCCATAATCGTAGTTAAGAACATTGCATTATACTTATTTAACTCTTTATTATAACCCGCGGATAAAGTTGTAGATCCGATAAAGTCTTCTTCTTTATAAAAGGAAGTTCCCATGGAACCTTCGCCATCCATAACAAAAACTATACATTTTCCTTTTGTTATTAACTTCTTTTCTTTTTTCACAAAATACATCGTGCCGTTCCTCGCATTTGTAGCACCTACATAAGGTATTTCAGGTATATTTTTATTTAGCAGTGAAGCATTGTTGCATTTACACTTCTCTATTTCAAATAGGGAATCGAATTTAAACTTTTTCCACTTTACATTTGCTAATGTTAATTTATCAGTCATTTTCTTTATCACCTATCCTCTTAAAAAGATGACCTTTTCCGTGACTTCTCATATCAAACTGATAGGTTAAATAGTTTGCCATTGTTAATTTAAAATCATCTTTCGTTGGTGGCGTATCATTGAAGTAATAAAAACTATGGAGCCATTCATCTTCAGCCGATGCCGTTGATTGAACAATGAAATTAGTATCTGCGTCTTGATAACCTTTCAACACGTCTAGTAAGAACTCTTTTTTAGATTTCTCTGTGCCATCTCCCACTAAACCAACATGTTTTCTAACTACATATCCATCATCAGAGAAATCAACAAAATTTACACGTTTTTTTTCATTATGAGGTATGCCAGCTGTAAAGACTACAATACATGGGTTTGTCCCGATGCCGTAAAATGTATCTTTATTTAAAGATATAACAGTTTCTAACGTATGGTTTTTTAATATTAATTTCTTTTTTTCTTTGTCTTCTTTAGTTTTACCAACCATGGTACTTTGCGGCACTATCGCACTTAATTTCCCACCTACATTAATCATTTCTAAAGATTCTTTAATGAAGTTTATTTCAGCTAAGTAATGTAAATTCTGAGTTTTCGCTTGAGAATAGGGAGGATTTATTAAAACTTTTGTAACTCCCTCTTTTTTAATCTCCTCTTTATCCACATGGAATAAATCATCTCTTCTAAGATTACTTTTACCGTCTCCACGTAAAATCATATTCGTAGTAGCAATTGTGAATAACTTTTGTTGTAATTCAATACCGTATAATTGATGTTGCTTTACTCTGTCTACTTCATCTGGTTCGCATTGTTCTAACATTTTGTTCATTGCTGAAATTAAAAAAGCTCCAGTACCACAAGCTGGGTCTAACACAACATCATGCTTGTTTACTTCTATTAAATCACACATTAAATTAGTAATATGACGAGGTGTAAGGACAATACCTAATGAATTCCCATCGTTCCCTCCATACTTTACAAACTCACCATAGAAGTTGCCTAATATATCAAAATCAGTGTGCTTAATCTTGGTATGTAATTTCTCTCTTAGTTTTAATGCAAAATACTTTATGGGCGACATTCCGAGGATGTCTTTACTTCTATTTAATGTTATGTCTGTACGAATAAAATTAAATTGGTCTAATAATTCACCCACTTTTGCGTAAGGAATAATACCAGAATTATTTAAATAAACTTGTACTGCATTGAAGATTAAATCTCCATCATGTCCTCTCTCTCTTGTTACTGATTGTAATGAATCAAGGTTAAAAGTTGGTTCTTCTAATGCTAATAAAATCGCTGAAACAACTGTCGCTTTCTTTTCCCCTTCTAGTGATCCATGATTTCTTAAGTCTTCATGTAATTCAGAAGCTATTGCATTAACTTCTCTAAGTTCTCTTTCCTCTTTTGGTAACTCACCTAAAACAGTAACTTTATAAAATTCTTCTATATTATCGGGATGTAAATCTTCTAAGTTATTAACTTCTCGTAATTCTTTTATTTCTTTAGAATTAACATATACTACTTTAATTTCATTACTATGACTATCTCCGCTGGCTCCAATCGCAAATGCTTGTTTAACTGTATTTGTATTATCAACTATATGCTTGGCATAATGTACTGCACCATTCACAGCATATTCAGCAATAGTTGGTCTGGTCAAATCAATTGCTCCTTCACTATCATAAGAAACATTCTTGTTTATATCTGCCTTATCTTCAACTACTACTAAATATCCATTAGAGAAGAAAAGAAATTCTGGCTTCCCAACGTTCCCCATAATTCTTTTACTTGCTGTCCTCAATGCT
Organism: Salinicoccus sp. ID82-1; assembly: GCF_021991715.1. Taxonomy (NCBI): domain Bacteria; kingdom Bacillati; phylum Bacillota; class Bacilli; order Caryophanales; family Staphylococcaceae; genus Salinicoccus; species Salinicoccus sp. ID82-1. Next base: position 76,832 of record NZ_JAGFLY010000004.1, read on the forward strand.
TCTTTAATCTCCACATTGGTACTTCCTTGTTCTTCGTATTCTACACCTAAACTTTCAATTAACTTTCTAACATATTGGTCAATACCGCTTCTCTCGTTTTTCACTCATATCAATCCTTTTACTTTTTAAATTTACATACTTTCTATTCTTTTCTAACTTGATCTATTTAATTGTTTTAATAGTAATTACAGTTGTGTTAACGAAGATTTTTTATATATGCTTTTTCCTTAAGTTCTAATATTGCTTGTCCATATTCTGAATCTGAATGCATCGATGGTTCATTTATAATGAACAAAATTTTTTCTAAATGCTCTTGCTCGAAGCTAACGTCTGGGAATAATTTCTTAAAGCACATCTCTAGTTTGTCTTCTTTGATTCTATTTAAAGCAGGCACACTATAATCATACATGTTATCAATTTCATGTTGCCTCATGTCTGCCTCAGAAATATTTGATAAAGAATTATAATATTCTATCCTGGCTTTTTCCTCCTCATTCTTCATATTTTCCCCAAGAATTTTTATGTTTTCACGTTTTAATTCTTTGTTCTTTTTTCTTAATAAATTTACTCTTTTAATTTCTTCTAATTTTAAAATATCAGATTTTCTATATCTGATATCTCTATTTCTTGTCGGACGAGGTTGAATACAGTCAATATTTAACTCTTCTATCCATCTTTGTATTGTTCTTTGAGTAACTAGATATTTCACACCATATTTCTTTTCGATAAAATCTAATATTTCCTTTTGAGCAACCTCTTCTTTTAAAAGATTGTCAGCTTTTTCATTTAACATTTCATCATCTCCTCTTCAATGTCACAATAAAATCAAGAAATGTCGCTATAAAACATATTAGCATCAACACCTGAGATTAAGCAACCAAAAATATATATTGTCATGATGACATGTCTTGATAGAATGATGTTTATTGGGTAAGCTTAAATAGATTAAAAAGAAAGGAGGAAAGCCCAAATGATTGTTAAAGGATATTATTCATCTTCAAAAAATTGGTCATTTCCAGAAGTAGTTATAGATTACTTTCTAGAAGATATAGAAGATGAATTAACCTTAAGTAACGTTCAAAGCAATATTGCAATTCTAGAAAATTACAGAAAGAGTTCCAATGAAGATGCTATTGATATTGTTCTTGGAAACTACACATTAGACGTACAAGGTAGTGACGAAGCTTGCGCAACAATAAGAGGCTTAGAGTATGTCGAACATATTTTAAAAGGCACAAATGCCGAAAAATAAAATCAAGAAAGAGGTAATTCACTATGCCGATCGCAAATGCATGGGTATTCACAGAAACCAAGTTCAAAGCAGAGGAATTTTTAAAGAATACACATAACGCTTATAGATTGGTTTCACAGAGACCATATGTAAGTAAAAAAGATCCAGATGAAAAAGGTATTACGTTAACCTTATTAATTGCCAAAGATGATACAGATTACGGCATCGACAAGAAAACCGGTCTTAAAAGAGATAACAACACATTAAATACCTTTGATGTCACTGTCTTAAATGGTAAGGACCGTATCGATGTTCAAAAGGGCGACTATGTACGTTTAATTGATTTCGATCAAGAAAAATCTTTTGTTATAGGATTTGACTTGATACTTCGATTTAGAAACGTGGAAAAAATCAATGCTCAAACAAAGTAAGTTAAGAACACAACGACAACAGAATGGCATCTTTATGTATGGTACTTGCTTTATGCTCGTACTACTAGTTTTATCTTTGCACTATGTTGACTCCCAACTAACGTTGGGAGTTTTTAAACAAGCAAAAAATTTAATTATAGTGTTTGTAGCAATGATATTTTTCATTAACGCATCTATATGGCTAATTCGTAATAACATTCAAAAAGGTTTGAAATATGCCATATACCATTACTTCACACTGTTAAAGATAAGAAAAGCTTTTCTTGATGCTGGCTATTTCAACAAAAGAATTTATTTAAATATTGATATAGCAGAGCTACCAAAAGTGAAATTAGAGTTTTCAGATGAATATTTTAAAGCTAAGTTATTTGTCGAGAACATTAATCTCAATAAAGATATAGGCGACATTAACCTTTCTTATGCACTACGTAATTTCATTGTTGATAGAGCATATTTATCAAATAATGAAATTTACTATATTTTTGAAATTTACGATAGTAGGGTTGATCAACAACTCAAATTCAATACCATTTGGGAATTGAAAAACCAATCTACTCAATTAGATAACTACACGCTGCTTATCGATAAGTCTGTTTCAATTTCTTTATATGGAACTTTGCTAGTCGGGCAAACTGGTTCAGGCAAAACCTATGCGCTTTATTCTCTTATCCTACAGATGCTGACTAAAGATATTTCATACAATATTTACTTTGCCGATCCAAAAAATTCAAGTCTTGCTGTCCTTGGAGAACGGATTTCACAAAAAAATACCGCCACTGACATAGAAGATATTATTAAACTTCTACAAAGATTCAATGGAGCTATGGAAGCTAGAAAGAAAGACATTAAAAAAGATCTTGGTACGAAATTAGAAGCAACATATGCTGATTTCCGTTACGAGCCATATATCTTTATATTTGATGAATTCGCTAGTTTTCAAACCGTATTGCAGACAATGGACAAAAAAAAGCGTGACGAGGTTATGAAGCTGTTATCTCAAGTGGTGTTACAAGGACGACAATTAGGGTTTTTCATATGGATAGTTATGCAAAAATCCGACGCTACATTATTACCTACTAATCTACGCGAAAACTTGCCAGTAAAGTTTGTACTTGGCAATGCTGAAAAACAGACTTATACGACGGCTTTTGGTACTGGAGTAGACATAACAGAAAAAGAGCTTACATTAGGGCAAGGAGTCTTTACTTGTCCGATCATAGCGAACACACCAAAGATTTGTCACTTTAGTTATTTAGATTTTGACATATTAGAAGCTGTGAATCACTTAAGAGCGGAGCGTGGATCATGTAATGACCCACGCTCCGCCAACGATGAATATTACAGTTAAAGCTATTAAATCAGCATTTTAACACAACATGGGAGTGATAGTTTTGTTAGATGTTCAAGTCGATGAATTTACATTAGTACTTCAAACAACAAAAAGACCTAAGTATATAGAAGGATGGGAAAGTATGGCTATCAGTATCATTAATGAATTTGTTAAATTAGCTAAACTGGAAACTCTAATAGGCAATCTAAGAGAAACGTCATATTCATTACCTCAAGGCTATTCGAATGGTTTTGTGTGTGATGATAAACCCTATTATTTCGCTATCGCTTACCATACTGATTTTATTCAAATGGGTGTTTGTATAAAATTTTCAGCCCATGCTTGGATGGAATACAGAAAACAATATGAGTTAATGTACGCTAATTCTTTTCAAATTCATCAGCTTTTCAGAGTTATAAATAACACAGCACTATATACTTCGAGGCTTTCAAGAATTGATATAGCGATTGATTTTATTAATGAAAATTTAAATGTAAATACAATTTACAATCAACTATCAAAGAAAAATCAAATAGTCAAAACCGCTGCTGGTCGAAAAAATCACTCGTATTTATCAGCAATAACTAAAAATAATATTACATCAACCTTTTATCTGGGCTCAAAGGGTAAAAATATTAAAGCTTTGCTGAGAGTCTATGACAAGAAGCTAGAACAAGTTGAAACCATGGGCATTCGATATGAAGAAGCTAGCCAGTATGATAGCTGGGTACGCTTCGAGGCAGTCTATAAAGGCACTTATGCCCATAACTTATCAAACGAGCTTGAAAAGATAAATAATGACACAGAATTAAAAGATTTGTTAGTTTCAGCCTTAACAGATCGTTACCAATTTTATTACGAAAAATCTCAACGGCTTACCACCTATACGACTAAAATGCTGAATTTACTAAATCAGAATGTATTTATCTTTAATTCACCCTCTCCTCGGATGAACTTATTAGAACAATCACAGAAGCATATATTAAATGGTTCTGGGCTGTTTCCTTATTTGTTTAAGGTTTGGAGTATATGGGGTGACGACGGGTTACAAAGGTGTTTAACATTTCTCTATGCTGAATTTGAAAACTACGAACCCACTGACGATGTTAGAGCCTGGCTAAAAAAATATTCATTAATATATTTAAAGCAAGGTCAACCTTTCAAATAGTTTAATTTTAAGGAGTTGAAATCTTCATGAGTAATATTGACAATACTAAAAATTTAAAAGAATATCCCTACCTTTTAACTAGAGAACAAGCATCCAGATTTTTAGGTATAGACCCTAAATCATTTGATAAGTATATGCGCCCCCATGAAGAACTTGAACGCTTCATGATTGGTCGTCAAGAACGTTACACGATTAATTCATTAATTAAATTTATTGAAAAACAATCCGTCTAAATTACTAATAGTTGATAGTTTGCCAGATTCAGAATACAATTCAGGTGTATTCAACTAGCATCTATCAACTATTTTTATGAAAGGAATTGATAGTATGGCTAGTATCGTTAAAAGAGGAAAGTCGTATAGAGCACAAGTTTCACTTTACAAAAAAGGGAAACATCAGAAAATCACTAAAACCTTTTCAACAAGGAGGGAGGCACAGCTCTGGGCTTTAGAAACTGAGCTAGAAAAAGGGAACGGTAAACAGCTCGCTCACAGATCAACGACCTTTGCGGACTACTTCGACAACTGGATGTATTTAGTAAAAATGAATGACGTTAGAGAAACGACCTTTCAAAACTATCTAAGGGCATCCAAGATAATAAGAAAGTTATTTCAAGACATCAAATTAAACGACTTAAATGATATTGTCGTTCAAAAAAAGATTGATGAGTACGCAAAAACGCATTCTCGAAAAACAACCCATGAAGTCGTACTGAAAATTAAAGGCGCACTGCGTGATGCGTATGCTAGAGGATATATATCGAACGATTTTGCAAGGTTATTAAAATCCCGCGGCAAAGTACTCGCGAAGCGTAATAAGGCTTTATCCATTACTGACCTCAAGAAGCTTCGCAAATACGTTTTAGAGCACCCTGAGGATGAATTTAACCTTCTTGTACTCCTAGCATTAGAAACGGGTATGCGCCGCGGAGAGCTGTTAGGAATCCGCCCAGAAAACATTGTTCGTTATGGAATAGAGGTTAGGCATTCAATTAGCCCTACTTCCGATGATACTTCATTGAAAACACGTAACGCAAAGCGTGATATTTCTATTAACAAAGAAGTATACGACCGGATTGTACAAATACCCGTGAAAGAAAATGGTTATATATTTAATTTTGGGGGCTTTAAGCAATCTGAGCGATTAGCGGAGTTACTAGACAAATTGCAGATAAACAGAACCACTTTCCATGGGTTGAGAGATACACATGCATCATTTCTGTTTTCTCAAAATATTGATCTGGTTTACGTTTCGAAGCGTTTAGGACATGACAATATTCAAACTACACAGAATTACTACCTTGAATTAATGCCAGAAAAAAAGCACCAGCAGGATGCCGATGCTTTAAATCTGTTGAATGCATTATAGAATTTAATATCAACTTGAACCAACTTGAACCCAAAAAGCTCTGCAAACGTTGGTGTATCAATATTTCTATTAACGCTTTGAGAACTGTGGAGAACGACGGGCTTTCTTGAGTCCGTATTTCTTACGTTCTTTCATACGTGGGTCACGTGTAAGGAGTCCTGCTCTCTTAAGCACGCCACGGTTTTCCGGATCTGCTTCAAGAAGTGCTCTTGCAATACCATGACGGATTGCTTGTGCTTGTCCTGTGAAGCCACCACCATTAACGTTTACCAGTACATCATAGTTACCTTCAGTTTCTGTAACTGAGAATGGCTGATTCAAGTCAAGGATAAGACTTTCGAATGGAAGGTATTCTCTCATGTCACGTCCGTTCACTGTAACGTTACCTTCACCTGGTACGAGACGTACTCTTGCTACTGCATTTTTACGACGACCTGTTCCTCTGTATTCTACTTTAGCCAATGAATTAACCTCCTATTCTTAACCGCGAAGTTCGTAGTTTTCTGGTTTTTGTGCTTCATGTGGATGCTCGCTTGCAGCATATACATGAAGTTTCTTGCCTTGTGCGCGTCCAAGTCTGTTTTTCGGCAGCATGCCTTTGATGGAGTTTTCCAGCAGGCGTACAGGGTTCTTTTCTCTCAGTTCACCAGCAGAGATGGATCTGATTCCACCTGGATGCCCAGTGTGTCTGTAGTAGATCTTGTCCTGTGCTTTGTTACCAGTCATTTCGATCTTTCCAGCATTGATGATGATGACGTTGTCACCTGTATCAACGTGTGGCGTGTATGTCGGCTTGTTCTTACCGCGCAGTATGGATGCAACTTCAGAAGATAGACGACCAAGTGTCTGTCCTTCTGCATCGATAACATACCATTTACGTTCAATATTGGCTTCGTTGGCCATGAATGTTTGACGCATTTCCAGTCCTCCTAAATATATGAGTGGTTCTCTCGTTTATGCTCCCTAAAATAAAAAAAGCTTCGTTTGCTTTATATCTTGTTCACAATAAGTTTCCGGGGCTCATCGTGGGTGATATAAAATTATACCGTTGTCTATGATAACCTTAATAGGGTATTTTGTCAATGTTTCAGCGGTTTCTTTTTAATTTTTCCAGTGCCGCTTCGCGTTCTTCATCGTTGAGGAATACGCGTTCGAGGTAGAGGCCTTCGGGTGGGGCTGTTTTCGGCACCATTGTCCGGTCTTTGGCTGCAATCACCTCGGGTGTTCTTGCCCCGTCCCAGCGGCCCTGTCCGACTTCAAGCACATAGGCGACCAGAATGCGCACCATGTTGTACAGGAACCCGGAGCCGATGATCAGGAAGTCATAGCCGTTATCGGTTCTAATGAGATCGAACCGGTAGATGTGGCGCACTTTATTTTCAATCGGTGACTTGGCGCTCGTGAAGCTGGTGAAGTCATGTGTACCGACGAAGTGCTGCATGGCCGCGCGCATCTTCGTTTCATCCAGTTCATAAGTGTAGTGGACCTTGAGCCCCTTCTCGAAAGGATTGCGCACATCCCCCTGATAGATGCGGTAGCGGTATGCCTTCCCCTTCGAGTGATGACGGATATGGTAGTCCGGGCTGATGGTCGTCACTTCGTGGATGGCGATGTCATCCGGCATGGCGCTGTTCAGTGCGTGCTGCCATCTGGATACAGGAATATCCAGTCCGGAATCGAAATGGAAATACTGTTCGATCGCATGCACACCGCTATCCGTCCGGCCGGCTGGATGTATCCTGACCGGGGTCTTATGCATGCGATTGAGGATCTTTTCGATCTCCGCCTGCACAGTACGTCCTTTCATCTGATACTGGAAGCCGTTGAATCCGGCTCCGTTATAGCTTATTTTTACCAGGTAGCGCATATCTGTACTCCTTACTGTCTGATCACCCATAGGATGATGCCGAATATGATCATCAGGATCAGGACCATTGTATCCTTGAACCCCCAGTTCAATACGCGATAGTGTGTCCGTCCTTCTTCTCCTTGGTATCCTCTGACTTCCATTGCGATTGCCAGCTCCTCAGCTCTTTTGAAGGAGGAGATGAACAACGGGATGAATATCGGTGTCAGTGCCTGCAGTCTCGACGTGAGGCTGCCTGCCATGAATGTGGATCCGCGAGCGCTCTGCGCCTTGATAATCTTCTCCGTCTCATCCATCAGTGTAGGAATGAAACGCAGGCTGATGGACATCATCAGGGCAATTTCATGCACAGGCACCCGGATGGCCTTCAGCGGCCTGCAGATACGTTCTATGGCGTCTGTCAGCTGCAGTGGACTCGTTGTCAGAGTCATGATGGTCGTGATCAGCACAAGCATCGCAAGACGTATTGTGATGTATATGCCGGTGATGACACCTTCCGATTCGATGGTGAAGAAACCTCCGTCTATAAGTACCGTGCCACCTTTGGTCAGGAAGAGATGCATGAAGAAGGTGAACAGCAGGAGGATCAGTATCAGCTTCAGTCCATTGAAAAGGAATCTGGGTGACAGGTCTGCCATCTTCGTCAGAGTGAGGATGAACAGGATCAGCAGTCCATACCCTGTCCAGTGGTTGGCAAAGAACACGATGACCATGAAGAGGACGACTGCAATGATTTTCGCACGAGGATCAAGCCGATGAATGATGCTGGAGCCTGGAATGTATCTGCCGAGCAGCATTTTACTGAGCATGATTCGTCCTCCACTCTTCATAGAGTCGGGCAAATGCTTCAACATTCTTCGGCATCTGCTCAAACGTGATGCCTTTTCTCTCCAGATCATGCACCAGCCTGACGATATCGGGCGGTTCAAGAGAATATCTTTCGAGCAGCACTTCATCAGTGAGCAGATCATCGGTCCTGCCTTCTTTGACAAGATGGCCTTCACTTAATATTTTCACCTGGTCCGTATACTGGAACACATCATTCATATCATGAGTGACAAGAATGACAGTGATGCCCATATCCTGATGGATGTTCTGGAACAGTTCCATGGTTTCTATATGACTCTCAGGGTCGAGGCCTGCAGTCGGCTCATCCAGGATAAGCACTTCCGGCTCCATCGCAAGAATCCCTGCAATGGCCACCTTCCGCATCTGTCCTCCGGAAAGATCGAATGGAGAAGTGTCGAACAGAGAGGCATCGATATTGAGCAGATGCAGATAATGCCTCGCCTTCTCCTCGGCAGTCCTCTGGTCCATGCCCATATTCTTCGGTCCGAACATGACATCCTTTAGTACTGTCTCCTCGAACAGCTGGTGTTCCGGAAACTGGAACACCATGCCCACATGCTTTTTTACCTGGTGGATATTCCTCTGTCTGGACTTCCTCCTGAGCACAATGTTCCCTGCATGCACTTCTCCGAGGCTCGGAAGAAGCAGACCATTCAAAGTCTGGATCATCGTCGATTTGCCACTGCCTGTATGGCCGACAATGCCGTAGTATAATCCTTCTTCGAATGTTGTGGTGATATTGTTCAGAGCAAGATGCTCAAATGGTGTGTTCTCGTGATAGATGCTCGTCAGATTTTTAAAAGTGATATTCATAGGCGTCTCACCAGCTCATCATACGACATATATGCTCCATCCAGCAGTCTTTTCGACAGCTTGATGTGAAAAGGCAGGACAAGCCGGCTCGCTATCAGTGCATCGGTATCCTGATAGATCTCCTCAACCGTACCCTCGCTGATGATTCGGCCTTCCCGCATGATGACCGCATGATCACTCTGCTCGATCTCTGTCAGATCGTGCGTAATAAAGATCAGCGTTGTCCGGCCTTCATGATGGATTTTCTGCAGGATATCAAGCACTTCGCGCCGGCCTTCCGGATCAATCATGGATGTTGCTTCATCCAGAATCAGAACATCCGGGGCCATTGCCAGTGCACTGGCGATGGCGACCCGCTGCTTCTGCCCCCCGGAGAGCCTTGATGGCTCATGATCCCTGTAGGAAAGCATATTGACTGCCTGGAGCGCTGCCTCTGTCCTTCTGACCATCTCTTCTCTTGGCACACCATTATTTTCAAGGCCGAATGCCACATCATCTTCAACGGTTGCACCGACAAACTGATTGTCCGGATTCTGAAAGACGATGGCAAACCGTTTTCTCAGTTCAGCACGGTTTTCATCGTCCAGCACTGTGCCCTCCACTCGGATGACGCCTTCATAGTCTTCAAGTATGCCCATCAGAATCTTCACCAGTGTGCTTTTGCCTGAACCGTTATGGCCGATTATGGAAACCCAGTCTCCTTGATGGATGGATAGGGAGATATGATCCAATGCCCTATGTTCACCTGATCTATAGCTATAGGTCAAACTTTCAAATTCAATCATATCTCCACCGCCATTTTTATGTAATAAAAAAGCGCGTACCCTGCATTTGGGAGTCGCGCGTCTATTCTGTATAGCCTGCAGGGTACGTTGAGCTAGACAATATGGCCCTGTGGGGCCATATTATCGTAACACTCATTCTGCTTTTATATGATTACGCTTCTTCAGTCGCTGCTGCGCCCTGAACGAACTCGATTACTACGAGTTCTGCGCCGTCGCCACGACGTTCACCAAGTTTCTTGATGCTAGTGTAGCCACCTTGACGATCTTCAAAACGTGGTGCGATATCTTCAAAAAGCTTTTGAAGTGCGTACTGAGTTGTACCGTCTTCATTTGCGATTTCAACATTACGTACAGTCTGACCCGCACGGCGTCTCGCTGAAAGATCTCCACGCTTGCCGAGAGTAACCAGCTTGTCTACGACTCTGCGCAGTTCCTTCGCTCTCTGTTCAGTTGTTGTAATGCGTTCGCTTACGATAAGGGATGTTGCCAGATCACGAAGCATTGCTTTTCTTTGGTCGGATGTACGTCCTAGTTTTCTGTAGCCCATTTCAATTTACCTCCTTTATCAGTCTTCTTTACGGAGCCCCAGACCGAGGTCCTCGAGTTTGAATTTGACTTCTTCAAGAGACTTGCGTCCCAGATTTCTTACTTTCATCATATCTGCTTCACTCTTATCAGTGAGTTCCTGTACAGAATTGATTCCTGCACGCTTCAAGCAGTTGTAGGAACGTACTGACAGATCGAGTTCTTCAATGGACATTTCAAGAACTTTCTCTTTCTGGTCCTCTTCCTTCTCGATCATGATTTCGGCATTTTGTGCCTCATCAGTGAGTCCAACAAATATATTCAGGTGTTCTGTCATGATTTTGGCAGCAAGAGATACACCTTCCTGCGGTGTAATAGAACCATCAGTCCAGACATCCAGAGTAAGCTTGTCGAAGTTTGTCATCTGACCTACACGCGTATTTTCAACCGTGTAGTTTACACGTTCGATCGGCGTATAGATGGAGTCCACCGGAATGACACCGATTGACATTTCGCTTTTGTTATTCCCATCAGCAAGAGTGTAGCCTCTGCCGCGATCTGCGATCATTCGTACTTTGAACTGTCCACCGTTGGATATTGTTGCGATCTTCAGGTCACGGTTCAAGATTTCGACGTCACTATCATGGGTAATATCTCCAGCTGTAACGACACCTTCTCCGTTAAAGTCGATTTCCAGAACTTTTTCTTCGTCGGAATAGACTTTAAGTGCCAGCTTCTTGATGTTGGTGACGATTGTTGTAACATCTTCCACAACGTTTTCAATTGTAGAAAATTCATGCAGTACATTTTCTATTTCTATCGTTTTGACTGCCGCACCAGGTAATGATGATAAAAGAATGCGACGTAAGGAGTTCCCAAGTGTTGTTCCATATCCTCTTTCAAGAGGTTCAACAACAAACTTACCAAACTTAGAATCTTCCGATACTTCGACTGTTTCAATTCTAGGTTTTTCGATTTCTATCATTTGTCTACTTATCCTCCCTTTAAACGTCGGAAATATTATGCAGCCATGTGTTTTACATTACACTCGGAATTGTCCTGTGACCAGTAATTATACACGGCGACGTTTAGGTGGACGGCAGCCATTGTGTGGTACAGGAGTGACATCTTTGATTGCTGTGATTTCAAGACCTGCAGATTGAAGTGCGCGGATCGCTGATTCACGACCTGCACCAGGGCCTTTTACTGTAACTTCAACAGATTTGAGTCCATGTTCCATAGCTGCTTTTGAAGCAGTCTCAGAAGCCATCTGTGCAGCGAATGGAGTTGATTTCTTAGAACCTCTGAAACCAAGTGCACCTGCTGATGACCATGACAGCGCGTTACCAAAATCGTCAGTGATTGTGACAATTGTATTATTGAAAGTTGAACGGATATGAGCAATTCCAGTTTCAATATTCTTTTTCACTTTACGTTTACGTGTTTGTTGTCTACGAGCCATATTTTCTCCTCCTTTTCCCTAATTATTTCTTCTTGTTCGCTACTGTTTTAACTGGACCTTTACGTGTGCGGGCATTGTTCTTTGTATGCTGTCCACGCACTGGCAGTCCACGGCGGTGACGGATACCTCTGTAAGATGCGATTTCCATCAAACGTTTGATGTTGAGGTTCTGTTCACGACGAAGGTCACCTTCGATTTTATAAGTGTCAACGACTTCACGAATAGTGTTGAGTTCGTCTTCAGTAAGATCTCTCACACGTGTACTTTCGGATACATTAGCTTTTTCAAGAATTTCTTTCGCTCTTGTGTTGCCGATACCGTAAATATAAGTGAGGGAGATTACAACACGTTTTTCACGTGGTACGTCTACTCCTGCAATACGAGCCATATGTTACACCTCCGATATTATAATATTAACCTTGCTTCTGTTTATGCTTAGGGTTCTCACAGATTACCATAACTTTGCCTTTTCTGCGGATGACTTTGCATTTTTCACAGATAGGTTTGACTGATGGTCTTACTTTCATGTGTTTTACCTCCTTAGAATGTGGAGTCCATTATTTAAAACGATAAGTGATTCTGCCACGTGTAAGATCATAAGGTGACATTTCAACTGTTACTTTATCGCCAGGAAGAATACGTATATAGTTCATACGGATTTTACCTGAAACATGAGCGAGAATCTCATGTCCATTTTCAAGTTCCACTTTGAACATGGCATTCGGCAAAGTATCCAATACAGTGCCTTCCAACTCGATAACATCTTGTTTACTCATTTCAAATTCCCCCTTTACAGCTTTCTAATCTCTATTAGAAATTCACTTCAGGTGAAGATTGGACTACACTTAACGTCAAAATATGAACTTGGATATTTTTCGTTATGATACAAGTAACATTCACCTAGAAGTGTCTGAAAAGGTGAATATCCTTATATACTTTGCAGAATCGCATCGACATCATCGAATACTTCATCAATGTCACGAGAGCCATCCACTTTGACAAGCACGCCCTGGTCTTCGTAGAAGTCGAGCATAGGTGCCGTCTGCTGGATGTTCACTTCCAGACGATTTGCAACTGTTTCAGGGTTGTCATCTTCTCTCTGATACAATTTGCCGCCATCCAGGTCACAAACGCCTTCCTGCTTTGGCGGATTGAAAACGAGATGGTAGGTCTTGCCGCAGACTTCACAGATACGTCTGCCGGTCAACCGGTTCATCAGCTCTTCTTCAGCCACTTCAACGTAGATTGTTCTATCAATCTTCGTTCCAAGTTCCTGCATGATGCTGTTCAATGCTTCAGCCTGTTCCACTGTACGTGGAAAGCCGTCCAGCAGGAAGCCGTCTTTGGCATCGCTCTGGCTCAGACGCTCTTTGACAATACCGATCGTCACTTCATCCGGAACAAGTTCGCCTCTGTCCATGAAGGACTTGGCTTCCTTGCCGAGTTCTGTACCGTTCTTGATTGCAAGGCGGAACATATCCCCTGTTGATATATGAGGGATCGGGTATTTCTTTATAATCTTGGACGCCTGAGTTCCTTTGCCGGCACCAGGGAGTCCCATCAATATAATATTCATACGCTTTTCCTCCTACCTACGCTTTCTGAAACCGCGGTATTCCTTTTGGTTTGCTTGAGCTTCCAGCTGCTTCATGGTCTCAAGAGCGACACCAATAACAATCAGAAGACTCGTACCTCCAATTTGAATCGCCTGGGGCAGATCCATGAACTTGGTGATGAGCAGTGGCAGTATTGATATGCCGGCCAGGAAAAGTGAACCAACAAACACGAGTCTGTACAGAACAGAAGTGATGTAGTCCTGGGTGTTTTTACCCGGGCGGATGCCAGGTACATAACTTCCCTGTTTCTTGAGGTTATCTGCCATTTTTTCCGGATTGACCTGAACAAACGAATAGAAGTACGTGAATGCAATGATCAGAGCGACATAGAAGATCATGCCTACCCAATCTGATGGATCAGCGAATCTTGCAACTGTCTGAGCCCAGTTGGCATCAGGGAAGAATAGTGTCAATGTCTGCGGCAGCATGAAAAATGCCATCGCAAAGATGACCGGTATTACCCCAGCCGGATTGACTTTAAGCGGCAAGAATGTTGATTGTGGTGCCAGCTGTGATGATGTTCTTTGGCGTTTGGCATACTGCACCGGTATTTTACGGACAGCCTGCAGAATGAAGACTGCAAATGCCGTGATCAGTATCAGCATGATAAACAGACCCACCATTCTGAGTATTGCCATCGTCATATCATCAGCACCGACAAAGTTCTGTTGGTACAACTGGACGATTGCATTTGGAAGCACACCAAGTATACCTGCAAAGATAATGATCGAGATGCCGTTTCCGACACCGTGGGTCGTTATCTGTTCACCAAGCCACATGAGGAAGGCTGTTCCTGTAGTAAGCACAAGTGCAATGAGCAGGTAGGAACCGACGTTGGTGCTGTCTAGCAGCATACCGCCGAACATCCTGTTGAAGGCAAAGGACATTCCAAGCGATTGTATAAACGCAAGTATGATGGTGAAATAGCGCGTAAACTGACTGAGTTTACGTCTGCCGACCTCACCCTGCTTGGCCCATTCAGCAAATTTAGGTACAACGTCCATCTGAAGGAGCTGTACGACGATTGATGCTGTAATGTAGGGCATGATGCCCATGGCCAGGATGGAGAAGTTCATCAGTGCGCCACCACCGAAGGTGTTCATTAGATCAAGCACGCCCTGTTGACCTGCTCCCATATCGAACACACTCGGATCCACTCCCGGAACCGGGATATATGTGCCGATCTTGAAAATCACGAGCATTGCCAAAGTAAATAGAATTTTACTTCTGATTTCTTTAATCTTAAAGAAATTGGATAACGTGCCGATCATTAGATCACCTCGTAGCTTCCGCCCTGTTCCTCAATTGCTTTGACAGCTGAACTTGAAAACTTATGAGCTTTTATTGTTAATTTCTTCTCAAGAGTACCATTGCCTAATACTTTGATACCAGATTTTTCATTCTTAACAATACCAGTTTCTTTCAGCATTTCAGGTGTAACTTCAGTACCTTCTTCGAAACGATTCAGATCGCTCAGGTTAAGCACTGCATATTCTTTACGGTTAATGTTCGTAAATCCACGCTTTGGAATACGACGGAATAGTGGGAGCTGTCCACCTTCGAATGTTGGTCTAACTCCACCACCGGAACGTGAATTCTGACCATTATGACCGCGTGCAGAAGTCTTACCATTACCAGAAGACATACCACGACCTACACGATTACGGCTTTTGCGAGCACCTTCTACTGGTTTCATCTCATGTAATTTCATCTTCGCACCTCCTATATCATAATATCATTATTTTTCTTCAACTGAAACTAAGTGGCTGACTTTGGCAACCTGACCTCTGAGCTGAGGTGTATCTTCACGCTCAACACTATGGTGAAGCTTTCTCAGGCCTAGAGAAGCAACTGTTCTTCTTTGAGTTTCAGGCTTCCCGATCAAACTTTTTACGAGGGTTATTTTAATTTTAGCCATGTCTGTAAATCCCTCCTTAATTTTGTAGCTCTTCTACTGATTTGCCACGCAATTTAGCGACATCTTCTGCGCTCTTGAGCTCAGTAAGACCTGTCATTGTTGCACGTACCACGTTGATAGGTGTGTTTGCACCGAGTGACTTGCTCAGGATGTCGGAAACACCAGCAAGCTCCAATACGGCACGAACCGGTCCACCAGCGATAACTCCTGTACCAGGTGCTGCTGGCTTCATGAATACTTTACCGGAACTGAAACGTCCGATGATTTCATGTGGAATGGTACCTTCTACCAATGGTACTTCGATAAGATCCTTCTTGGCAGCTTCGATAGCTTTTTTGATTGCTTCAGGCACCTCTTGGGCTTTACCTGTACCAAAGCCGACACGTCCTTTTTTGTCTCCTACTACAACAAGTGCAGAGAAACGGAAACGACGTCCACCTTTTACAACTTTAGCGATACGGTTGATTGTAACAACGCGCTCTTCGAATTCCTGTACTTTCTCTTCTCTACGAGCCATAAATGTTATTCCCTCCTTCGATTAGAATTGCAGACCGTTTTCGCGGGCAGCCTCTGCGAGTGCTTTCACGCGTCCGTGGTATAGATATCCACCGCGGTCGAATACTACGCTTTCAATACCTTTGTCTTTAGCACGTTTTGCGATCAGTGTGCCTACTTCAGCAGCTGCGTCTACGTTTGATCCGATATTGCTGTTGAAATCGGAATCTTGTGTAGAAGCACTTGCCAGTGTCACTTTTTGGCTGTCATCAATCAACTGAGCATAGATATGCTTGTTAGAGCGATAGACATTAAGACGTGGTCTTTCTGAAGTGCCAGAAAGTTTGCTGCGTACACGCTGATGTCTTTTTTGACGCACTTTATTTTTATCAATCTTAGCGATCATTGATGTTCACTCCTCACTTTATAGATTATTTACCAGTTTTTCCTTCTTTACGGCGTACAAGTTCGCCTTTGTAGCGGATCCCTTTTCCTTTGTAAGGTTCAGGTGGACGTACGGCACGGATTTTGGAAGCAAGAGCGCCAACGCTTTCTTTGTTGATGCCTTCAACCTTGACGTTCGTATTGCCATCCACTGAAATGGAAAGATCCTCGGAAGGTTCGAATTCAACCGGGTGAGAAAGCCCAACACTGAGTACCAGTTTGCTGCCTTGCATCTGCGCACGGTAACCGACACCGACAAGCTCAAGTTCTTTAGAGAATCCTTGTGATACTCCAACGACCATGTTGTTGATCAGGGCACGTGTTGTACCATGATTTGTACGGTGTTCTTTGGAATCACTTGGTCTTACGACCTGTAGTGTATTGTCTTCCATTTCGTAAGTCATTTCTTCGTTAAATGTGTTAACAAGTTCACCTTTGGGACCTTTAACAGTAACAGTAGATCCATTGATGTCAACTGTAACATCACTTGGTATTTCAATAATACGTTTACCTACACGGCTCATTTATTTGCACCTCCTGTTAATTGATTACCAAACGTATGCGAGAACTTCCCCGCCGATATTTCTTTTGCGTGCTTCTTTATCTGTAAGCACACCTTCGGATGTTGAGATCAGTGCAACGCCAAGACCATTAAGGACTTTTGGAAGCTCTTCTCTTTGAGCGTATACTCTAAGACCAGGCTTTGAGATACGTTTCAATCCAGTGATAACTCTTTCGTTCTTGCTACCATATTTGAGGAATACACGGATGACTCCTTGCTTGTCGTCTTCGATATATTCTACGTTTTTAATAAAACCTTCTGATTTAAGAATCTCTGCAATTTCCTTTTTGATATTGGATGCAGGGATTTCAAGTGTTTCATGTCTCACGATATTCGCATTTCTGATGCGAGTCAGCATATCTGCAATTGGATCTGAGATTGTCATTACTAATTGCCTCCTTTCAATTTATGGCGATTACCAGCTTGCTTTTTTGACACCAGGAATCTGACCTTTGTAAGCAAGTTCACGGAAACATATACGGCAGAGCTTGAATTTGCGAATGACTGAATGTGGTCTTCCGCAACGTTCGCAGCGTGTGTATTCTCTAACTTCAAACTTCTGTTTCTTTTGCTGTTTAGCAATCATTGATTTTTTAGCCACAATTTCGCCTCCTTATAGCTTACTTTTGAAATGGCATACCGAACTGTGTAAGCAGCTCACGGGCTTCTTCGTCTGTGTTCGCTGTTGTAACGACAACAATATCCATACCTCTTACTTTGGATACTTTATCGTAGTCGATTTCAGGGAAGATAAGCTGTTCTTTAACACCGAGTGTGTAGTTGCCGCGTCCATCAAACGCTTTTTTGGAAATACCTCTGAAGTCTCTTACACGTGGGAGGGATACTGAAATCAGTTTATCCAGGAAATCATACATTCTTTCTCCACGAAGTGTAACTTTAGCTCCGATTGGCATACCTTCACGCAGGCGGAAAGTTGCGATGGATTTTTTAGCTTTGGTGATTACCGGCTTCTGACCTGTAATTGCCTGTAGTTCTTCTACTGCTGTATCGAGTACTTTAGAGTTCTGAACTGCATCACCAACACCCATGTTTACAACAATCTTCTCGATTTTTGGTACTTCCATTACAGAAGAATAGTTGAATTTGCCAACAAGTTCGTTTTTAATCTGTTCATTGTATTTTTCTTTCAAACGTGCCATTGGATGGACCTCCTTCCATTACTAATTAATTTTTTTCGTATTTTACAGTCGGAATTTCTTTTCCTGATTTTACAGCTACTCTCACTTTAGTTCCGTCTTCTTTAACTTCATGACGGATGCGAGTGCGTTCGCCTGATTCAGGGTCAACGTGCATAACGTTGGATACGTGGATAGCCGCCTCTGTTTCGAGGATGCCGCCTTCAGGGTTCATCTGTGAAGGTTTAAGATGTTTCTTCATCATATTGACGCCTTCGACGATGACACGGTTTTTAGCAGGGATTGACTTAAGTACAGTGCCCTCTTTGCCTTTATCTTTACCGCTGATTACAACGACTTTGTCTCCAGATCTTACGTGCATGGGAATCGCACCTCCTTGTTTAAATGTCGATTAAAGTACTTCTGGCGCAAGTGAAACGATCTTCATGAAGTTGCCTTCACGGAGTTCACGTGCTACTGGACCGAAGATACGAGTACCTCGTGGACCTTTATCATCACGGATGATCACGCATGCGTTCTCATCGAATTTGATATAGGAACCATCTTCACGGCGTACACCAGATTTAGTTCTAACAATTACAGCTCTTACTACTTCACCTTTTTTAACAACGCCACCAGGTGTTGCATTTTTTACAGTTGCAACGATGACATCGCCAATATTTGCAGTCTTGCGACCTGTTCCACCCAAGACCTTGATAGTCAGCACTTCACGTGCACCTGAGTTATCTGCCACTTTTAAGCGGGTTTCCTGTTGGATCATGCGAATAGACCTCCTTTATCCTCGATAGTTTAGATGACTACTGCTTCAACAACGATTTCCACGAGACGGAAACGTTTAGTTGCTGATAGTGGACGTGTTTCTTCGATTCTTACTACGTCACCAGTTTTTGCAGCGTTGTGCTCATCATGCGCTTTGTATTTTTTAGAGTATTTGACACGTTTGCCAATGATCGGATGTCTTTTCTGTGTTTCAACGACTACTGTGATCGTTTTGTCCATCTTGTCGGACACTACGCGACCTTGGTAAACTTTACGTTCGTTTTTACCTTCCACTATATGAGCCTCCCTTTAATATTATTGGCTTGCTTTCGCTTCGTCGAGCTCTCTCGCGCGGATAGTTGTTTTCATTCTAGCGATAGTTTTTCTAACCTCTTTGATACGAGCAGTGTTCTCTAGCTGACCAGTAGCTAGTTGAAAGCGTAGGTTGAAGAGCTCTTCCTTCAGTTCTTTGACGTTATTTTCAATTTCGGAAGTTGTCAGATCACGGATTTCATTAGCTTTCATTCGTATCACCACCTAATTCTTCACGTTTAACAATCTTGGTTTTTACTGGAAGTTTGTGGCTCGCGAGACGAAGTGCTTCTCTAGCTACCTCTTCTGGGACACCCGAAACTTCGAACATAATACGGCCAGGCTTAACTACTGCCATCCAGCCTTCTACAGCACCTTTACCGGAACCCATACGTACTTCCAATGGTTTTTTAGTATAAGGTGTATGCGGGAAAATACTGATCCATACTTTACCGCCACGCTTCATATAACGCGTCATTGCGATACGCGCAGCTTCAATCTGTCTGGAAGTGACCCAGGCTGTCGTTGTTGCCTGCAGTCCGTATTCACCGAAACTTACTTCAGTTCCGCCTTTTGCGCGTCCTTTAGTATCCGGACGATGTTGACGACGGTATTTTACTCTTTTAGGTAATAGCATTGTTATTTTCCTCCTTTACTTTTTGTCATTCTTGACAGGAAGAACTTCTCCACGGTAGATCCATACTTTAACACCGAGTTTACCGTATGTTGTATCTGCCTCTTCATGTGCATAGTCTATGTCTGCACGAAGAGTATGCAGTGGAACTGTTCCTTCGCTGTATCCTTCAGAACGTGCGATATCTGCGCCACCGAGACGACCTGAAACTTGTGTTTTAATACCTTTAGCTCCAGCTTTCATCGCTCTTTGTAGTACTTGTTTTTGTGCTCTACGGAAAGATACACGGTTTTCAAGTTGGCGTGCAATGTTTTCAGCAACCAGCTTCGCATCCATATCAACTTTCTTGACTTCAACAACATTAATGTGGATTTTCTTGCCTGTGATATTTGTCAGTGCAGTACGCAGCTTGTCGATCTCGCTACCGCCTTTACCGATCACCATACCAGGTTTGCCAGTGTGAAGCGCAATGTTTACACGGTTTGCAGCGCGTTCAATTTCAACTTTTGAAACAGCTGCATCTTTAAGATTATTTTCGATATATTCACGAATTTTAAGGTCTTCGTGCAGCAGGTCTGCAAAGTCTTTCTCTGCGTACCACTTAGCCTCCCAATCACGGATGATACCAGTACGAAGCCCAATAGGATTTATCTTCTGACCCAAATTAATTCCCTCCTTGTGGTTGTTATGCGTTCTCTTCTACTTTTGTTTCTTCTGTTTCCTGAACTTCTTCAGTTGAAGGTTCTGAAACAACAATAGTGATATGACTAGTACGTTTGTTGATCTTTGTCGCACGGCCTTGTGCACGTGGACGGAAACGTTTCAATGTTGGACCTTCGTTGGCATATGCTTCAGAAACATATAGGCTGTCGATATCCATGTCGTAGTTGTGCTCAGCATTGGCTACTGCTGATTTGAGCAGCTTTTCAACTACCGGCGAAGTTCTTTTGTTTGTTAGTTTAAGAATTGCGATCGCTTCTCCGACTTCTTTACCGCGAATGAGGTCAAGAACCATTCTCGCTTTGCGGGGAGCAATTCTAACTGTTTTTGCAACTGCTTTCGCTTGCATCTTTCGTTCCTCCTTTATTCCGTCTTATACCTTATCGTCTTGTTTTCTTGTCGTCGTTTCCGTGGCCTTTGAACGTTCTCGTTGGAGCGAATTCTCCAAGCTTGTGACCGACCATATCTTCAGTTACATATACCGGTACATGTTTGCGTCCATCATATACAGCGATTGTATGACCGATGAAGTTAGGGAAGATTGTAGAGCGGCGTGACCATGTTTTGATTACACTTTTTTTGTTATCTTCGTTGAGTTTTTCCACCTTGTTCATGAGGTGATCGTCAACAAAAGGTCCTTTTTTAAGACTGCGAGCCATTTTGGCGCCTCCTTCCAATAATGCGTGCGGATGTAGAATCCGCACACTACTTTGGTTTCATTATTTCTTCTTCTTACGTCCTCTTACGATGAGCTTATCAGAACGATTTTTGCCTTTACGTGTCTTCTTACCGAGGGTTGGTTTACCCCAAGGAGACATTGGTGACGGACGTCCGATTGGCGCACGGCCTTCACCACCACCGTGTGGGTGATCGTTAGGGTTCATGACGGAACCACGAACTGTAGGGCGTTGTCTCTTCCATCTTGAACGACCCGCCTTACCGATGTTGATCAGTTCGTGCTGTTCGTTACCGACAGAACCGACAGTTGCGCGGCAAGTTGCAAGGATCATGCGTACTTCACCAGAACGGAGTCTGACAAGAACATATTTACCTTCCTTACCGAGAACCTGGGCACTTGCACCGGCTGATCTCACCAGCTGGCCGCCTCTGCCTGGTTTAAGTTCGATATTGTGGATTGTTGTACCTACAGGAATATCAGTAAGTGCCAGTGCGTTACCAACTTTGATGTCCGCTTCCGGGCCACTCATGATTTCGTGTCCTACTGTTACACCTTTAGGTGCAATGATGTAGCTTTTCTCACCATCTGCATATACAACCAGCGCGATGTTCGCTGAACGGTTTGGATCATATTCAATCTGAGTTACACGACCTGGTACGCCATCTTTGATACGTTTGAAGTCGATTACTCTGTATTGACGTTTGTGTCCGCCACCTTTGTGACGTACTGTGATTCTACCTTGGTTGTTACGTCCCGCTTTTTTCGGCAGCGGCTGTAATAGTGACCGTTCCGGCGTCGTTGATGTGATCTCAGCGAAGTCGGAGCCAGTCATATTACGACGAGCGTTGGTGGTCGGCTTATATTTTTTAATCGCCATCTCGTTTTACCTCCTTATTGGTAATTGTTGATTAGAATATTTCGATAGTACCTTCTTTAAGTGTCACGATTGCTTTTCTTCTTTTTCTTGTATAGCCGCTGTAACGTCCCATACGTTTCTTCTTCGGCTTGTAGTTCATTATGTTCACTTTGTCGACTTTGACGTCAAAGATCTTTTCAACTGCATATTTAACTTGTGTTTTGTTTGCTTTTACATCCACGTCAAATGTGTATTTGTCCATGGACATCAAGTCAGCAGAACGCTCAGTGATTACCGGGCGTTTAATGATATCGCGTGCATCCATTACAGAAGCACCTCCTCTGCTTTATTGATAGCACCTTCAGTGAAAATAACACGGTCTGCAGAAAGGATGTCGAGTACGTTGAGCTGCTCTGGTGTCAACACTGTAACACCTTGCAGGTTACGGGATGAAAGTTCGACATTTACATCTTCGCCTTCAAGTACAAGCAGTACTTTTCTGTTTGCGTTCAGATTTTCAAGAATTGCTGTGAAGTCTTTTGTCTTCGGCGTTTCAAGTGACAGGCTGTCAACAACAGTCAATGCTTCTTCATTAACTTTTGCGGACAGTGCTGAGCGAAGAGCCAGACGACGCATTTTTCTAGGCATTTTGTAAGAGTAGCTTCTTGGCGTAGGGCCGAATACTACTCCACCTCCACGGTAGTGAGGTGCACGGATCGTACCTTGACGTGCATTACCTGTTCCTTTTTGTCTGAATGGTTTCTTACCACCACCGCTGACTGCGGAACGGTTCTTGACTGAGTGGGTACCGCGGCGAAGTGACGCACGCTGCAGGTTCACTGCTTCAAAAAGCACATGTTGGTTCGGCTCAATGCCGAAAATATCCTGGTTGAGTTCTATAGAATTAACTTTGCTTCCTTCTTTAGTTAATACATCTACGCTTGCCATTGTGTTAAATCCTCCCTTCCTAAATTACTATTTATTTAACACCTTTTTTGATTGCTGTTGCGATTTTTACGTATCCTTTACGTGGACCAGGTACGTTGCCTTTTACAAGGATGACGTTGCGTTCTGCGTCCACTTTGACGATTTCAAGATTCTGCAGTGTAACAGTTTCTCCGCCCATGCGTCCTGGCAATGCTTTGCCTTTGAATACGCGTGATGGGTCGGCACCCTGTCCCATTGAACCAGGTCTTCTGTGGTAGCGGGAACCGTGGGACATAGGTCCGCGGCTCTGGTTGTGACGCTTGATTGCACCCTGGAAACCTTTACCTTTGGATGTTGCTGTCACGTCTACCAAGTCGCCTGCCGCAAATGTATCTACAGTGACTTCTTGACCGACTTCGAATTCATCTGCTGCGAGATTTTTGAATTCGCGTACGAAGCGCTTAGGAGCTTTGCCGGATGCTTTAGCATGTCCAGTTTCAGCCTTGTTTGCATATTTGTTTGTTCTCGCACCTGCGAAGAACTCACGCTTGTCGTCGAAACCGATTTGTACTGCACTGTACCCATCAGTTTCTTCCGTTTTCTTCTGCAGCACTACGTTGCCTGCTGCTTCAACTACAGTTACTGGAATAAGCTCGCCGTTTTCTCCGAAAACTTGAGTCATTCCCACTTTTCTACCTAAGATTCCTTTGGTCATCGAAAGTCGCACCTCCTGCTATATTTTATAATTTGATTTCGATGTCCACACCAGATGGCAGGTTGAGTCCCATCAGGGCATCTACCGTTTTCGGTGTAGGGTTTGCAATGTCGATAAGACGTTTGTGTGTACGCT
This sequence comes from Salinicoccus sp. ID82-1, assembly GCF_021991715.1. Classification (NCBI taxonomy): domain Bacteria; kingdom Bacillati; phylum Bacillota; class Bacilli; order Caryophanales; family Staphylococcaceae; genus Salinicoccus; species Salinicoccus sp. ID82-1. The sequence goes on from NZ_JAGFLY010000004.1 coordinate 100,590, forward strand.
GCTCAAACTGCTCACGGGAGTCTTTGTACTTGTGTACCGCACGGATGATTGTGTATACAGTCTTCTCAGTTGGAAGTGGAATCGGTCCGGAAACATCTGCACCCGAACGCTTCGCTGTTTCAACAATCTTCTCTGCTGACTGATCCAGCACTCTGTGGTCGTACGCTTTCAAACGAATACGAATTTTTTGTTTTGCCATTATTTAACCTCCTTTTGGTCGTCATCATTGATTGATAGACTTCTCCACGAAAATTCTCTTGCACGCTGCCATGGCAAAGCGGCCGGGCGTGTCAGTAACCTCTCGCTTCATCGATTCAGAAAACGCGCGCCTTCTTATGTAAGGCGGTGTGTTCTTTAACATGGACATATCACGTCCATTTCAGTCCAACGTTAGATATATTACACGAAAAGAGCGAAAAAATCAATAGATAACTCAAGATTTTTTCACTCTTTTTCAACCGGACTGCCAATACGCTGCCCAATTATACAGTATTCAGTTACAAATTACAATGTCTATTCAGTCATAAATATAAAATAAAGTATGAAAATCACAAACAGACCATACATGATCGGATGAATCTCTTTTCTTCTGCCGGCCATGATCATGGTGATGGGGTAGAAGACAAAACCGATGGCGATGCCGGTAGCGATACTATAGGTTAACGGCATCATGAACATGGTCAGGAATGCCGGAACTGCGACTTCAAACTGGTCCCATCTCACTTTGGACAGATTTGAGACCATGAGTGCGCCGACGATGATCAGTGCAGGTGCTGTCACTTCGGAAGTGAAAGTGACGATGAGTGGAGACAGGAAGATGGCCAGAAGGAACAGTACACCGGTGATGACACTTGCAAAGCCTGTTCTTGCCCCTGCTGCCACGCCCGCTGTGGATTCGACATACGACGTTGTCGTCGAAGTACCGAAGATGGCACCGGCGATTGTTGCAATCGAGTCGGACAGCAGTGCGCGTCCGCCCCTCGGCAGCTTGTTGTCCTTGATCATATTCGCCTGGCTCGCTACACCGACCAGTGTACCTGCAGTATCGAAGAAATCGACAAACAGGAAAGTCAGTACAACGATCAGAAACTGGATATTGAATATTTCAGCTGGATTCGCAAATGCTTCGAATGCCGCACCAAATGTCGGTTCTATGCTTGGAACCGAACCGATGAAGCTCTCAGGAAGCGGCACAAGCCCGAAAATAAGACCGATGATTGCAGTGATGATCATACCGAAGAATATCGCGCCCGGCACTCTTCTTGCCATCAGGATGACGGTGATGACCAGACCTGCCACAGCAAGAAGTACAGTCGGATCGTGAATCACACCAAGGCCGACCAGCGTCGATTCGTCCGTTACAATGATGCCGGCACCCTGCAGCCCTACGAACGTGATGAAGAAGCCGATACCGGCGCTGACTGCCATTTTCATTTCCATCGGAATGGAGTTGATGATGTACTCCCTCACACCACTGATGGTCAGCAGCGCAAAGATCACTCCGGAAAATAGAACGCCTGTCAGTGCAGTCTGCCAAGGGATGCCCATTGTCAGGATGACGGTGAAAGCGAAGAACGCATTCAGACCCATTCCCGGCGCAAGCGCAATCGGATATTTTGCATATAGCCCCATCACCAGACAGCCGATGAATGCTGCAAGTGCTGTGGCAACAAAGACTGCGTCCATATCCATGCGCATCGTTTCAGGTATCCCTTCTACACCCTGCAGGGATAATATGGATGGGTTGACGGCGAGTATGTATGCCATGGAGAGGAAAGTGGTCAATCCCCCGATTATTTCACGCCGGTAGCTTGTGCCATTTCCTTCGAAGTCAAAAAACTTTTTCATAACCTACTCCATTCTTTGATCAGTTTGTTTGATACTATATTATCTTGATGATTTCCTTATCTTCCCCACCGAGAAATCCGACGAGCAGACGGCGAGTGAGGGGCAGCCATATTTCGATAAGTTTACCCAGAGACAGAATGATGATGAGCGTACCGATGAATACCGGTCCGCCAAGCAGGAATCCTGCCACAGCAGCACCCAGCTCCATGATATTCCTTGCCATCGATATTTTCAATCCGAACTTTTCAACCAGCAGCAGCATCAGTGTATCCCGCGGTCCGGCTCCAAGATTCGGAGTGATATAGAAGGCGACGCCAAAAGCCATGACAAAAAGGCCGATTGCAAAAACGATGATATGCTGGGACCAGCCTTCAAATTCCGGGATAAGCCAGTTGAATACATCAATGAACAGTCCGACCGCCACCATATTGATGTATACTCCTGCTTTAGGAAGACGGCGGGTAAAGATAGTAGTGACCAGAACGATGGAGGCACCGGCAATGATCGCCCAGCTTCCGATTGTCAGACCAAAGGTCTGCCACAGGCCATAGTGCAGCACGTCCCATGAACCCAGACCGAGAAGCCGCCCTTTGATGGTCAGTGATATGCCAAGTGCAAGTATGATCAGTCCTATTACGTAGAACAGCCAGCGTTTTGCTACATTGCTCGACATGTGACACCTCCTCGACTTTATTATCTAAATCAGTTTACGCCCATGTGATGAAAAACGCAATATCATTCGAGAACACTTCCGAAACGTTTGAAGCATTCAGCGTGCGGGAAAATTATAATAATTGAATAATGAACGGGAGGAAAAACTATGAAAAATAAATATATGATGGCAGGTATCCTCCTTTCGGCATCACTTGCGATGACCGCATGTGGAGAGGGTGAAGTGAGCGAAGACACATCCGAGATGCCGGAAGCGGATGAAGTTGTAGAGGAGAATCCAGTCAACACTTCAGAGGAAGGAACTACGGAAGAGCCTGCTGAATCCAGTGAAGAGGCAACCACGGAATCTTCAGACGGCAGCGAAGATACATCCGAAATGCCTGAAGTGGACGAAGTAGTGGAAGAGAACCCGACCAGCACCTCAGAGGAAGGAACTACGGAAGAGCCCGCTGAATCCAGTGAAGAGGCAACCACGGAATCTTCAGGAGGAAGTGACGATACTTCAGAAATGCCGGAAGTAGATGAGGTTGTGGAAGAGAATCCGAGCAGTGATTCGGAGGAAGGGACAAGCGAATAGATTGCTGTAGTAAAAACTGAGAGCGACCGAAAAAAGGCGCGACCCGTCGGGTCGCGCCTTTTTATACTTCCACAGCCTGTATGAATTGGGCCAGCTTCCCTGCATCGAGGTGATTCTTAATACGGTATCCTTCGTGGAAGTGTCCCACATACTGGTTGCCCAGTACATTTCTTATATCAAGTGTCATGGCTGCAAGATCGAAGTACCGGTCTCTTACGCCCACATTTCCAAGATCCACACTGCCGGTGATATAGTTCTCATTGATAATGACATTGGAAAGGGTGAAGTCTCCGTGGGTGAAGACCGGATCTGTATGGATATCATCTTCCGAATATATGAATGGGCATTTATCGATGTTCTGCCTATGCAGGAAGCTCAAGTATCTTCCGATCTGACGCATGGTGGAAATAATCACTTCCGGCTGCTGCCGCTGCAGAAATGCTGCTGCATCAATACCCGGAAGCGCCAGATAAAACATCCACGCTCCATTTTCCTCATATAAAGTAACCGGTTTCGGTACACCTCCCACCCCATTCATTTCCATCCATAGCAGTCTTTTGTATTCCCTGCGGGTCCTTCTTGGATCATCGCCATAGGATTTTGCCACCAGTGGTTCCTTCGGCTGGTACATGTTGGGCGGGTCTTCGCCTCCATATTCAAGCAGGTGGATCTGTGCATCGGAACTTCCCTCGAGCGATGTCCAGTCATAGTATTCCTCATATATCTCAAAAGTGTGCATGCAAGTCCCTCCAGTCACTATCATTCTACTTCAATTATCGTTAGAATGTCATCAGTGTTTCCCCTAATATCAATTGCATTATGATATGATACAACTATAATTCAAGGTGGTGAAAGTAATGGATTTGAACTATAGACTCGAGGAACTTAAAAATGAGTATATACGGATTCAGGGCGATCTGGAAAAGCTGGAATCCACCGGCAACAGTACATCAAAAATGGAAGAGCGCCTTGTTCAGATAGAGACGGAGATTGCACAGATAAAAAAGGAAATCAGAAATAATCAATAGGAAGTGCCTACCATGAAAAAAATGATCCTGTTCATTATGATCATACAATTTCTCATATATTTCGGCTTCAGCATGATCATCCCCGTCATCCCGGAGCTTGTTACCGAGCTCGGTGTATCCACAATGCACATGGGCTGGCTGCTGGCTGTCTACTCCATTGCCAGCTTCCTCTCGGCACCTTTCTTCGGTAGACTGAGCGACCGTTATGGACGTCGTCCGATTCTGCTGTACGGTCTATTGGCATTCAGCTTCAGCTTTCTCCTGTTCGGCATGTTCATCGACGTCCTGTGGGTACTTTATCTGAGCCGGCTGATTGGGGGCGCCGCTTCGGGCGCACTCTACACGGCAACTACCAGCATGGTGGCCGATCTGACCACACGGGAAGAGCGGACACGGTTCATGGGACTCATCGGAATGTCCATCGGTCTCGGTTTCATTTTCGGACCAGGGATAGGCGGCCTGCTCACCCAGATCAGTCTGAGCTTCGCATACTACATGACCACCCTTGTCATCGTCGGTGCACTGCTGTTCAGCATGTTCAAAATCAAGGAGACCTATCGTCCCGGGAATCGGGCCGGCAAGGAGATTACACTGCCAAGCGAGTACTTCCTGAAACCCGTCGGCATCCTGCTCATCTGTACGTTCTTTGTCATGTTCACCATGAGTGGCATGGAAAGCACATTCCAGCTGCTCGGCATCGATCGGATCGATATTACACCTGCCCAGATGGGCGCACTGTTTGTAGTAGGTGGCATATTCAATGCTGCAGTCCAGGGTGGATTCATCGGCCGTCTTAAAGATGGCCAGGAGTATCCTGTCATGCTTGCCGGCCAGATTCTGACTTTGACCGCCTTCATTCTGCTGCCGTTCATGTCGAGTCTGCTATACGCAGGGGTGTGCATCGTTCTCCTCATGACAGGAAATGCGCTCGTCAAAACGCTGCTCACTTCCCAGATCACCAAAGAGGCACACAGCGATGAAATGGGACGCATGACCGCCACTACATACTCCCTGGACAGTCTGGGGAGAATTTTCGGACCGGTCGTCTTCAATATACTGTTCGTCCTGACTTCGGGACTGCCCTTCCTGTTCGGAGCAGCTGCAACGCTGCTGTCCACCTACTTCATTTTCCAATACTTCAGGAAAAGGAGGAATTTCTCATGATTCTGACCATACTTATGCTGCTTCTGTATCTGGTTATCGGGGCAGCAACCATACTTTTTGTAAGAAACCGGACACTCGATATTTTAAGGCTCATCGCCGGTATCGCATTCATGCTGATAATGACGGCCACTGCCCTCAATGCCCAGAACCCGGATGGCGTACTTGTATTTGCACTCGCCGTCTGCCTGTTCCTATCAGTTGAAATCACCGGCTTCAAGGAAGCTAAAGGGGACCGTTCGCGTCTATTCATGATACACGCCTTCACACTCATGATCTCCGCCGTCCTCATCATCATGCTGCTGACGCAGTAACAGGGAAAGAGGTGGAAACTTGAGACGCGTCATACTGATTCTGCTCATCCTCATGCAAATCATGTTCTTTATAAACTACATCATCAATGATGGTGTCATATTCTTCAATATATACGTATGGGCGCTGCTGAGCCTGATTTCACTTACAGCGGGCTGGAGGGCAACAAACTCCGAACCGAACCTTTATGAAAACAGCAATATCCATCTTGCACTGTCCATCACGCTGCTGCTCATGTCGATAATGTCTCTGATCTTCATACTGCTCATCATCATTACACGGCCCTATTTCCTATAGCCGGTCAAAAAGAGGGGCTGGGACATAAATATCTTCATCACAAATAATCCGTACGCTAGCTTTCCTGGGGCATCGCGTAAGCCTGTAGTCTTACGCTGATGCTATTTCCCAAGGAGTCGAACGTACGGATTATATTTATATTTCATGACATGCATCATCTGATCGAAACTTTTGTCCCAGCTCCTCTTTTATAATACATGGCTTATCGTCGGTCTTTGATGGATTTCAAGGTCTGGTTGAGCTTCACCTTGCCTTTTTGGAATATCGGCACACCCATTTCAGCCAATGTATACAATGGCCGATGGATGATATAGTCGAACTCTCCAACCTTTTCGCTCACTTCTGTTCCCCACATCTTCTTGAACTGCCATAGCCCGAAATGCGGCGAGTCTTTCGGTGGCGCTGCACTGACACCACCGAAATCATATGTCTTCGCGCCATTATCGCGCGCATATTTCATCATTTCATACTGCATGTGGTGATTCGGAAGATACTCCCTGTAGAGGTCAGAAGAGGCGCCGTACAGGTAATAGGACTTATGTCCGGACTGGGCAAGCAGTGCGCCCGACAGGATGACACCTTCAGGATGATCCTTCTTCAGCTCGTCGGTTTCCTGCTGCTGCTTTTCGAGCTTCTGCTTTCTGTTGCCGATATCCCGGAGCTGATTCTCCTTTTTAGTGCCTTCCTTCTTCTTCTCAGCCTTTGCCAGCTCTTTGTGCACCTTCTGCAGATCTTCTTCAATCGCTGCAGCAGCCTTCTCCGGAATCAGCTTCACCAGAAACAGTTCCATATGTCCGTTATCATGGAGATTATCATAGAGAGATTCAAAGTAGGTGATGTCCCTCGTCAGGAAACCATCCCGCTGTCCGGTCTCCTTCATGAGCTTGACAAATGTCGGCAGATCTCCACGCGACGCCCTATAGACCTCCGTACCCCGGCGGAGTGCATTGCGGACTGTGGTCCGGTTATTTCGATCATAACTCTGAAGCAGGTCCTCGTCGCTTTTATCGATCGCAGCCACCATTGTCTGGCGAGGCTGTATATTGTCCTTGCTCATGCCATCTTTCAGACCACGATGTCTGAAGCCGATCGACTTGAGATATTCTATCGTATCAGGATGTGCTTCAAGAGGCAGATCCGGATCTATCTTGATGGCATACGCCTTCTCATCCCTGGCAATCTGCAATGCTTCATCCAGCATGAAATCCACTAGTTCCCGATTCTTATAGTCGCATACGAATCCTCTCGATATGTAGCATAGCGTATGTTGAAGTCTTGGCACCCTTTTGAAGAGCAGAAGCCCGACGCCAAGCACTTCCCCGCCATCATCACCAACCGCCAGACGCCTCGAGTACCAACCGGTAAGACGCTTGGATCCCGCCCAGTCGGTCAGCTGCAGCAGATCGCCATGCGGATGGCTCTCTACAAATTGATCATGTTCATCTTCTGTCAGGTTCAACAATTTAAGCATATTGGTCTCCATTCAAATAAAATCTGATATAATTGTCTCATGAAAGGTGGTCCTATCATGAGACAAGGTATTTTGATCTTTCTTCTGCTTATCAATATCGTCAGCATAATACAGCTCGGACAATATGAGAGCGGTGAACTTATTGCCCTGATGAGCGTCAGAATAATCCTCAGCGTCATCACCATCATGTTGAGCATAGCTTATATACTCGTCAGAGGTTCAAAGTCTCTGATCATTCTCAGTGTCATCACAGCACTTTCAGCCTTCATCCAACTCGCTCTGATCGTCTATATAAACTTGTAGACAGCACCTTTGTATATGACCGGCTCTCCATCCATTTCCACTTCCAGAGTGATGGATGGAGTTTTATTTTCAGAAAGGGTGATGGTGGTGTGCGGATCAACTTCGCCTTCCCATATGCCGATGACATCAAAAAAGGCTTCCCATACCTTTCTGCTCCGAACTTCGTGATGGATATTCATCTGTGGGCTCAAAAGATCCCCTCTCAGCTGCCTGATCCGGGCCAGCCGCTGCATTTTGGATTCTTCCCACTGGATGAAGAACGGAAATATTTCCGAATCATCTTCAATATAGAGGAGCTTCCAGCGGATGGTTTCCGTCCCCGCTTTGCGCTCCATATCCACTGGACCAATCGGTGTGAAGCCCTGTGCACGATATCGATCCGCCAATTGGTGAATTTCATCCGTAGCAAGAGCATAGCGGATGAATCCCTCCTCATACCCCATTACATCAATGGTTCTGGCAAATGAATCCACCGACTCCTGCAGATGCTGATTGAAGATCGCCTCGTCATAGATGCCCAGATATTCGATGTATCTCAGGTCAAAATACGACAGCAGGTTCTCCGTACCCAGTCGTTCGTGCCGCCCTCCGGAATGGATGGGCAATACACCTTCCGCCTCCACTGTATCCAGCTGTTTTACATAATGTATGATGTGATCGAATTCCACCATGCCGTTCACCTCTTTTTTACTATATCATAATACCATGCAACAATACCGAAAACCAAAAAATGCAGCCTGCCCTATAGGGACAGGCTGCTCGCTCTATGATTTGATGACGTCTGGTGCATCCTGCTCGAGTCTTTCCTGTTCTCGCATGCGCTCTTCTCTTGTGACGATCCGCTTTTCCGTTTCGCTGTCGAAGAAATGCCCTTTGTTCATATCGAATGCAAATTTTATGACGTCTCCCGGATCCAGCTGGTTCCGTGCATCCACCCGGGAAATGAATTCCTGCCCTTCAAGCTCGGAATACAGCATGATTTCGGAACCGAGCAGTTCACTTACTTTCACCTCTGCATTGAATGCTGAAGCGAGTTCCGACTCGACAAAAACGGCTTCTTCCCGAACGTCTTCGGGACGGATGCCGAATTTGATCGGCTGATTGTCATAGCCCTGGTTGATCAGCATCCGACGTTTTGCTTCAGGAATTTTCATAGTGGAATCGCCAATGACCAGTTCTCCATTTTTGATTTCTCCATTAAAAACATTCATCGCAGGTGCACCGATGAACTGGGCAACGAAAACATTCTCAGGAAAATCATAGACTTCCTTCGGTGTACCGACCTGCATTATATCACCCTTGTTGAGTATGACAATGCGTGTCGCCATGGTCAGTGCTTCCGTCTGGTCATGCGTAACGTAGACCGTCGTGGTTTTCAGACGCTTGTGCAGCTTGGTAATTTCCGCACGCATCTGGACCCTCAATTTGGCATCCAGGTTCGACAGCGGCTCATCCATAAGAAAGACGCCTGCATCCCTGACGATGGCACGGCCAAGTGCCACACGCTGCCGCTGGCCACCGGATAGCGCTTTCGGCTTACGGTTCAGAAAGTCTGTCAGCCCCAGAATTTCCGCTGCGTTTTCAACACGCTGTTTTATTTCCCGTTTTGGCGTCTTCCGCAGCTTCAGACCAAATGCCATGTTGTCATATACACTCATATGCGGATAGAGTGCATAGTTCTGGAATACCATAGCGATGTCCCTGTTCTTCGGCTCCACATCATTCATCTTCTTGTCATCGATATAGAAAGCACCATCTGTAATCTCCTCAAGTCCTGCAATCATCCGCAGCGTCGTCGACTTGCCGCACCCGGAGGGGCCGACCAGCACGATGAATTCACCATCATGGATTTCAAGATTGAAGTCATGTACAACTGTCGGACCGTTATCATATTTCTTCTTTATATGTTCAAGCTTTAATTCTGCCATCCCCACTCACTCCTTTAAGCCCACCACATATCAGTCGGCTTTTCTCTGATTATAACATTCTGCAAAGTCTTTACAGCAGTCTGGAAGCCCTCTTCGATGGACATCAGTCCATCTTCATGTTCAATGGATACAACATAGTCGTAATCGTAGGTTCTGAGCGCACTCATCATGTTCGCCCACTCCTCGATGCCATGCCCGAGCCCTACACTTCTGAATGTCCAGCTTCTGTCTCTGATATTGCCGTATGGATTCATATCCAGATATCCATGCATATTCAGATTATCGGTGTCGATATAAGTATCTTTGGCGTGGAAATGATGAATGGCATTTTCACGTCCCAGAATTTTTATTGCCGCTACAGGATCAATGCCCTGCCACCACAAGTGGCTCGGATCAAGATTTGCACCGATATATTCATTTGTCGCTTTTCTCAATTCCAGCATTGTATGTGGAGAATGGATAAGGAAACCGCCATGAAGTTCCAGGCCGATTTTGACATCGTGTGCTTTCGCCACATCTGCGATATCCTTCCAGTATGGAATGAGCCTGTTTTCCCACTGCCATTCCTTGATCTGGGAGTATTCCTCAGGCCATGGTGTCACCGGCCAGTTGACGGCTGTATCGGTCGCGTTGCCTGCTGGTGTACCACTGAACGTATTGACGACCGGTACATCCAGAAGATCGGCGAGTTCAATCGTTTTACGCAAAACCGTGTCCGATTCCTCACGCAGGGACGGGTCCGGGGAAATCGGATTGCCGTGACAGCTGAAGGCACTGATGATCAGGCCACGAGATGCGAACTTATCAATATATGCGTGTCTTGCCGTTTCCGATTCAAGCAGTTCATCAAGATTACAGTGCCTGCTGCCAGGATAGACACCTGTGCCGATTTCGACTCCATCCAGACCGGATGCTTTGACGTAATCCAGCATTTCTTCGAGTTCCATGTTCTGGAATAATGGATTGAATACTCCGAGTTTCATCTATTTGCCTCCTAAAGTCTGATACTGCGCTGTTCCTTCGAGCTCAAGTAGATTGCTTCGATTATTTTTGATACTTCTTTTGCCTCCGTGGACTTCACTGTCAGCGGTGTATTGTACTTGATGGCGGAAATGAAGTTCTCAGCCTGCAGCCGGCTGTAGGTCTCGTCCACTTTTATATAGTCGATGCGCATTGTCGTCATAAGATCCTCATCCGCCTGGTTGACCTTCATATCAAATACATCGAGACCCGCTTTTGCGCCTGAAATACTGATATGATTTTCATCTTCCGGGATATTTGCCGCCCAGCTTGTTTCAAACAGCATGGACGCCCCATTATTGAAGCGGATGAATGCACTGACATGGTCCTCCACTTCGAATGCATCACGATTGAACTGGCCCCATTCGTTGACTGTATTCGAACGGCTGAGATGGTTGTACGTCGCGCTCGATACTTCCACCGGTTTTACTTCACCCATCAGATACATTGCCAGATCGAGCAGGTGGCATCCATAATCGATCAGCGCACCACCACCTTGAAGCTCCTGATTGATGAACACACCCCAGCCGGGTACTTTTCGGCGCCTGAGCCCCTTGACCCGAACAACCAATGGTTCACCGATTGTTCCACGTTCAATCACTTTTTTGGCCGCAATCGCTTCCTTCATGAAGCGGTAGTGATAGGCGATGTGCAGTTTCACACCATTCTCCTCTTCGGCTTCAATCATCGCGTTGCATTCCTCTGTCGTCATCGCCATCGGCTTCTCGCAAAGCACATGCTTGCCGTGGTTCATGGCATCAATGGCGATGGGGGCGTGATATTTGTTCGGCGTGGAGACAACCACCGCATCCACGTAGGGATACATATCTTCAATTTCGGAAAACACTTCAGGGATGCCAAGTTCATTGGCCACCTTCATCGCGCGCTCCTGATTGATGTCCTGGACCGCCATGATCTCCACTTCGTCAAAAGTTCTGAAAGTGGGGATATGGCGACCGGTCGCTATTCCACCGACACCTATGAAACCTAGTCTGATTTTGGACATTTGCAACACCTATTCTTCAGTAATGATCTTATTTGTTCTATCCGATTCGAAAGCATTCAGTATGATTTCGACGGATTTTTTTGCGTCCTCCGCCGTTACAGGGACACGCTCGTCTTTGACAAGCGCATCGATGAACGCTTCCATAACAAAGGATTTCTTGCTCTGCCCTTCGTCGTCATTCGTCTGGATGCCGCCATAGTTTTCGCGGACCACTTCTCCTGTACTGCTGGTGAAAATAAACGAATGTTCCGGGTCATCGAGAAGATTGAGCACACCCTTGTCGCCATATATGACCGTCGAATTGTCCTCTTCCCCGTAGAACGCCCAGCTCGCCTGCAGCGTACCAATTACATTCGACTCTGTACGCAGGATGCATACCGCATTATCATCCACATCGGAGAATTCCTTTGCTTCCTTTGAAATGAACCCGCCGACATCGACGACCTCTTCATCGAGAATGTAACGGATCAGGTCCGCCTTGTGCACACCGAGATCACCCATGGCACCCATTACTGCCTGATCTTTTTTGAAGAACCAGCTGTCCTTCCCGTCGACACTCCAGCCTTCCGGGCCACCATGACCAAAAGCTGTTCGGAAAGAGTAGATTCTACCGAGTCTGCCTTCGGCTATATAGTCACGTGCCACCTGATGCTCCTTGATCAGCCGCTGGTTATGGCCGACCATCAGCTGCTTGCCTGATTTCTTTTCGGCCTCGATCATACGGTCCATCTCGTCCAGAGTGATACCCATCGGTTTCTCGCACAGTACATGCTTGCCCGCTTCAAGCGCTGCAATTGAAATTTCTGCATGCTTATAGTTCGGTGTACAGACACTGACTGCTTCTACGGACTCATCAGCCAACAGCTCGGTGTAATCCTCGTAGACTTTTCCCCCGTAGATTTCCTGCTGGGCTTCAGCGCGTTCTTTCACCAGATCGCAGAATGCGACCAGTTCCACATTTTCGAGTTTGCTATATTCGGCAATATGACGTTTGACTCCAATGCTGCCGCATCCGATAATACCAACCTTGATCATTATGATTTCTCCTTTATCTGTTCCAATGGTTCGTGGTTTCCGTAGAAATGCTTCTTGCCGCGGCCACTGCCTACCCAGTCGACACCATTTCTGATGACTGTCTGGACGTTTGCATCGTAGTATGTCGGATGGGTTTCATGTCCCGGGCGGAAGTAGAAGATCTTGCCGTTTCCACGCTTGAATGTACATGCACTTCTGAAGACTTCGCCGCCTTCGAACCAGCTGAGCATGATCAGTTCATCCGGAACCGGGATATCGAAGTGCTCGCCGTACATCTCTTCCTGCGGCAGCTCGAAATATTCTCCGAGTCCGTCCACAATCGGATGTGTTGGATCCACGACCCACAGACGCTCCTTCTCCTGTGCCTCGCGCCACTTGAGATCGCATGACGTCCCCATGAGCAGTTTGAATGGTTTTGAAAAGTGTGCGGAATGGAGAACGACCAGTCCCATGCCATCCCATACACGCTGCTGTACCTTCTCGGCGATCTCATCAGATACTTCATCATGGGCCTTATGGCCCCACCAGATGAGCACATCCGTATCATCCAGCACTTCGTCGGTCAGACCATGCTCAGGCTCGTCGAGTGTCGCAGTCGTCACTTCATGCCCCTCGAGGAAGCTTGCAATCTGGGCGTGGATGCCTTCCGGATATATATTGCCTACCTCTTCATTTTCCTTCTCGTGTCTGTATTCGTTCCAAACCGTCACTTTCATTCATCTTCCTCCTTATGTGTGGATTGCCGCTCTATGATGCGTGTCGGCACTGTGATGTCCTTCTTCGGCCTGTCCGGATTCCTTACCAGTGTGATGATCTCCTTGCCCGCTTCCCTGCCCAGCTCCTGCGGAAAAATATCCACTGTTGTCTGAGGAGGAGAAGCAAGCTTGGTCAGCAGCGAATCACTGAAAGTTGCGGTCGCAACATCTTCCGGAATGCGGATTCCCAACTGATAGAGATGGGAAATGATTCTGGAGTTCAGCACCCCATCCAAAGTCAGCAGGGCGTGCGGCCGGCTGCTGCTGAAAAGAGAGTCCAGCATGCGTCGGATTGAACCGTCTTCATTTTCACATTTGATTACACTGCCCGTTCCGGGCAGAGCAGATGCATCCATAGCTATTTCAAATCCTTTTATCCTGTCCTTCGCAACTGCGAAAATATCATTATCGACAACCATTACAATTTCACTATACCCTTTTTTGAGCAATAATTCAGTGATTGCAAATGCCGCCTGTACATTATCATTATCCACATAGGCTGCTTCACAGTTTTTAAATATATTTTTCCCTATGACCACGTAGGGAAAACGTGCTGCATGAAGGAAATCCGCTATCGGATCGTCTGCTTTGGAATAAAGAAGGATGAAACCGTCGACCTGTCTGGAACTGATCAGTTCTTTCACTTCCGCCAGCAGGTTCACATCGTCTGCTGCAGAAGTAGTGAGCGTGGAGAAGCCGTTTTCCTTGCACGTTTCGGAAACTCCAAGATTCACTTCAGAATAGAATGGATTGAGGTTCACCTCATGCATACCACTTTTGATGACCAGACCGATTGTATTCGCCTGGTTCGTCACCAGGTTCCGCGCCGAAATATTGGGCGCGTACCCGACCTCCTCCATTATTCTTCTGACTCTCTTTTTTGTAGTACTGCTGATGCCATCATGATCCTTCATCACTCTGGAAACAGTGGAAGGAGAAACCCCTGCAATCTTCGCTACATCTTTTATCGTCACCATTTTAAAATAACCCTCCCGGCTACTTCACTGCGCCATCCGATACCCCTTTGATGATATGCTTCTGAGCAATAAAGTAGCCGATGATGACGGGGATGATGGATATCGTCAGACCTGCAAGTGCAAGTGTCCACTGCTTTGTGTACTGTCCGAAGAATAGGAACAGTTTGAGCGGGATTGTTTCATCCCCCTGTCCAAGCACCAGACTCGGCAGTAGGAAATCGTTCCATATCCAGATGACATTCAGGATTGCCACTGTGATGCCGATCGGTCTCAAAAGTGGGAAGATGACATGCCAGAAAGTCTGCCATTTGGTTGCCCCGTCGATCTTCGCCGCTTCATCGAGAGAAATCGGTATGTTTTTCAGTGCACCATGATAGAGGAAAAGTGAAAGCCCCGAGCCGAAGCCGATATACATGAAGATCAGACCCCACTTGTTCAGACTCTGAAGCTCACTGAAAATCTTGACCAGCGGAATCATCACCGACTGGAATGGTATCAGCATGCTTGCTACAAAAAGGAAGAAGATCACTCCACTGACTTTGCTCTTGTTTCTTGATAGCGCATAGGCTGCCATAGCCGAAAAGAATACGATGCAGATGATGCTGAGTGAAGTGATCAGGAACGAATTGAAGAATGTTCTAAGAAAATCAAGCTCATTAAAGGCCTCCACAAAGTTCTGTACAATAGGTTCGCTCGGCGGTGCAAGTGTGTTTTCAAACAACTCCCTTTTCGTTTTGAAGGCATTGGCCAGCATAATATAGAAAGGGGAGAGCCACAGAAGTGCGAGCAGGATACCGATGATTTCGAGAACAACACGACCGGTCGTCTTTTTCTTCTTCATTACAGCTCCACCTCTTTTTTCTTATTATAATAGACCTGCGTGAGACTGAGGAGGGCAACAATGATGAAGAATATGACGGCCTTGGCCTGGGCAAGCCCCATGGTGTTCATGGCAAATGCCGTATCTACGATATCCATCGCAATCATTTTCGTCGTACCTCCAGGTCCGCCTCCTGTAAGAGAAAGGTTCTGGTCGTATATCTTGAATGCACCGGACAGCGTCAGGAACATGCTTACTGTAAACGCAGGAGCCACCAGCGGCATTACGACATTCTTCAATTTCTGCATATAACTTGCTCCGTCCATATCCGCTGCCTCAAGGAGTTCATCAGGTATGCTCTGCAGATAGGCGATATAGATGATCATGATATATCCGGCCATCTGCCACACATGCAGGATCACAAGTCCCCAGAAGCCCGTCGCCGGAGTTGCCAGCCACCCTTCCAGCATCTCAACCCCGAGTGCCTCGCCTATAGTATTGAAAATGTCCGTAAAGATGAACTGCCAGACAAAACCGAGTATCAGACCACCAATGAGGTTCGGCATGAAAAAGACAGTTCTCAGGAAGTTCTTCGACTTTATGTAGCTGGTCACAATCAGAGCCAGCGAAAAGCCGACGACGTTTATGATGATTACTGTAACAATGGCGTATTTGAAAGTGAACCAGAGTGCCCCGAGAAATGTCGGGTCGGAAAACAAACTCACGTAGTTGCCGAAACCTGTGAATACCGGCGTCTGTGCCATATCCCCGGACCATTCGGTCAAGGAATAGTAGATTCCCCAGACGAATGGGACGACTACAACAATCAAAAGCGCAGCCAGCACTGGGGCGATGAATACCCAGTACATGATATTTTTGGTCTTCATATTAACACCTCATTTAAGAAATAATGGAGCAATGCGATTGCTCCATTATCATCCCTATTATCTATTCTCTTCCCAGTATGCTTTGGAGTTTTCCACGACTTCTTCCCATGTAATGTCTCCGGAGATGTACTGCTGCACATTATTTCCGAATGTTTCTTCAGAGAAGCCGGTTGGATAGCCGAGGAATACCCAGCCGCTTGTATTGCCTTCTTCAGAATACTGGTATATCTCCTGGGACAGCGGATCTGTAATCTGGCTTGCATCATAGCCCTCATATGCCGGAATGAAGTTGAAGTCGTTGATTACTGCTTCCTTGCCTGCATCAGAAGTATACATCCAGTCCAGGAAGTCGACTGCTGCTTCCTGTACATTTTCTTCAGCACCGGAGTTCACGACCCAGTACTGTGGTACACCGACCGGCATTTTGGATTCTCCTGCTACAGGAATCGGAATGATGCCTGAGTTTTCCGCAACTTCAGGTGCGATCTGTTCGATGGATGGATATGCCCAGTTACCCTGCTGGATCATCGCCACTTTCTCCATGGAGTAGAGTGCTTCCACCTGCTGTGAATAGTCGAGACTCAGCACAGGCTGCTCGGAATATTCAACCTGCATATCAATATAGTTTTTAAGCTCTTCGGAAAGTTCAAACTCTACTGTGTCCGATTCAAAAGTTTCCTGGACGCTATTGTTGAACTCAGGTGCGAGGAAAGAACTGCTGGAGTGGTTTCCATAAACCCATCTCTCCTTGCCCGGGAATGCAAAGACAGCTTCTAGTCCAAGCTCTTCCTTCATGCCATCAAGCGTCTCAACTGCCGCCTGCAGATCTTCCATTGTTGTCAGGTCGTCCGGGTTGATACCTGCCTCTTCGAAGATGGACTTATTGTATATCAGCCCATAGCCTTCAAGGTTATATGGCAGACCATAGACCTGATCGTCAACAGTCACTGATTCGAGTGTGCCGTCAAGCGCTGCGTCTGCAGCTTCGGAATCTTCTATAGGTGCGATACGATCCTGGTGGTCTGCATAGTCCTGCGGACCGCCTATGTTGAAAATATCAGGTTCCTCACCAGATGCAATCTTTGATTTCAGAGTCGCACCATAGTCATTACCACCGCCGACAGTTTCCACGTTGATGGATACATTGGGGTTCTCTTCTTCATATTGTGCGACCAGACTCTCAAACTGATCTCTGAACTCCACTTTGAACTGGTAAAGGTCAATGGTCACTGATTCTCCTTCGCTTCCACCTTCCTCGGTCTCATCGGAAACTGCGCCCCCTGCATCGCCACTGTTGCCGCATGCGCCGAGCATCAGAATCAATGTGAAAAGAAAAGCGTAACTCCACTTGAATTTCTCCATTCATACATCCCCCTTTTTATGTAAGCGTTGTCATTCGCTTATAGATATGATTCTATATTCGAAATAATTTGAAGTCAACACTTTTTTGCAAACGATTGCATAAAATTTTTATTGCATTCATGGAAGAAGTAGAAACGGTTCCTGGGCCCTTCTACCCAAAGGGGCGGCCGAGCATGAAAAAAAGCGTTTCAGCTGCTGAGCTGAAACGCTCCTGTCATCGATGATGTTTGATGACTTCACGAGCAAAATCATTCATATCCCCAACGTATTCAAATGTCCCTTTCATCACAGGATAGATATTCTTTATCCCGATTTCTCCAAGTGATGAGGCGATGAAAGTGACTACATTCAGTTTGCGCATCTTGAAGATGGCACTGAATACCGAGGCAAGATGATTGATGTAGTCTCTGGGGTTCTTCATATCCTTGTCCGTGTTTTTCACCCGGTTGATGTATGTTGCTGCTCTCGGAATCTCCTGACCGATTTCGACACCGTCTTGTGCTGTCACCTGGTAATGCGATTCCGTCATCTCCTCGATGGACCGGTAGGCACGACTCAGGATGATGTCCTTGAAGCCTGGTGAAAGCAGCCTCGTTGCGAGTCCATTCATCTTTTTCGTAAGAAATTTTTCAATAAACTGTGCGCTTTGCACCCTTTCTTCAAAGCGTGCATCCTTTTTTTCAAAAATGCGGTCGAGCTGTGCGCGCAGCTCCGCAATGCCCGCGCCCTCTTTGACACTTGTAAAATAGTAGTGGAGCGGCTGGTCAATCTGCTTCTTGAAAGTGACATGCAACTCAGTATCCTTGTCATTCATCAGGATTTCCTGTGACCTTTTCCCTGAAACATCGACAAGCGTATCACTTTTGTTATAGACGAAAGTGATATGGATTCCTTTCTTCGCAAGGTACCTGATGGTCGCCTCATCCGCATCGCGGATTTTTGAGGAAAAGACATACAGTACATGCTTGATATCCGTTTTCGCAATCAGCTTCCTGTACTGTTTTGGTGAATATTCAGTTGTGCCAACACCCGGAAAATCAAGTATTCTGCCCCGTGCGCCATAAGGGTGCTCAGTTACTGTACGTGTGGCATCGGTCTGGGCCGATATATGGGAATCTGCATCTGCAAGCCTGTTCACCAGGGCACTCTTGCCTGCATCCACCTGGCCCAGTACAGCGACACGGTAATCGATTGTCGATTCTACATATTGATGATAGGCCATGATCAGTGGGTGGCGCTCCATATACTCACCTCGATTCATATTGTCTCTTTATTCCGTTTACCCATGAACCAGCTGATGATAAACCCGGCAATCGCAGCCACTGCCGTAAAGAACCAGGACAGGACCGTTTCCGGCAGACCTGGGTAGATGGCAAACACGGAGCCGATTACCAGACCCAGTATGAGCGCATAGGTCAGGTACGTATAGTGCACAAGCATGTACTGGATGATCCGGCTGGCCAGAAGCAGTCCAAGGACGATGCCGGCACCGACAGCGATCAGCACAGGCAGTATTTCCAGATTGAAAGCTTTGAGCTGATTCACGGAATAGATGACAATGCTGTAGGAACCGAGTATCAGCAGTACAAGAGAGCCTGATATGCCAGGCAGCAGCATGGTCATCGAAGCAAGGATGCCGCTGAAGAACATCTTGCCGAGAAGCGGCAGTGTGACTACCAGATCCTCAGGCGGGGTCTCATTTCCTCTGACCAGGCCGAGTGCAAAGAGCATGGTGACTGCGAGAAGCACCAGTATGTAATGCGGGGTGCGAAATTCCACTCTATAGTCGGAAACTCTGAGCATCATAGGGACCACACCAAGCACCAGCCCGATAAAGAACCAGTGGGTAGGGACTGTATGATGATCAAGCAGGTATTCTATCAGCGACGTGAGTGTCAGAATGGCAATGCCCATGCCAATGACCAGTGGCAGCAGGAAAAGGATTGCCTTTTTGTAGTGTTTTGTTACGATTCTGCTGATGGCTCCGAGAAACTCGTCATAGATGCCGAGCAGCAGCGCCATCGTTCCGCTGCTGACACCAGGAATCAGTTCACAGATGCCCATCAGAAAACCTTTGAATATATTCATCCATCTTATCATTCGGTACATACCTCGACTTTTCATTTTATACCATCTGATTGTAGCATATATCCGGCTGATAGTTGCCCATGTCATGCAACCGGATTTGATAAACCGCTTCTATACTGATATAACTGGTTTAACACTTAAATCGTTAGGAGATTGCACTGTGAGAGATCTAGGTATTTACTTCGGCACATTTGCACCTTGTCACGTTGGTCATTTTGAGCAGGTCATCCGTGCGAAACGGGAAAATAGGCATGCGTTCGTCATTGTCAGCGGATATGCGGGGGATCGTGGGAGCAACTATGGCATGATTTTGGACAACCGGGTCAAGGCGATGCGCCAGCTGCTTGGTCCGGACGACAATGTGACCGTCCTGAAGCTCGACGAAACACACATTCCAAGATATCCACATGGTTGGGAACCATGGCTCGAAATGCTTTCAGAAACAATCATGCATGAAAAGGATACGCTTCCTTTTGAAGTCGGAGCATTGACGTTCTATGTCGGAGAGGAGGAATACATTGAACCATTGCAGTATTTCTTCTCCAGAGTATATCCGGACATCGAGACAAAAGTCACCATGGTGGATCGCAAAATACTCGGTATCAGCGGTACGAGCATCCGAGAATCCCCCATACTCAACTGGGATTATGTCATGCGGCCCTTCAGAAGGTTCTTTGTTCAGAACGTTCTGGTCATCGGTGCCCCGGGGACGGGCCGGACATCGATGGTCCAGGATCTCGCCAGACGCTATTCCACCAGCTATTCCACAGAGTACGCAAAAACCTACTGCAAGGAGCAGCGCATTGCAGAAGACGAGCTGGATGTAAGGGACTTCCACGCCATAGGCATCGGCCAGTTTGAGAACAACAGGCATCACATCCACTCACCCGGTACACGAAAAGTCTTCTTCGCCGATACGGATGTCATGACTACCAAGGTCAGCATGAAAATGTATGCCGATGGGGAAGAATTCAACCGGCTCAAATCGGTCTTCGACTATTATATCCATCTGCAGAACTGGTCGCTGATCCTGGTGCTCCCCCCCGAAGCACCCCTTGATGAAACAGTCGCAAATACCGACTACCAGAATACCGTACACCAGATGATCATGGCAGAGCTGGAAGAGCAGAACCTGCTTCATATCACCCATACTCTGGATGGTACATCCTACAGGGACCGTTACCAGGAAGCACATAGGCGCGTTGATGAAATATTGATGGAAGGCAAAGATAACTGATGGAAACGCTTTAAATTGTAATTTTACAACTTAACCGATATTTTTTCCGTGTGTTTATGGAAAATACAGAAAAAACTGATATTATAGTGTACATCTATTCAATGGAGGCCGATACAAATGGAACCTAATCTGCTGCTTACACCTGGACCTACGCCAATTCCCCCGCAAGTGACACACGCCATGTCCGCCGGGATGATCGGGCACCGCTCTTCCGACTTCACTTCCCTGATGGAAGATGTACAATCCAATATCAGAACCCTGTTCGGAACGGACCATTCCGTTGCCATCCTCACCTCCAGTGGAACCAGTGCACTGGAAGCTTCAATGATCAACCTGATTGAGCCGGAAGATGCCATTGTCATCATTGTCAGCGGCGCATTCGGTGACCGTTTCAGAAGTATCGCAAAAACATATCCATATGAAGTACATACGTATGAAGTGCCGTGGGGCGAAGGATTGGATATTGAAGATTTCAAAGCTTTCCTCACCGGCAAAGCGGATATCAAAGCAGTATTCTCCCAAGCCTGTGAAACTTCTACAGCCGTAGTCCATCCGATAAATGAACTGGGGCAGCTGGTAAAAAGCTACAGTCCGGATACCTTGTTCGTAGTGGATGGTGTCAGTGCGGTCGGCGGCATGCAGTTCGACATGGAGGCGGACGCCATCGACTGCCTGGTGACAGGCAGTCAGAAGGCGCTCATGCTGCCGCCAGGACTTGCTTTCGTAGCAATGAATGAAACAGCACGTACACGTGCCGCCAACAACCCACTTTCAAGATTCTATCTGGATATCAACAAGTACTTCGACGCACTTGAAGCACACTCCACACCTTTCACTCCGGCCGTCTCCCTCATACAGGGGCTGGCGCAAGTGCTGTCACTCTACAAGGCGGAAGGGGTGGAGAAAGTATTTGAACGCCACTTGAGCATGCGCAACATGCTCCGAGCCGGACTCGAAGCATTGGACCTCGAGCTCTTTGTGGATGATGCATACGCCTCCCCGACCGTCACGGCTTTCAGATCCGATGAAGCAGAACTTGCACATATTAAAGATGCACTGAAGAAAAAGCATGGCATCACCATTGCCGGCGGACAGAAGCATCTCAAAGGGCAGATACTACGCATTGGACACATGGGCTACATGTTCCCAAAGGACATGCTGACCGTTCTTGCAGCGCTCGAGGCAATTTTAAGCGACTATCGCAATCAGCAGTACTATGGCAAAGCACTGGCTGCTGCACAGGAGGCATATTATGAATAAATTCAAAGTACTTGTTCTGGATCCGATCAGTGAAGATGGCATCAGGGAACTGCTCAATCATCCGAACTATGAGGTGGATATCAATACAGGCCTGACGGAAGCGGAAGTTCTGGAAATTGTAGGGGACTATCATGCACTGATTGTCAGAAGCCAGACGACCATCACCGAGGAAATCATCCAGCGTGCACGGCCACTTAAAGTCATTGCACGCGCAGGCGTTGGTGTCGACAATATCGACATCGATGCTGCGACAAAGTATGGCGTCATTGTAATCAATGCACCGGATGGCAACACGATTTCCGCCACCGAGCATACGCTGGCAATGATGCTGGCACTCACACGCCAGATACCTGCAGCCCACAAGCAGCTGTCGGAAGGTGTATGGGATCGTAAAGCCTACAAAGGGACAGAGATGTACGGAAAGACACTCGGCATCATCGGCGTCGGTAAAATCGGCTTCGGTGTTGCACGCCGCGCCCGGAGTTTCGGTATGAGAATCGTCGCTTTCGACCCCTACCTTTCTGATGAAAAAGCTCAGGAGGCGGACATAGTAAAAATGGAAATTGATGAAATTGCCAGGAATGCGGACTTTGTAACTGTTCACACACCACTGACTCCACAGACAAAAGGCATTGTGGGCAAGGAATTTTTCGATAAGGCAAAACCGGGACTCAAAATTGTCAATGTCGCACGTGGTGGCATCATTGAGGAATCAGCACTGCTTGAAGCACTGGATGCAGGCAAGATCGGTGGCGCTGCGCTCGATGTGTTTGAAAATGAACCTCCGACCAATCAGAAACTTCTCGGCCATCCCCAGATTGTTGTTACACCACACCTTGGCGCATCGACTATTGAGGCACAGGAAAAAGTGGCAGTCAGCGTTTCCCGGGAAATAATCGATATACTTGAAAACAATGTAATCATTCATGCTGTAAATGCCCCGAGGATGAATGAAAACATCAATGAAGAACTTAAGCCCTATATCAATATTGCAACCCACATGGGCAAGGTGGCGATCCAGCTGATGAACCGGCCACCATCCGAGATCAAGCTCAAGTATCACGGAGAACTCGCACTCGATGACACCAGCATTCTGACACGCTCGTTCGTGGCAAACATGCTGAGGCCGCACCTCGGGGAAAACGTCAATATCATCAACGCCCTATACCTGCTGCAGGAGCAGGGCGTAACGTACAAGGTGGAAAAGCAAGGCAAGACACACGGCTATAATAATTATCTGGAAGCGGAACTGATCAATAATGACGAAACACTGACTGTTGGTGCAAGCGTCTTGAACGGCTACGGTGAGCGGATTGTAAAAATAAACGGATTCCAGGTTGATATCAAACCGACGAAGCATCTGCTCTTCATCAATCATGTCGACCGTCCCGGAATCATCGGGGAGATGGGATATACACTGGGCAAGTACAGCATCAACATCGCATCCATGCAGCTCGGACGAAGAGATGAAGGCGGCGAAGCGATGCTTTCCTTGAGGCTCGACCAGACTGTAGGCAAAGAAGCATTGGAAGAACTGATAAAAATCGAGGGCTTCCACCGGGTCAAACAGGTCAATCTTTCATGATGCAAAAAAGCCATCACTTCAAGAGTGATGGCTTTTTAATATGATCTCTTCCACTCCAAGGACAGTGTCGACCATGTGCTCCACGCCCAGAGCTTCGAACCTTGGAATGATTGCATGCCCAGTCAATCCTGTCAGTGTTGCGATGAACTCCGATCCGATCGACTCTGCACAATAGTAGTCGGCTACAGAATCTCCTATGATGAATATCAGATCGTCCGATATGTTGTTCTGATCCACTGCATCTTTGAAGCGATTGACATCATGAGCATACAGGCTCCAGAGATAGCTGTATGGATGGGGTTTCGCAAGCGAGACTTCCACCTCATCCACTGCTTCAGCAGCAAGCACCTCGGAAGCGGTGGATATCCTATTATCACGGAATATATCCGTCAGTCTTTCCTGCTGGAAAGGGATGAGCGTCTCCTGTCTCGGCCGGCCGGTAGCAACACCAATTTCAACACCCGCCTCAAGCAGCCGGTTCAGCATGCCTCTGATATCCTCGGGGTCCACAATCCACTCTTCATCATGAATAAAACCCGGCTTGTCCGCCTCCTCAGGTTCAATACCTGTGGATGTCTTTACATCTCTGCTGCCCAGGTACCATTCCTGGTATTTGTACTGCCCTATTCTCCATATCGGTCCTGACATCTCAAACGCTTGAGCGTCCTCGATGCCAAGGTTCCTTCTGGCATACGCCATGAGTGCATCATAGATGGTATCTTTAGTATAGTCGTCCGCTTTCAGGAAATCGACGACTTTGGCATAGTTCGCCTTCTGCAGGCCAAGCATTTCTCCGACACTATGAATGTCAGCGATATCCACATTTTCAACATTGAGCTTTGCATCTTTCATCAACTCGATATATACAATTGAAAATGTAACAAAAAGCATATCCCAGTTTGAATTCAAACCCATCTGTTTGAACCGGTCGAGCACCTCATCATTGCTGAATGTTTCAGCTCTTATTTCATTTATTTCCTTATCGCTGTAATCGGTGCGGAACTGATATGTATCCAGATTCAAATATCTCGGACTATACAGAAGCTCATGCACTGCCAGTGCAGATACATCAAAACATCTTTCCTCACTCAGAAAAACACCATCCACATCAAATAGTACGACCGTCACTATCTTGTCCTCCCCATCCATATTAAATTATAATCTTAATTTTCTCATATCATATGGCGAATGTCGATGACGCTTTATATGAATAAAATTCTATTGAAATACTATGAATTTCAAATAGTAATTTTACACTATTTATATATTGAATCATGCACGTCAGAGGACAAATCGAGACAAAATTACAAAACCATCGAGAAAACGTTTTACCTCAAATATATAATTTTAACCCGGGTTAATTTTTTTATTCTGGTGCATTTTGATAAGTTTAGCACTATAATGTAAGTCGTAATATGAATGGTTAATATTGCGTAAAGATCATTAATATAATGTTAAGGTATTCATTACCTAGGTGGAGGAATATTTATGGAACTCAGTCCGATGGAAGTCATTTTTCTATTTCTTGGCGGACTTGGTATTTTTCTTTATGGTTTAAAACAAATGGGGGACGGATTACAGGCAGTAGCAGGAGACCGCCTGCGTGAAGTACTGAATCGTATGACTTCCAATCCCATAAAGGGGATAATTGCAGGGATCATCGTCACTATCCTCATTCAGAGCAGTTCAGGAACGACAGTCATAACCATTGGGCTTGTTTCCGCCGGATTCATGACCCTGCGCCAATCCATCGGCGTGATCATGGGGGCGAACATCGGAACCACAGTCACTGCTTTCATCATCGGTCTGAAGATCGGTGACTATGCACTACCGATACTGGCACTCGGTGCCTTCATGATCTTCTTTATGAATCAAAGTCCAAAGTTCAATAATATAGGACGTGTACTATTTGGATTCGGGGCACTCTTCTATGGGCTTGATCTGATGGGTCAAGGTGTCAAACCACTGGCCGACCTGCCAAGCTTTGGTGATCTGATGCTCAGCATGTCCAACAATTCCTTCCTCGGACTCGTGGTTGGTACTTTACTGACGGTTGTTGTCCAAAGTTCAAGTGCAACGATTGCCATACTGCAAGGATTCTACTCCAATGACCTTTTGGACTTGAATGCAGCACTACCGATTCTTCTTGGTGATAACCTTGGTACTACCATTACAGCCGTTCTCGCAGCACTTGTCGGTTCGATTGCTGCCAAGAGAGCCGCCGCTGTCCATGTCATCTTCAACGTCATCGGCGCAGTGATATTCATGATCATCATGCCATTTTTTGTGCAACTGATTTCATATTTGAGAAATGTTCTGGAACTCAATCCCGAAATGACAATCGCCTTTGCCCATGGTTTCTTCAACGTATCCAATACACTTATACAACTGCCATTCATTGCGGTTCTTGCGTGGATTGTAACACGAATTGTACCCGGTAAGGATTTTTCCGAGGACTACAAACCGAATCATCTCGACCCTCTGCTGCTCAGACAATCTCCTGGTCTTGCACTGCAAGGCGCGCAGAAGGAAGTCAAAAACCTCGGTAACCTTACATTGAGCATTCTTGAAGATACACAGGAATTCAGTAAAACTGAAAATCCGAAACTGTACAAGCAGATCAAGGAGAAAGTAAATGTCGTCGATACATTGCAGGACAGCTTAAGATCCTATCTCATCGACGCATCGAAGCATGATATATCTGCCGAAGACGCGGAAAGGCAGTCCACGCTGCTTGAAGTATCGCGCATCTTCTACAAGGTCAGCGGACAGATTGATGAATTTGCCGAGCTCTATAACCGCAAGCATCGTGAAAATATCGACTTATCAGAACCTGCCCAGGAGGGACTTGATGATCTGTTCGACCACGTGTACAAGTCATTCAAGAAGTCGATAGATTCTCTTGATATCTATAGTCCTCAAGATCTGGAAGAAGTCATCAGACTGAGCCAAAAGTCGTATAAAATAGAAAACAAACTGAGAAAACAGCATGTAAAGCGCCTGAACAAAGGCATCTGTTCCACCGATGGAGGATTGCTCTATGTCGACCTCATCAGTACTTTGGAACGTATCGGCTATAATGCCAGAAACATTTCCGAAACAAACTTGAGCGATGAAGACGAAGATCTCGCTGAAGAATTTACAATATATGAGTAAGCAAAAGAGCTGGGCCAATGGCCCAGCTCTTTTTATACTTTCCCTTTCAATAACGCATACCAGTACATGATAGGCAGCATATTCTTCTTGAACTGGTAGAACAGCCACTTGTCGTCCGACTGGTTGAGAAACGTTGATTCTTCAGGCATATGATTATAATCGAACTCAGCGAGTATCAGATGGCCATATTCTGTTGCTATCGGGCATGCTGTCTTACCATCATACTTATGGGACGGTGCTTTATCATCCATCCGTTCCAGCAGATTCTTGACCAGAATCGGCATCTGCTCCTTGACTGCACTGCCCATCTTGAATGTCGGCAGACTGGAGGCATCCCCCAGTGAAAACACGGTCGTATAGGTGTTATGCATCATGGTGTGGCGATCCACGCTCACCCATCCTTCCGGGTCAAGCAGTCCGGAATCTTCAAGTACTGAAGGCCCGTGCATCGGCGGCGTGATGATCAGCATTTCAAAAGGAATAACATGAAGTTCGCCCGTCCCAAGGTCTTTGAAGACTGCTTCCTTATGCTCTCCTCTGACTTCGACGAGCTCCTGTTCCAGTTTGTAGTCTATCCCCTTTTCATCCAGTTGTGCCGTCAGGTTGTCACTGTACTTCTTGACTGGAAAAATCTCATTGCTGCCACTTCGAAAGACAAGATTGACATCCAGGTCATGATCCTTCACATATTCATCCATGGTAAAGAGCGAGTTTTCGGCTGAAACGCCCCCTTTTATTTTGGACTGCGGTTTGGTCACAACAATATTACCTGCCTTCACGTTCTGCAGTGTGTCATAAGTGTAATTGACCAGATCATATATATAGTTGGTACAGACGCCATTCTTTCCGAGCGATTCCCTCGCACCTTCAATTGCATCATAATCCAGTTCGATGCCGAGAGCCACTACAAGAAAATCGTATTTGACAATGCGGTTCCCGGCTTTTACTTCCCTTTTGACAGGATCGACATGTCTGACTGCTTCCTGGAGCCACCTGGCGCCTTTAGGCATCACCTTGCTCATCGGTTTCCGTGTGGATTCAAGCTTCATTTCTCCACTGCCGACGAGTGGCCAGCCCGGCTGGAAATAGTGATGGTCCTGAGGTTCTATGATCAATATGTCATTTGCCAGTTTTTTATCTTCACTCAGCATACGGTTTGCTGTGGAAATGCCAGCAGTGCCTCCGCCAAGTATAATCAGTCGATAATGCTGTTTCATGCTTTCCGCCTCCTCCGTTTTAGTTATCTTTCCCCTTTAGTCATAAGTTTATTCAATAAACCTATGGCAATGTTTTCCTTTTTTTATTAACATGTAGTTAAATGAAAAGGTGGGGAAAATTTTGAATATTGAAAACCATTTGGAAGATTTCAAGAATGAAATAAGAAAAGTGATCGTCGGACAGGATGAGGTACTGGATTTGATTTTCATCAGTATCATCAAAAAAGGGCATATTCTTTTTGAAAGTGTACCGGGTACAGGCAAGACGACATTATCAAAAGCATTGGCCAGAACTATTGGCGGCTCTTTCAACAGAATCCAGTTCACACCGGATCTGCTGCCGACGGATATTACCGGCTTGAATATGTATAACCCAAAAACACATGATTTTGAACTGCAGATCGGTCCCATAGATACCAATGTACTGCTGGCAGATGAAATCAACCGGGCAACACCACGCACCCAGTCTGCCCTGCTCGAAGTCATGGAGGAACGGCAGATTACAATAGACGGAAAGAGAATCGAAATCGCCGACCCGTTCATTGTTCTGGCTACACAGAACCCAATAGAATCGACCCAGGGAACATTCAGCCTGCCTGAAGCACAGATGGATCGTTTTCTGATGCGTATCGACCTCGGGTATCCATCACGCAGGGAAGAACTGGATATGATGACTTTACATAGTGATGCCAGCGCTGCAAAAGCCGTACAGCCTGTTTTCAGTGAAGCATTGCTTGCAAAGCTTCAAATCAGAGTTGCAAATATCACAGTCGACCCGTCCATTAGGGAATATATGCTCGACATCATCGAAGAGACCCGGCACCACGAACACGTAGATGTCGGTGTATCGCCACGCGGTACATTGGCTTTGATGCATGCTGCACAAGGCGTCGCCATGATTCGGGGTAGAGACTATGTAACGCCGGACGATATAAAATATATCGCACCGTACGTCCTCCCTCACCGGCTGGTATTGAGCCTTGAAGGACTGACCCTGTCGGATCAGAATACCGTCCTGAAAGCCATTCTTGACGATGTTGAAGTTCCGGTCGAATATGGGGTATCGCCGGATGCACTATAGAACCGAATACCGCCCTTCAAAATCAATGGCATTCTTTACAGGTGCAGTGCTCATCCTCCTTATAATGAATATATTGTATAGTGTCGATCTCAATCCATTGCTGGTGCTCGCTCTTGGCTTTTTCATGTCCTTTTTCGTACTGGATCTTATCTATGAGAAGACCGTACCCCGAAAGCTCGTAGCTACCATACGCAATAAGGACATCAGATTATTCAAAGGACAGGAGAATGTACTCGAAATAGAGATCAGAAACGAGGGCTGGATGCCAATCCTCAATGCCGCTTTCAGACTGACAGCCGGCGATGATATCCAGTTTGAGAAAGATATCTCTCTAAAAACAAGATACCAGACTGAAACAATCGCTTCTTTTACAGTCATGCCGAAAAGCAGCACCATCCTGAAAGTGCCGTTCAAAGCCAGAAAACGTGGAGTCAGCAAGATCATCAGGACAGACATCGAAGTACCTAGAATTTTTGGATTCGGTTCTCTTTTCCTTGTCCAGTCCGGAAGATCCTCGCATGAAATAATGGTCTATCCTGAACAGCTGCATACACCGCCGTTTGATATGAGAAATAAAATGATACAAGGTCTCTTCATCCAGAGAAAGGCAATGTTCAATGATCCAATGCTGACAGTCGGTACAAGGGACTATCATCAGAGAGACAGCATGAGGGACGTCCATTGGAAAGCCAGTGCAAAAACTGGAGAACTCAAGACCCGGATCTATGAGAAGACGACACACCTTTCATGGATGATTGCAATCAATTTGAGATCTGAAAAGAATTATGCGCCTCCGGCGAATATTGAAGCGGTCATTGAGAATATCACCTATCTTACCAGTCGCGCTGCTGAACTGCAGATACCGTACAGTGTGTTTACCAATCTGTCATCCTTCGACTCCAACACCTTCCTCAGCCGCGTTGAAGGCAGCGGTGGACTTCATTATAGAAGCACACTGGAAGTACTTTCACGTATCAATACTTTGTCTTTTACATTAAGCTTCGATCGTCTTCTGAAACACCTATATCTGCATGAAGCGCTGCCTTCCCACCTGCTCTTCACGGGCGGAACCGACCCGGCAATTGAGGAATTACTCATGTATTTCCAAGCAAAAGGTGTGGAGATTTTCCAGGTAGAGGAGTCAGGTGTGCAGCCTTACAATGCGTATAGAAGGAGTGGCAGCCGTGTCCCAATCTAAATATTATTTCTCCTTTTTCCATGCATACGCGACGAACATGTTTCTACTGTATTTCGTAGTACTATTCATCAATACACATAATGGCAAGACATCTTCCATCCTGTCTTTCATTCTGCTCGTTATTGCCATACTGCTCTGCGGCTGGTGCGTCGTCCACTATTTCAGGCTGCGGTATATTTATATATTGCTGCCGATCATACTTGCAACCGCCCTGATGCTCGATTTTCATTGGCTGTCGGCGCTACTGGTCAGCTATTTGCCGATACTGCGCATGGAATATCTGTATGATGATCTGGAAGCGACCATGGCAGACTTATCGATCATCATTACATTCCTTCTGCTTATTGCTGTATCCGTCTTCCAGACAGAGGCGACTTCAGAGTATATGATGCTTTATCATATTCTGCTCATCACCCAGATACTGTTCTATTTTGTCGGGAGAATAACCTATCTGCTATTTGACAACGCCTACTCATGGAGGCGGAGGTCAATCATATTCCTCGCTTGTTTTTCAGTATTTATAACGCTTGGCGTTGCACTGTCGTTTGCCTACAGGTATGCTGTTTTCGCTGCCCAGTACATCGTCTTTCTACTGCTCAGCGTTACCGTTTTTATATTGCGTCCATTTTTCAGTTTTCTGGAAACTGTCGAACTTGAAATGCCTGATCTCCCAGACAGTGAAACAACCGAGCGGCAAGGAGAGGAACAGACGGAAATAATTCAGGAAGAGTCACTATCCTCCAATTTCCCATTCGACTCCATCTTGATGATTCTGCTGGTCCTACTGCTCGGTGCAGGGCTTTACTACTACTATAGGAAAAGGAGCCAGCCTTCTGAAAAGCACAAGGCTGCAGGGAACAACTCCCGATTCAATACAGTAGACACCATCAGAAAGGAAAAGAGCAGAAAAGCAGAAGTACCCCACAACAAAGTTCGTAAACTCTATTTCGAATTTGAAAGATGGCTCGCTTCAAAAGGAATGGGGAGATATCGTAATGAGACAATAGACGAATGGATCGGTCGTTGCCAGCTGCAGGATATCATTGAGTCAAGTACTCTCGAAACATATCGGCGAACCCGCTATATGAGCAAAGAAGTCCCGAACGATGAATACAAGGTCTATAGGCAGACGATCGAAACAATGAAAAAGGAAATCATAAACGATATAAAAAAGCGGCGATGAGATACTTACCTCATCGCCGCCTGCTTATATACTAGTATTGGTTCAAGTACTGTTTGAGCTCCCATTCGGAAACTTGTGAACGGTACATGTCCCACTCGACACTCTTATTGCCATTGAACTGCTTGTAGATGTGCTCACCCAGGGCGTCTCTGATGACTCTATCTTCTCGGAGCGCTTTAAGTGCTGTATAGAGTGTTGAAGGCAGGTCTTCTACGCCGACCGCTTCTCTTTCTTCTCTGGACATTTCGTAGATATTTTCATTTACCGGTTCAGGCAGATCCGATTTATTTTTGATACCTTCAAGACCAGCCTTAAGAATGACAGCAAGTGCCAGGTAAGGGTTTGCTGACGGATCGA
Source organism: Salinicoccus sp. ID82-1 (assembly GCF_021991715.1). Taxonomy (NCBI): domain Bacteria; kingdom Bacillati; phylum Bacillota; class Bacilli; order Caryophanales; family Staphylococcaceae; genus Salinicoccus; species Salinicoccus sp. ID82-1. The sequence continues at coordinate 132,411 of NZ_JAGFLY010000004.1, forward strand.
CAGATCTTACTTCCGCACGTGTAGACATCCCACGGGAGGAAGGGATACGCATCAATGGTGAACGGTTTCTGCCACTCCATGCAATGTAGCTTGGCGCTTCGTAACCAGGCACAAGACGCTTATAGGAGTTGACCAGCGGGTTGCAGATTGCAGTGAATCCGCGGGCGTGCTTGAGTATACCAGCCATGAAGTATCTCATATCCTGACTCAGGCCGAAGTCGTCATTCTCATCGTAGAATGCATTTTCCTTGCCTTTGAACAGGGAAACGTTGAAGTGCATGCCGTTACCGTTCAGGCCGAACAGTGGTTTCGGCATGAATGTCGCATGCAGGTTGTGCTTACGGGCAACTGTTTTGACAACAAGCTTGAATGTCTGGATGTTGTCACACGCAGTAATTGCATCTGCATATTTAAAGTCGATTTCATGCTGTCCTGGAGCAACTTCGTGGTGGGAAGCTTCGATTTCAAAGCCCATGTCTTCAAGTTCCAGCACGATGTCCCTACGGCAGTTTTCACCAAGGTCCGTCGGTGCAAGGTCGAAGTATCCACCCTGGTCATTCAGTTCAGTTGTCGGCTGTCCTTTTTCATCCAGCTTGAAGAGGAAAAATTCCGGTTCAGGTCCGAGGTTGAATGCGGAATAGCCCATGTCTTCCATTTCTTTAAGTATACGCTTCAGGTTCGCTCTCGGGTCACCATCAAACGGCTGTCCATCAACATTGTAGATATCACAGATAAGTCTCGCTACTTTGCCTTTACCGGCTGTCCATGGGAAGATGGACCAGGTGTTCAGGTCCGGGACCAGATACATATCGGATTCTTCGATGCGGACAAAACCTTCGATTGAAGAGCCATCAAACATCATTTCTCCATCCAATGCTTTATTCAGCTGGCTGATCGGCACTTCAACGTTCTTGATTGTACCAAGGATGTCGGTAAACTGCAGGCGGAGGTATCTTACGTTTTCTTCTTCTGCAATGCGGATGATATCTTCTCTAGTAAATTCGCTCATTGTACACGCTCCTGTAAATTATTGAAAAAATCTAGATAGGTCGCCGCGGTTGAGCAGCGGTTTGCGGTAATCATTATGCTTCAGCACTTCAGGTGTATCAATTCTCTTAGGTTCATTAAGGATTTCCCCTATACGTTTCATGGTAAACCCTTTTTCCATATAATCCTGGATGGTCAGAAGAAGATCCAGGTCATTCATGGAAAAAATACGGTGATTACCCGGCGTTCTTTCAGGAGTGACAAGAGACAGGGATTCATAATATCTTATTTGCCGTGCCGTCAGGCCAGTCAGTTTCATCGCTGATGACATCGGAAAAATCGGGGTATTACGTCTCATCTGATCTCTATCCAAAATGATCACCTCTAATCATATTCATAATATTAGCACAAAGTATTCTGAAAATCTAATCAATGTTAGATTTTCTAACATAACATGTAATGTATTAAAAATCCCTTGCTGTCGGGCATTTCATGCACCTCAGCAAGGGATTTCTACAACCATATAGAATTTTTATGAATATTTTTGTAAACTTTTTTGGCTTCTGCTCCAAATTTGATGTCGAATGCAGATTAAAAACCATTAGCCGAAGATGCTTACTGCAAACACAATCAATATGACAACAGGAAGTACAAATCTCAGCATTATGAGCCAGAATCTATACAATCCATACATCTTGCTGTTTTCATCTACGGTAAGCTGGTGCATCACTACACGCTTGTCCACGATATAGCCGACAAAGAGAGTGGATATGAGTGCGCCGATAGGCAGCATGATGTTGGATACAAGGAAATCCACATTATCGAATATGGATCTTCCGAATATGATGACATCGCTCAGTACACCGTATGAAAGTGCGGAAGGAATGCCTGCCAGGAATACGAAGAAGCCGAAAATGTAGGCCATTCTGCCACGCTTGTCCTCATTACCTTTAATGGCATTGGCTACATTGATCTCAATCATTGAAATCGAAGACGTCAAAGTTGCAAACAGGAACGCACCAAGGAATAGAATATAAAACAGCATGCCGAGCGGTATTTCACCAAACACTTGTGGCAGTACAATGAACACAAGCCCCGGTCCTTCAGCCGCTTCAACACCAAGGGAAGCGATTGCCGGGAAGATGGCAAGACCCGCCATGATTGAAATGACAATGTTCATGATGACGATGGACAGCGACGACTGGGTCAGATTATGTTCTTCCCCCAGATAGGATGAATAGGTGATCATCGTCGTCGCACCAATGCTCAGAGCAAAGAAAGACTGGCCGAGTGCATAGAGCAGTGCTGTAGAGTCGATTGCACCGATATCCGGCGTCAGGAAGAACGCGATGCCTTCCATCGCGCCGGGCAGTGTAACGGAACGGATGATGACAATCAGAAAGAGTACAAACAGGAGCGGCATCATGATTTTTGATGCACGTTCCAATCCCTTCTGTACACCCTGGGCCACGATGAATGCCGTCAGCAGGATGAATATCCCCTGGGCAATAACGGCATAGAGTGGATTTGCAATAATATTTTCAAAAGCAGCGCCGTAGTTGTCGATCTGTACGAGACTGAATGCCTCTCCGAAAGCAACTACCAGATAAATCAGTATCCAGCCGCCAATTACACTATAGAAGGACAGCAGCAGGAAGACACCTATATTTCCAAGCCAACCGAATACTCTGTAGACCTTTTTGCCTCCCAGATATTCGAAGCCTTCAATGGGATTTCTCTGGCTGGCCCTTCCGATTACAAATTCAGACAGTAGAAGCGGCATACCTATAAATAGAGTCATTAACAGGAATACAAGAAGAAACGCGCCGCCGCCATGTTCTGCTGTCATATAAGGAAAACGCCATAGTGCGCCGAGTCCGATTGCCGAACCGGCCGCAGCCAGTACAAAGCCGAGTTTGGACCCCCATCTTACGTTGTTCATAAACTAACCTCACTTCGATAATTTATTCATTCTTTATAGAGTTCCTAATATATTAGCATACCTGTCACGACCTTGAATACACCGCATTGCAAATTACGTATGAATAAAAGGGCAATTTACGAATAAATGCCACCTTGAGTTGCAGTACGGGGGCTTCACTATGTCTGGATGATTCCAATCATCTTCCATCCATCTAATGAGTCGGTTCTATTGCATTGCAACCGGTAATCGCTTTCAATATAATGATTAAAAGGAGGGAATGCAGTGAAACCGACATCCAAAAGGAAAGTTATGCATTACAGCAGCAACCAGATGACGGAAATCGAAGATGCTGTAGCTGAAGAGTTCCCCCTCACCATCTATTTGAACGAAGTGGAATTTGCAACGCTGGTATGCTCGCCTGAACATCTCGAAGAACTGGTCATCGGCTTCCTTGCCTCCGAAGGTGTAATCAGGCGGTTCAACGATATAGAGAAAATGAATATGGATGAACGTGGCGGCTTCTGTCATATTCGTCTGGACAGGCGTGTTTCCACAGACCATTTCACCTATTCCAAACGCGTCATCGGATCATGCTGCGGAAAGAGCCGACAGTTCTATTTCCAGAATGATGCAGATACTGCGAAAGTATCCATGTCAAAAAGCACACTTACTCCCACCCAGTGCATTCAGCTGATAGAGAAAATGCAGCAGCGCAGTACGGTTTTTAAAGAAACCGGCGGCATACATAACGCGAGCATGGGTACAGCGGACGGACTTGTTGTTCACAGAGGAGATATCGGCAGGCACAACGCCCTTGATAAACTATATGGATATTGTCTCACGAACCATATTACTGTACGCGACAAAGTGCTCGTATTCAGTGGGCGCATCTCTTCAGAAGTACTGGCAAAAGCTGCAAAAATTGGAGTAGGCATTGTCCTGAGCAAATCCGCTCCGACGAACCTTGCAATCAAAATGGCGGATGACCTGAATATTACGACCGTCGGTTTCATCCGAGGGGGTTCATTCAATATATACAGCCATTCCTGGCGTATAGAAAAAGATTCCGGCAACTAGGCTGGAATCTTCGAGCAGTTTGAAAAACAATAGACAACCACAAACGTTACAAGATCATCGAAGGTTATTTTCTCTAATCGTCAGTGGCGTTTCGGATCTGGAGTTTGTTGTTTAGGGATTGGCTCATGCTGGACGCGTTTGAAGCAGCTACAGATGGAGATCAAGCCGTCCCCTGGCAGACTGGATCCGTTCCAGTGTGTACGGAGGGGTGGCTTTTTGTGCTGTTTTCATCATATTTGTTTGGAGATGGGCGAGCGGGGATGAGGTTGGCCCTGCAACTTGCCATGGCGACGCCCGCGATGGTGAGTTGGCACCATCACCACACTCCCCTCAATCCCATCACCAAAAAAAGACTGCAGACATGTCATTCTACAATGACTTTGTCTAAAGCCCTATTGATAGTATTCAGTTATGAACTGGCCCGCCTTTTCATCAATGCGTGCATAGTGGGACTCGAGGATATGTCCGATTTTTATCGCCCATTCTATATCCGTTGCATAGAGATGTGTCCCTGGCTGCTGAGGGTTCCAGCGCATTGCATATAAGGTCTGCTGCTGGTTATCCAGGTAATTTTTACGGATGAATGCGGCACCGCCAAGTATCGCCGCTTCAGGACTCGACCAGCCGGCTTCTGCTGCGTAGCTCGAACCTTCCTCAACGGCCTCGCGGTCGAATGCACCGATGCCAAAGAAATTATAGTAGGTCGTTCCATCCACTTCGATGCCTCGAGCGAGCTGGGATTTTCCATTGCCTGTTTCAATCTGTGCATGACTGATCAGATACAGTACATTAACCCCATGCTTCGACTGTGCTTCAAGAAAAGCCTCTTCCATCCCTTCGAGTATCCCCTTACCCTCGAGCAGGGCGGCAATCTCCCGAGAATCAGCATCCACCCTCTCAGTCAGATCGAGAAACTGGAATTCTGTAGGACTGCCGTCAACAGCCATCGCTTCCCTGACTCTCTCCTCCTTGGCGGTCAGCATGCTGCCATCTTTCAATTCGAGATCCGTTGTATCATTCTGAAGATGATGTCCGACTGCCTCCTCGAAACTGGCAACAGGTGTACTTCCTTTGAATACTTCCGTTTCAGATACAAGAAATGCCAGGAAAAACACGAGCATTACAACGAGCAGTATGAAAATCGGTATATTTTCTTTCGTCCTTTTATCCATCCATGTGTCCTCACCTGTTCAGATTGGGTCATACATTAAAAAAGCATCTGATACATCAGATGCTTACCGTCTCTGCATGGGATTGGCGAACCAGCCCATCAATCATAACACCGAGGCGTCCGGTCAATTCATCATTGGTAAGCACGCGTCCTTCGTCCGTACGTTCAAAATCTGCATCACATGTACAGACCTGGATTGGCAGTACCATCGCATGCAGACCGCGCATCACCATTCTGAGCTGGGTCAGGGGATCGGAGTTTCTCATCCCACCGCTATTGCAGTATAGGCCCACGGGTTTCATTTCAAATTCATCCATGGACAGGTGATCCAATGCGTTTTTCAATAGTCCAGAAAAAGAAGTATGGTAGTTCGGCGTCCCTATTATAATGGCATCCGCCTTTTCAGCAAGACGCTTCAATGTTTCGACATCATCCGTCTTGCCCTGACCGAAAACAGGCACATCGTACTCCCTGAGATCGACATGGGTGACAGTATGCTCAGGCTGCTCTACGAGCGACTCGATCACTCGGGCAACCGCATGGGTATGGGAGCCCGGGAAAGCACTTCCCGATAGTATTAGCAGATTCATTGGAAAAGCTCCTTTATACGTGTATATGTATAATATGTTACCATCTGACCCATCCAAATTAAACCGCCTAAAGTTGTATTAACATAAAAAGAAACCGGCTTGAACAAGCCGATTTCTTTTTAATTCATCAATTTATCGTTCAGTATTCTCAGCTTAGCTACCGTTTCATTGTCTAGTTCAGCGACATCTACTTTTTTGTCTATGATGGATTGTGCCAGTTCAGTGGAGATATCCACAGCTCTGCTTATCTGATAAGCAGTCAGCTTTTCAGTCATCAATTCAAAATTAACACCAGTGTCCATATGTTCACCTTCCTCGATCAATCATGCAATTAATTGATCCACTGCCAATTATATCACACGTACAGCATTAAACAATGAATGCACATCACATATTTACAATTATTTTATTATAACAATCATCATTCATCCACCGTTCCATCTATAAATTGCCATTTTCCAAGCAGGCTGACATAAAATCAGTTTGGGCGGGTACATGTAGATAAGACAAGGAGTGATGAAAATGTATGAATCATTATTCAATAGACAGAAGCAGTTTTACCAGTCGGGCAGAACAAAAACGCTCTCTTTCAGGATAGAGGCACTCAAGCAGCTGAAAAGAAGCATCCGGTATTATGAATCTGCATTACTTGATGCAATGGAGAAAGATTTCAATAAAGGCAGAGCAGAAGCCTACCTGACGGAAATCGGCTATGTATACAATGAAATCAACTATACTATGAAACACCTTGAGAAGTGGGCAGAAACGAAAAAAGTGAAGACTCCTGCGACCCATATCGGCTCCACTTCAAAAATCTACAAGGAACCTTATGGTGTCACGTTGATCATTGCACCATGGAACTACCCGTTCAATCTGACTGTTGCACCTCTGATTGGTGCCATCAGTGCAGGAAACACAGCCATACTCAAGCCTTCTGAGCATACACCCACAGTTGCAGGAGTCATCAGCAATATCATGACATTGGCATTTCCAGAGAAATATGTTGCTTCAGTCGAAGGGGGTATCGAAACAAACCAGAGTCTTCTAAGCCTGCCATTCAACTATATATTCTATACCGGCAGCTCCCATGTCGGCAGAATTGTCATGGAAAGTGCTGCCAGACATCTTACACCTGTCACACTTGAGCTCGGTGGGAAATCCCCGGCAATCGTGACGAAGCATGCCGATGTTAAACTTGCCGCGAAGCGTATTGTATGGGGAAAATTCTTGAACGCCGGGCAGACATGTGTGGCACCTGATTTCGTCTATGCCGATGCAAAAATCAAAAAGAAGCTCATCCACCATATGAAATACTATACAGAGAAATTCTATGCTGAAGCTTTCAAAACGGGAACGTATATGAACATCGTCAACCAGAATCATTTTGAACGTCTGAGAGGATTGATCCAGGGCAACGTCGTGTACGGTGGAACAACGCGACCAGCCACTCTGACAATAGAACCGACCATCATCGACGACGTCGATTTCGGCCATGATGCCATGCAGGAGGAAGTGTTCGGTCCAATACTTCCTGTTCTTCAATTCGAATCCCTGGATAAGGCAATACTCGATATCAGAGATCTGCCCGACCCGCTCGCCCTATATGTATTCACTGACAGGAAATCAGAAGCCAAAAAGGTCATCCGTTCCATCCCATTCGGCGGTGGTGCTGTAAATGACACCGTCTTCCATCTTGTAAATCCACACCTTCCATTTGGCGGGCGCGGCAACAGTGGCATGGGAAAATATCATGGCAGATACTCTTTCGATACTTTTACACATGAAAAAAGCATTCTCCATCAGACAACATGCATCGATTTCCCATTCAGGTACCCTGATTCAAAGCTTCTTGGCAAAGCCATCAAATATCTATGGAAATAGAAATAAAGCCCATCGCCAAAGCGATGGGCTTTATTTCAGCTGTTTCTAGTTGATCGGCATACCGCCTGTGATCCCATATATCTGACCTGTAATATAGCTTGCGCTTTCTGATGCCAGCAGGACATATGTGTCTGCCAGTTCAACAGGCTGGCCTGCACGGCCAAGTGGTGTCGTCTGGCCGAATTCAGGAATACTCTCTGTAGGCTGACCACCTGAAATTTGAAGTGCTGTCCATATAGGACCTGGCGCCACACCGTTCACACGGATGCCTTTCTCACCAAGCTGCTGAGCCATGGAGATGATGAATGATCTCTGGGCACTTTTAGTCATTGCATAGTCAGCCAGAATATCTGACGGGCTGAAACCTTGGATGGATGTGGTGATGATGACACTGCCACCTGACGGAAGGTGTTCAAGTGCTTCCTGCAACATCCATACATTGGAGAATACATTGATGGTGAACGTATCTTTCAGCTGTTCTGTACTGATGTCTCTGACATCCTTCTGATACTGCTGCATTCCTGCGTTCATTACAAGTATATCAAGTCCATCCATTGCCTTCGCTGCATCATGGACAAGGTTTCTCGCGAAATCTTCGTCTCTCAGATCACCTGGCAGCAGTACAGCTTTTCTGCCTTCTGCTTCAATGACGGATTTGACTTCCTGTGCATCGGATTCCTCATCCGACAGATAGTTGATGGCTACATCCGCACCTTCTTTGGCATACGCGATTGCTGCTGCCCGTCCGATACCGGAGTCGCCCCCTGTAACCAGGGCCTTTCTGCCTTCAAGTCTGCTGGATCCTGTGTAGGATTTCTCGCCACAGTCCGGTACCGGCTCCATCTTGTTCTGGAGACCTGGATAGGGCTGCTCCTGCTTCTCGAATTTATCCTCATAAAACATATGCTTCGGATTGTTCAATTCAGTCATTTTAATGCTCCTTTCTTTTTCACTACAACCTATTTATTGCGCGTTTCCAGGAACATTAAACATGTTTTTCTTTTCAATATGCTTCAATCTGATATAGAATCCGATTGCAGCACAAGTCAGACCGATTGAAATACCGATCCAGAAACCGTATACCTCGAGAGATGTATAGGCTGATAGAAGATAGCCTGTTACAAGTCCCACAAGCCAATAGGAGATGATGGCAATGACGGAAGGAAAGACAACGTCCTTATACCCGCGCAGAATCCCCTGGAATGTTGCCTGCAGTGCATCGGAAAACTGATAGATGATGGCAAAAAGGAATAAAGGCACAGTAATCGCCACCACTTGCGGATCATCCGTGTACAGGTAGGATATCCGTTCCCTGAAGGCAAACAGAATGAGCGAGGCAGCTCCTACAAGTGCCAGGCTTGATAGGACACCCATTATTTTATAACGTCTGGCATCATCGTACCGCCCGCCCCCAGCGCTGAAACCGATGACGATGGTCATCGCCATGGAGATGCTCAGTGGCAGCATGAAGAGCATTGTTGTAAAGTTGAGCACGACCTGATTGGCTGCTATGACGTTCGTTGTGAACATGACACCAATCAGCAGGGTCATCAGCGAAAAGATGCTTGTTTCGACAAAAACAAGGATGCCAATCGGTATACCTACCGCCAGGTGATGACGGATGGTTGATAGCGAAGGAGCCGAAAACCGTCTGAATATGCTGAAGGGCTGCAGCGCATCCACTTTCACAACCATCAGGACAATAAAGAAGAAGATGAGCCAGTAGGTGATGGCAGTAGCGACGCCCGCGCCGATCCCCCCCAGTTCAGGAAAACCGAAATTACCGAATATCAGTGTGTAATTGAAGAAAATATTCAAGGGCAGCGACGTTGCTATAACGTATAGTGATATTCTTGTCAGCCCCTGTGCATCAATGAAATTTCGGAGTACATTGAAGAGGAATAACGGCAATATACCGCAAGATAGTCCTGTAAGATAATAGAAGGCGACGTGGTGGACTGCCGGGTCCAGGTTCATGATACCGAGTACACTATCCAAAAATAGTACACCGAACAGCAGAACAAAGAGTGTCAGTACAAAAGTGACATATATCGCTTGATTGACATTATGGTTCACCTTATCCTTCTGTCCCGCACCAAGCAGCTGTGCAACAATCGCCGTCACTGCGAGCAGAATACCATTGATTCCTGTGGACACGGGCGCCCAAAGACTTGAGCCAATGGCGACACCTGCCAGGTCATCGACTCCAGCTCTGCCAGACATCATCGTATCTATCATATTCATCGAATATAAGAGAACCTGTGTTGTCATGATCGGCCATAGGATACCGACGAATTGCTTGTACATTTCTTTTATGGAATCAGTATGATACATATTTTCACCTTTTCTCCAAGTCATGGTTTCCATTGATGGTATACACTATAACCCTTTTTATAAGATCAACCCTGCAAAAAAACCGGCAATCAGGACGGGTATATTCAAAAATATGAAGGTTGGCACACAAGTATCCCATATATGGTCATGCTGACCATCTGCACTCAGTCCAGCCGTCGGACCAAGTGTGGAGTCGGATGCTGGAGAACCCGCGTCTCCCAGCGCCCCTGCAGTTCCGATGATGGCAATGATTGCGGGTATGGACAATTCCAGCTCCATACCCATCGGAATGAAGATGCTCGCGATAATGGGTATGGTGGCGAACGAGGAGCCGATACCCATTGTAACGATCAGCCCGACCAGCAGCATTGAACCGACAATCAGAACTTTTTGTCCTGAAAGCGTCTCTGCGATACCGTCGACCAGCGGACCAACATGTCCTGTTTCCGAAATCACAGCAGCAAAGCCGTTGGCAGCAAGCATTACAATACCGATATATGCCATCACCCTGATACCATCAACCAGCTCATTATCCAGCCTGCTCCACTTGAATTGAAAGGAAAGAAAGAAGACCATGATACCGGCCAACGCGCCGAATATCATTGAATCAGTGAGAATTTGTACACCGAAAGTGGCAGCAATGGCGACCAGAGCAATCGCTATTGTCTTCATACTTGCCTCCGTCTCGTTTGCAGAACCGAAAGTTTTCGTCTCATAAATACGTTGCTTCCTATAGTACACCAATGCCAGAATCAGCCCGACAACGAATCCGCTGGCAGGTAGGACCAGAGCGGGGGCTACTTGGCCAAAGGCGATGTCTGTTCCTGCCGATTCAAAACCTGAAACGATGGTATTCTGGAATATCTGTCCGAATCCGATTGGAAACAATACATATGGAAAAGTGAGACCGAAAGTCAGTACTACTGCAATCAATCTTCGATCAAAACCCAGTTCGTTCATCAAACTGAGCAGTGGTGGAATCAGAATCGGAATAAATGCAATATGTATCGGAATAAGGTTCTGGCTCATTATGGAAATGGCAAGCAGTGCAGCAATGATGGAGACTTTTGCGATGATTCTTGCTTTTTTGGACTGTTCCTTTTTCAAAGTCCTGATGATGAATGTCACTAGAACCTCTGTAATGCCACTGTAGGCAATCAGAGCTGCGAAACCTCCAAGAAGTGCATAGCTGAGGGCGATTTCAGCTCCTCCTGTAATCCCTTCAGTAAAGACACCGATTACTTCGCCGTATCCCATGCCTGCAACCAGACCACCGGCGAGTGCACCGATGAATAGTGCAAGTACCACGTTCAGTCTGAGCAGACTGAGTACAATCATTATAAGTACAGCTATAACTACTGCATTCATTCCGTACCCTCCTCATTAAAATTTTACAATATTGCTATACTAAATACTTTGACTGTGTTTGTCAATATGACCATGTTTAATATGGTTGTAATGGGGAAACCAATATAATGTAATGCTAATCAATTCAGGAGGGATTTTAACATGAAACCATTCATCAAGCCATACACGAATGATGAGACACTTCAGGACGATATTAAAAAATTGACATCAAAAGACATCAGTGCAGATGATATTTATGTCATCTCTCATGACGATGACCGTACTGAAAGAATTACTAAAAATGCAGGAGTCAACACGATTGGCGTAAGCGAGTCAGGTGTCGCTGATACCGTCAAATCGACATTCGAAAAACAGGGTGATACACTTCGCAAACAACTTCAGAATGTCGGCTTCTCTGAAACAGAAGCAGAAAATTATGAGAGTGATATGGACGAAGGTAAAGTATTCCTGATTGTCACAAACAATGAAAATGTAGGCCAGCATCTGGCATAGAAATAGAGCCGCTCCCATGGGAGCGGCTCTATTTTATCTGATACACCAGAACAGACAGTAGAATGGAAATTATGAGTATCAGAACAAATGGCTTCAGTGTACGTCCTGCCATATCTTTTATGCTGATATTCAAGCCAAGCGCAATCATCGCCATTGTCAGCAGCAATGTAGTCAACTGGGAAATATAATCCATAATCTGAGCTGGTATTTCAATATAATCTCCTATTACATAACTGTTCAATAGACTCATCAGTATAAAACCAACCAGGAAGTAGGGAAAAGCCACTTTGGCGCCTCCTGTCCTGCTCTCCTTGCGACGCATATACCAGATGAAAATAAGGCAGAGTGGCACAAGCAGGAAAACCCTTGAAAGTTTGGCCAGGAGCGCGAAGCCCAGCGCTTCTTCGCCGGCGGGTTCAGCGGCAAGAGCAACATGCGCCAGTTCATGAAGACTCAGGCCCGACCAGATGCCGTATGCCACATCTTCGATCGGCACATAAGGTCGGATCAAAAGATATACAACTGAAAATATAGTACCGAGAAGTGCAATGATTCCTACACTGACAGCGGTATCTTCATCCTTGGCCTTGATGATGGGGGCGACTGCTGCGATTGCAGCAGCACCGCATACTCCTGTGCCGACTCCAAGGAGCATGGACAAGGTCATATCAGCCTTGAACAGTTTCGCCAGAGCATATGACATGAGTATTGCAAATGCAATGACAACCGAAGATTTCAGCAACAGGGGAAGCCCTTCGCTGAATACAACATTTATATTCAATTTCAATCCATATAGTACAATGGCTGCACGCAGAAGTATTTTGGCTGAGAATTGTATCCCTGCCTTGAGTTTATAGGGATAGCCGAAAAGCTGCCTATAGATGAAGGCGAGAGTAATTGCTGTAGCCAGAGGCCCAATATAATTGAAGACCGGTAGGCGGGCAATGCCAAAACTGATGATTGCGATAAGCAGCGTAAAAATCATACCGTACCAGAACTGTAATCGATTAGATTCCATGAGATACCCCTCCCCCTATTATGATAGAAGGGATTACTATATAAGTGAAATAGTATATTATAATATTAATCATAACCCACCACTTATGGAGGTCGTCCTTTGATCAATCAAATCATGAAAGTGTTCGTTGCTGTAGTTGAAGAAGAAAGTTTTACAAAAGCAGCTCAAAGACTGCATATGACCCAGCCCGCAGTATCGGGCTATATCAGACAGCTTGAGGAGGAACTCGATATCACACTGATCGAGCGCTCAACTCGAGGGGTCCGACTGAATGCAGCCGGGGATATCTACTATCATCATGCCAAAGAAATGATGACACTTGAATCCCGGATGCAGCACCTGATTCTTGATCTGCAGGAAGAAACGAAAGGTCCTGTTAAGATAGGCGCCAGCTATACGTACGGTGAATATATACTGCCGACCATGCTTGCAGCGCTTGTTGAAAAGCATCCAAAAATCGTACCTGAAGTGCATATAAGCAATTCAGCAACCATAATGAATGATATCAGATCCGCCACACTCGATATTGGCATCATTGAAGACGAAATCCAGGGCGCCAAAGTCAATATGACGCGTCTCCTGAAAGACGAGATGCATGTGATTGGCGAGGCGGGATTTCCCGACCATCCAACCCACCGGTCACTGAGAGAAGCAACCTGGCTGATACGCGAAGAAGGGTCGGGAACAAGAAGCTATCAGGAACAGGCATTCAGTCATCTTGATATCCAACCCAAAACAATCACTTTGAGCAGTACACAAGCTATTAAAAATGCTGTAGCAAGCGGTATGGGACTATCACTATTATCAAAACACACCATTAATCATGAGCTTGAAACCGGCCGTCTGAAGCGCATCGAATACAACAACGTTGCACTCGACAGGCATTTTTATCTGCTCACACCGGATGTCCGGTACCATTCGACCAGCACACTTGCACTGCTCGATATGTTCAACAGCATGGCTATCGAACACCACGAAGTTTTCCGATAGCCATGCTACGAGATCAGCTTCAGACCGACGACTGCACAAATGATGAGAAGAATGAAGAATACCCGCTTCCAGTCTTTTGATTCCCCAAAGAAGACCATGCCGAGGAGTGCACCGCCGGAAGCGCCGATACCGGTCCATACTGCATAGGCAGTTCCCATCGGCAAAACCTCAAGTGCCACCGCCAGGAATGAAAAGGACAGTCCGAAGCACACCAGCAGCAAAAATAGAGAAAATAAAGATTTATCTCTATGGAGCTTATTGATTGAAAGCACACCACATACTTCAAAGAGACCCGCCAGAACAAGTGATAGCCATGCCATCATGAAGCCCCCTCTTCTGTTTTTTCATCAGTCACCATTTTCAGGCCAGCGACTCCGATGAGTATCAGAGAAATCAATAGAATTTTAAGGGGTACGAACGGTGCATTAAAAAGAATGATTTCGGAAAGTACTGTTCCGAATGCACCCAGACCTACAAAAACAGCATATACTGTGCCCACCGGTAAATACTTGCCAGCGTTGATCATCAGATAGAAGCTGAGGAATATGGCTAGCAGAGTAGGAATCCACTGATACCATTCTGCTGCATGGGTAAGACCGATCACCCACCCGACTTCAAACACACTGGCGATTACAACTTTCAACCATTGGGTTTTCATAAAAAAGCCTCCTTTAATCTAAAAAGCCTGGGAGAGAATATTATTCTCTCCCAGGCTTTTATCCCTCCGTGTCATGAATGCACTTCATGCGCCATCTCTCGGACCAGGCCCATTACGCGAATGGCGGAACCCTAGATGACCTTCATATCAGATTAAGGATATCATAACCAAAGTTCTTCAGGATTTCAAACGAAACGGTATGAAATCTCATCAATCGGGTATTCATAGAGTATGAATTACATGTAAATAAAATATGAGGAGTGAACGACATGCTCATTGCTATAGACCTTCAGAATGATATTTTCGATAAAGATGGTTCAGGCTATGCTGAATCCACAGAAGCAGTACGCGATGGTATCGAATCGCGCATCCAGGAAGCCATAGAAGAGAATGAACCGATCATCTATACACAGAACTTCTATCCAGAATTCGAACAGGAGTCCCGTAGTCTGGAAAGCATCCGTTTTGATGAAGCAATTTTCCCCCAGTTCCGCGAACTTCTTGAAACACATGGTGACAAGTATGAAAAGACATTCTATGGCATCCCTCCTGAGGAAGCGAGGAAAATCCAAAAGAACTATGGAGATGATGTGGAAACCAATCGGAAAATCGAGTTCATAGGCGCAGAGACCAATGTATGCGTACTTGCCAATATCATGATCATCCAGAATATTTTCCCACAGGCTGATATCACCCTCAACAAGGACCTCGTAGCCAGCACCAGTAGAGAGCTGGGCGAGAAAACAATTGATGTCCTATCCAATATGAATGTATTCATTATCGGGAATAATGAACAGCAATAAAAAATCACCTCATTAATGAGGTGATTTTTTTCCTATAACCAGCCTTAACCATTTGATGAACATGGCGATACCGAGCAGCAGTCCGACATATCCCATTACCGGATAGACCGTGCCGACCAGATCCGCAAAACCCGCAAAGCTCAATATATAACCAAGTATAAGCGATACTGGCAGCATTATTTTATAACGCCGGCTGCCAGGACGGCTGAATCGGTTCAGAAATGGATAGAGCATGCCTACCGCCGTATTGTATATGACAAGCAGCATCGCTATTGAAAGCAGAAGTCCAAGTACCGGATGGATTTCATCTGCCAGAAGCAGCATCGGCAGCTCCACATCATTCACTTCATTCATACGTGCCAGCAGACCATTATTGATCAGGAACATGAGCAGGATGATGACGACACTGCCGATGATGCCACCCCATCCCGCCACTTTTCTCGAATCGGAACGTGAACCCATCATGGTCAGGAAACTGAAAGCGACAGCAATAGTAAAACCGCTGTATGTAATGGCGTCCCACCACCATGGTCCCAGCGGTGTTGCTTCAGGCTCGGCATACTGGTCAGCTTCACCAAAAGGTACAGCTGGACTCATAAAATTAATGAAAGCAATGATGACCACAATCGCCAGCAGATAAGGGGTGATGGCTCCCAGCGCCAGTACAATACGGTTGAAATCGAGGTTCAGTGTAATATAGACGGCAATGATTAATATCAGTGAACCCACCCATGGTGCCACACCGAAGCTTTCGTAGAATGTGGATCCGGCACCTGCGAACATGATGACAGCTACACCATAAAGAAAGAATGCAAGGACGACATCAACGATGCGTCCAAAAATATTCCCGAACATGCTCAGAAGCGAGTCGACATGCGACTCTGCTTTAATATCAAATCCTACATCCGCCGTCCATTTTCCTGTAAACAGTACCAATAGCCCCGACAGCAATATGGCAAAGATGCTCATCGTTCCATTATTTGTGAAAAACTGCAGTATTTCCTGCCCCGTGGAGAAACCCGCACCGACGACTACACCGGTGTAGGCAAATCCTATCTTGAGGGCCCGCCTCATATTGGCCACCTTGAATCACTCCAAAATATCTTGAAATTTATTTACCAGAACAACTTCATACTATACATGTGCCACCATGTTGGCAATTGGCAAAAACCGCATAATACCTCCAGCCTCGAATTCTACTCAAGACTCCCTTCCACACGATCATATATGTATTCCGCTTCATGATGCTCAAGACCATAATCATGCATGATGGCATCGATGATCTGCACTCTCGTCAAACCTTCTCTACTGTACTTCATGATACCATCGCGCATTTCTTCCATATGGTCATGGGCGCTTATTCTATCCTTGGTCCGCTTCAACTGGTAGCGGCTGCCGATGAACAGCATCAGTGCGAGCACCATCAGGATGATGATCAGAATATCCACTGGACCACTCCTTTGCTGAAAGTAGCTCAAATTTTAAAATTATTTGACAAATTCACTCCTTCTATAGTAACATAGTTTCTAATTAAATAATTGCTTATCCAGAGTGGTGGAGGGAATGGCCCTGCGAAGCCCGGCAACCTTTTCAGTAAGGTGCTAAATCCAACAGGTAACAACCTGAAAGATGAGTTGACGCGAGAGTCTCCCTTAATCTTTGGGTAGGCTCTTTTTTTATTAATCTATACTTGGAGGAATGTAAAATGGCAGAAGATCACCGTTTCGAAACAAAACAGCTGCATGCTGGACAGGAAGTGGATGCTACTACGAACTCCCGAGCGCTCCCGATCTATCAGACGACATCCTATGTCTTCGATGACACCAAACATGCTGCAGAACTATTCGGTCTGCAGGATGTCGGCAATATATATACACGCATCATGAATCCAACTACAGCAGCGCTCGAAACCCGGGTAGCTGAACTTGAAGGTGGTGTAGCGGGCCTTGGTGTGGCTTCGGGTATGGCAGCCATCACCTATGCAATCCAGGCTGTAGCGAATAGTGGAGACCACATCGTTTCAACAACGAGCCTATATGGTGGTACACATACGCTGTTCACACATACCTTCAAGAAGTTCGGCATCGAAACTTCTCTTGTAGACACTAAAAATCCTGAAGATGTTTCACGTGAAATCAAAGATAATACGAAAGCCATTTTCATTGAAACCATCGGCAACCCGGAAGGAAACGTAGAAGATATACAAGCACTTGCCGATATTGCAGAGAAAAATGGCATTCCGCTGATTGTCGATAACACTTTTGCGACACCTTACCTGTGCAGGCCGATTGAACATGGGGCACATGTAGTGGTCCACTCGGCGACCAAGTTTCTTGGCGGACACGGTACCTCGATCGGTGGCGTAATTGTAGATGGCGGCAACTTCAATTGGGATAATGGCAAATTCCCCGGTCTGACCGAACCGGATGAATCCTATCATGGACTGGTTTTCACAGAAGCATTCGGTCCGGCGGCCTACGCATTCAAAATAAGAACGACGCTTCTCAGGGATACAGGGGCAGCACTGTCACCTTTCAATGCGTTTCTGCTGACACAAGGAATCGAAACGCTTTCCCTCCGCATGGAGAGACACGTGGAAAATGCAGAAAAAGTGGCTGCATTCCTCGAGAGCCACGATAAGGTGGAGTGGGTCGACTATGCGGGACTTGAGTCGAACAGATACTATGCACTCAAAGAAAAATATCTTCCGAAAGGCGCATCCTCCATATTCACCTTCGGTGTGAAAGGCGGCTATGAAGCCGGAAAGACTTTTATCGAATCTCTGGAGCTCTTCTCACTGCTCGCCAATGTGGGAGACGCCAAATCGCTTGTCATCCACCCTGCTTCCACAACGCACTCGCAGCTGAGTGAAGAGCAGCAGCTTACGGGTGGTGTGAAGCCGGAGACCATCCGACTGTCCGTTGGTCTTGAGCACATTGATGATATTCTGGATGATCTCAGGAAAGGGCTGGATGCAATCTAATGCCTATTAAAATTATAGAAGGTCTCCCTGTCAGGGAGCGTCTTCAGAAGGAAAATGTATACACCATAGAAGCGAAGCGGGCGCATACGCAGGATATACGTCCGCTCCGCATACTCATTTTAAATCTTATGCCTAAGAAGGAAGAGACCGAGCTTCATCTGTTGAGGCTGCTTGGAAACTCTCCATTACAGGTGGATATAGACTTTATGTACATGACTACACATCAAA
The DNA here is from genome assembly GCF_021991715.1 of Salinicoccus sp. ID82-1. Lineage (NCBI taxonomy): Bacteria > Bacillati > Bacillota > Bacilli > Caryophanales > Staphylococcaceae > Salinicoccus > Salinicoccus sp. ID82-1. Next base: position 150,915 of record NZ_JAGFLY010000004.1, read on the forward strand.
GCAGGAACACGCCGACCAGCCACCTGCAAAAGTACTATCACACTCTGGACGAAGTGCACGACAGGCGTTATGATGGGATGATTGTCACGGGTGCACCTGTCGAAACATTGGACTTTGAACAGGTGAACTATATAGAAGAACTGCGTGAGATCGTCGAGTGGTCCGAGACACATGTGTTTTCCAGGTTTTTCATATGCTGGGGAGCGCAGTTTGCACTGAACCACTATTTCGGCATAGAGAAATCACTGCTCCCAAGCAAACTGTTCGGCATCTTCGACTACGACAATCTGATGCCGACCCATCCATTGATGAGAGGATTCGATGATACGTACCACGTACCTCAATCCCGACATACACAGGTGGACAGGATAGGCATCAAAAATGTCGAGACGATTGATATACTGTCGTCACATCCTACATTCGGACCGGATATACTATGTACTAAAGACCAGCGCAATCTGTTCATATTCGGTCATCTGGAGTATGAACGCAATACACTAAAAAACGAATACGACAGGGATTGCGAGGCCGGCCATGAAATTGCATTGCCCCATAACTACTTCCCGGAAGATGATCCTTCTGCTGATCCCGTGTTCAACTGGAAAAGCCATGGACATCTGCTGTTTGGCAACTGGATCAACGAAACATACCAGAACACCTATTATGATCTGTCGGAACTAGAATAGCCTGCGATATTATCGCAGGCTATTTCTTATATCTTATGGGAGACATTATAATTTTTTAAGTTTTCATGCTGTCGTTTTTTGGAGAGTGCCATGAGATGCCTGAAAAATGAGTCCGCATAGATCTCCAGACTTTGATCCTGCAGTCTTTCTACATTTCTACAAACGACTTGCTCTTCACGTGCTTCGTCAAATACCGGAATATTGTTCATCATTTTATATTCGGCAATATTCTCCGCAATCTGCATCCGTGCTTCAAACAGCGCAATAAGCTCTGCATCCAGTTCATCAATTCTGTGCCTCAATTTTTCATGTGTATTCATGGCCACCCCTCCTTATCTACTGCTGTACGATCTGTTTGCCGGTAGCAGTCTTCTTCTCGATATCAAGCAGCATGTTGATCGTCTGCATCAGTTCACCGAATTCATCCGGCGTCAGACACTGCTGACCATCGCTCCATGCATTTTCAGGTTCTTCATGTACTTCGATCTGCAGTCCGTTTGCCCCTGCCATCACAGCTGCCTTGGCCATGGATGGAATCAGATGTCTTACACCTGCAGCGTGGCTCGGGTCAACAACGATTGGAAGGTGGGACTCTTTCTGGATCACCGGCACTGCCTGGATATCCAGTGTATTTCTGGTTGCAGTCTCGAAAGTGCGGATACCACGCTCACAGAAGATGACGTTATCGTTTCCACCAGCCATGACGTATTCTGCAGACATCAACCATTCCTTCATTGTGGCCGACATGCCACGCTTCAATAGAACAGGCTTGTCCGTCTGTCCGATTGCCTTCAGCAGGTCGAAGTTCTGCATATTGCGCGCACCGACCTGGATGACATCCACCATCTCGACGAAATCATCGATGTAGTCTGTGGACATCAGTTCCGAAACAATCGGCAATCCTGTTTCCTCTTTGACTACGTTAAGGATGCGAAGACCTTCGAGTCCAAGGCCCTGGAAAGCGTATGGCGACGTTCTCGGCTTGAATGCGCCACCTCTGAATGTATTCGCACCTGCCGCTTTAAGCTTTTTGCCAAGTGCGACCATATCATCTTCATTTTCGACTGAACAAGGGCCTGCACATACCATGAAGTTCTCGGCACCTACTTTGACACCATCGATGTCTATTACGCTATCATCCTCATGAAACTGTCTATTTGCTTTCTTATATGGCGCTTGGATACGATGAACCCCCTCGACAATCCTGTATTTTGCGAAATCATTTTCCGTAACAACCGATGTATCACCAATCAGACCGATCACTGTCCGGTTCTTGCCGTCCGAGCGGTTGACTCCAAAACCTGCTCCCTCGATATTATTGACCAGTTCCTGAATTTCCTGTTCCTTGGCATCGTGCGCAACATGAATAATCATAATAAAACCTCCCAGTATATTTGTAAAAATAAAACCGCCACCTATTATATAAATAAGTGGCGGTAGTTTGAATAAAATGATATACCGAGCTCTAGCCACTTATTTATATAAATGGCTAGACATCACAAAATGCTTTAGCCATCACTGATACAAACAGAATTTGTTTTACGTTTGTACGCAATGATGATGGGTACAAACGGTATCAAAAATAGCTAAAGTAAAATCGATTATGTTGTTGTTGTCTGGTAAGTAACATATAATCGCCTCTTTTGAGATGTGTTGAAAGTCATTATAGACCCCTTATATGGCTTTGTCAATACAGAATTGTCAGAAAATCAGAAAATATGCGTTTGCTTTAAAAAACCAATATGTTTATACTACTCTAATATAATGAACGTGGAGGTAGAGTCATGAATATTACCATAGTTGGCCTTGGGAACATAGGTGGGTCGTTTGCCATGTCCTTGAAGGAGAACGCAGCAGAACACGATGTCTATGCGATTGATGTCGATAGCAATGCGTTGCGAAACGCTGAACAGGATGGCATCATTATCAAGGGATATACAGAACCCGAAGAAATATTGCCCAAGACTGATCTGATCATCTTCGCAGTCTACCCTCTCATTATGAAATCGCTGGTTGAAAAATATGGACCCTACCTGAAGGATGATGCTGTGCTGACTGATGTAACCGGTGTGAAGCGATCCATCATCGGACAGATTGAGCCCATTCTGCCGGAGCATGCAGATTTCATCTTTGGACATCCTATGGCCGGCAGGGAAAACAGAGGATTGAAATATGCGAGTGGCGAAGTGTTCAAAGGCGCAAACTATCTCTTTACGCTGACTGATAGAAACAAGGAATCGAACGTCCGGATGCTGTCTTCACTGGTCGAACGGATGGGCTTTAAAAATATTTCTGCAGTGAGCCCTGAGTTCCATGATGATGTCATCGGCTTCACGAGTCAGCTGACCCACGTCATTGCCCTCTCGCTCATAAACAGTGATGATGTAGAAAGAAGGACGAAGCAGTATACTGGTGACAGCTACAGGGATCTGACACGTATTACAAACATCAACGAGAACCTCTGGCCCGAACTGTTCATCATGAATAAGGACTATCTGCTCAATCATATCGACCGGTTCAAATCCCAGATGGATCTGCTCAAAGATGCCATTGAAGCAGAGGATATCGATACCATGAAGGAAATGATGGTCGAAGCGAGACGCAGGTATCATGATCTGCATGACCTGGAACTTCCCGAATCAAATGAATAGTGTACATAAAAAGAGCTCTTCACTTCTGTGAAGGGCTCTTTGCTTCTAATATACTTTATCTCCATTGAAGATTGAATTCTTGACCATGACGTAGTCGACAGTACGGATTGCTTCCAATGTACTTCCCCCTGCGTATGAAATGGAGGATTGCAGATCTTGTTCCATTTCATTGAGCGTATCGTTGAGTGGTCCTTTGTAGTCCACGAACATCTTCTTGCCTTCGACGTTCTTCTTCTCGCCTTTTTGGAATTCGGAAGCGGAACCGAAGTACTCCTTGTACTTCCTACCGTCACGTTCGACCGTTTCCCCCGGTGACTCCTCATGTCCTGCAAATAGTGAACCGATCATGACCATCGATGCACCGAAGCGGACTGATTTCGCGATGTCTCCGTGCGTTCTGATGCCACCATCCGCAATGATCGGCTTCGTTGCGGCTTTTGAACACCATCTGAGTGCCGCCAACTGCCAGCCGCCTGTACCGAATCCTGTTTTTATTTTCGTAATGCAGACTTTACCTGGGCCAATGCCGACCTTGGTTGCGTCCGCACCAGCGTGCTCCAGTTCACGGACCGCTTCAGGTGTACCGACGTTCCCTGCAATCAGAAATGTTTCAGGGAGCTGCTCCTTGATATACTGGATCATTCTGATGACGCTGTTGGAGTGTCCATGGGCGATATCGATCGTAATATAGTCAGGCACAAGTGCCTCCTCTTTCAATTCATCTACAAAAGCAAATTCTTCTTCTTTTACACCGACACTGATGGAAGCAATCAGATTTTTGTCTTTCATCGATCTGATGAAGTCCATGCGTGTTTCCGGCTGGAAGCGGTGCATGATGTAGAAGTAGCCTTCCTCAGCCAGTTTCAGGGCGATTGTGTCATCGATGATCGTCTGCATGTTTGCAGGTACTACAGGCAGTCTGAATGTATGTTTACCGAGAGTGACGGAAGTATCGCATTCTGCTCGGCTGTCCACTATGCATTTATTCGGAATTAACTGGATATCTTCGTAGTCAAATACATTTTCCATTATAAATTCTCCTTAAAATACGAATATTATTGTAACTGGTTAATTAATAAGTTCGCCATTCGGTAGTTTATGACATTTGAGGTCCAAAGTCAAGAGCATTGGATGCATCAGCTGAAAAATTAAGTTTTATAAATTTTTATGCATTATTTTAAATATTTATTTGATAATTATATATAAACATGTATAATTATGATTAATCAATTTTAGGGAGATGATGGTTTGGGCGCTGCTAGACAATTAAACCTGATCAATTTCTATGGCAAGAATTATCTAAAGGAATATGACTTCAATAAGCATCAGCTTGAAACACTGATAAACCTTGCAGAGGATCTCAAAACTAAAGAGAAGCACGGCATTCCTCACCGCTACATGAGCGGCAAACATATAGCGCTGATTTTTGAGAAGCAGTCCACACGTACACGCTCTGCTTTCACTGTAGCTGCAAGCAAGCTTGGTGCAAGCGTCGAATATTTAAGTAAAAATGATATGCAGCTCGGTGCCAAGGAATCCGTTGAAGATACTGCTAAAGTACTCGGTTCGATGTTCGATGGCATTGCATACAGAGGATTTGGACAGGAGACGGTAGAAGCACTCGGCGAATTCGCAGGTGTACCCGTCTGGAATGCACTGACGAATGAATGGCATCCGACTCAGATGCTTGCTGATTTTCTGACCATCAAGGAGTATCTCGGCACTTATCATGGCAAAACGGTCACCTTTGTTGGGGATGGCAGGAACAATGTTGCACATTCTCTGCTCGTCACAGGTGCCATCCTTGGTGTAAACATCAATATCGTTGCACCCGAGTCGCTGCAGCCGACACTGTCGGTCCAGAAGCTTGCCATGGATCTGCAGCACCAGTCGGGCAGCAAGTCCCTGATCACCTCAAATGTTGAAAAAGGGATCAAAGGCAGTGACGTCATCTATACGGATGTCTGGTGTTCGATGGGCGAGGAAGATGCACTTGAAGAACGTTATACTCTGCTTCATCCATATCAGGTGAATCAGGAGCTGGTAGATATGACCGGAAAAGACACACTCTTTCTCCATTGCCTGCCTGCTATACATGATACAACGACCGATGTCGGTCAGCTGGCTTATGAAAAGTTCGGTGTCGATGGTCTTGAAGTGACAGATGAAGTTTTCAGAAGCAGCTACTCCAGAGTATTCGAACAGGCTGAGAACCGCATGCACACAATCAAAGCACTGCTTGCTGCTACATGCGGCGATGTCCATTAGAAGAGCGACTATGACAGTCGCTTTTTTGTTGTTCATAATATACCTGCCGGGGTATTTGATATGTATTATAAGACTTTCTATAATGTCATTATATTAAAAGGTAAAGTCGTTGTTGCACTTCAGAAGAATGCACCACAGGCCAAGGCGAACATTGATGGCCATCAGGTCGTCGAAACGAAGGATGGAGCTACACTGGTCGTTTTCAGTGGTGACCTTGATAAGGCGCTTGCTTCTTTTGTCATTGCGACCGGGGCAAGAAGCATGGGGAAAGAAGTGACGATGTTCTTCACATTCTGGGGACTCAATATTATTAAAGATCCGAACGCCCCCAGGAAGAATAAAAAGGGTCTCGATAAAGTGTTCAGCATGATGATGCCAAAGTCCGCATCCAAACTGCCGATCTCCAAGATGAATATGTTCGGTATGGGATCCAGAATGATCCAGTACGTGATGAAGAATAAAAAGGTGGATGCCGTTACCGAAATGATCGAAAAGGCAGACAAGCTCGGTATCAAGATGATTGCCTGTACAATGAGCATGGACGTGATGTCTATAGACACAGATGAACTGCTCCCTCATGTAAACTTGGGAGGGGTTGGCACTTACCTTGGAGACGCTGAAAATGGTAATCTGAACTTGTTCATATAAATAATTGATAAAGGAGTGCATTACAAGTGTTTTTTAAACAATTCTACGATCAGAAGCTTTCCCAAACTTCATATATGGTTGCCTGTCAGAAAACAAAAGAGGCGATTATCATTGACCCTAAACGTGTTCTTGATGAATACGCAGATGTTGCAGAGTCACAAGGCTTCAATATTACGCAGGCGACGGAAACGCATATCCATGCAGACTTTGCATCCGGTCTAAGAGATGCCAACAGGCGTTTTGATGCCAAACTGTATGTATCTGATGAGGGTGATGAAAATTGGAAGTACAGCAATATGCCTGAAGAGACCGAATATCTTAAGGATGGAGATGTCATCAAGGTCGGCAGTGTTGAGCTTGAAGTCATCCATACACCGGGACATACTCCTGAAAGCGTCTCATTCGTCCTTACCGATCGCGGTGCAGGCAGCGTTGAGCCGATGGGCATGTTCACTGGAGACTTTCTATTTGTAGGTGACATCGGTCGTCCGGATCTGCTTGAAGAAGCAGCAAACATGGAAGGTACGACTGAAGAAGGTGCCGATGCCATGTTTGATTCTCTGAAAAAACTTGGTGCCTACCCGGGCTTCATGCAAGTATGGCCAGGCCACGGTGCAGGCAGTGCATGCGGCAAGTCACTCGGCGCAGTACCCCTTTCAACATTGGGATATGAACGGAAAAACAACTGGGTGTTCAAATATGAAGACAAGGAAGCTTTCATTCAGGAGCTGACAAGTGATCAGCCGGAACCACCAAGCTACTTTGCCCAGATGAAAAAGGTCAACAGGGACGGCTTACCCGAGTTCAAATTGAAAGCGGTTGAAGTCGGCACTCCCGAAACACTTCCAGGTCAGATATTTGATCTGAGAAGCAAAGAGGATTTCAAGAAAGGATTCAAAAGAGGCGCCATAAATGTACCCTACAACAGCAAGTTTCTTCAATTTGCCGGATGGTACATTGATTATGATGCACCAATGACAGTGATTGCCCATCCTGAAGACAGCAAAGTATTACAGGAAGAGCTGGCTTCCATAGGATTTGATGATCTGCAGCTGATCGTTCCTCTGGAAGAGGCAGATAAATACTATGATGATGCCTATGATAATATTTCACCTGAATCGCTTGTGCAGGATCGTGACACTAGAAATATTCTGGATGTAAGATCCACTTCCGAATACAAATCAGGAAATCTCGACAATGCCCATCATATCCACTTCGGTCACCTGGACGATAAGGAATTGCCTTTTGGCAAAGAGGAGACAGTATACGTACATTGCCAATCCGGGGTCCGCTCCGCAATTGCAATGAGTGTGCTCAAAGCGCGTGGATTTGAAAATGTAGTCAATATTGAAAATGGCTATATCGGTATTAAAAAAGCTATGAACTGATTAGCGTTTACTACTATTCATATCGATACCATAAACATAAAGACATCCGGTTCAGATCTGAACTGGATGTCTTTATTTCATTTGATCAAATGTACTGTCAATCGACTGCTCTGTCATCGGACCTGTAAACTTGAACCTTATATAACCTTCCGAATCAATAAAGTATGAAGTAGGAACAGATCTGACCTGATATGTATCAGTGACCAATCCTTCCTCATCCAGCAATACAGGAAAATTCAGATCATAATCCTCATGGAAATCCAATATATCCTGCATGCTGCTCTCCTGGTGCGTCATATTGACAGCAAGGATTTCATAATCATTATGCATCTCGTAATAATTGACCATATGAGGCATTTCAGCTTTACATGGTGGACACCATGAAGCCCAGAAGTTCAGCATCACCGGCTGATTCACATCACTTAGACTGACCGCTTCACCGCTCGTCGAAGATAGTGTGAAGTCCGGCGCTCTAGATTCAATATCAAGTCCCGTTTCAGGATTGGACTCAAGTGCTTCGCTCGTCGCCACGCCACCTGAAAATGATTGATATAAAGCGACTGCAACTGCCCCCGTCAATATCGTTATGATGACTGCATGTCTGATGAATCTATTCATCTTCGGTATCCTTTGAAGTGACGGCTATCAGATAGATCAAGCTGAGTAGGATCCACCACTGTATAATGCTCAAGGTGAGCATCTCAATACCGCTGTATACAAAGAAACGAGCAATCAAATGCATAATGAGTATCGCTACGGTTACTGCGAATATCACTCTGAAGCGACGCCATAGGAAGTAGATTGATATGAGTGCAGCGAGCGTTATAACGGCAAGAGCAGTATAATGCCACTGCATAAGGGATCTGATTTCCAGTATGCCATAGAAAGCAAGAAAAGAGACTGAAAAAATGCAGAATGCCTCTACATAGAATAATCCTTTCGATACGTAGAATAGATAGATGAACGCTATCACCATACCAATCAGAAGACCGGGTGCACCCCCGTCAAAGTATAGTACACCCAATGGATTATTAATGAATTCCGTCCAGCTGAATACGATGTATGTAAGTTTATAGACTAAAAATAGTATGATGAGTCCATTGGTCCATCTATTGAACAGTTCACGCTTCTCATCAGAATCCCATAGCATCAGATAGCTGACAATCAATGAAAGTAATATTGCCATGTAGATAGAAGGTAGCGAAAAATTCCCGATTGTAAAAGTTTCAAACATGCTATCATTCCAATTCAAATAAATTTAATAATACTTATAATGATGACATGTATATCCACTCGATGAAAGCTTCCTGCTTCTTGAAAATGACTACGGATGCTGGCGCATTCTTCTGATCACCTGCTTTACGACTGAATCATACAATACCGGCGGCAGAACTTTGCTTGCAAAGTTCAGCGCTAAAGAACCCGAAGTCGTACGATAGACCGGTTTTACCCGCTGATCAGTCAGAGCCTTCACCATGATATCCCTTGTCCGCTCAACACCAGGCGCCCGATCAAATGCACTCAGCATGAAAGCCTTCACTTGTTCCATCTGGCCATGGTAATCCGACCCTTCAACCGCCATATAGTTCTCATCCATAGCTACCTGGCCGAAAGCAGTCTTGACGATGCCCGGTTCCACCATGACCACTTCAATTCCCAGACCTTGCACTTCCTGCCTTAGAGCTGTACCGATTGCCCTGATACTATGCTTTGTCGCAGCATAGTATCCCATGCCGGCACTTGAAACATGTGCCGCTGAAGAGCTGGTGACCACTATGCGTCCTGCCCCCTGCTGACGCATGGCCGGCAGCACATTGCGTATCGTCTCCACCGCACCGAAGACGTTGACTTCAAACTGGCGTCTGACTGCATTCTCGGGAACTTCCTCGATTGCGCCGTACACACCAAAACCAGCATTTACCAGAACTGCATCAATCGTGCCGAACGCATCTTGAATGGAAGAGCGCACCTCCGCCACCTGATCACTTTTTGTAACATCCACCGGGAAGGCGTGCGCCCCCTGCCTGACAAGTATATCGAGCAGGTGGGCCCTTCTGGCACTCACACAGATGATATGTTCAGTCTCTTTTAATAGTTTCATGGCCACTGCCATACCGAATCCACTTGATGCACCTGTAATCCATATCACTTTCGGCATATTAAAACCCCAGTCCTGTAAAAATGGCGCCTACTTCTTGAACATGCTGAACAGCTTGCTGAAGTATCCTCCTTTTTCTTCAGTATCCTGCTTTGAGGATTCATCAGCCTGTGTTTCTTCTTCCTTCCGATCATCTTCCTGTTCCTGATCGGCATAGCTGTTCATATCAATATTGGATGCTTTACCTGATTGATTTTCCGATTCATGTGCCGCCGTCTCATCCTCAGTTTCATCTTCAGTCGCGACCTCTGCAGGCATCGGCTCTTCATACGCTGCATCTTCATAGGTGCTATCGGCAGAACCATTTGAAGTGATGGCATCTGAACGCTGCGCCTCATCACCACTGCCACTATACTGCAGAGAAAGCGTCTGGGAATACTTCCCGTACTCATCAAGCTTCTCGACAAGCCTATGTACATTATCCTTAAGCTCCCTGTTTTCCTGCTGCATTGTCTCAAGCTTATCCATAACAACACCGAGCATATGGTTTATATCGTTATTAGTAACGCTTGCAGGTGTGTTTTGAGACTTTTCGGTAACGATATTCGGCACTTTTTCTATGATTTCATCGGCCGCAGTTTCCAACGTATATCCAGGTTGTTTTGCAAGCCTGATGAATTCCTTCATCACTGCCACGTCCCCTTGTGAGAACAGTCTTCTATTATGTTCATCTTTGGCGACTTCGTAGTTTCTATCTTCCAGCAACCTTACATATTTACGGACATTCTGATCCGATAGTTCAACCTTATCCTTCATCTGAGCCGTTGTATAATACACTGTCTGGTTCATTTCTTTCATAATTGATCCTTCTCCCATAAATATAGTTACCATTATTATAACATTATATTCATTGCTGTCCATGATATACTTTTATGCACCATTTTTTATTTCATACTGCATTGATATCGATGGTGCTATATGCGTTATAGAATAGAATAAATACTTACATATAAGTATTTCTGATGATATTTAAGCGTTATTTAATAAAGTTTCATCGTATTGTGATAGAGATGAAATATTTGATTGTGCTAAAGCCATGTCCGCTCTCCATATCGACATGACCAGTAATGTTTTCCATCATATTCCTACTATCTACAAGCATCAGACAATGAGATTGACTTTGTCGCAATAAATTTGTATATTGGTCTAAATAAATAATTTAATATAGGCGATGATAGCTTGAGTTTTCACTGAATAGATAAAAGCATTTCAGGTTTACAGAAACTCAGCATTACATACTGGATGAAGTGTAAGCTGTAATGAATCCACCATAGGTGGCATGTCATGGGTTTTGGCTTTCGTCCTTCCGGCAGACAAATTCTGCGGATGGATGGAAGCTTTTTATTTACACATTAAGGAGGAACACTATGGAAACGAAATTAGCACAGATTGGGATGTCAAAAGATATTACGGGAGCGACAACGAGCCCGATATATACAGCAAGTGCCTATAAGCACGAGAAGCTCGGCATGTCGACCGGATTCGACTACACAAGAACCAAAAATCCGACACGGTCACACTTTGAAGAAGCTTTTGCAGACCTGGAACAGGGCAGCCATGCTTTTGCTACATCGAGTGGCATGGCAGCAATACAGCTCGTATGCAACCTGTTCAAACCTGGAGACGAAGTGCTGGTCAGTTTTGATCTCTATGGGGGCACATTCAGGATATTTGAATTTTATGAAGAGCAATATGGCATCAAGTTCATCTACGTCGATTTTGATGATATTGAAGATGTTAAAACACATATGAATGCCGCTACAAAAGCTTTCTTCATTGAACCGATTACAAATCCGTCAATGATTGAAGTTGCACTTGCACCAATCTACAGACTGGCCAGAGAACGTGACATCATGACAATCATCGATAATACATTCCTGACCCCCTTCTACTACAAGCCGCTTGCTGAAGGTGCAGATATCGTCCTTCACTCGGCTACAAAGTACATCGGCGGTCATAATGATGTACTTGCCGGTGTAGTGACAGTAAAGGATGAAGCGCTCGGCAATACACTATCGATGCACCATAACATGATTGGTGCCACTCTCTCACCTTTCGACGGCTATCTGCTGCTGAGAGGACTGAAGACATTGCATCTGAGGATGGAAAGATCGACCGAAAATGCACAAGCACTCTCCGAGTATTTTTCAGATCATGAAGCAATTGACGAGGTGCTCTATTCGGGACGTACCGGCATGATGAGTCTGAGACTGCATGAAGACTACGACGTCGGCGCGCTGCTTGAGAATATGGAAGTATGTACTTTTGCAGAGAGCCTGGGCGGTACTGAGACTTTCGTCACTTTCCCGTTCACTCAGACACATGCCGACATGCCGGATGACGAAAGAATCAAACGCGGCATAGACGAGCAGCTGATCAGACTGTCAGTAGGTATAGAGAATATTGAAGACATTAAAATAGATTTAATACAGGCGCTTGCCAAAGCGAAGAGAGGCGCATAAGATGCGCTATTCCAAAGAGGCCGATATGATCATCGATAGCAGACTCCGTCCGAGTCTCGATTCGTAAGAGGGATACTTGTACGTCCGCCACGCAAAGCCGAATACGGAAAAGCTCGAAGAAAAACTTGCCGGACTGGAGCATGGCAAGTTCGCATTTGCTTTCAACTCCGGCATTACTGCAATCAGTGCTGCACTTATGACGGTTCCACCCGGCGGCTATATCATAATGCCGTGTGATATGTATGGCGATATGTACCCGCTTGTAAAACGGCACTGAAGCACTTTGGATGCAGTTTGCTTCTATAGGCCAGAGCAATATCGATAACGTTGCAGAAGACAGAGTTTATCTGAAAAAAGGAATTACAGATGACCTCTTCAGGCTCTCTGTCGGCATTCTAGATGTTTCTAGATCTGATATCCAGTCTAGAACATGGTTTAAAAAATATATAGGCGTTGCGACTGTCTGCTCAACCGAGGGACAGTCGTTTTTTATGCATTATTTTCAGTTTCCAACAAACACTGGGCTATAGGTCATCAATGAGTCGGTTCGGCTAGTTTGACATTCTATAGTGCCTGAGTGTCTTCTCAAGCTTGGATATGCCCATTCCTGTAACAGCATCGAACCTTTTACCGAAACCGATCTCCACCACCGGCACATGATCCACGTCATATTTGATCAGAAGCACTTCCCTTAATGCCTCATTCCCCGTAACGTCTATAGTTCTAAACTCGAAACCGTTCTCCGTCAAGTAGCGCTTCACTTCTTCACAATACGGACAGTCCTGTTCTTCCCAGACGACAACGTTCACTTTTTTATTCATTCGGATTCTCCTTTTCTATTCATATTCTTATATGCATGCCATTCTTCATGTTGAGCAGTCGGACCAATGCGTTATATCGGCAATATATACCCAGATTCCGAAGAACAGCAATATCAGCAGATGATTCAAAGTCCAGGGCCTGCACCAATATGAAGACTCGGTGATTAGTAACATATTATAATGATATGATTTAAAAAAGTAAATAGTATCTTTTAGGAGAAAACGTAAAATAGCAGAACTAAAGTTCTGCTATTTGCCGTTTGCATTATTTATCGCTTTCATCGCCTGGATGATACTATTCCTGAAGCCTTGATTCTCAAGTTCCATTACACCTTGTATTGTAGAACCACCTGAAGTGGTGATCTGATCCTTCAGAACTGCTGGATGGGCCTCTGTTTCCAATACGAGTCTACCAGCGCCTATAATTGCCTGAGCAGCAAGCTTGTAGGCCTGCTGACGTGGAAAACCGACGCTGACTGCCTGATCTGCCATAGCTTCGATCATAAGGAAGCCATAGGTTGGAGAAGAGCCCGTGAGTGCAGGTGTGTATTTCATCAAAGATTCCTCTACCCAGGCTACTGTTCCGACTCTACTGAATATATCATCAGTCAACTGCCGGTCTGTCTCTGAGAGGTGATCATTTGCAGACATGATCATTACACCTTCCTGTACTGATACGGCAATGTTAGGCATATTGCGAATAATTTTTCTATCCGGTAATATCGTTTCCATTTCGGAGATGGTGACGCCTGCGGCAATGGAAATATGAACTGAATCTTTTCTTGTATGCTCCTTGACTTCACTGAATACGCCCAGTATCTGATCGGAACTGACTCCATTGACGATGATGTCGCATTCAGACAGTCTGCTATAGTCCGTGCTGACTTCCACTCCTTTGTCTGCACTGAATTTCTCAAGTTTGTTCAGATTTCTGCCTGTAACAAGGATGTTCTGCTGCATTTCGGAATCTTTCAGCAGTCCCTTCACGATGTGATTGACCATTTTACCTGCACCGATGAATCCCAGTTTATACTTCATAGATCAGCCTCCTCGGTTTTACTGAATATCTTAGCATGTATTGCTGCACAACTGTTTATGATTTGTATAAAACTTTCCAAATGATATAATAATCCTCAAATGAACGCGTTAATTCTACATTATTTCAGAAAGGGCTGTAACCATGAATGTTTTCTTCATCCTGTTTCTCATCACACCCATACTTGCGTTTATAAGTATATTTCTGATCACCGACAGCCTTGTCAGCGCCATTATAGCACTACTCATCATCGACGTTATTTTTACCACTCTCTTCATAATCCGAAGACGGAGGAACACTCATTAGCCCTCAGGCATCATACTACATGAAAGAAGGGGTTTAAGAATGACGAAAACAGAAAAAGATTTCCGTAAGCAGAATTACAGGCTGCGCGAAAAATTGGATCCACGCTATAAGAGAGCATATGAAGAGATTCAGACATATGTCCGGGTAAACACTATTGCTCGAGACCAGGAAACAGAAGTAGCGGTCCATGCATTGCTGAAGCAGATCATACAGGCACAGAGGGAAGGCAAGAGTATGGAAGCAGTGACTGGAGAAGATCATAAGGCTTTTGCAGAGGATCTTATCAAGGAACTTCCGAAGAGGAATGTATTGAAGTTTGCTGGTATTCTTGCTGTAATACTTGTAGGACTGAATCTCATATTCGACTATACGATTGAAATGCTCTTCCGGCTGATTGACAGTGCGCCTTTCACAACCACTATGAGAATACCATCATTCATCATGGAGATGATCATCACTGCCGGGTTCGGAATGGCCTTCATATATCTCATATTCTATGTGTATCGTCAGATCGCTTTCAGACGGTGGTCATTCTGGAAGGAATATGGGTTGTATCTTCTCGTAGGTGTCGGCCTTTTTCTACTTTATCTCATCCTCAACTATATTGTATCCACCATCGATACAGGTCCTTCCTTTGAAGTGAATATGTTTTTACTTATATTGCTGGGCATAGTGCTGATAGTAGCTGGAATCATGGTTTTCATCAGAAGAAATAACGCTTACCGTTACTAAATTTCATAACGCATGGCGTTATATAAAAGTTCGTTCAGCTTTATGTACAATGTATTGATATGAAAAATCCTGCAATGATCTCCATTGCAGGATTTTTTTCAACTGAGCAGAGCGCCTTCTTCCTGTGGTTTCAGGTTAAGCCTTTTCGATACTGTCTCATATATCTCTTTGAACTTATCGGGCTGTTCTGAGAGATTGATGCCATAGGAAGGAATCATTTCTTTGATCTTATCTTCCCATTCATGAAATTCCTGAGGGAAGCATCGCTTCATGACATCGAGCATGACATCGACGGAAACGGAGGCACCTGGAGAGGCACCGAGCAGGGCAGCAACGGAACCATCTTCAGAAGTAATGACTTCCGTACCGAACTGAAGCGTACCTTTTCCCCCTTTTTCAGTGTCCTTGATGACCTGGACACGCTGGCCGGCCACTACAATATCCCAATCTTCACTCTGCGCGGAAGGAATGAACGCTCTTAGATCATTCATCTTCTCTTCATTCGACTGCATCACCTGCTGGATGAGGTACTTTGTCAGTCCCATTTCTTTTGCACCAGCAGAAAGCATGGTGAACATGTTATTCGGTTTAACAGAACCGAACAGGTCAAAGTATGAGCCGGTCTTAAGGAATTTTGGTGAAAATCCGGCAAATGGTCCAAACAACAGTGATTTCTTTCCGTCAATGTACCGTGTATCCAAGTGAGGCACAGACATTGGTGGGGCGCCGACCTTGGCTTTGCCATACACTTTTGCATTATGCTTTTCTACAATTTCAGGATTCTGGCAGACCATGAACATACCGCTCACAGGAAATCCGCCAATCTTTTTTGATTCGGGTATATCTGTCTTTTGAAGCAGGGGTAGACTGCCGCCGCCTGCGCCGATGAAGATGAACCTGGATGTATGATATTCAATACCGCCTGTCTTCAAATCCTTGACTTTGACTTGCCAGCCGCCGCCTTCAGTCCTTCGGATGTCTTCCACCTCGTGGCCGAGATTAAGCGATACCCCTTTGTCTTCAAGCAGTGAAAACAGCTTGCGTGTCAGATTTCCAAAATTGATATCCGTACCAGTTTCAATACGTGTCGCAGCAATCGGTTCTTCAGTCTGCCGATTCTGCATCATCAAAGGAATCCATTCTTTCAGCGTCTCAATATCATCAGTGAATTCCATGCCTTCGAATAAAGGATTTTCAGTTAGCGCTTCCACACGTCTCTGTAGAAAATCGACATTCCTCTCTCCTTCTACGAAACTGAGATGCGGCACAGGCATGATGAAATCCTCCGGTTTCTCGATCATGCCTTTTTCGACAAGATGAGACCAGAACTGCTTGGATAGCTGAAATTGTTCATTGATGCGGATTGCTTTCGTAATATCCAATGAACCATCCGTCTTTTCCGGTGTATAGTTCAGCTCGCATAAGGCAGAGTGACCCGTTCCTGCATTATTCCAGGCGTCCGAGCTTTCCTGTGCCGGTGCTTCGAGCTTTTCAAATACTTCAATGTTCCATTCTGGCTTGACTTCCTTAAGGAGCGTTCCCAGCGTAGCGCTCATGATTCCGCTCCCAATAAGAATGACGTCGGTGTTATTCATTACATTTTTCATAGTAACTTCAAGACTCCTTATCAAAATTCAAATATATGGATGCCCCCAGTCAAGTGATCATAAATATGCCAGGTGCATCCTGATCCATTGATACTGCCATCCATTCATGAGATGGTATATAATGAATAATCAGTTGTAAAACTATTGGTTATTATCTGTTAATTATACTCTTTTTTATTTATATGTAAAAGGGTTTCAAGACTGTATCCTATACATGAGCCAAAGTATTTTATCACCAATCCGAAGGAGTTCTTTATGAAGCATATTTCCATGTTCATCATCGCCCCGATACTGCTCTTCCTTTTCCTGATTCTGATTACAGACCCCGCAAATGCACTGGGAGGCGTCTTCATATACATGCTGGTCATGCTTGCCAGCCATCTATATGATAGATACAGGATCAAAAAGTCAAACCAAGAAAAAAACTCCGGAAAATAGCTTTCCGGAGTCTTTCTCAATCACTTTACTTTTTCGTTTACATATTCGATGAATTCATCAATGTCACCTTGTACAATATCAATCATCGCCACTTTCCCCATACCCTGGGGGAACTCGATGAACAGCGTATTGTTTTCAATGACCGCCTGCTGTATATCCTGGTAGCTGAAGACGCGCCTGTATGGCTCGCCACTCATATCCACGTTCATAATGACACGCTCATTTGTAGTAATATAAGCACCTTTGAAGTGGGTTTGACCCCCCACCTTGTAGATGATGGTCCCTTCGATTGCCGGACCCAGTTTTTCCGTTGGATATAATTCATTTGTGTCTATATCAATCAAACTCATGCTATCACACTCCATTCACCAGATTTGCCATCCTATCGTATCATGCCCTCATGCCTGGTGACCAATATTCAACCTAGTCGGTATGGATACGCCACTGGTTTCTGGCAGCGATGGCCTTGAGCCTTTCATCAGGCTTCACTGCTACTGGGCGTCCTACCAGCTCAAGCATCTTCAGATCGGTATAGCTATCGCTATATGCCTCGCTGTTCTTCCAATCCACCTGCTTGTCTGCAAAGTGACGCCTGATGATGTCGATCTTGCGATCGGCATAGACACGTTCAAAACGCGATTTATAATCAAGTTTTTCTCCCTTATAACTTATTTCTGAACCGATGATGCAGTCTATATCAAATCCTTTGAATACTGCTTCAAGCAAGGGGATGAAAGCACCTGATATCAGCATTATATAATAGTTGTCCTGTTTCAGCTGCTTCATCTTTCCGATCAGAGGCGCCCTCAGATCTTCAATCATTTCACCAGCAACTTCCCTGAAGAAAGACTCGATTTCACTTCGTGTGTTCTTCTTGAAGGAGAGGAGATAGTATTCCATCGCTTTACTCTGCATCTTCGGTTTATTGATCATCTTCATTTTGTATGCAAAATAGACGGGTGCAAACCTGCGTATGAAACGGCTGTAGTTTCTCTTATATCTGGGATGGCGCTTCAGACGCTCCATCAGGACATTAAATGTTTCATATGGGTACAAGGTGCCGTCAAAATCAAACAAAGCCACTTTCATATTACATATCCCTTTCCACTGCATAGATTATTCTGCGAGTATTTGCTTTCATTCTACCATACAGACATGGGTTCTGTACCGGATGGTTTCCCGTGAAACATCATCGCATATGGCGGGTCCTCTCCCTCAGCTCCTCGAGATAAAGACGTGCCATGCGACTGAGCTCGACCTTCTTGCTCACCACCCATCCCACCTTTATCGTATCTTCCACTTCCAGTGGTACCTGGACAATCTCCGAACTGTCGAGATCTTCGCTGAGTATTCCTGTCGAAATAGTATAGCCATCCAGACCGATGAGCAGATTGAACAAGGTCGCCCGGTCACTGACCTGTATGCTTTTGACACTCTGGATCGTACTATAGATTTCTTCCGAATAGTAGAAGGAATTGAATTCACCCTGTTCAAAAGCCAGTCTTGGATAGGGCTCGAGATCCGCAAGAGTCACAGACTTCCTTGCAGCCAGGGGATTGCTTCTGCTGATGAACACATGGGGATCCGCTTCGAAAAGCTCAGTGAACTCCAGTCCTTTTTCCCTGATCAGCTGGAGCAGCACCTTCTCATTGAATGCACTGATATAGAGCACACCAATTTCACTTGTCAAATCCTTGACGTCATCAATGATTTCATAGGTCCGTGTCTCCCGGATGGCAAACTGGTATTTATCGCCACCATATTTGCGGATCATATCAACAAATGCATCCACCACAAAGGAATAGTGCTGCGAAGATACGGAGAATAGCTGCTGTGAAGGTTCGGTGTTGAAATAGCGCCGATCCAGCAGTTCCACCTGCTCATTGATCTGACGGGCATAGCTCAGAAATTCCGCCCCGTCCCGAGACAGGGAGATACCTGTGGATGTTCTCGTGAAGAGGACGATGCCAAGCTCATTCTCCAGTTCCTTGATTGCTTTCGATAAGGTAGGTTGTGATATATACAGCCTTCTGGCTGCTTCGTTGATGGAACCGCTCAATACGACTTCTATAAAATATTTCAGTTGCTGAAGCTTCATGATATCCCCCTTCGCTATAGCCAAAAGGCATAGCAGACTATAAAAATTAACCGTTACACTATATCTTATATGCATGATAGGATTTATACAATATCATTTTGAAAGAGGGATTGCATGAGCACATTGAATATAAAGAAAGCATATAGAGCGGATCACGTAGGGAGTCTGCTGCGTCCTGAAAGGCTCAAGGAAGCAAGAAAGCAGTTTTCGGAAGGTGACATCACTAAAGAAGCGCTGACACAGATTGAAAACGAAGAGATCAGCAGAGTGATAGAAAAACAGAAGTCCCTTGGTCTCGAAGCAGTAACAGATGGAGAATTGCGCCGTTCATGGTGGCACTTCGACTTTCTTGAAGGTCTTACTGGTGTGGAAGGATACTGGTCCGGCGAGGGTATTGCTTTCAAGGGAAAGAATACAAAATCAAGAGCCATCAAAGTAACAGGCAAACTTGGCTTCGATGATCATCCAATGCTTGAAGATTTCAGATTCGTAGCAGAGCAGGCGGGAGGTCATACAGCCAAGTTCACCATTCCAAGCCCGAGCATGCTGCACTTCCGCGGGGAAATCGATCTGGCCGTCTACCCGGATGAAGAGGTGTTCTTTGATGACCTGGCAAAAGCTTATAAAAAAGCTTTGAAGGCCTTCTATGATGCCGGTTGCCGCTATCTGCAGCTCGACGATACATCATGGGCGTATCTCTGCTCTGAAGAGCAGAAGGAACAGCTTAAAAATAAAGGCCTCGATCCGGACCATCTTATACAGAAGTATCTCGAGACTCTGAACAAGGCTGTTGCCGATCGACCGGAAGACCTCAAGATTACAATGCACATCTGCCGCGGCAACTTCCGTTCCACATGGATTTCCTCCGGTGGCTATGAGCCTGTGGCAAAAGAAATTTTCGGCAAACTCAATATCGATGCCTTCTTCCTTGAATATGACAGTGACCGTGCAGGAGACTTCAGGCCATTGCGCCATGTTGATCGCGATGATCTTACGATTGTCCTCGGTCTGATTACTTCAAAGCATGGTAATCTTGAGAACAAGGATGAAATCAAAAAAAGGGTCGAGGAAGCAACACAGTATGTGCCTCTGGAACAGCTTGCGCTGAGTCCTCAATGTGGATTTGCATCCACTGAGGAAGGTAATCTGCTGAGTGAGGAAGAACAATGGAAAAAGCTCCAGCATGTAGTGGAAATTGCACAGGACATCTGGTCCTGAATAGATAATATCCGAGGAGGATAGTCATGCGTACAATACAATTGGAATCAGTCATTGATAACAGCCGCTTCAACAAGTTCCATCTGCTTGTATTCATATGGTGTTTCTTTGCCATTTCATTCGACGGCTTCGATATCGCCCTATATGGCATCGGACTGCCATTGATGACCGAGGAATTCGGTCTCAGTGCCGCACAGGGCGGAGCACTCGGCAGCTATGCACTGATCGGCATGATGGCCGGCACTTTCATTCTCGGGTCCTTCTCGGATATCATCGGGCGTAAAAGAGTGCTCGCTCTATGTCTTGCGCTTATAAGCATCTTCAATATGCTTGCGGGATTTGCACCGAATGCGACAGTCTTCATCATCATGCGCTTCATCGCTTCCATGGGCATGGGTGGACTGATGCCTGTTGTCATCTCTCTGATGACCGAGTATTCACCAAAGAAAAACCGAGCGATGACTGTAGCTGTCATGTACTGCGGCTATTCCTTCGGAGCCATCTTTGCATCCGTCATCGGCATGGTACTGCTGGAGAGTCTGGGTTGGCGTTTCATGTACTGGCTCGGCGCTCTGCCACTTCTCTCATTACCGTTCTTCCTGAAGCAGTTTCCTGAATCCCTGTCCCAGCACTTATCAAGAAACGAGACGGGCAAAGTGGCAGACATCCTCAACCGGATCGAACCACAGGGAAACTATCGTCCATCGGATCGTTTCGAATTCACTGCTGCTGCCAAGGCGGGCAGGGGCGTACCGGTGAACAAACTGTTCAGCGAAGGGCGTGCGCTCACTACGGTTGCATTCTGGATCATGGTATTCAGCTGCCTGATGATGATCTATGGCCTCAATACATGGCTTCCGACCATCATGATGGAATCCGGTTTTGGTGTCGCATCAAGCCTTTCCTTCATCCTTATCCTGGCGGTGGGGCAGATCATCGGTTCACTGGCGGGAGGCTATTTCGTAGACCGCATCGGCCACCGCAATGTGCTGCTCCTGATGTATCTCATCGGAGCTGCCAGCTTCGTCGCTCTGAGCGTGACACAGGCACCTCTGCTGCTGTACGTGCTGATTGCCATCGGCGGCGCCTGCACGGGTGGTACACAGAATCTTGTCAATCCGTATATCAGCACGTTCTATCCAGCTGATATCAGAGGGACCGGGCTGAGCATGGCGGTCGGTATCGGACGTCTCGGATCGATTTGTGCTCCGGTTCTGATCGGACTGGTACTGATGACAAGCCTGGCTCCACAGACAGCATTCATGGCGTTTGCCATCCCGAGTCTGGTCGGGTTCACTGCACTGCTGCTGGTCCAGGAAAAGCATGCAGGACGAATCCAGAAAAAGATTGTGTCCAGTACGTCCGGATCGAATGTATAGCTGCAATACAAAAAGCACATCAGCAGAAGCTGATGTGCTTTTTGTATTACCTCTGTTTCGGATGCTAGTCGAAATCCGTATTTCTAACAGGATAGTTCCTGAAGAAGTGGCTGCCGATATAACCGACCACACCTGAAATCACTGCCACAATGACGGCATATATGATGACCTGCGCGGCAGGGTTGTAGCCGAACAGTACGAGCAGGCCGGCAGTCGGTGTTGCCGTACCCGGTGCGTCATTGACGAGCCCCGAGTAGGCGATGACAATACCACTCAGCCCACCACCGACAAAGTTCGTGACATAGATCGGAATGGGATTGGCCGAAACGACGTCTGCTTTCGATAATGGTTCCACTGCCACTGACAGTACAGATTTCATATTTCCTATCTTCAGTTTGTGGAACAAAGTACTGTTTATAAATGCAGAACCGAATGCAGCCAGACTTCCGACAGCCATCGGAATGCCTGTCAGCCCGAGCAGAGCTGTAAGCGCCATCGAACTGAGCGGGGATGTTCCGACTACAGTTATGATTCCGCCAAGCAGAAGGCCCATGAGAATCGGGCTTGCCTCTGTCGCAACAACGATGATGTTACCGATGTTGAGTAGTGATGCATCCACCAGCGGGGTAAGCAGCAGACCGATCAGTCGGGTGATTGGTACGATGACGATGACGACCACAATGAAATCGAGACCATGGGGAATTTTGCGCTCCATATACTTTACAACGAAAGATATTAGATAGGCTGCAAAGAATCCCGGTATCAGGCCGATGCCGCCGCATGATACAGCAATGATTGCAGCGTTCAGCGGGTTGACGCCCATCGTCAAAGCTACAAGAAAAGCAACGATGACACCACTCAGGAGTCCTGCTTCAGTTCCGGCCTCCTGAAAGAATCCCAGACTGAATATGTCCCCGATCACAAAGGACTGGAGTGCTTCCACAAGGAACGTGGCAATGGCTGCTGCAGCAAGTGCCCTCATGGCCTTGTCGCCATGCGGGGCGTAGTAAGTAAAGACGGTAAAAAACGCGAGTAAAAGTACGAGTAACCCGATGCCAACTATCTGTTCCATTTTCTCTCCTCTATTTCAACCGATATCCACGACGCGCTATCGGTTCCGGCATATTCATGCTCAACATGCCTGCACTATTCTTCCATTTCGAAAGCCGGTTCAAGATGGCCTTCCTCACTCAGCTCACTCAGGTAATCATATACCTCCTGCGAAGTGAATGCCTCCTTGAGCGCCTGGATTGCTTCTGAATCCTGGTTATCTTCACGCGCAACAAGCTGGATGGCAAATGTATTGTCCTCATCCTCCTCAAGCAGTACTGCGTCTTCCGGTGTAAGATCGATGCTTGAAATGTAGGTTGGATAGTTGAATACAAGTTCGACACCATCTTCATACGCACCTGTCAGATTGAGAAGGTCGATATGTGTAAACTCAAGATTATACGGGTTCTCTTCTATATCATCGACACTTGCACTATAGCCTGCTTCCGGATCCAGTGTAATGAGACCATGCTGATCCAGTATCATCAGTGCACGGGCTTCATTCGTCGCATCTGCAGGTATGGCAACTTCCGCCCCATCTTCCAGCGCTTCGATCGAATCATAGACAGGTGAATAGAAACCGACGATGGCATTATAGACTGGCTGAAGTGCAACCAGGTTTCCATTGCGCTCTTCATTGAATATCTCCATGAAAGGTTCGTGCTGTGCAAAATTGGCATCTACTTCTTCATTAAGAAGAGCTTCATTGTATTGGATATTGTCCGACACTTCAACCAGTTCGACTTCATAAGGCCCTTCGATTGCATCTCCAGCAATCTCGACAATATCCGTCATCGGCGGCAGATGCGAAGCGACCTGTATGACAGTTTCCTCCTGCGAAGCACTGCTGTCCTCCTGAGATTCTTCTGTACTTTCCTGTCCACCGCCACATCCGGCCAGAAGCAGTGTCAAACCACTCAATAGCAATCCTTTTTTCAACATATAATCCATCTCCTTTGATTTATTATCTTTTATCCAGCTTTCCTGCAATCTTCAACCCGAACCATTGGGCCAGAACAACAAATATGATGATTACGACAATCGAGGTATACATGATGTCCGTCTCGTATCTCTGATAGCCATATCGGATGGCAAAATCTCCGATGCCGCCTCCACCGACGACACCCATGATGGTGGAGTAGGAAATGAAGCTGACGAAGGCAGTGGTGAACCCGATGATCAGAGAGCTTCGTGCTTCAACGTACAGAAACTTCCATACCAGCTGGAAAGTGGTGGCGCCCATGGATTGGGCGGTTTCCGTCACACCTCTTGGTACATCGTGCAGGGACTGTTCTACAAATCTTGCGTATAGCGCAATGGCAATGAGCATCATGGGGAACGAGGCTGCGACCGGATCCCCTGTCGCACGTCCGTATAGAAAGCGGATCAGCGGCTGCATGACCACGACCAGCAGAAGAAACGGGAAAGACCTGACAATATTGACGAATATGCTCGCTACCTGGTATAGAAATTTGTTTTCCATCGGCTTGCCTTTTGAGCTGAGATACAGCAGTGTACCGAGAGGCAGTCCCAGTATGATTGCCGCCATCATGGCAAATATCATCATGATCCCGGTTTCAAAAAGACTCTCTGCCAGTCTGGGTGCATACTCGATGACACGCTCGATATAGAGATTGAAACTATTCATCTTTCAGCACTTCCAATACACGTGCATAGTAGGACTGTTCAGAACGCTTGCCACTATTCCGTACAACATCCATGATATCTATCAGCCTGCCGTGCTCCAGGACAGCTGCCCTGTGGCACAGGGTCTTGATTACGCCAAGTTCATGGGTCACGATGACCACAGTCATCCCGTATTCATTCTGCGCCTTGCGAAGGACCTCTGCAATTTCATATGTTGTATTCTCATCGAGTGCAGATGTGGGCTCGTCACACAGCAGGATGTGAGGGCGTATGATAAGTGCCCGCGCAATCCCTACACGCTGCTTCTGTCCTCCCGAAAGTTCAGCCGGATAACTGCTGCGCTTGTCGGTGAGACCGGTGAATTCCAGCACTTCGTCAATGGTCAGGACCTGATCATACCTATGCAGTTTCAGGGGCAGAAGGATATTCTCCTCCACTGTTCTGTTCGCCAGAAGGTTGAAATGCTGAAATACCATCCCGATATGCTTCTGATGATTTCTCAAGCTTTTGCCCCGCAGCTTATCAACTGCCACACCATTCACCAGAACCTGCCCGGAGTCCGGTGTTTCCAGTGCATTGATGAAGCGCATCAGCGTCGACTTGCCGGCACCGCTCTCACCAATGATGCCGAATATCTCCTTTTCCTTGATGGACAGGTCCACCCCATCCACTGCCTTGAAGGGACCATCCTTGCCTGAGAAGGATTTGGAAACTCCCATCATTTCTATCATACTTCGCACCTCCGCAATCTCAATTCCTTCAGCTGCTGTCAGAATTCAATAATATCATATATGCAGTGGCAGCATGGATGGATGAACGCAAAAAAATACCTCTTTAGAATAACATGTCCAAAGAGGCTAATCATCATCGTCTTCCATATCGTTTTCGGCATCCGTATCCTCACCGTTCTTTGTATCCGTACCACTGTCATTATCAAATTCAATATAATAGTTGTTCTGATACTGTGTATTGTAGTTCTGGAGCTCCTGGGCAAAAGCCTCGATATCGGTAATATCCTCAAAATCAATTGAAAACCACAACACTTTGGTGACTTCCCCCGCCTGGGCGTCTATGGAAACAAGCGCCCCTTCATCGTCATCCTCCACCAGCTGTATGACCTGGTATTCGGCCGGGTGGATTTCTTCATTCAGGGCGACATGGACAAACTGTCCACCCACTTCTTCAAGGGCAAGGGCTTTGGCTTCCGCCTCTGTTACTTGAACTGCCGGCTTTTCTGCAGATTCTTCCGTTGGTTCTTCTGTTGTGTCCTCTACGGATGCTTCCGTCGTTTCATCCTCGGGTGTTTTTTCAGCACCTTCCGTCTCTGTACTTCCTTCAGCAGCTTCCTCTACAGCTATTTTTCGAGAGTCCATGGCAGTGATCCTGCCATCCTCCCTGTCCATGGTGATTTCGTATTCGAAGCCGTCGTCTTCCACATGGACAATATAATTGCTGCCTTCCGTCTCTATTGTTCTGATCTGGCCACTGTAACGGTCGGTGACCATCGCTCTGATTGTATCTTCCCCCAATGATTCGGATTGCGACTGCACCATCAGTACAGTACCAATCACAACGCCAAGTACGACAGCCATTGCAGCAATCAGCATTTTAGTTGTCCGTTTCATCCTCATTCCCACTTTCCATAACCAGTCTGAAAGTCGTTCCGACATCCATTTCACTTTCGACCTGGATATCCATACCATTCAGTTTCGCCAACTCACTTGCAATCGACAGCCCGAGACCCGATCCGCCCGTCTTTCTGGCTCTCGCCTTATCCACACGATAGAAGCGGGTGAAAATGTGTTCAATATCCTCTTCCGGAATTCCGATACCTTTGTCCTTGATCGCCACTTCAAATGAAGAGCCATGATCCAGCACATCGATGGTGATGGCATCCGAACTGTACTTGTAGGCATTATCGAGAAATATCTTGATCAGCTGATCGAAAGTATCCACATCCACACGGGCCAGGAGCGCCTCATGATTCGTATGCACATGGATGCCCCGCTGGTATACCTTCTCGAGGCGCACAGCGATGTCCCGGATCAATTCAACGATGGGTACAGGTCGACGGATGATCTCTTCCCTTCCTGTATTCACTTTGGCAAAGCTCAGAAGCTGTTCGGTCAGGTACTTCATTCTTTTTGCTTCATCGCTGATGGCGTGTATGCTCTCATCCAGGACATCTTCACGTGTCTTGCCAAAGCGCGACAGCATTTCACTATAAGAACTGATCACTGTAATCGGTGTTTTCAGCTCATGGGAAGCATTCATGATGAAAGCCTGCTGATTTTCATCATGAATCTTGAGAGACTTCATCATATTATTGAAAGCGCCGGAGAGCTCCTGGAGCTCCCTGGTGTCTTTCGGATCGATTTCCAGCATCGAGTATTTGGCGGTATTGTTCGTCTTATTCATCTTATTGATGAGTTTGTTGATCGGCTGTGTAATGAAGTTTGTGATGACCCGATTCAGCAGGAATATGACAATGAATATGAGTCCGGTCGACAGCAGCAGGATCCAGCGCAGGATTTCAAAGGTTTCATGAATAAAACCGACGTTTTCATATATCTGGAGCGCATGGACCTGCCCGTTTTCCCAGATGATCGGAAGGGAGACCATTACGAAATGGTGATTATTATGCGTAAGCGGCTCTGCATATTGAGAAGTGCTGTAGGGCATCGTAAGGTCTGCATATTCCGCTTCCGTGGCAATACGTACTACGGGGCTTTCCCCACTGTCTATAATCGTGATATAACCATCTGAAAGCAGGTATGCCTGAAGCACCGCTTCCGCGTTGATGCCATTACTATTGGCATTCTGGATTTCCTGCATGATATTGAATCCACGATTCTCAAGCTGGCCCATTTCCGCTTCCAGTGAAAAGTGGCGATAGGAGTAGTAGACG
This sequence comes from Salinicoccus sp. ID82-1, assembly GCF_021991715.1. Lineage (NCBI taxonomy): Bacteria > Bacillati > Bacillota > Bacilli > Caryophanales > Staphylococcaceae > Salinicoccus > Salinicoccus sp. ID82-1. The sequence goes on from NZ_JAGFLY010000004.1 coordinate 178,416, forward strand.
AACAGATTAATGATGATGACGACAATCAAAGTCATCACTGTTGTATATAACTGGATTTTTGTACCAAGTTTCATCGTTTCATTCCTTCACTATATAGCCGATACCTCTGACACTTGCGATGATGGAAGGTGGATCACGATCGAGCTTCTTGCGCAAATACCTGACGTAGACATCGACAGTGTTGGTATCGCCAAAGTAATCATAGCCCCAGACCGCTTCTATGATCTGTTCCCTTGATAGTGCCTGGTTCCTGTGTGCCACCAGAAAATGAAGCAGATCATACTCCTTCTGAGTGAGATAGACCAGTTCATCGTTGATATACACCTCACGGGCCATGGGCAGTATTTTTATGTGCCTGCACACCATCTCCTGATCATCCGCATCCTGTGACATGATACGCTGCTTGAGCTGTGCCCTTATGCGGGCCAGAAGCTCTTCGATTTCAAATGGTTTGGTGACGTAGTCGTTCGCTCCTGAATCCAGACCACTCACCTTGTCCATGACTGCATCCCGGGCAGTAAGCATGATGATGCGGGTATTATCATCTTTCTGACGGATACGCCGAAGGACCTCGAGTCCATTCAGTTCAGGAATCATGACATCAAGAAGAATCAAATCGTAAGGTTTGTCCTCATAGCGCTCGAGCGCTGATTTCCCTGTATAGGCGATTGCCACCTCGTATCCCTCATGCTCCAACTCGAGCTGTATGACACGGGCAATTTTTTCATCATCTTCAACAATCAGAATCTTTTCCATATGAGCACTCCTTATTGCCTTGATGCGAATCGGTTACTATTACACCAAGTATAAAGCAAAGCGCTGCATTTTTCGTTATAGAACCATTAAAATTCAATTAAAAAAGCCTGGAATAAATTCCAGGCTCATACTCTACTCGCTTCAGTCATCAAATTCGACGACATCACCGGTTCTTGCATCAATTGTCAGTTCATGCTCCTCACCGTTTGCGATGATTTCCACTTCATATTCTCTGTCATCTTCATCGTAATCCCATTCAGACACTTCGCCGCCCACTTCGTTCTGTGCAATTTTCAGTGCCTCGGTCGAAGAAATGATTGCACTGCCTGCAGAGGTGCCATTCGCAGGGGCAGATTGTGTTGTGTCGTCTGCATTGTCGTCACCGTTCATATCATCGCGGTTGTCGTCTGCATTGTCGTCACCGTTCATGTCATCATGGTTGTCGTCATAATTGTCATCCTTCATATCATCGTCATGGTCAAATGATTCATGAAGAATTGTCAGATCGTTTGCATCAAGATCCACCTGGTATTCTTTTGTACCATTCTGAAGCTCGACTTCATAGTAGTATCTGCCATCATCCTCATCAAGTTCGACTTCCTGGACTTCACCATCAAACTGCTCTTTTGCCTTATCGACTGCCTGCTGTGCTTCCATTTTGACATTACTGTTCGTTGTGCTGTCATTCACGATTGCCTTGCCTTCGTTTCTGTCATCCTGCCAATCAAGATTTGTATCTGCGCTTACGCTTGAACATGCTCCGAGCATCAACGCCGAGATCAGACTTCCTGCCAACAAGTGATTTCTTTTCAAATTCATTCATAACGCCTCCTATCTGTTTGTAAGTTCAGTATAGAGGGGCATTTATAAAGGACGGTTAGAGAAAAATTAAAAAATGATTAGAGTCGCATTGGCTTCTGTTAATTAAGATAGAAATACATCTTCAGTCCAGTCCTAGTCTTTCCTTGTAGCATTTTCTGCAGACCGGCACATATTCCTCATCACCAATCTGGATGGTCTCCCCGACATTTGTCGGTCTGCCGTCAAGAAGCCTCATATTCAGTGTTGCTTTCTTGTTGCAGAACTGGCAGATGGTCTTCAGCTCGTCAATGGCGTCAGCGAGCTCGAGCAGTACTTGACTGCCCTGGAACAGCTGATTGCGGAAGTCCGTCTTCAGCCCGAAGCAGATGACCGGGATATCCAGGTCATCCGCAATATCACTCAGACGATGGACATCCTTTTTCGATAGGAACTGCGCTTCGTCGACGACCACCGCATGCACCCTGTTCTTTTCATGAATAGCTTTCACGTCGTCATATATGGTATCTGTTATATATTCGCATACCAGCTCGAGGCCGATTCTGGATTTTATTTTTCTGTATCCGCTTCTTGTATCTATAGGTGTGGAATATGCAAGGCACTGCTTGCCCTGCGTTGTATATTGGTGGTGTGTGGTGATGATCTGATTGCTTTTGTTACTCTGCATCGTCCCATACCGGTAGTATAGCTTTGCCACTTGAATCCCTCCGACTTCCTTTGTGCAAGGCGCTTTTCTGATGCGTTTCTTCCATGCCGCCTTGATTTTGCAGAAGCGGCATCATAATGCTTCAATATTATAACCTCTTTCCAGATTCAGAACAATTGTGAGTGTACATCCGGCAGTATTGTTTTTTAAATTCGAAACTTCATTCTTGACTTGAATACTAGGATATAATAGACTGTCCAAATATTACACAAACTGTTCATAAGGAAAGGTGATCTATAAATGACTACTAGAGTGCAGCCGGTTAATGAAGCGAGAGATCCGGTAATACGCCGGTCCCTGGAGTTGAATGCCCCGCAGAAAGTACTGATCGGTGTCGGTATTGCAGTCAGCTTTGTACTATTCCTATATCTTGCTGCGACACAGTCGATGGCCCAGCCTATACTCATGCTTCTCGGGCTTCTGCTCGGTTTCACTTTATTCCATGCCCGCTTCGGCTTCACTTCCGCTTTCAGACGTATGATGTCGGTCGGGAATGGTCAGGCGCTGCGTGCACATATGCTCATGCTGGCTGTCGCTGTGACATTGTTCGCGCCGATACTTGCTTTCGGCATTTCCTTCTTTGGTCAGGATGTCGCCGGCTATGTGTCACCGGTCGGCATCAGTCTGATTGTCGGGTCCTTCATATTCGGTATCGGCATGCAGCTTGGCGGCGGATGTGCATCCGGTACACTCTATGCGATCGGTGGCGGACGTACCGTCATGTTCATCACTTTGATCTTCTTCATCGTCGGTGCAACAGTCGGCGCACACCACCTGCCTTTCTGGACAGAAGAGCTGCCATCATTTGAACCCATCTCACTGGCCACCTCCACGGGACTGGGCTACGGAGGGGCATGGCTCGTCTCCATCGTTCTGTTCGGGCTGATTGCCTGGATTACAGTCATCATTGAAAAGAAAAGAAAAGCACCTAAAATGGCACCTCTACCGACTGCACAAGGATGGAAACGCATATTCAGAGGTTCCTGGCCGCTTTTTGCTGCAGCCATCGCACTGGCTGTACTTAATGCACTCACTCTGATGACGAGGGGGACGCCTTGGGGCATCACTTCAGCATTCGCACTCTGGGGTTCCAAAATAGCGGGCATGTTCGGCGTGGACGTTGCTTCATGGGGCTACTGGCAGGGTGCCAATGCTGCCGTACTCGAATCTTCAATATTTGCGGACTCGACGACTGTGCTCAACTTTGGTGTCATACTCGGCGCGTTCATCGCCTCTGCAGCAGGTGGTCTGTTCAAGTTCAGCAGAATTACACTTGGCAATTTTTCTGCATCCGTCATCGGCGGACTGCTGATGGGCTACGGGGCACGCCTTGCCTTCGGATGCAATATCGGTGCATACTTCGGTGGTATCGCCTCTTTCAGTCTACATGGCTATATATGGGGGATTCTGGCTCTCGCCGGTACATTCCTGGCACTCTATCTCCGTCCACTGTTCGGCCTATCCGTACCAAAATCCAACGATTCCGTATGCTGATTCAAAATGGGATGTCCTGATCCGGGATATCCTATTTTTTATATTTTTTATTTTCGATGATTAAAGTTCCACAAATTAGGCTAAAGGGTAAAAGACAAAAACTGTGAAGGGGAATGACATGATGAGAGAGCAGACAAAGCAGTATATAAATGGAGAATGGGTTGAGAGTGCAAGTGGAGAGACGATTGACGTCATCAACCCTGCAACAGGAGAGGTGTTCGGCAGAATCGCTAAAGGGAATGCCGAGGACGTCGACAAGGCGGTGGAAGCCGCGCATGCGGTCTACTTGAAATTCCGCCATACACCTGTAGCGGAAAGACGCGAACTGCTGGACAGGATTGTAGGGGAATATGAGGGCCGCAAGGACGATCTGATCGAAACAATTACAGATGAGCTCGGTTCTCCGTTGAAAATGTCGGAAGAGACACACTACCAGGCGGGTCTCAACCATTTCAAAGCAGCCAGAGACGCACTGGATACTTTTGAATTCGAAGAGCAGAGGGGAGACCACCTTGTCGTCAAGGAGGCGATTGGTGTTGCCGGACTGATCACCCCATGGAATTTCCCGACCAATCAGACATCATTGAAACTCGCAGGGGCGATTGCCGCCGGAAGCACTGTCGTCATGAAGCCTTCCGAGGAAACACCTTTTGCAGCCATCATCCTGGCTGAAATATTCGATAAGGCCGGGGTGCCGAAAGGTGTCTTCAACCTCGTCAATGGTGATGGGGAAGGGGTCGGCAATCCGCTCAGTGAACATCCGAAGGTGCGCATGATGTCCTTTACGGGGTCTGGGTCCACCGGATCCAAAATCATGGAGAAAGCAAGCAGGGACTTCAAGAAAGTCTCCCTTGAACTGGGCGGCAAGTCTCCGCTCATCATTCTGGAGGACGCAGATATCGATGAAGCAGCAAAGCTTGCCGTCAAAAAAGTGGTCCATAACTCAGGACAGGTATGTACTGCCGGTACAAGAACCCTCATTCCGGAATCGAAGAAAGAAGCTTTCCTTGAGGCGGCAAAGCAGGAAATGGCACAGGTGAACGTCGGTGATCCCCGTGGATCGGACACGACCATCGGACCATTGATCAGCAGGAAGCAGTTCGATACGGTCCAGTCCTATATCGAGAAAGGGACGGAAGAAGGCGCAACGCTGTTCCATGGAGGCAGCGGCCAGCCGGACAACCTGGATAAAGGCTATTATGTCAGACCGACCATATTCTCGGACGTCAGAAATGATATGACGATTGCACAGGAGGAAATATTCGGGCCTGTAATGTCTGTCATCACATACAAGGACCTTGATGAGGCCATTGAAATTGCGAATGATACGAAATACGGCCTTGCCGGATATGTATTCGGTGAAGATATGGAGACGCTCAAGCACGTTGCACGCAGTATTGAAGCAGGTACTGTTGAAATCAATGGCGCAAAGGGTCGTACCGACCTGCCATTCGGCGGATATAAGCAATCCGGTATCGGCCGTGAATGGGGCGACTATGGTATTGAGGAATTCCTGGAGGTCAAAGCCATCAAAGGCTATTTCAAATAATATTCTATACACACCCCAATTCATTATGGATTGGGGTATAGGTACGTATGGAAAAGGAGGAGAAGTCATGAAGAAACTGATCAATGACAGGGAAAGTTTTTTGACGGATATGCTCGATGGGCTGGAACTGCGTGACGGAAACGTTGATATTATCGAAGGCACGGTAGTCGTCAGAAAAGACAAGAAAAAGAGCGGTGTAGCACTCGTATCGGGTGGCGGAAGCGGTCATGAACCTGCACATGCAGGATATGTTGCCAAAGGAATGCTTGATGCTGCAGTGTGTGGTGAAGTATTCACCTCTCCAACTCCGGATAAAGTGCTGGCGGCAATCAAAGCTGTGGACAATGGGGATGGTGTACTGCTCATCATCAAAAACTACAGCGGTGATGTCATGAACTTTGAAATGGCACAGGAAATGGCACAGGCGGAAGGCCACCAGGTATCTTCCGTCATAGTCAGAGATGATGTTGCAATCGATAACGAAGAGCAGAGACGCGGCGTTGCAGGGACAGTCATCGTCCATAAATATGCCGGCTATCTTTCAGATCGCAGCCTGTCTCTCGATGAGATTGTTGAAAAGGTGGAGGGGATGATGGAGAATCTGTACTCCATCGGCATGGCAATCGAGCCATGCCTCGTACCGACGACAGGAGAGTATGGCTTTGACCTTGATGAAGATGAAATGGAAATCGGTGTAGGCATACACGGCGAAAAAGGAATATACCGTGAGCAGTCGGAAACTGCCGACAAGATTGTCAATCGCCTGCTCGATGAGCTTTTCAAGCATACAGACAGTTCCCGATTGATCGTCATGGTCAATGGCATGGGCGGAACGCCCGAAAGCGAACTCAGTATCGTCACAAAATATGTGATGAACAGCTTGGAAGAACGGAATATCACCGTCTCCAAACTGCTTGTCGGCGACTACATGACTGCGCTTGATATGCAAGGCTTTTCACTGACTGTACTGGATGAAGATCAGGAAGTTCTGGATAGTCTTGAAGCAGAGACCGAATCGAAGTATTTCAAATAGGAGGTTTGAGCTAATGAATGGTAATAAACTGCTTGAAAAGATGCACGGATTGAAGTCCGTCTTCGATGAAAAGGAAAGCGAACTTACCGGTCTGGATCGTGAGATTGGCGATGGGGATCATGGCGTAAATATGAAACGCGGATTTTCGGCAGTCAATGAGAAGGTCTCCGGTGGAACAGCCCCTGAAGTATTGAAACAGACAGGAATGACATTGATGAGCTCGATCGGAGGGGCAAGTGGACCACTCTATGGTTTCAGTTTTGTCAAAATGAGTGAAATCGCAAAAGAAGAGATTGATAAGGAAAATCTGATTGAGATGCTTGATGTATTTGCTGACACAGTAGCCAGTAAAGGTAAGGTCGAAGGTGGCGAGAAGACGATGTATGACGTCGTTTCAAAATCTTCCAAGTTACTTCGGGAAAGCGGTGTTCTCAAGTTGGATGATCTTCAGGCACTTGCACAGGAAACAGAAGATATGATCGCAACGAAAGGACGGGCTGCCTATTTCAAAGAACAGTCCAAAGGAACGATAGACCCTGGCGCACAAAGTGCAGTTTATATTATTCATGCATTGGGAGAGGATGTTGGAAAATGACGGAAATTCTGATCATCAGTCACAGCAGGGATATAGCAGAAGGCACGAAAGCACTCATTTCCCAGATGGCAAAGGATACGGTCATTCAGGCTTCAGGCGGCATGGACGGTGGTATCGGTACCAGTGTCGATCAGATCAATGATATGCTCGATCAGGTTCAGGAAGATACCATCTGCTTCTATGATATCGGCTCCAGCAAGATGAATCTTGAAATGGCAGTCGAAATGTATGATGGAAATCATACGCTCCACATCTCGGAGGCCCCTATCGTCGAGGGCAGTTTCCTCGCTGCTGTTGAAAATAGTGTCGGGACGGAAACAAGCCAGATACTTGAGAAGCTCCAGGAAATGAAAAAGTAGATGGATAGGGGGATTCCGCAGTTCTCATCAGCTACTGCGGAATCTTCATTTATCTACATAGCATCCGGGGGTAGTGTGCATACCATCTTTAAACACCATAAGCACTGCACTGTTCCAAGATAGCGATATAACGGCGTTATTTGTCTTGTGGCGGCAGGTAGTGTAATATAAATATAAGTGGGAAAAGATGACAGATTCATATTGTTGCGGACGCTACGCTCTTCCTTCCCTTGAGACTGCTTCTATTTATATAGGAAGTTGTAATCCACGTTCCAGTTTGTTATTATTAATAACGTTGTTTCCAGTTGCACTTTTTACACCTGGATCCATGCCAGTCATACTTCAGTATAAAAATTAAAGGAGGACATTTGTCCTATGGAAAATCCTGAACATCCAAGCGGTAAAAAACTGTCGAATGTTTTCATTTATGCCTCCATCATCGTCGGCCTGATGGTCGTCATCGGCATAATCATTCCTGACCGATTCGGCATAGTTACAAGCAATGTCGGTTCATGGATCATAGAGTATTTTGGATGGTACTACCTCATCATCACAACACTAATGGTATTTTTCTGTATCTTCCTTATCTTCAGCCCAATCGGCAAATTGAAGCTCGGCAAGCCGTACCATAAACCCGAATTCAGAACCATTTCATGGCTCGCCATGCTTTTCAGTGCGGGTATGGGTATCGGTCTTGTCTTCTATGGGGCTGCTGAACCGGTCCAGCACTATCTCGGCCCACCGACAGCAGACCCACAGACCGAAGCGGCAATGATTGAAGCAATGCGTTCAACCTTCTTCCACTATGGTTTCCATGCCTGGGCGATGTATGCCGTTGTCGCACTCGCTCTTGCGTATTCACAATTCAGAAAAGGCGAAGTTGGCCTTCTCTCGAAAACACTCAGACCCATTCTCGGTGATCGCGTCGATGGACCGATCGGCATCGCTGTAGACGTCCTCTCCGTATTTGCAACAATCATCGGTGTCGCTGTTTCACTTGGTATCGGTACATTGCAGATCAATGGTGGTCTGAACTATCTGTTCAATGTCCCGATCAATATCGTGACACAGGGAATCATCATAGCTGTAGTAACATTCCTGTTCCTCATCAGTGCATGGAGCGGATTGAGCAAAGGTATCCAATACTTAAGTAACCTGAATATGGGACTTGCCGGTATCCTTCTGATTACAGTGCTCATCATCGGTCCAACCATGATGATCCTCAACATGATGAACACGTCTACTGGCGCCATGCTCGACACGTTCCTATACAACAGTCTAGATGTAGCGCCACTCAACCAGCAGAAGAATGACTGGCTTGAAGTATGGACCATCTACTACTGGGGCTGGTGGATGAGCTGGAGCCCGTTTGTTGGTATATTCATCGCCCGTGTATCCCGTGGCCGTACCGTACGTGAATTCATCATAGCTGTACTGCTGGTACCTACAATAGTCAGTATCATATGGTTCAGTGTATTCGGTGTTACAGGAATTGAAATTGGACAATCCACACCGTCCATCTTTGAATTGAATCCTGAAACAATGCTGTTCGGCATATTCAATGAATTGCCATTGAGTACAATACTATCTGTAACTGCATTGCTGCTTATCGCATCATTCTTTGTCACATCTGCAGACTCTGCAACATATGTGCTGGGCATGCAGACCACATTCGGTTCACTGCAGCCTTCCAACAAAGTAAAAGTCATATGGGGCGTTGCACTTTCCTCAATCGCTTTTGTTCTTCTTCTTTCAGGAGGAGAGTCCGGACTGAATGCATTGCAGTCAGCAGCAATCGTTTCAGCTTTCCCATTCAGTATTGTCATCATTTCGATGATGGTCTCCTTCTACAAGGATGCCAATGAGGAAAGAAAGTATCTCGGTCTTTCCATCACACCAAACAAACAGCGCATGAAGGAATATGTTGAAAAGTCAAAACGTGAACGCGCAGAAGAAATCAAACTCAGAAAACAGATGGAACAGGAAGCTGAGAGTCAGGAATAGACGTTTCATACCAAGCACCGGATCTTTTCCGGTGCTTTTTTATATTTACCGGCGTTTTTAGTTATGTTGTGCGCTTATCATTTTACAAAGCACCTGCTTTTCATTGATAATTGTATATATTCATAACAGTACCGAGGGAAGGCTGAGAGGAATGAATAGAGAGACGGATTTGAGAAGCCAGAGAAAAGATGAACATGTCAGACATGCCTTGGACCAGAAGGCTTCAGTAGTGGATTCTGATTTCAACCATGTCCATTTTGTTCATCAGTCCATACCGTCCTTCAATCTGGATGAGGTGGATCTGTCCACTTGCATCGGCCCGCTCAAACTTTCCCAGCCACTCTATATCAATGCGATGACAGGCGGTAGTGAATGGACACGCACCATCAACAGCAAACTGGCTGAAGTCGCAAGTGCAACAGGCATTCCAATGGCCGTGGGATCCATGCATGCGGCACTGAAGCATCCCGAGCTCGAGAATTCTTTCACCGTAGTGCGTGACCGTAATCCCAAGGGCCTCGTTTTTGCGAACGTCGGTGCCGACGTCTCACTGGACGGTGCAAAGCATGCCATTGAGCTGATTCAGGCCGATGCGCTGCAGATCCATATCAACGCACCACAGGAGCTCATCATGCCTGAGGGTGACCGCAACTTCAGATCATGGCTTGAAAACATCGAAAATATCGTGCGTCATGCCGGTATACCTGTCATTGTCAAAGAAGTCGGGTTCGGCATGAGCTGGGAAACACTTCAGACTTTGAAAGATATCGGTGTCCGTTATGCAGATATAAGTGGCAAAGGCGGGACCAATTTCGCTTCGATAGAGAATGCACGTCGTGAGCACAAGGACATGGACTATCTCAAAAACTGGGGGCTTTCCACAGCCATTTCGCTGCTCGAAGCAGAGCCGTTTGTCAGTGATATGTCCATTCTCGCCAGTGGGGGAATCAAGACGCCTTTGGACGCCATGAAATGTCTCGCCCTCGGTGCCAAAGCGGTCGGCATGTCCAGGACAATGCTCGAACAGGTGGAATACAATGGCATCGAAGCGGCAATTGAATACATCAGCCAGTTTCATCATCAGATGTGCAAAATTGCAATCATGATCAATGCAAGGACCATTGAAGAAATTACGCAACGACCGATTGTTCTAAGCCCTGAAATTCTTTCCTGGCAGAAACAGCGGGCGTTACATAGCCAGAGGAGCCGTTAAAATGACAAAGACGATTACTATTATTGGTGCAGGTGTTGCAGGACTTGCCAGCGCAGTCCGTCTGCAGAACGAAGGATACGATGTCACCATCATTGAAAAGGAATCCGCACCAGGCGGCAAGATGAACCGTATTGATGTCGATGGATACTATTTCGACCTTGGACCGACCATCGTAATGATGCCTGAGCTCTATAGAGAAGTTTTCGAACTCGCAGGTCGCGATCCGGAAGACTACATTCCGATGCAGCGGCTTGATCCGATGTACAGTGGGTACTTCGACAATGGTACAAAGCAGTATCAGGTAACCAACGATCTCGTAAAAAATATTGAAATGTTCGAGGAGATCAGCGATGCAGATGCTGAAGGCTTCATGCGGTACTTGAGTGACTTGTACCATCGGTTCAATGTGGCCAAAAAGCATTTTCTCCAGCGACCATTCAGAAGTCAAAAAGATTTCTATAATCCCTTCATGATCGGCCAAGGTCTTAAACTGCGTACATTGAGCAATGCTGAAAACCTGATGAAAAAGTATATTAAAGATAAGCGTATGAGACAGATGATTAGCTTCCAGACCCTCTATATCGGTGTCTCTCCCTTCAAAGGTCCCTCACTTTATACAATCATCCCCATGATAGAATTCCTATATGGCGTATGGTTCATAAAGGGCGGCATGCGCACCATGGCATCCGGTATGGAGCAACTTTTCCTGGAACTTGGAGGCAGGATTGAATATGACACAAGTGTCGAGCGGATTGTCATTGAGGACCAGAAAGCTGTCGGTGTGTCAGTCAATGAATCATTCATTCCTTCAGACTACGTCATGTGTAACGCCGATTTTCCATACGCCATGAAAAACCTGGTCGAAAAACCGGAACATAAAGGTAAATACATCGATGAAAAAATCGATAAGATGGACTACTCCTGCTCATGCTTCGTACTCTACCTCGGCATGGACCGGAAATATCCTGAGATTGATAACGTGCACAACTTTGTGTTTTCCGAGGATCTCGATACGAACATCAACCAGATCTTTGATGGAGACATACTGGACGACCCCTCCCTCTATATGTACTTGGCATCGAAGATCGACCCGTCCCTGGCACCGGAGGGCAAGGATGGCATATATATTCTGATGCCGGTATCCGATCTTTCTACAATGAAATACGAGTGGAACGATGAAATAACGCAGTTATATCGTGATAAGATCATCAAAAAAATCAAAATGCTCCCTGGAATGGCACGCTTCGATCAGGAGATTGTAGCAGAAAAAAGGATGACACCACTCGAGTTTGAAGGCCGCTTCAATGCTTATAATGGCGCAACGTTCGGTCTCAGACCGACATTGACACAGAGCAATCACATGAGGCCTCAAAGCAAGGCGACACATTGCGATAACCTTTACTTTACGGGCAGCAGTACGCATCCAGGTGCCGGTGTACCGATTGTACTGCTGTCTTCAAAAATTGCAGTTGGAGAACTTTTGAAGGATGAAAACAATCGATAGGAGATGTGATCATGATGGAACCTTATACCCCCTCATTGGAAAGTGATTACAAGATATGTGAATCCACAATAAAAGAACACTCCAAAAGCTTCTATTATGCCTTCTCCAGTCTGCCTGAGCTGGATGCAAAAGCGGTCTATGCCATCTATGCATTCTGTCGCATGGCGGATGATGCCATCGACCATGCAGAAGATGCACCGGAACGTATGGAGAACCTGAGAGAACTTGAGTCCGACCTGGATGGCTTCATTGCTGGTGAGCCGCCTAATACACCGATGTGGCGTGCCTTGTGGGACACCTGTGAGCGGTATGATATCGATGCGTCCATGCTTTATGCCCAGATCAAGGGCCAGGAGATGGATGTTAACTTCGAACAGCCGGAAGACATGAAGGATCTGATCCACTACAGCAATCATGTTGCTGGATCTGTCGGCAGACTGCTCCTGCCGATACTTTGTGACAATCCATCAGCAGAACGGAAGATCAATGCAGAAAAACTCGGCGTGGCGATGCAGATCACCAATATACTGAGGGATGTCGGTGAAGATATGAGAGAGCATGGCCGGGTTTATATACCGGCGGCCATTCTCAGACAGCATGGCTGTGCCATGAATCAGATCGAGGAGGGGGAAATCGATCAGGTGTTCATCAATGCCTGGGAAGACCTTGCCACTCATGCCGAGGTGTTCTACGACGACTTCAGAAGCGAAATCATCCATTATAAGGAAGAGGCACAGCTGCCGCTTCTGCTGTCGCTATCCGTCTACCGGGAAATTCTGAATGAAGTAAGAAGGAATGGCTACGACTGCTTTACAAAGCGCAATGCCGTTTCCATGGCACGGAAGATGAAGATCAGAAATGAAGAAAGCCGGTTTCTGAAAAAAATAAAAGATGCTTAAAAGGTGGGCTATGCATGACTGGAAATAAATCAGCACTGGTTATCGGTGGCGGATTGGGTGGATTATCTGCAGCCATCACATTGAAGCAGAATGGGTTTGACGTTAGTCTGTATGAGAAGAATGCACACCTAGGTGGCAAGCTCAACCGCCACGAGCAGGATGGATTCGGATTTGATCTGGGCCCTTCTCTGCTCACCATGCCCTATATATTCGAAAGGCTGTTCGAAAGAAGCAATAAAGTGATGCATGATTATGTTGAAATTGAAGAACTGCCGTTACAATGGCGTTCCTTCTTCACCGACGGCAGGCAGATCGACCTCTACGGTGACCTTGAAAGGATGGCGCTTGAAAATCCTGACCTTACAGAACAGGATATGAAGGAATACCGTGCATTTCTGGAATATGCAGGGAAGATCGACCGTCTGACACTCCCGGGCTACTTCGAGAAAGGCCTCGATAATATCCGGTCCATCATCCGGTTCCACGGTCCATTGACCGCGCTCAGAGGATTCGACTACTTTTCGACCATGCAGCAGGGAATAGACAGGCATGTCAGCAATCCATATCTTAGAGATATGCTCGGGTACTTTATAAAGTATGTCGGATCAAGTGCGTATAATGCTCCGGCGGTACTGAATATGATGGCCCATATGCAGCACGAGCAGGGTGTGTGGTACGTCAAGGGCGGTCTGCATAGACTGGCAGAAGGCATCGAACAACTGGCCCGGGATATCGGTGTCGAAATACATACCGGCCAGGCGATACAGACTGCCATTACCAATGGACAGAAGAAAGTGGAGTATATTGTGCTTGAAGATGGCAGCAGGGTGGATGCCGATTATATCGTCTCCAATATGGAAGTATTGCCATTCTATCGCCATGTTCTTGATACTCCGCCAGAAAATATGGCATCACTCGAGAAAAAATTTGAGCCTGCGAGTTCGGGACTCGTGCTGCATCTTGGCGTTGACCGGGTGTACCCCGAACTACGACACCACAACTTCTTCTTTTCCAAAGATTCCAAAAAGAACTACAAAGAAGTATTTGATAGGAAAGTAATGCCGAGCGATCCTACAATCTACCTCGTCAATACGAACAAGACGGATGCGGCACAGGCACCTGCAGGCCATGAGAATCTGAAAGTACTGCCTCATATACCGCCAATTCAGAAAGATAAGTATACAAAGGCGGACTATCTCGCATTCAGGGAGACCGTCCTTGAGAAGCTTGAAAACATGGGTTTAACGAATCTCAGACAGCATATCGTGTCGGAGTATATGCTCACGCCGCACGACATACAATCTCTCTATTATTCAGATCATGGTGCGATATATGGGACAGTTTCAGACCGCAAAAAGAACAAGGGGTTCAAGCATCCGAAAAAAGATCGGCGTATGGACAATCTGTACTTTGTCGGCGGCACTGTCAACCCGGGAGGCGGCATGCCGATGGTGACACTGAGTGGTCAGCAAGTGGGCGAAATGATTGCAGATCAGGAAAGAAGCAGAAAGTGATATTTCCTGGGTAATGAAAAACGGAAACGAGGCCTATGCCCCGTTTCCGTTTTTCTTGTCCTCCTTGAACTTGTGTGCGCCTTTCAGAAGGCCGACAACACCACTCGTTGTGTAGTCCACATCATCAGTAATTGTCTTGAAAGTTGTATTTTTATTGTCATCAATATGATAAAGAATGATATCGTCTTCTGTAATACTATCCGCTTCAGCTGCATCCACTTCCGTAATTTCATGCTTGTCGACAAACTGGCTGAACCAGTAGTAGGTGAACCGATCGTCAAACAGGATGTGATGCTTGATGACCTGTTCGATGTTCTTCCGTGATTTCTCACTTTCAAAAGGTGGAGGCAGCATGCCTACATTCCTCAGACCGAATTCCTGTGAAAGTTCATTGAAGGCAAGATGGTTGAAAGTATAGGAACGTGTCATGATAAGACACTGGCTATACTTTGTAAGGTCAGTACGGACACGTTCCTCTCTTGAGAGCAGATTACCCTCGAAAGTTTCTAGTCCATATTCCTGAGCCTTTTTCGTTTCGGAATTCAAAAGATCTGAAATGAGTACGGGTATGCCATGACTGTCCAGTTTTTTGGCCAACGCCAGAGAGAATAAATTTTCCCCGAGGATGATTACTCCTGGCGGGCTGGTACTCGACAGCTTCATCCATTTGCTCAATGGTTTGAAGCTGAAGCCGTAGATGACCACTGTTACAAATACGAATCCGAAAGTGACCGGCACAATGAAATCTGCCATCCTTACCTCTTCGCTGATGAACAGGCCGGCGAAGAATTCCGCCACTGCCAGAGCGACAATGCCACGCGGTGCAACAAAAGATATGAAGGCTCGTTCCTTGAACGGAATCTCAGTCTTTATTGTTGCAAGAAGAATGTACAGCGGCCGAATGATGACAATCATGGCAATGCAGAACAGTACGAGCTGCCAGTTGAGCACTTCACCCAGAACTTGTCTGGTCAATGACGAAGTGATCAGAATGAAGACTGTCGACAGTAGTATCAGAGTCATTTCCTCTATGAAGTGGTCCGATTCCTTGTAGATGAGACTCTGATTTTTCAAGCGCGCCATGACGAGTCCGAAGATTGTAACTGCAAGCAGTCCGGATTCATGCAGTACATTATGGCTGATGCTGAAAATCAGCAGAATGAAGATGAACTGGACCGGTGCCATGAGGTTCTGGGGAATAAAGTCCTTCTTTATCAGCCATCTGAACAGATAGGATGCACCATACCCAAGGATGAATGCGACAGCAAAGCCGATAATATAATTCATAAGATACCCGATGCCGAACCCCTGATTTATAATCTGGAACATGTAGAATGCAAATAGTGCGAAAAGTGGACCTACAGGATCCAGAATGATACTTTCCCATCTCAGTATCGAATTGACCGAGTTCTTGACTTTTGCCTGCTTGAGCAGCGGTTGGATGACGGTTGGACCCGTCACTATGAATAGCCCTGCCATTACAAAAGATATTGATAATGGGAAACCTAAAATCAAATACATGGCCAGGGTACCCAGGAGCCAGGCGAGTACTGCGCCTATAGTAATGATCCGGGTAACCGCTTTGGAGACACCTGGTAGTTCCCGGTAATCCAGATTACTGCTGCCTTCAAACAAGATGATGGCGACAGCCAGTGATACGATTGTGCTGAAAAGTTCACTCCCCATCATCTCTTGTGGATTTACCAGTTGAAATCCGGGACCGATGAGCAGTCCAGCAATCGACATCACAACGATTGGCGGCCACTTGATTGTCGCTGCAAGCCATTGGCTCAGTATTCCCAAGCTGATAAAGATCACGATGAGCAGCATCAATGGCAGTTCTATATTCATTGCACCCTTCCTTCCTCTAAACGATTGTGAAACTGATATGAATGGAGATATTATCCATAAAAAAACAGATACGAAATCATATCTTGATTTCCGTATCTGTCTCTTACCCTTTTTTTACTACTTTACTATCATCACAGGAATATTTGCTCTTTTGGCAACCTTGTGACTGACGCTGCCAAGCACCATTTCCTGCAGACCATTCAGCCCTCTCGTACCGAGTAGAACAACGTCATAATCTCCTGAATTTGCAACTTTGACGACTGTCTCCTTCGGCTCTCCATGTTCAAAAAGAGTCTCATATCTGATGTTGTTTTCATCGAAGAAACCTGTAATCTTCGATAGCTTCTCCAGACGCTCCCGTTCAAGACTTCTGTTGTTTGAGCCATGCAGTACATCCGCTTTGGAATCGGCATAGCCGATAATGTTGAGGATGGTGACCGTCGCATCCTCATGATAGAACTTCTTCACTTCCTGTGCAGCTCTGTAGCTGTTTTCGGAACCATCAGCTGCAAGCAGAATCGACTTATACATCAAAACTCCCCCTTATATCAGTTCTTCCTTATTGATCATGCTCAGTTCATTGATGATCTTCCGGCTGTCCTTGTTCAGATTCCTGATGGAGACCCGATTGCCTTTACGCTTCAGCTTGCTGATCATCGTGTCGATCGCATCGACACCTGAGTCATCCCAAATATGTGCATTGGTAAAATCAAGTTCAATCGCTTTATTTTCCTCATCCAGATCAATCTGATTCATCATTGTATCGACTGAAGCGAAGAACACCTGACCATTGAAACGATAGTTTACAGCATCGTCTGTCTTTGTCTTCTCAACCTCGACGTTGGATATCTTGGTTGCGAAGAACAGTGCACTGAGAATGACACCGGCAATGACACCGATGGCAAGGTTGTGCGTCATGAGGACGATGGCTACTGTCACTACCATGACAATCGCATCCGTTCTGGGTGCTCTGACCATATACTTGAATGAGCCCCAGTCGAATGTACCAATTGCAACCATGACCATAATCCCTGCCAGAATCGGCATCGGTACCTGTACGACGAGATCACCAAGTACGATGATCAGGAATATCAGAACAGTACCCGCAGTGAACGTCGACAGTCTCGTCGTCGCACCGGAGCGTACATTGATGATCGACTGTCCAATCATGGCGCAGCCGCCCATGCCGCCGAAAAATCCTGCGATGATATTGGATATGCCCTGTCCGCGGGACTCACGGTTCTTACTGCTGTAGGAATCTGTTGCATCGTCCACAATCTTGGCGGTCAGCAGACTTTCGACCAGCCCGACAATTGCCATGGAGATTGAAAATGGCAGTATGATCTGCAAAGTCTCAAGCGTATAAGGTACGTCCGGGATGATGAAGCTTGGCAGGGATCTTTCGATTGCACCAAGGTCACCTACAGTTCTGACATCCGCTCCCATGAAAAGATAGATTGCTGTCAGTAATACAATAGCGATGAGTGGGGCAGGCACAGCTTTAAATACACGTGGTACCAGATAGACAATCAGCAATGTGACACCGACATAGACATATGTGGAAATCGAGATTCCGAAAATATGTTCAATCTGTGAGGTGAAAATCATGACAGCCAGGGCGTTGACAAAACCGAGCATGACCGACTTCGGAATGAATTTCATCAGTTTGCCGATTTTGAGTATGCCAAGTATGAGTTGTATAAGACCCATCAGCAGTGTGGCAGCAAGCAGGTATTCAACACCATACTCACTGACAAGCGGAGTGACGAGCAGGGCGATGGCTCCCGTTGCAGCAGAAATCATTGCGGGACGGCCCCCGAGAATCGAAATCGATACGGCAATGATGAAGGATGCATAAAGACCGACCATCGGATCCACACCCGCAATAATCGAGAAGGCGATGGCCTCAGGAATCAAAGCCAGAGCGACGACAATACCCGCGAGTATATTCGTTTTGGGATCCGTGAACCATTCTTTCTTTAAAATATCTATCAATTTTTACGCTCCTATTTTATAATTCATAGAGCCTATTATAATTGCATCAGTATCACATGTATACCCCTTTTTGATATCATCGGAAGTTAATTGAAGTTTTTAGGAGTGTTTGAAATGAAATATGGATACGTCAGGCCTGTCGAAATGATTGATTCCATGGAACAGCAGCAGAAAACATTGCATAAACATGTTGATCACATATACCAGGAAATACATGATAAAGCTAAAGGCAGAGACCAGCTGGAATTGATGATGTCTGCCATTCAACCGGGTGATACTCTATTTGCTACGGACCTTTTCATTCTCGCAGATTCTACAAAACAGCTCGTGGACCTTGTGAATGAAGCATCCGGGAAAGAAGCCGGAATCGTTGTGCTGAACAAGAATCTGACCATTGACTCGGAAACTGCTTTTACATTCGGACATTCTCTCAATCTGCTTTCCGAATTCCAGAGTGATGTCGTCAAATTCAGGACACGCATGGGAATGACTGAAGCGACAACCAAAGGAAAACAGCTCGGCCGTCCAAAGCGTAGTGACGAGAATATAAAAAAAGCAATCAAGATGTATATGTCCAAAAAATATACACTTGATGAAATAAAAGAAGAAACGAATATCAGCCGGGCAACACTATATCGGCACCTTGATCTATAGACGGTATTTGGGAGATGGCAATTGCCATCTCCTATTTCTTTTTCAGCAAACCTTGAATGACCGCACTCTTGCCCTGGTGCATGCGTCCCTCGCTGCGGTGGACAATCACTTCTTTCAGTTCTATGGCCTCAAATCCATAGCTTTCAAGTTCTCTTTTCATATCTCCTGCATCAAAAAGCATATGGATATCCTTTGGACCTCCCGTCTGGAATTCAATCTGTCTCCTTGAATACAGCTCAAATACGATGTATCCTCCGGGTTTCACACTTTCAGCAAAATTTCTGATCATTTCCGATTTGCCTGCCGGTGGCACATGGCCGAACACATTGATCGCTATATCATATTCACTTTTCGGAAGTGCATCAGGAATTGTAATATCCTGCAGCTGTGTCTTGACGTCTACACCTTCAGATTGTGCCAGTTTATGCGTCTTGTCGATGCCTGATTGTGAAAAGTCATAGGCTGTCACGTCATGGCCGAGTTTCGCCATGTATACTGCATTTCTCCCTTCGCCTTCGGCAAGTAGTGCTACTTTGAAATTGCCTTTCTTTTTGAAGATGGACTTAACCCACACATTCGGCTCTGTACCATAAATATATTCTTCCACATCAAATCTCTCATCCCATTGATTCATACTCCGCCTTCTTTCATCAAAAAAGTGTATTCAAATAAACCATACTTTGGTGGAAATAACAGAGCAAGATATATGCCCAATCAATATTTTTGGATTTAATCCATTTGCGTTCTACAATAAGCATGAACATACTTTAATGGAGGTAGATCATATGAAAAATGAACAGATTGTTCTTGCGAAACGTCCTGAAGGTTTACCAGGTGACGATGTATTCAGATTTGAAGATACAGAGGTCGCTCAGCCCTCTGACGGGGAAGCACTGATCAAGCCGCTGTATATATCAGTCGATCCCTACATGCGTGGCCGGATGTCCGATGCCAAATCCTATGTAGCACCTTACGAACTCGATAAGCCGCTGCAAGGCCATATCGTTGGTGAAGTTATGGAATCAAAGGATGATGCGCTTAAAGAAGGAGATCATGTTGTCGGCGTACTGCCCTGGCAGCGTTATATCACCGTTACAACGGATCGCGTGTCCAAAATACAAAACACCGATGTACCGCTTCATCTCTACCTGAGCACACTTGGAATGACGGGACAGACGGCATACCATGGCCTGTTGAAGATCGGCCAGCCTAAAGAAGGCGAAACGGTTGTTGTTTCCGCCGCATCAGGTGCTGTCGGATCCGTAGTCGGACAGATTGCGAAAATTAAAGGCGCCAGAGTCGTTGGTATTGCTGGCGGAGATGAGAAGGTCAGGTACCTTACAGAAACACTCGGCTTCGATGCAGGCGTGGACTATAAAGCAGATGATTTTGAAGAAGCATTCGAAGCAGCAGTGCCCGATGGTGTCGACGTCTATTTTGAGAACGTAGGCGGAGAAGTATCGGACGTCGTTTTCAAGCACCTTAATAAATTCGCACGCGTCCCCGTATGTGGTACCATCTCAAGCTATAACAATACGGAAGCAGATATCGGTCCACGCATCCAGGGCGTACTCGTCAAAACACAGGCCCTGATGCAGGGATTCATTGTCGGCAATTACAGCGACGACTTCGAAACAGCTGGAAAAGAACTGGCCGAATGGGTTCAGAATGACAGGATCCATACCGAAGTGTCCATTGAAGAAGGATTTGAAAATGTACCAAAAGCCTTCATCAATCTATTCGAAGGGAAAAACTTCGGTAAACAGGTCGTAAAAATATAATAGTAATATGCAGAACAAGCCTCGGATGCAATCATCCGAGGCTTGTTCTGTAATACATATTCAACTGTTGGAACATGAATGAAGACTAGGAGAAGATTTCATCTATCCTGCTGATTTCATCCTCAGTCAATTCAATTTCCGCTGCTCTTAAGTTGGAGCGGATCTGCTCGCCATTTTTGGCTCCTGGAATCAGAAGATCCATGGAAGGACGGGTGAGATAGAAGGCGAGTACGATATGAGCCACTTCCTCACCTTTTTCTTCTGCAATCTTTTTCAGTTCATCAACCTTTTTCAAGTTTTCTTCGAATTGCTCTTCTTTATAGAAAGGAAGGTCTGCTCTCAGATCTTCAAATTTCGTATTCTCATCATATTTGCCGGCTAGCAGTCCGGCAGCTAGTGGAAAGTACGGAACAAAAGTAATCTGGTTGTCAGCTGTATATTTTAATAAATCTTTTTCAGCTGAACGATCAAAGAGATTGTACTGACCTTGATAGACGTCGACATGTCCATTCTTGTCCGCTTGCTTGAGCTGCTCAATGGAGAAGTTGGAAACACCGATTGCACGTATTTTTCCTTGTGATTTCAATTCTGCCAATGCTTCCACTGCTTCGTCTTTTGGTGTGTCCTCGTCAGGGAAGTGAATATAGAACAGATCGATATAGTCCGTCTGCAGCCGCTTGAGTGCATCTTCTACAGCATGCTTGAGGAATTCCGACGAGTTGTCGAAGTATTGGTTGCCATCTTCGTCAAAGGCATGTGCTGCTTTTGTGGCAATGATGATGTCTTCGCGGTTGTATTCTTTGATTACTTCACCAACCAGTTCTTCAGAACGTTCCGGACCGTATATATAGGCTGTATCAATCAAAGTGACGCCTGCATCAATCGCATCTCTGACTACTTGACGACCCGCCTCTTCATCCAGATTTTGATAGAGATTGTGACCGCCAACCGCATTTGCACCCAGTGCAATAGGATGGACCTTGATGCCGGAATTTCCAAGTTCAGTCAAACTTGCCATGAATAAAACTCCCTTTCGTTGAGTGATTCTTTTTAATCATATCTTTCAACTCAACTTTATTACAAATCAGTTGCTCAATAAAAATGCCGATGCTCTTGGCACCGGCATTTTCAATGTGTCAGACGTTCAAGGGTGTCACCCCTTTGAAGTTGACTGTTTCATAGGCGAGTTCAACGGCTGTTTCGTCAGGCGGTTCCACATCATCCAGCTTATAGGGCACACCCAATGCTTCCCATTTATGAACACCTAGCTGATGATAGGGTAGAATTTCGAACTTCTCTACATTGTCCAGTTCATTGATGAACCGGCCAAGATTGGCAAGATCCTCAGGATCATCCGTCAATCCCGGCACAAGGACATGTCGCACCCAGATCGGCTGACCACGCTCGGACAGCCTTTCTGCAAATTTTAAAATCTGTGTATTGGGTCTTGAGGTCAGATTGATATGCTTATCGTTGTTAATATGCTTCAGATCGAGCAGAAAAAGATCCGTAAATTCAAGGAGTGCATCCATCTTCTCCATGTAGGTTTCGCTGTCATCGACACATCCGGCTGATGTATCGATGCATGTGTGGATACCCAGGGCTTTCAGTTCCTTGAAAAGTGCTGTCAGAAAAGGTATCTGCAGAAGCGGTTCTCCACCGCTGACGGTGACGCCCCCTCCCGAAGCTTTGAAGTAGGGAATATAGGGTCTGATCTCCTGGACCATCTCCTCCACTGTGACTACTCTCGATGCGCCTCTCATTTTCCAAGTGTCCGGATTGTGACAGAACAGACATCTCAGCAGACATCCTTGAGTAAACAGTACATAGCGCAGACCTGGACCGTCCAGCGTACCGAGACTTTCTACAGAATGAAGATTTCCTTTGATCATGATAAACCCCCGCCTATCTTTGAATTTCTACATTTTTTCGTGGAATGTACGAGCGATGACATCAAGCTGCTGCTCTCTTGTCAACTTGATGAAATTGACTGCATAGCCGGAAACCCGTATTGTCAGCTGAGGATATTCCTCGGGATGCGCCATGGCATCAATCAGTGTTTCCCTGTTGAATACATTGATGTTCAGGTGATGCCCGTGCTGCATGGCGTAGCCATCGAGAATGCCGACCAGATTCAACTCCTGGATCCGTTCCTCTTTGCCGAGTGACTTCGGCACGATGCTGAAGGTATTGGAAATCCCATCCTTGCAGCTGTCATATGGCAGCTTGGCAACAGATGACAGGGAAGCGAGTGCACCTTTCTGATCCCTGCCATGCATCGGATTCGCACCGGGCGCAAATGGTTCTCCGGCTTTTCTTCCATCCGGCGTATTGCCCGTCTTCTTGCCATATACAACATTCGAAGTAATGGTCAGAACACTCATTGTATGTTCTGAATCACGGTATGTCTGATGCTTTTTGAGTTTCGCCATGAACCGCTCGACCAGGCTGACTGCGATATCATCGACACGTGTATCATTGTTTCCATATTTCGGATAGTCACCTTCGACTTCAAAGTCGACTGCGATGCCATTTTCGTTGCGAATCGGTCTTACCTTCGCGTGCTTGATCGCAGACAGGGAATCGGCCACAACCGACAATCCAGCAATGCCTGTAGCCATTGTACGATGCACATTGGTATCATGCAGAGCCATTTCGATTCTTTCATAGCTGTATTTGTCATGCATATAATGGATGACATTGAGGGAATTGATATAGACTCCTGCCAGCCATTTCATCAAATTTGGCATCCACTTCCCTGTAGTCGAGTATGTCCGAAGTGATGGATGAAAATGCAGGACCAACCTGTGCACCGGATTTCTCATCTCTACCGCCATTGATGGCATAGAGCAGAGTTTTTGCCAGGTTCGCCCGGGCACCGAAGAACTGCATCTGTTTGCCGATTCTCATTGCGGATACGCAGCATGCGATGCCATAGTCGTCTCCATAGCTCTCGCGCATCAGATCATCATTTTCGTACTGGATGGAACTCGTTCTTATGCTCATCTTCGCACAGTAGGTCTTGAAGTTCACCGGCAAATGCTCCGACCAAAGTACAGTCAGATTCGGCTCCGGTGCTGGACCCAGATTATCCAGGGAGTGGAGGAAGCGGAATGAATTCTTCGTTACAAGCGGCCTCCCATCGATACCGACACCACCGATGGATTCCGTCACCCATGTCGGATCGCCCGAGAAAAGTTCATTGTAGTCCGGTGTGCGGGCAAATTTTACAAGACGCAGCTTCATGATGAAGTGGTCGATGATTTCCTGTGCTTCTGTTTCGGTAAGAATTCCGGCTTCAATGTCACGCTCTGCATAGATATCCAGGAAAGTCGATGTGCGACCGAGACTCATCGCTGCCCCGTTCTGCTCCTTCACCGCAGCGAGATATGCCAGATATGTCCATTGGACTGCTTCCTTGAAGTCATGTGCTGGATGGGAAATATCGAATCCGTACGTTTCACCCAGAAGCTTCAGTTCCGAAAGCGCACGATACTGCTCGGACATTTCTTCACGCAGTCGGATGATATCTTCAGACATGATGTGTGTCATGTTGTCGAACTCATTCTTCTTCTCAGCCATCAGGAAATCTACACCGTACAATGCCACTCTACGGTAGTCTCCAATGATTCTGCCTCGTCCGTAGGCATCCGGCAGACCAGTAATAATGCCCGCCTTACGGCATGCCATCATTTCTTTTGAGTAGGCGTCGAATACCCCCTGGTTATGCGTCTTGCGGTAATCCGTGAAGATGTTTTCAGTCTCCTTGTCGAGCGTATAACCATAAGCTTCGCACGCTGCCTTTGCCATGCGTATGCCGCCGAATGGCTGCATGGATCGTTTGAACGGCTTTTCCGTCTGAACACCTGCAATTTTTTCCAGGCTTTTGTCAAGATAGCCTGCATCATGAGAGGTGATGGTGGAGACGACCTTTGTATCCATATCCCACATGCCTCCACGTTCACGTTCCTCTTTCGATAGTTCGAGTACTTGTTGCCATAGTCTTTTTGTCGCTTCTGTAGGACCAGCTAGAAAATCATCTGTCCCTTCATACAGATTATAGTTGAGCTGGATAAACTCTCTTACATCCACTTTTCTACTCCATTGCCCCGGTGTAAACCCTTCCCACGCATCACTTCTCACAACTCTGTCCTTCAACATGAACATCCCTCCAGTTAATTGTTCACTTAATCACAATATCAGTATAACACTATAGTGAATAAATTCACATTAATATTTAAGGAAATTGTGACAAGTTATCATCCGTGTATAATTGCAGATATTTCTATTTTTATGAGATGATGGAGTAGATAAGTAAAGATTCGTCAGCTTTATGGAGGTGAAAGGCATGACACGATGCCAGAAATGCGGAAAGCAATGGACATTCAAAGAGAAGCTGAGGAAGTCGTTCAAATTTTCATTCGATCGCAGTATGAACTGTCCCCATTGTCAGGAGAAGCAGTATCTGACCAACGGATATAGAAAGAAGAGTGCACTTATTACTTTCCTCATGATTCTGACGATCTTTCTGCCATCATTTCTTGGTGCATCATGGGAGATTTATGTCGTCTGCCTCGTTGCAGCAGTATCTATTGGATTTTTTCTGCAGATCCATACTTTCGAACTCAGCAATACAGACGAGGGGGACTTCTGGAATGAATAGGTACATCAGAAATATCATTATAATTATCATATTGATTCCTGCTCTCTTACTCACATTCAATTCCTGGTTGTATTTTACATGGTGGGGAAATGCATTCATGGTTGTAACGGCGTTATTTGCCATTGGAAACAACGTTGTTGCCATCTGGCATGGCAGGAAGCATAGTTACGATATCAGCGATAATGACTATATGAGAGGGATATAGCATTCAGACGCATGGAAAGGTGGAAACGTTATGTGGTTGCTTTATCTGATCTTTGACCTGTAATTCGAATCAGATTACAGGAGGAGATATGAATGGCAAGCAATTGGGCAGAGAAGTTTTATGAAATGCAGTACCGTTCACTGAAGCAGGAAGGTGAACTCACTGTTTATGAAATGGATTTGGCAAAAAGCTTAAAAGAACAGGTTGGCAGGCCACTCGGCAATGTGCTTGAGCTCGGTGCCTGGGATGGTAGATTGGCGCGTATATTGGCAGATGATGCTGACACGATTACTACGGTGGAGCTGATTCCAGAGATGGTGGAAGTGGCAAAAGCTCATTCTGCACCCAATATAACGCCGTTATGCGGTGATTTCTATGATATCAAAATTGACAGTACATTCGATACAATACTGTACATGGATGGATTTGGAGTCGGTGAGGATGAAGACCAGCGGACATTGCTTGAACGGATTGGAAGCTGGCTCAATGATAATGGCACAGCACTTATCGATATCTATAACCCGACCCATTGGATAAAGGCGGATGGACAAAGCATGTGTCCTAATCCTGTAGATCATCCTGAAGTAATAAGACGATATGACTATGATTATGACAACAATAGAATGATCGATACATGGTGGCATGCGGATGAGCCGGAAAATACGCTGTCCCAATACTTGAAGTGCTACACCACGGAGCAGATATATACGCTTTGCCAGGCGGCGGGACTTGATGTAATCGGTTATTTTCCCAACGGAGCCATGGATTATAACGCTTGGCAATACAGTGATAATGCTTCCCTAGAAGAGTGTCTTTCCTACCGCATCAAAGTCAGGAGACACTAGAATAGAAGCCATTCCAAAGAATTTGGAATGGCTTCATAACGTTTATTTCGTTTCAGGATGATGCTGGACGAACACTTCATATGTCGACAGTTCAGCGCCGAGAATCGGATTGTCTTCAGGCTTCTTCCCACTATCACCTGACCCATGGGATTTCTGTGTCGCTCTGCTTTCTCTCCATGCATTGAAACTTTCATGATCCTCCCATGTCGTACATACTTCAATTACATCTTCTTCCTCGGTACCTTCTTTGATCAGTACTTCCATCAATACGAACCCTTCGAAAGTATGGACCGATTTCGCTTTGGAGAATCGTTCAGCGACTTCCTGTACGCGCCCCTTCTGAATACTAATTCTATTCACTGCTTTAATCATACGTCTAATGACCTCCTTAAAGTGGTATAGGGTATAAGGAGAATATACCACGAACACTGTTACACAATAAAATATCAACTTCTAAACTGGTATTATTTACTTTATTTGAATATGAGATGTAAAATAAATAGAGTCGAAGGGAGGAGATTTCCATGAGTGGGAAAAAGCAGCCGAACAGATCCATGATGGGTGCAGGCCTGGCTATAGGTATTGGTGTTGGCACGGCGCTTGGGGTTGCTCTGGATAACCTGGCCATCGGAGTCGCACTTGGAGCAGGTATCGGTGTGGCACTCGGAGCAGGCATGTCGAATCGCGACGATAATGAAAAATAGTACAGCTGGAGGCAGTAACATGATACTTATCGATAAGGAAAAAAATTATAGAGTGGTCATCAAAGAAAATTTTGCATCCATTCGAACGAACACGGAAACAAACTACTACACAATTATCGAAAACAGAGGGGATATAGAAAACAGCGGCTACTGTGTCCTTAACAATGTATATGTCAATGAAGGCATGGAAGGTCCTTTTGAAGCACGCTTTTTGAGCCGCCAGTCGAATCTGGATACAGTGGACGGCTATAAGGCACTGCGTGTAATGAAGTCGGAGTCGGATCAATATTATGTCATCCTTTCTCTTTGGGAAGCAGAAGAAGACTTTCACAACTGGCAGAACTCTTCCCAATACCAGACCACCCATAAGAAAAGAGGCACAGACTCAGGGCTCGACCGCGATGTTGTAGACAGGACAAAATCTTTCAACTTTCGATTCTTCCTTGGCGGAGAGTAGAAAGAGGTCGTGTCTGCATCACTCCTTTTCATATTGAAATCAGATGAACTTCATGTGCAAGCCAAAATGAAAGCGTGAGTACAGAAAGATCCAAATTCAACAATAAGAAAAGAAGTGTAATATATGAAACGATTTCTGGACCAGGTGCCTCTAGCGATATGTGGCCTTATACTCGGTATCATATCGATTGGAAATCTCTTTTTCTCAATGCAGAACTATATACTCGGTTGGACTTTTACTTCCATGGGATTAATTTTAATGTTGCCGTTCATTCTGAGAATCATAACGATGGGCAAAGGGTTTCTAAAAAGTCTAGAAGATCCGGTTACAGCTGCTGTGTTGGCGGCATTCCCGATGGCGATGATGATTCTATGCACTATAATGAGCCGTTTTACTGAGTACGGCACTCTTATCACTGTAGTTTGGTGGATGGCCGTCATTCTGCATTTCGCAATGTTGACACTATTCATTTTCTATTTCGTCATACCGCATAGATTCAAATCGGATTACCTTCATCCCGGCTGGTTCATTCCTTTTGTAGGGATTGCGATGGTCTCGATTACTTCCACAAATTTCAGCATCGAATTCGGCAGAATCGTTTTCTGGATTGCATTGATTTTTGCAGTTGTTCTGCTTCCAATTGTCATCGGTAAGATGATCAAGGACAATCCAAGTCGTCAGAGCTTCCCTTTAGCTGCGACATTGGCCACCCCTGGATCAATCTGCCTGGCTGCCTATATTTCAGTGATGTCACCACCATCTGTCGGCATGGTCTATGGACTACTGATTCTATCTCAGCTACTATATTTAGTGACCCTGATACTCATCCCTAAAATGCTGAAGCCAGAATTTTATGCCAGCTATGCTTCGCTGACATTCCCTTTGGCCATCTCAGCCACAGCACTCAACAACACTCTGAATGTAAAGGGGCTTGATGGTACACTAAAAAGTATTCTTGAAGTACTCTCCACCATCGAGCAGTATATCGTCGTTATCATCATTATCTATATTCTGGTGCGCTATATATGGTTCCTCGGTCAAAGCTATACCGAAAGCAGCCAGTCACGGGACTAGAAAGAATACTGCTGAAAAAATCAGATTCAGATTCCTGTTCCTTGTTCCCTGCTTCAAGAGACGGATGAGAACTGGCATAAGAGACAGCACTTCTTTCCATATTGAAAAAACAGGCATCTGGATGTACACTTGATTTTTGTGCTCCATCCGGTGCACCACATTCAATCCAAAAAAGAAGTGACATGACATGAAACGATTCTTGTATCAGGTACCAGTGTCAATATGTGGTCTTATACTTGGACTCGTATCGCTCGGCAGCCTATTCTTCTCAATAGAACATCATATCCTCGGCTGGACTTTCATTATAATGGGAGTCCTTTTAATGCTGCCTTTCTTTATGAAAATAACCATTACAGGCAGAGATGCCTTAAAATCCTTGAATGATCCCGTAGCAGCTGCGATATCACCTACTTTTCCGATGTCATTGATGGTGCTCTCAAGTACTTTGAGCCGGTTCACCGCGAATGACATACTTGTGCTCACTGTATGGTGGGGGGCCATCCTCATGCATTTTACACTGATCATATTCTTTACACTCTATTTCATCACACCGAATAGAATACGATCTGAATACATCAATCCTGGATGGTTTGTCACTTTCGTCGGCATCGGCATCATTCCTACCACTTCCAGAAATTTTGGAGTGGAGTTTGGACAGGCCATCATCTGGATCGCACTACTATTCTATATGATCCTTCTGCCGATTATTATCAGACAGATGATAAAAGAAAAAGCCAGTCGCTCAGCTTTCCCTCTGACTGCCATTTTGGCAGCACCAGGCTCGCTATGTCTGACCGGCTATATCTCAGTAGTAGTCCACCCATCGGAAATACTCGTCTATACATTGCTCATTCTCTCGCAGATACTCTATTTTTTGATTGTCCTCATAATGCCGAAAATGCTGGAAATAAAGTTCCACCCAAGCTATGCTGCACTCACATTCCCAACAGTCATTTCAGCTACAGCAATTATCCACGTATTGGATTTTTTTAACACCATGGGACGGATGAACATCATCCTGACGTATCTTTTTACTTTCGAGCTTTATCTGGCTGTGGCCATTGTCGCCTACGTACTGATTCGATATGCACACTTCATTGCAAAGTGCTATTTTGAAAGCAGGCAAACATACGAGTAGAATGCTCGTGCGACTGATATCGACAGACACGCCTCTTCATTGCCATCTTTTTATTAAGTAAAATTTCACTATTATGATTCTGAATAGATCTTTAAAATGATAGACTATCTATAAGAACATTCTAACATTGAGGTGCGTTATGAGCAGAGCAGAAATGGCAATTCTTACAAATATGTGCATGATACAAAATGAAAAAGGGCAAATACTGATTCAGGATAGACTGAAGCATAACTGGCCTGGTGTGACTTTCCCAGGAGGTCATATCGAGAAGGGGGAGTCTTTCCATGACTCCGTGATACGGGAAGTATTCGAGGAGACGGGACTCACTATCAGAAATCCTAAACTCTGCGGGGTTAAGCAGTTTCAGACTGCAAATGAAGAGCGGTATATTGTGTTCTTCTATAGAGCGAAGGAATTCGAAGGTGAACTGGCAAGCTCTGCTGAAGGAGAAGTCTCCTGGATTGAACCCGAAGACCTTGCAAACTACACACTGGCAAATGATTTTGAAGACATGTACAGAGTGTTTGCTGATGATAGCATATCTGAATTCTTTTATGATGCAGACTGGAAAGTGGCTCTAATGTAGTTTATCCAATACGTTATATGAGCGTTATACCACATTGCGATACATCTATTTATTACTCTGCTAATAGTAGATTGTTAGTATATTGACAGGCGTTATCATTCGACCATACTGGTTCACGATGCTATACTATAGATGCAATAGCATAGACACCGAGTCTTATATGTAATCATTAAAGGAGAGATGCAAAATGGCTTACGAACCAAGACCTTCCAACAGCCTTTTCGACATGAATCCGAGTGATATTTTCAGAGATTTTGGCCGCCAGCTATTTCCCCAGATGCCTGAGAGTACGATGAAATCCGATATTCGCGAATATGACAGCACTTATGTACTTGAAGCTGAATTGCCAGGTATCGAGAAGGAGAACATCAGCATTGAATATACGAATGGCGTACTTTCCATTTCAGCCGACCAGTCTACCGAGAATGAATTGAAAAGTGACCTTGGCCGCGTGATTCACCGTGAGCGCAGCTACAGTACAATCAAACGACAATTTACATTTGATAATGTCAGAGAAGAAGGTATTACAGCCGACTTCAATAATGGGGTGCTGAAGATTACACTGCCCAAGACAAGTAGAGACAACTACTCGAAACGTATTGAAATCAACTAAATGAAGATAATGCAGGAAGCATGGATCAACTGATTCATGCTTCTTTTTATGCTGATTCAATAATTTGCCTTCTATATAAAAAAGTTTTATATTGAAAATGCTTACAGTATCATAAAAGGGTATATTTTTGAAACTTTTCTATTATACTTGCCTTATTCATTTCAGGAATCAGGAGGTTTTTTATGATAGAAAAGCTGAAAAGAGAATGGCTTGATGCACCTGGGGCCAACATCATGGCAGGTATCGTTGTTGCATTGGCACTTATACCTGAAGCAATTGCGTTCTCCATTATTGCCGGAGTCGATCCAATGGTCGGGCTATACGCTTCATTTCTTATATCTGTAATCATTTCGTTCGTCGGTGGACGCCCAGCAATGATTTCCGGTGCAACAGGTGCCATTGCGCTGCTGATTGTGCCCCTTGTAAGCGAGTACGGAGTGGATTACCTGTTGGCTGCTACAATTCTCATGGGAATTATACAGCTGATACTCGGTTTTCTAAAGGTCGGCAAATTGATGAAGTTTATACCGAACTCGGTGATGATCGGATTCGTCAACGCACTTGGTATCATGATTTTCATGTCGCAGATCGAGCATATATTTGGCATTTCCATCGACACATATGTCTATGTCATCGTCACGCTTCTAATCGTGTATATCGTTCCAAGATTCATTAAGAAACTGCCGGCACCACTGATTGCGCTGTTCGTTCTGACTGCGATATACATCTTCCTCGGTTCTGAAGTCCGTACGGTTGGTGATCTTGGCAATATCGAACGCTCCCTGCCGAGCTTCTTCATCCCGAATGTACCTTTCAATATGGAAACATTGCAGATCATACTGCCTTATTCGCTATCCATGGCCGTCGTCGGACTGGTGGAAAGCCTGCTGACAGCAAAGATTGTCGATAATGCGACAGATACCTACAGCAGTAAGAATAGGGAATCCCGGGGACAGGGCATTGCCAACTTCATTACTGGATTCTTTGGTGGCATGGGTGGCTGTGCCATGATCGGCCAGTCTGTCATCAATGTAAAATCCGGGGCGACAACACGGCTGTCGTCACTCACTGCTGGCGTAGTGCTGATTTTCCTCATCATTGTACTGGGCAATTGGGTGGTCCAGATACCAATGCCCATTCTGGCAGGCATCATGGTCATGGTATCCATCGGAACTTTCGATTGGGGTTCCTTCAGATATCTGGCCAAGGCGCCACGAACGGATGCATTTGTCATGGTCGTCACTGTTGCCGTCGTCCTGTTCACTCACAACCTGGCCATCGGTGTCGTCGTCGGTGTGCTCTTCAGCGCCATATTCTTTGCCACAAAAATATCCAAAGTGGTCGTTACTTTTAAATCACTCAATGTCAGAAATGTGGTACGCTTTCAAGGACAGATATTCTTTGCCTCGATTGATACAATGATCGATCAGATAGAATTCAAGGAATACGACAAGGCGATCGAACTCGACTTCTCACAGGCTCACCTCTGGGATGATTCTGCAGTGGATGCAATTGATACGATCGTGAGAAAGTTTGAGGAGAAGGGGAACACTGTTCATGTCAGCCAGCTCAACGCGGATAGTCGCAAAATTGTCAAAGAGTTGAGCAGACTTAACGAACAGCATCTCACTTAAAAACAAAGGGGAGAATACCATGTACAAAAAGATTCTACTTGCAGCGGACGGATCTGAAAACAGCTATCGCGCAGCAGAGGAAACATTGAATTTCATCGATGGGAACTCGGAGGTGACTATCCTCAACGTCATCAACACAAACGATTCAAAGGATGACGTTCTGCATAACACACCTGGCGAAAGCATGAATGCCAAAAGAAAAGAGAAGTTACAAAGCATCATCGATTTCTACGAAACCAATAATATTCCCTACAAGGTGCAATTTGAACACGGTACACCAAATGAGACCGTCGTCAAAATTGCCAACAGCGAAAAACATCAGGCAGTCGTGCTCGGGACAAGAGGCTTGAATGGACTGCAGGAAATGGTACTTGGCAGTGTCAGTCATAAAGTAGCCAAGCGTGCCGAAATACCTGTAATCATTGTAAAGTAATCTATCAGAAGCTTATGGATCATGTGGATTCTATAAGCTTTTTCATTATCATGGTGAATCATGGAATCCTGGATGGAAGTGGAACTGTAATGAAAAATAATACGAATTTCTACTATGGATGGGTCATAGTTTTTGTCTGTGGTCTTGCAGTATTTTTCTCAGGGCCGGGCCAGACCTATTCAAATGCCGTTTTTATCGATCAATATATCAATACGTTTGGATGGAGCCGGACCGAAGTTTCAAGCATCTACTCTTTCGCCACTCTGGTAGCCGGCTTTGTCATGATTGCAGTGGGAAACTTCATCGACCGCTTCGGCCAGAAAAAGATGATGATCATCGCCGCTTTCTTTCTGGCTCTGGCCTGTTTCCTGAATAGTGCTGTAACCAGTACTTTCATGCTGGCAATCGGCTTTTTCCTGATCCGTCTCTTTGGACAGGGCAGTATGACGCTGATTCCGAATACGCTTCTCCCCCAGTGGTTCATAAGAAAAAGAGGGCTGTCATTCAGTTTGATGACACTCGGAAGCTTTTTGAGTGCCATGCTTTTTCCAATCATCAACGTATGGCTCATTTCTGAATGGGGATGGCGTTTTGCCTGGCAGTTCTGGGGCGTATCTCTGATTGTAATATTCATTCCGATTGCATGGTTCTTTACATATAATACTCCAGAGCAGATTGGACTTTCACCAGATGGTCCACGGAAGAAAAAGGCAGGGGATGATGAAACAGAAAACGTAGACATTTTTGATTTCGAAGACAGCTGGACCTTGAAAGAAGCATCACGCACGCTTTCTTTCTGGACACTTCTTATATGTGTCGGTATCCCTTCCATGATCAATAC
Organism: Salinicoccus sp. ID82-1; assembly: GCF_021991715.1. Classification (NCBI taxonomy): domain Bacteria; kingdom Bacillati; phylum Bacillota; class Bacilli; order Caryophanales; family Staphylococcaceae; genus Salinicoccus; species Salinicoccus sp. ID82-1. The sequence continues at coordinate 212,335 of NZ_JAGFLY010000004.1, forward strand.
GGGCATCACCTTCCATATCGTGTCCATCTTCAGTGAAAATGGACTGGAAGTCAGTGCGTCTGCCATGGTACTTAGCCTTATGGCAATTGTGGGTATACCGATGTCTTTCATATCCGGTGTGATTACCGACCGTATCAGAACAAATTATATTCTGCTTATGATATTTATTATAGAAATCATCATCCTGCTTCTGCTGAATAACGCCACCACCTATTATCTCGCCATTCTATTCGGGGTCATCTGGGGCATTTCGAACGGTTTGGAGCGCATCGGTACCAATGTAGTATGGTCGAACTACTTCGGCAGAAGGTATGTAGGCAGCATCAATGGTGTCGGGTCGACCATGATCGTCATCGGCTCTTCATTGGGACCACTGCCTTTTGGACTCGGATATGATACGTTCGGCAGCTATACTGCTGTCATCAGTATCATGTTCATTTTTCCTGTCATCGGCATCATATGCGCGCTACTGTCCAAAAAGCCGCAGAAATTTCTACATTAGCCACCACTGCTGACAGAGGAGGAAACTATGATGGTCGACCAGCACTGCAAACTATGTCACGCGCCAGTCAGAATCTATACCCATGCAAAACTGGGGCGATTCTATCTCTGCACTGGGTGTGAATTTATATTCAAGGACCGAGCCTTCTTCCTTTCCGAAGATGAAGAACGGCAATCCTATAGGAGACATAATAACTCGATAGAAGATCCAAGATACGTGGCATTCTTCTACAAGTTTCTTGACGACGCTGTATTTCCTTACATCGGGACAGGCAGACAGGGGTTCGATTTCGGCAGCGGACCAGAACCTGTATTGGCAACACTTCTGGAGCAGAATCATGGCTTCCAGATGAATATCTATGATATTTTCTATGCTCCCGACAAGGTGTATCAAGGCAAGAAATATGATCTGATTACAGCAACCGAAGTCGTGGAGCATCTCGGGGATCCATTACATTACTTCAAACGCTTTGCCGGACTGCTCAAACCGGATGGGGTACTCGCCGTCATGACATTGTTCCATCATAATGGCATATCCCATTTCAATAATTGGCACTATATGCGCGATCGGACCCATGTTTCCTTCTACACACCAAAGACAATGCGCCATATTGCTGAACAGAGCGGGCTCAAAGTTGTTCATACGGATGGAATCCGCTACACGACTTTCATGCTGGATGACTGATTTACATACTGGAATTCATTCAGATGCGAATATACGAAGTGTATGACACATTTGAATAAATTCCAGTATAATGGAAGGTAACATTTTAATGGGAGTGTGTGCTATGGTGAATACTTTTGGTAACGATTTCAAATATCAGACGATCGACAGGGACAGGGATATGAGAGCAAAGTATCTGAATCTACTCTCTGAGAAGTTTGATAGCGAAGAGAAAGTGGTAACGGAAATCATCAACCTGGAATCCATTCTGGATCTTCCGAAAGGCACAGAGCATTTTGTCAGTGATCTGCACGGGGAGTTCCATGCATTCCAGCATGTACTGAGAAACGGCTCCGGCAATGTCCGGGTAAAGATTCATGATATTTTCAAGGACAGGCTGTCGGAAGAGGAGATCAGCCAGTTTGCAGCACTTGTCTACTACCCTGAGGATAAGATGAAGCTGATCAAAAATCAGGTGGATTCCAAAGAGGCATTGAACGAATGGTATAAAACGAAGATCCATCATATGATCGAACTGATTTCCTATGCGTCTTCGAAGTATACGCGGTCGAAGCTGAGGAAGGCACTGCCCAAGCAGTTTGTCTACATCATCGAAGAGCTGCTCTACAAGACGGATGAAGATACCAACAAGAAACCTTATTACGAGAAGATTGTGGAAAAGATCATCTCCCTGGGTCAGGCAGAAAAGCTGATCATCGGGCTGTCGCATACTACACAGCGTCTTGTGGTCGACCATCTTCATGTCGTCGGTGATATTTATGATCGTGGACCGGAACCGGATAAGATCATGGATACACTGATCGACTACCATTCCCTCGACATCCAGTGGGGCAACCATGATGTCCTGTGGATCGGCGCCTTTGCAGGATCCAAAGTATGCCTGGCGAACATACTCAGAATCTGTGCACGCTACAACAACCTCGATATCATTGAGGACGCATATGGCATCAACTTGCGTCCACTGCTCAACCTGGCGGAGAAATACTATGACGATAATCCGGCGTTCCATCCGAAGCAGCAGTCGGATAAGCCATTGTCCGAACAGGAGAAGCATCAGATTACCATCATCCATCAGGCAATTGCCATGATCCAGTTCAAACTGGAAAGCCCGATCATCAAGCGACGCCCATATTTTGATATGGACGAGCGTCTGGTGCTTGAAAAGGTCGAATACGACAAGCAGGAAATTACAGTCTACGGACAGACGTATCCGCTGCAGAATACATGCTTCAAAACCATCAATCCAGAGAATCCTGCAGAGCTGCTCGAAGAGGAGCAGGAAGTCATCGATAAGCTCCTGCTCTCCGTGCAGCAGTCGGAAAAGCTGAAACGTCATATGAGCTTCCTGATGAAAAAAGGCAGCCTATACTTGAAGTACAACGGAAATCTGCTGATCCATGGCTGTATCCCAGTAGATGAGAATGGGGATATGGAACAGATGGAGATTGATGGAGAAATCTATAAAGGACGGGAGCTTCTGAATCAGTTTGAATATCATCTGCGCAAGGCATTTGCAGATGTTGAATCGACGGATGACCTGTCGACCGACCTTGTCTGGTATCTATGGACCGGAAAATATTCCTCACTGTTCGGCAAACGTGCCATGACAACATTTGAACGCTACTTCATTGAGGACAAGGCTTCCCATAAAGAAGTAAAGAACCCGTATTATCATCTGCGTGAAGATAGTGAAATGTGTAAAAAAATGCTCGAGGAATTCGATCTCGATCCGGAGCAGGGGCACATCATCAATGGACATACACCTGTAAAGGAAAGGGACGGGGAAAATCCGATCAAGGCGAACGGCAAGATGATCGTCATCGATGGCGGATTCTCGAAAGCCTACCAGAAGACGACAGGAATAGCCGGGTATACGCTGCTGTTCAATTCCTATGGCATGCAGCTGGTGGCCCATCAGCATTTCAATTCCAAAGAGAATGTTCTGATGAACGGTGCCGATGCCATGTCCGTCCGCAGAGTGGTTGATGAAGAACTTGAAAGACAGATGATACGGGACACCAACATTGGAGCGAGACTGCAGGAAGAGATCGAAATGCTCCAGGCACTCATGTCCTATCGCTACATCAATTAAATAATTACATTATGTAAGCATATAACATGACAAGCCTCTCCATTTCTGCGAAACTGGAAAACATGAAAAGGAGAGGATACAGATGATTCACTATCTATTGAATGCTTTCATTGGAAAAAATATCATTGAAAGCGGACTGACAAAAGTTGAGAATGAAGGACAGGTCGGCGAGGATTTCGAAAAGGAATTCAATGTCAATCCCAACCAGATGAAGATTGCAGGCTATCTTGAAGCCATCGGCGCAATGCTTCTGTTTGCATCCTTCCTTGGTAAATCATTCACACGCATCGGTTCCATCATGGTCGGTTCCGTAATGGGTGTGGCAGCATATAAGCACTACAAGGCCGGACACGGCTACGAAGGCAGCAAAAATGCACTTAAATTCCTTGGACTCAGTGCGTTGAGCTTTGCGAGCACATTCAATAAAAAATAATGTTTTCTTAACCTGGAAACATCATATAAAAACAGCGGACCCCGAGGTCCGCTGTTTTTATTTTGAGCAATATTATTTTATAGGAAGACGAATAATTGTATAATTTCATGTAATGCATTTGAATCCACATCGGAAAGGGGGAGTGTTTCACGTGAAAAAACTGATTGTTTTTCTTTTTATAATCATACTCATCACAACAGGACTATTCATAGTGGACCGCCAGACTGAAAGAGGGCTGATAGGTACTTTGGAATATACACTGCTCCCCGATCCGATGGCCACGAATTTCTATGATGCAGGTGAATGCACCTTTTATGTATTCAATAAGGTAAAAGCAAATGGAGAAATGATTGAAACAAGCTGGCGCAATGCAGAATTCTGGGCGGCAAGAGCCAAGACAGATGGCTACACAGTCAATGATGAACCCGCAGAAGGCGCCATCCTTCAGACTTCAAGAGGCGAGATTGGTCATGTCGCCTATATAGAGACCGTCAATGAGGACGGATCGATTGATATATCCGAAATGAATTACCGTGAACCCTATGAGGTGACAGAACGTACCATCACCGCTGACAGAATTGACGAATACGCATATATCCATCCCAAGGTGAATCCAAGACCGAAGGAGATGAAAGCTCAGACGCAGAACAGCGCCTGAGCTTCTTTTTCAAACTGATGTTTTCTCTTTTTTAAAATGCCATTGCCTGGCTTTCGGATGAAAATAAGTTGCGACCCTCAGTAGATATTCAAGCGGACCATATCGAAATTTTGATGTATACCAGGTCGCCAGAAACATCTGAAACACATAGACCAGCAGGAATATGATGACAGCCTGACCGAATATATCACGTCCGAACCAGCCGAGCCCATATCCATAGAAGAGGGTGGTCGCAATCAGACTCTGCATGATATACATGGTGAGTGACAGTTTCCCCATGCTTCTAAATCCGATGAAGATGAAATTTTGTCGATACTTCGTGTGGAGATTTCTGATCAGCACAATAAGACCGAAAGAAAGCACGCTTCCGAAGAAAATGTGAAGCATGGAGGCCAGGTCTTTGTTGTCCATCCAGATGATGCTTGATTTCATGAATATGCTTACCGGAATCAGAAAGATGAACAGGTTGGCACTTAGCAGCCGGTTGGAATTTTTACTGAACCAGTCGCTTTTCGACAGATAGATTCCAATGTTGTAGTAGAAAATCGGCATCAGCAGACCCGCAATCAAGAGAATGATGCCCGCGCCTTCAAGATAACTTACAATTTCTGTAATATAAGGATCTTCCAGATGATTGCGTGCTTGATAGGCATTTGCATATGTACCTTCTCCGTAGGCGAATTTCAGTTCCTTCAGGTAGCCTTGCATATCTACATCATTCGGAGCAGGGACTTCTTCTGCCGGTGCGAAGACAGCGAGTGATGTAATCAGTAAAGCTGCAGAAATGGAGAGGGTGGTCACCCATTTGAAGAATCTTTTGCCGAGACCGATGAACGGGATGATGAAGAGCATGGCAATACCATATGCCAGAAGAATGTCACCTTCCCATATGAAATAGCTGTGAAGCAGACCGAACGCAATAAGTGTGAAGGCCCTCATATACAGCTTGATTCTCTTCAGTTTCACTTGCTTTCGCTTCATCGACTGGAACAGCCTGTCCAGGGAGAAGCCGAACAGAATGGCAAAGATGGGCAGGAAGCTACTTTCAAAAATAATTTTTACGCCTTTCAATATACCCTCATTAAGAGGATGCAGTTCAAAGTATTCCAGATGATCCTTTCCGGTCAGACCATATTGGAAGATCAGCAGATTTGCCATGAAAATGCCGAACAGGCTGAATCCTCTGATGGCATCCACGGCTTCAATTCTTTTCATGTCAATCACCTCGCCATCAATTATGAAGGAAGAACCTTAAACTCTCTTTATGCCCGCCTTAAATATAGCTTAATTATCCGAATATCAATGGTCATCAACTCCAACACGTAATAGAATATGTATTGAGGTGAACAGCATGGATAACAAAGTTCTGATTATTGAAGACGATAAAGACATTTGCGAGCTGATTCAGCTTGCCCTTGCCGGCAAGAACAACACGAAAATTCACACTGCTGAAGATATCGGAAGTGCCAGGGCACTCATCAACCAGTACCAGTTCGAAGTCATTCTGCTCGATCTGAACTTGAAAACCGAAAGCGGATATGAACTGATGCGATATATCGATACTGCCTATACGAAAATATTGATTGTCACCGCTAAAAATACAGAGCTTGATGTATACAAAGGGTTTGAACAAGGTGCGGTGGACTACATCAAGAAACCATTCGATCCAATGGAACTGGCATATAGAGTCAACGTCCATCTCGACAGGGCCAGAATATATGAATATGGCCACCTAAGAATAAATTCGAATGCTGCCGAGGTTTTTGTCAATGGTCAGCCGGTCAGACTGACTTCAAGGGAATACGACCTGCTTTTATTCTTCATACATAATAGGAATCAGATTCTCACCAAAGAACAGCTATATGATAAAGTTTGGGGCTACCATAGGGTGACCGACGATAATACGCTTATGGTACACATGCGGACTTTAAGAAAGAAGATTGAAATGGACCCCGATCATCCGGCACTTATTGTCACTATCAGAGGCAAAGGATACATATTTAAAGGACAGGACCATGAATAGACGCTTTACTCTCAAGTTCATCAAGTACATTTTTCTTTTCCTTGCTTCCAGTATTTTTTTGATGATCATCGGTCTCATTCTGTTCTTTTACAATTTCAATATACTCTTCTATAATTCCATGGAAGACATTGATGCGGATTATCTGATAAACGGAGTGACCGGAACCCGCGGCGATTATGCTTTCAGCGAGAATTTCCAGAACATGCTCGAAGAGAGTGATATGGAAGCCTATATCGTCGATGATGAAGGTGATGCCATCCATCCTGAAAACGCTGGAAATCTGAAGCAGCGGATATTTGATAACTTGTGGGGCACGATGGCAATGCCTTATAAAGAGGGGGAGCATGTCATACTGATAAAGGAGACTCCCGAGAACCTCTCAATCCAGAATAGCCATGCAGTTGATATGTCGAAGCTGATCAACAGTCTGTACCTTCATAACCACAACGCATACCAGTATTATATTGAAGATGACGGTCTCTACTTTACAGAAAACCCACTCCAACGGGATTATGTGCATGTCGATGAGTTCAGTGAAAGGGACATCACGCTGTTCAAAAGAATTGGAATCATTCTGCTCGTTGTACCGGCTTTGAATATCCTGATTACAGTCATCATGGCCATACTGCTGTCCCGGCGCATCAGCAGACCTTTATTCTTCTATATCGACTGGATCGAACAGCTTGCCCGGGGCAGACTGTATAAACCCGGTTCGGAACATAATCACAAACGCGGAAAAAAGCTGTTCCAGGAACTGGACACATCACTTGAGACATTGAACGCCCAGCTGATTGATGACCATCTGTACCAGAACCAGATCAGCTACTATCGTGAAAAGTGGATCAGCCAGATTACCCATGATCTGAAGTCTCCACTGACTTCGATATATGGGTACTCAAAGATTCTGGCACAATATCCAGTCAAAACAGAAGCATACAGTGGATTGATTTCCGAAAAAGCCAAGTATATGGAACAGCTTATAGATGGACTGAATCATAATTTTAAAATTGAAACCAGTCAGATGAATATCGACCGGGAAGCATTTTCCATCGTCGATCTGCTCAATGGTATCAAACAGACTATCGGATACCGGCATATGACAGTCACACATGACCTTGTCGACTCAGAGTATTATGGCAACCGGCTCTATCTGGAGAGGATGTTCGTCAATCTGATTGATAACAGTATTGAGCATAACCGGCACAATCCTGATATTTCAATACACGTGAGGGATACAGAAGATGATCTGATCATCGACTACAGGGATAATGGACATGGAATCGGATCAATGGACATGCAGGCCTTCAGAGGCACTTCTTCAACCAAGAAAGAAAGGGAAGGCCATGGAATCGGAGGTTCCATCATTCTGGATGCCATCGATTTTCACAATGGAGAGCTTTCCCACATCTCCAAAAGCAGCGGCCTGCATTTCGTCATAACACTCAGTAAAAAATGAGGGAGAGGAAGTAATCACTCCACTGATATAATGCATCACGATATGTAAAATCGCAACGCACGTCGTTATATGACTGTACGTTCAATAGTATTCCCGGGCGTTATACAGCGTTATTACGGCGTTATCAACCTGGCCGTCCGATAACACGTTATAATTCCCGTTGCTGTTTATTTGCGTTCATACTCCAAAGATTGCTAAACTCCTACCATGCAAATCGAATAGGAGGCTGTAAAACGTGAATGAAGTCATAGAAACACTACAGAGCCACCGGTCAATCCGTTCCTACACGGATCAACCGGTCAGCGACAAACAGCTAGATGAAATTATAGAATCCGTTCAGGCGTCTCCAAATTGGATCAATGGCCAGCAGTATACGATCATTGCTGTGAAAGATAAAGCACGCAAGAAGCAGCTTGCTGAACTGTGCGGCAATCAGAAGCACATTGAAGAAGCACCTGTCTTTCTGATTTTCTGTGCGGATTACTACCGTACCGCCATCGCCAGTGAAATGGAAGGTACGCCATTGAATATTACGAATGATATCGATTCATTGATTGTCGGAGCAACAGACGTCGGCATTGCTCTTGGGACAGCGGTAGTTGCGGCGGAATCCATGGGCCTTGGGACTGTCGCCATCGGAGGCATTCGCAGGCAGTCTGGTGAAGTCATCGACATGCTCGAACTTCCAGAGTACGTCATTCCAGTCTCCGGGTTATGCATCGGCCATCCTGACGAAGATGTCGATCAGAAACCGCGACTTCCGAAAGAAGCCGTATATCATGAAGAGCGCTACAAGCACGACCTGAAACCACTGCTTGAAAAATACAATGATACCTACAAGCAGTACCTGCAGGAAAGAACGAGCAACAATAGAATAGGGACGTGGACTGGGTTCGTTTCCACATTCTTCAGTAAGCCATACTACCTGGGTATCGACGAGATGCTGAACAGACAGAAATTTCCGGGAGGAAAGCAGACACCTGAGCAATGATGCTCAGGTGTCTTTCTACGTGACCGGCTTAGTCTACTTGAAAAATGATACAAGTGATTTCATGAAGTCATTGAAAAAAACGATGGACATCAAACCTAGAATCATAAAGGTGGTGGATAGTGAATCATCAAAGAGGAAAATGCCGAGCACCACCAGGAGGAGACCTATATAAAAGCCGGGATCGTTATCCCCATATAATTCATCTTCATCGATACTGATCTTATTTTGCAGTTCTTCATCACTTTTGATCAGCTCGTCGATTGTAACACTAAAAATATCGCTTATTATGATCAGGTTTTTAATATCGGGATAACCTTTGTTGGTTTCCCATTTATAGACTGCCTGACGCGAAACATTCAATTCTTTGGCCAGCTTATCCTGACTCCATCCTTTTTCTTCCCTGAGTACCTTAAGTTTGTTGCCGAATTCGTCATTCATATGCAAAGCCTCCTTTGGGTAAAGCCTACATTATTCTGGAGGGTTTTGGTATAAACTTATTGTTACAAAGGCAAACGTCTTGTTTGCATACTACTTTTACTTAATGAACTTTCATCTTCGCTTCGGTTTGAGTGCATGGGGACCATGTGTCGCGATAAGATGCAGGAGCGGTCGCCATGCATTGGTGTGACGCTGGGTAGCTTTACCTTCAGCAATTCTTTTAAGCTGCATGGCATAGTATACATTGCCGACAGCGGGACCGATGTTTGCGTCAAGCGCCTTCACGCCTGTAGTAAGGTGCTGGGTCGTTATTTCGGCGTTACTTCCCGCCATGATCTCTTTGGGCAGATGCGGTTCGAGTGCCAGCGGCCGGGCGATGCCGATCATATCGGTGTGATTTTTCTCAAGTGCCGATTCCATGCTTTCAGGAGAACGGAACCCGCCTGTTACGACAACCGGGATATCGACTTTCTCTTTCAGTTTCCGTGCATAGTCCAGGAAGAATACTTCGGAATCCGTTCCTGTCGACATTTTCGGCTGTTCATAGTTGCCGCCGGATATTTCGATCAGATCCAAGCCGAGTGATGCCATCTTCTCGACCACTTGTATCGATTCCTCTTCTGTGAAACCTACTCTACTGAAGTCCGATGAATTGAGCTTCAATGCAATCGGATAATCCGCACCTACTGCGTAACGCATCTCTTCATATATTTCTACAAGGAACTTCATGCGGTTCTCAAGTCTGCCGCCATATTCATCTTCTCTTTGATTGTCGTGTGGAGAAAGAAACTGGTTGACGAGGTAGCCATGTGCCCCGTGAATCTGTACACCCGTAAACCCCGCTTTCCTAGCTAGGCGGGCAGTATTTGCAAACTTTTGGACAAGTTGTTTGATCTCCTCGACCGTCAAAGCTCTTGGTGGATTGAATGCCCCTCTGAATTTGTCTCCGAGCGGTACCGCACTCGGTGCCACCGGTTCCCGTGACATGGACTTCGGCGACTGCTTTCCCGGGTGATTGAGCTGCATCCAGAGTTGAGTTCCGTTCTCCGTACCCTTGCGTGCCCATTCCCGAAGCATCCCGATATCCCGTTCATCTTCTATAACGACGTTACCCGGCTCGCCCAGAGCATTACGGTCGACCATGACATTGCCTGTGACCACAACGCCGGCACCCCCTTTTGCCCATTCGTGATACAGTCTGATATGTTTTTCATTCGGCTGGTTCATGCTGCTTGCCATCGTTTCGCTCATTGCCGATTTGAAGAACCGGTTCTTAAGTTCAACGCCGTTCGCAAGTTTCAGCGGTTCTGCCACTCTCATCATCGGTTCCTCCTCTTTCTCCATTCTCATATGCTTTTCCCGATACTTTCAATTTGTAACCCATATTATCAGAGCACTATAGAAAAGCTCGTAATATATCATTTTATAAATTCAAGAATTGGAGTACACTTTAACCATACAGTATTCTAAAATGTTTGAATTTTACAATATAAGGGAAAAGCCTTATAAAATTTAATTTGAAAAGGGGAATGGGGATGAAGGACTTTTTTGAGTTCGAGCTCAACGGTAGCAAGCAGCAAGCTGTCAGCAGCAGTTCCGTGCTCGACCATTTGAAAGACACAGCTTTAGAACCTCCAAATCTATGCTACCACCCGGATCTGGGTGCACTGGAGACATGTGATACATGCATCGTCAAAGTGAATGGGGAATATGTACGGTCCTGCTCGACACAATTGAAAAAAGGGGATGTTGTGGAAACAGTGGGCGAGGATGTACATGAGGCCCAGCTCATTGCGATGGACCGTATTCTTGGCAACCATGAACTCTACTGCACCGTCTGTGACTTCAACAACGGCAACTGTGAAATACATAATACAGTCAAGGAGCTCCGGATCAGCCATCAGGAGACGCCGCATGAGGGGAAAGATGCGGGTGTAATGCGCAATGCTTTCTACCGCTATGACCCTGACCAGTGCATCCTGTGTGGCCGTTGTGTGGAAGCATGCCAGGATCTGCAGGTGAATGAAACACTGCTGATCGACTGGACCCTGAAAAAACCGCGTGTCATCTGGGATAACGATACGACGATCGATGATTCCTCCTGTGTAAACTGTGGACACTGCTCAACAGTCTGCCCATGCAATGCGATGATGGAGGTCGGCATGGAAGGGGAAGCGGGTTTCCTGACCGGCATGGCGCGTGAATCCTTCAGACCCATGGTCAATATTACAAAAAATGTAGAGACGGGCTATGAGTCTCTGATGACACTCTCCGATGTGGAAGCGCAGATGCGCGAGGAGCGCATCGATAAGACGAAGACGGTATGTACGTATTGTGGCGTTGGCTGTTCATTTGATGTGTGGACGAAAGGGCGCGAGATACTGAAGATCGAGCCGCGCAGCGAGGCGCCAGCGAATGGTGTATCCACTTGTGTCAAAGGAAAATTCGGCTGGGATTTTGTGAACAGTGAGGAGCGCCTCAAGAAACCATTGATCAGGGAAGGGGATGCCTTCAGGGAAGCAGAATGGGAAGAGGCGCTCGACCTCATCGAAAGCAAGTTCACAGCGACGCTGAAAGGCAAGGGACCGGACGCTCTGGCTTTCATTTCCTCTTCCAAATGTACAAATGAAGAATCCTACCTGATGCAAAAGCTGGGTCGCGGTGTCATCGGAACTAACAATATCGACAACTGTTCAAGATACTGCCAGTCACCAGCGACAATGGGACTGTGGCGTACTGTCGGCTACGGAGGCGACTCGGGCAGCATTACGGATATCGCCCAGGCAGAACTTGTCATCTCCATCGGATCCAATACGGCAGAATCCCACCCCGTACTGGCTACACGCGTCAAGCGAGCGCAGAAGCTGCATGGACAGAAAGTGATTGTGGCCGATCTGCGTGAGCATGAACTGGCCAACCGGGCAGATCTCTTTGTCAGACCCGCACCTGGCAGTGATCTCGTATGGCTGTCAGCTGTAACGAAGTACATCATCGATAAGGGATGGCACGATCGGGCCTTCCTGCGCGACCACGTCAATGATGTCGATGCCTACTTTGCCAGCCTTGATAAATATACATTGGATTATGCGTCGGAAGTGACCGGCATGACGAAAAAGGAACTGATCAGCATCGCAACATCCATCCATGAAGCGAAAAGTACATCCATCCTATGGGCCATGGGTGTCACCCAGCATGGCGGCGGCAGCGATACAAGCACAGCCATCTCCAACCTGCTGCTTGTCACCGGCAACTACATGAAGCCCGGTGCCGGTTCCTATCCGCTTCGTGGCCACAACAATGTCCAGGGGGCGAGTGACTTCGGCAGCATGCCGGACCGCTTCCCCGGGTACCAGTTCGTCAGCGATGATGCTGTCCGTGCCCGTTTCGAAAAGAGCTGGGGGACTGAAATACCGACAAAACCGGGGCTCAACAACCATGAGATGGTGGACGCCATACATGACGGCGACCTTGAAGTGCTTTACTTGAAAGGGGAGGACATGGGCATCGTCGATTCCAACCTAAACCACGTCCATTCCGCCTATGAAAAGCTGAAGTTCTTCGTTGTGCAGGATATATTCTTCTCGAAGACGTGCGAGTATGCGGATGTCGTCCTGCCTGCAAGCCCGAGCCTTGAGAAGGATGGCACATTCGTCAATACCGAACGCCGTTTCCAACGTCTCTATAAAGTCATGGACCCACTCGGTGACTCGAAGCCTGACTGGCAGATCATCACAGAAATCGCCAACCGTATGGGTGCCGACTGGAACTATGCACATCCGAGCGAGATCATGGATGAAGCTGCCTCGCTGACGCCGCTGTTTGCAGGTGTCAGCTATGATCGACTGGAGGGCTACGATAGTCTACAGTGGCCGGTGGCAGAGGACGGTACGGATACACCACTGCTATTTGAAAAGGAATTTCCACTGCCTGGGGGCAAAGCACGACTATGGCCGGTGGAATGGACGAAGCCGCTTGAATTTGAAAGCGAGTATGATCTTCACGTCAACAATGGCCGCCTGCTGGAACACTTCCATGAAGGCAATCTGACCTATAAATCAGAAGGCATCACTGCCAAAACCCCTGAAGTATTCCTGGAAGTTTCACCCGATCTTGCGAAGGAACGCAAGATAGAGGATGGTACAAAAGTCCGGCTGACATCCCCTTATGGCAGCGTCAAAGTCAGCTGTATTGTGACAGACCGTGTATTCGGCAATCAGCTCTATCTGCCGATGAACTCAAGCGACGAAGGGGCCATCAACTACCTGACAAGCTCTCATGCCGACAAGGATACGGATACACCGGCCTACAAGGAGGTCTCTGTAAAAATGGAGGTACTCGAACCGAAAGGGAAAAGCCCACTACCAAAAATCAACCATCGCTATGGCAACCCGCAGCCCCAGATTGGTGTCCGCGTAGAGGAGAAGTGGGCCAGGGAAGACTATATATTCCCAGGTGATCTTGTCAAAGAGAGAAGGGGGAATAGGTAATGGCGAAAGCAACGAAAGTCATCCATAGGATGAAAGTGGATCCTGAAGTGGCACACGAGAAAGGCGTAAGGGAACTGGAGACACTGCTGGTGGACCACAAGGAGACGCTTAAGGATATTTTTGATATCGTGGAAAAGATGCGGGAACGCGAAATACTCAACATGGTCAACAGCAGTCTTGGCCAGAGTGACAAAATCATTACCCGCATTGTTACGGCACTCGATGCCTCCGATACACCCAAGTCGGTTAAAAACGCCATGCTGCTGTTCCAGCTTCTCGGCAATATCGACATGGAGCAGCTCGAACCCATTGCACTGAAAATAAACAGTGGTATTGCGCGCGCGGCAGAATACGAACATGAAGGGCAGCCTGCCGGATATGGAGGACTGCTTGGTGCCGTGAAGGACCCTGAAGTCATCGAGGGCATGAACGTCCTTCTTTGCATGCTGAAAGGGATGGGAGAACAGCAGGATGCAAAAGAGCGTGTTGAACCTCAAAAGGAACGTCTTGAGAATCCCGGCAAGGAAATGGGGACAAGCTCCACAAATAAGAAAAGCGTCCAACCATCAAACCGCAAGTCCAATACAGGATGGTATGTTCTGGCGGCAGGCGCATGGGGCGTGGCAATCCCGCTACTTATGAAGGGGAGGCAGGCCAAAGACAGAACTTCCGTCTGATGAAGGCAATAATGATAGGAAGAGGACTGAACTGATGAGAATATTTACTGCTGGACATTCAACCAATACGAAAGAGCAGTTTCTGCAGATGCTTGAATCCGCAAGCATCGAGTTTGTGGCAGATGTACGTGCCTATCCATACAGCAGAAAACACCCTCAATTCAATGGAGAAGAAATGAAAGAATGGCTGAAGGAAGCGGGTATCGGCTACAATCATTTTCCCCTGCTCGGAGGCAGGCGCGGTACTGCCTCAAATGTAGGCAGCAATCTGAACAGCGGCTGGAATAATGTTTCATTCCACAATTACGCAGACTATACGCTGACAGAAGATTTCTCTTCAGGTATTGAAATGCTGGTAGACAAGGCAGCTTCATACAATATAGTCTGCATGTGTTCAGAGCGGCACCCTGCCCGCTGCCATCGTCTGATCATCAGCAACTGGCTTGCGGCACACGATTGGACAGTCCAGCACATCATCAATAACAGCAAAAACGAACCGGAACTGGTTCACCATGTTCTCGGCAAATGGGGGGCAATGCCGATCATAGAGGCAGACGGCACTGTCGTGTACCCTGAAGACGTATAATTCTCAGGTACTTGACGGTCAGCTGGAACAAGGAAATGTCCATCAGTTGAAATTATTTTCATTTAGCACAACTTTCTTTATAATCAGCATATAAGACTTCCCATAGGAGCAGACAAATGATTGAATTTAAAAATGTGACAAAACGATACGGCGACAAGCTTGCAGTGGACGATGTGAGTTTCAATATCAGAGAAGGGGAAATATTTGTTCTGATCGGCCCTTCCGGTTGCGGCAAAACAACCACATTGAAGATGATCAATCGTCTGATACCACTTAGTGAAGGTTATATCTATTTCAAAGATAAGCCGATCAGTGACTACCCGATCTACGAGATGCGTTGGGATATTGGCTATGTACTTCAGCAGATCGCCCTTTTCCCGCATATGACCATCAAGGAAAATATTGCCCAGGTTCCCCAGATGAAGAAATGGAACGATAGGAAGATCAATGAAAGAATTGATGAACTGCTGACGATGGTCGGCCTGGAACCGGAACAGTACAAGCATCGTACACCAGATGAACTTTCCGGTGGTCAGCAGCAGCGTGTTGGTGTTGTAAGAGCACTGGCTGCCGACCCACCCCTTATACTTATGGATGAGCCGTTCAGTGCACTCGACCCGATCAGCAGGGAGAAACTTCAGGACGATCTGGTCGAATTGCAGAAAAAAATTAAAAAGACGATTGTCTTCGTCACCCATGATATCCAGGAGGCATTGAAGATTGGTGACCGTGTATGTCTGCTTAGAGAGGGTCATGTGGAACAGATCGGTACGCCTGAAGAGTTTATGGCCAACCCGAAGAATGACTTTGTCAGGGAGTTCATCGGCAACCTCGAGTCATACAGGATGCAGCAGGTAACGATTGCGGATATCATCAGGACATATCCACCACTTGATCCCGGAGATACTCCCGGCTATCCTGAGGTCGCACACGATGCAACACTTCAGGATATCTATCAGCACCTGTCAGATCATGAAGGTGTTGTCATCCGGGAAGATGGCGAGAGGAAAGTACTGAAACATCACGATGTCTTCAAGTATCTTGCAACAAGTCAGCGAGGTGATAAGCAATGAACACCTTCTTCGAAACACTGGATGCACGAAAAGGAGAACTGCTGACCACGCTGATTGAACACATCCAGATTTCCTTCATTTCTCTTATAATTGCTGTCATCATCGGTTTGCCACTTGGTATCCTGCTGACAAAAACAAAGAAGATATCGGAATTTGTCATCAACATAGCAGCTGTACTTCAGACCATCCCATCCCTGGCACTGCTCGGGCTCATGATACCGCTTTTCGGTATTGGTAAAGTACCGGCAATCATCGCCCTGACTGTCTATGCACTGTTGCCGATTCTACGTAATACGTTTACCGGAATCGACGAAGTGGATGATTCACTTGTCGAAGCGGCCAAAGGTATCGGTATGAAACCGATGCGCCGGCTGACCAAGGTCGAACTGCCGATTGCAATGCCGGTCATCATGGCAGGGATACGCACAGCGATGGTGCTGATCATCGGGACCGCGACCCTTGCTGCCCTGATCGGTGCCGGCGGTCTTGGAGATCTGATCCTGCTCGGAATCGACCGCAACAATACATCCCTCATTCTCATCGGTGCCATTCCGGCAGCGCTGCTGGCCATTCTTTTTGATGTATTGCTGCGTATCATTCAGAGATTATCCTATAAGAAGATCATCATTACGCTTGGAACCATTCTGATTGCCATGCTGGCAATTACTGTTGCTCCGCTGCTTGCTCAGAGAGAAGATTCCATCACCATCGCAGGTAAACTGGGCACAGAACCCGCCATCATTACAAATATGTATAAAATTCTGATCGAAGAAGAAACAGATTATACAGTCAATGTGGAAGATGGACTTGGCAGGACAACCTTCCTGTTCAATGCACTGAGATCCGATGATATTGATGGCTACCTTGAATTTACAGGCACCGTCATCGCTGAGCTGACAAAAGAAGAACTTGAATCGAAAGAGGAAGAAGCGGTCTACGAACAGGCCAAATCCGGACTCCAGGAACAGTTCGGTATGACACTGCTCGAGCCGATGCAGTACAACAATACCTATGCACTTGCTGTAAAGCGAGATTTTGCAGAAGAACATAACCTTGAAACCATCGGAGATCTGAGAGAAATACAAAACCAGATCTATCCTGGGCTCACTGCAGAGTTCAATGACCGTGCAGACGGCTTTCCGGCTCTGCTGGATGCCTATAATCTGGACTTCAATGAGGTAGTGACCATGGAGCCAAGTCTCAGATATCCGGCTGTTGAAGCAGGAGACATCAACCTGATTGATGCATACTCCACAGATGCAGAGCTCAGACAGTTCGATATGGTCGTACTTGAAGATGATAGAAACGTTTTCCCGCCATACCAGGGCGCACCTTTATTCAAGCAGTCATTCCTCGATGAACATCCTGAGATTATTGAACCACTGAACAAGCTCGGTGGCATGATCAGCAACGAAGAGATGCAGGAGATGAACTACCGTGTGGCTGAAGAAGGCGAAGATCCTTATGTTGTGGCTGAAGAATATCTGCAAGAGGCAGGTCTGATAGAGTAGTTTCTATCATCCAGCCGATGCCCTGTATTACAGACCTACTGTAATACAGGGTTTTTATTTGAAAAAATTACATAAAAAAGCAGGAACAGTGATAGAAATTCCCATTTGTTTTCGAATATAGAAGTGAACACAACAGTAAAGGAGGAAATCAGTTGGATTCCAATGAAGAACAAATGGTGCAGCTGATTCGTTCACAAGACGAAACAGGTATCAGATACTTGCTTCAGCACTATGGTGGCCTGATGAAAAGCGTCTCGCAACGTCATCTGTACCATCTTGAGAGCCATATTGACGAGTGCATGAATGATGCCCTGCTGGCAGTCTGGAACCATATTGAGGATTTTAATCCATCACAGTCTTCGTTTAAAAACTGGGTACTGTCCATCACACGTTTCAAAGCCATAGACCTTCTGCGCAAGCATAGTAAAGAGAAGCACGAAGCATACGATGAGCACCCAGCCATTCATGAAGATCAGCATCAGCAACTTTGGGAAGAAGAATGGAACGATCTGATAAAAGATCTGAATGACAAGGATCAGCAACTGATGACGCTTGTCTTTGTGGAAGGATATTCTGTCGAAGATGCCGCAAGAATGAAGGGAACCAGCAGAGATAATGTCTACAACCGGATATCGAGAGCAAGGAAGAAACTAAGGAGGCATAAGGATGAGCATCTACAAACAGTTCAATCACACGCAAACAGAAGACTATAGAGCTGACGCACTTAACAATGAAGAACTGGAGCATTACTTCAGCAACTTCAAATCAAGCCGGACAATCAAGAAGAAGACGAGAAGGCCAGTCCGCTCCCTGGTTACTGCAGCAGCCGCTGTACTGGTGCTGATCCCTGTCGCATTCAACGAGGACATCCAGGCGAGTGTCTCCACGTTTCTGGATGATTTCAGTTATAGTCTGACGAACACCTTCTCTCCCAATGCCACCGAGTATGCATCCGCAGTCAATCAAGTATTGAGCTTTGATAATGCAGATATAAAATTGACTGATGTCCTTGTAGATGACCAGTACATCACGTACAACGTACTGATTGATGCGAAAGAAGATATCGAAGTGATCGGTCTGAACTCGAAGCCGCTTGAAATCAATGGAAAAACATACACCGGCGGCGCTTCTGGACAACTCGGAATGGTTGACGAAGAGAATAACGTCTATTCCATGGTGATGACAGAACGTCTGAATGAACCGGTACCGGATGGCGAACTGGATATTTCACTCCAATTCAGCGACTTCTACTATTTTCAGGACGGCACTGAGCTGAAAGATGATATGAATGCTGTATATGAACTTACAGCAACCAAGTCTCTGCTCGCCCAGGATACCCATAATCTCAACCTGGAAAAAATTTATGATGTTGGCGATTATGATGTCGCACTGAATCAACTTATACTCAATCCAGTCACAGCACGTATTGATGCACGAGATTCCGAGAAGAACCTGACATACGATATGACGTTTGAAGATCAATCCGGCAAGACCTATCTGTTCAACTTGACCAGTAAGTCGCCCGCAGAAACAGAAAATGAATTTGAAACAGTACTTACTTTCAATCCTGAATTCTCGAGCGGTACAATAGATGATTTGAACCATGCAGACTACCTGACCCCAGAATTTGAACTCTCCGTTATTCCTGAATCCAGCGGAAAGATACAGGATATTAAAAATCCAACTGTTGTATATGAACCCATCAATCTGAGATGATTTCTGTATTTTATCAATAAAACCTATTCGGAATAATTCATTTCCCGGGAAATAAGAGCATGTCAAAGCGTTTTGACACTTATTATATGGTCGATGTCAAAAGAACTTGGTAGTATAAAAGAAATACCCCGACTAATCTGGAAACGAGGACATCGATATGGAAGTCAGCACTCAAATTAGAAAGTACAGGCAACGGGATGGCTACTCCCAGGAGGAACTTGCACATAAATTATATGTATCCAGGCAGACAATATCCAACTGGGAGAACAGCCATAGCTATCCGGATATTCAAACGCTTCTAATGATGAGTGTGCTATTCGATGTTTCTCTCGATAATCTGGTCAGGGGAGATATGGATATGATGAAAAACGAAGTTTTGAAGCAGAAGAACGCAATGAATTTCTGGTCGTGGACAATGGTAGGCGCCTATTTCGCAACTGCAGTACTGATGGGGGTAGTCCTCAACTTCATGAATATATGGGGAATCATCCTACCAATCTGTACATTCGGCATTGCTCTCCTTGGAGCAATCAAAGTAGAAAGGATTAAAAAGACACATGCTCTGGGAACGTACGAAAAGATTGTTGCTTTCAGTGAAGGGCGGCCGACAGAAGAAATATCAACCAAAAAGGGATGGAAGGATGTAATGAGTCTTGTAGGCGTGCCACTCGCATTCATAATCATAATGCTGCTGAGCGTCTATCTGTTCTCATTGATCTAGAAAAGACGGTCTGTACTATAAATGGAATATAAAAATGGCTCCTGAAAGAGATTCAGGAGCCATTTTATTTAGCTACGCAGTTTTTTGAATCCGACAACTATCGCTGCAAGCAGCAGTGCAATGCTTCCGATGAGCAATGTAATACTGACACTTGTATATTCGCTGCCACTTTCAGCGTAGATGCCATAATAGGGCCAGATGATTACGAGCGGATAGAGCCAGTCCTTGAAAAAGAAGGCAATGGCCAGACCAATCAGTGTCGCCACAATCAGAATAATGACCGTCCATGCCAGCTCATCCAGTCCAAGGATGGTTTCCACATTGTTGCTGACTGTGACTGTAAAGATATTGACGATGGTCGCAACTGTCACCCATGCAAAATAGATCGAGAAAGGCAGACGATCGAACCAGTGGTATCCGGTTTCGGTCATCGTAGAATACATTTCTGCCAATGTATAAAGCAGTGCTGCAATCACAATCGTGGATGCAATCAGCCACTGCTGGGTGAATACTAGAATCCATGCACCATTCAGGAGAAAGTTGATGATGGGCCAGAATTTCAGTCGATACGCCATGGAATCTTCCCATGTTCTTGAAAAGAAGATTTTGATGATCCATATGAAGAGCAATACATAGATTACACCCCAGATTGAGAATGCAAAACCTGCAGGCTGAATGATGGACTGGTTGTTATTTGCCACAAACCCCACATTCGTTGCACTCCAATAGTTCAGGAAAATCATGATGGCAAAGGCCACAAGGTATCCAATTGCCCATTTCTTCTGTTCAGCCATATGTACTCACTCTTTCTTCGATTAGTTGTTTCTTATCTATTTACTTTAAAGAGAAGGGTGAAACAATATATGCAGGATGCGTTTATTTGAATTAGAAAATAAAATGGATGGCGACCAGTATGAACATTGTAATTCCAAGTCTGATGTGCAGCTTTCTGACTCTGATTCTGGGGTCGATCAGCAAACGGTACCATCCCGAAAGGACAAGGACGAACAGGTTGATGGAAGCGAGGAATCCAGTCAGAATCTTCATGTTGGTCAGATTGAAGCCATAGAGCTCTATGACTGCCCATCCATGAAGCAGGATGATGATCAGAGCAGATGTCCCTACCCAGCGGTGGTATGGACGGATCCGCTTCGACATTCTCGCCAATCGTATCCTGTTCTGCCTGTTTTCTGCATTGCGGATTGTAGAAAACACTGCGTTTCGTGTCCAGTTGAAGATGAACAGCAGAAATCCGGCAAAACCGAGTAGTATATGTATGTATGATGCATGGCTGGATATGCCGAAGGCAACATTCCATATGGCCCAGATGAGCAACATGCCATTCAGTAGAAACCAGATACTCATGTTCCTGCCTCCAAAAAATAATTTATTTCAATGACTATGGTCACTAGAAAGAAATTATATAGAAGTTTCCGGCAATGTCCACAGTCCTAGAGATGATTTGTCGCCGCCCACAATATATGATAATATATTCATATATTGATATTGATGATTGAGGTGAAGTACTTTGGAAAAGTTTGAAGCTGAAAAGGAAAATATCCAGGACCTGGATAGCGAAACGATTTTCATGGTGTCACAGACGTTCAAGGCACTTGGTGATCCTACCAGAATCAGAATATTGAACTTGATATGCGAAGAAGAACATTCTGTGAATCAGATTGCAGAAACGCTGGATATTGGACAATCCACCGTTTCCCACCAGTTGCGGTTTCTGAAAAACCTGCGTCTTGTGAAGTACCGCCGTGAAGGCACAAGCATCTATTACTCGAATGATGATGAGCACGTGATGCTGACGCTGAAACAGATGATCGATCATGCACGCCACAACTAATTTGTACGTACGCGCGTGGGTACACGCATATGTTATTTAGGAGGGTTTTCCATGGGACATGACCATGAACACCACAATCATAATGCCAATCGGACTGTGTTGAAAACCAGTTTCTTCATCATTGCTGCATTTATGCTCCTCGAAGCCGTGGGGGGGTATCTGACCAACAGTCTGGCACTGCTTGCAGATGCAGGCCATATGCTGAGTGATGCCATTTCGCTCGGGGTCGCTGTACTGGCCATGACAGTCGGAGCAAAGGCCGCGGACTATAGTAAGACCTTCGGCTATAGACGATTCGAGATTCTGGCAGCCATTTTCAACGGCGTCACACTTATACTGATTTCCCTCTATATCTTCTATGAAGCATTCCAGCGGTTCTCAGACCCGCCGGAAGTGGCCTCGACCGGGATGCTGATCATTGCAATCATCGGCCTGTCAGTCAATATACTGGTCGCCTGGCTGATGATGAGCGGCGGCGATACTAAAGAAAATCTGAATGTCAGAGCGGCCTTTCTGCATGTCCTCGGTGATCTGCTCGGATCAATCGGTGCCATCGTGGCAGCACTGCTCATCATGTTCTTCGGCTGGGGCTTTGCCGATCCATTGGCCAGTGTAATTGTTGCTACCTTAGTGCTGATCAGTGGTTGGAACGTCTCTAAAGATGCAGTACACATTCTTATGGAAGGCACACCTTCCAATGTAGATATAAAGCGGATTGTTGAAACCATGAAGGAAGAAGAGGGCGTGACCGACGTTCATGATCTGCATATATGGAGCATCTCAAGTGGGCTCAATGCCTTGTCATGCCATGTCACTGTAGACGGCAGTAGGACAGTACGAGAATGCCAGAAGCTGCTGCAGTCTCTTGAAGAGCGGCTTGAGGATAAGAATATCCATCATGTAACGATTCAGATGGAAAATGAAACCCATCATCATTCAGATGCCTTAATGTGCAACATGAAGCATAGCCACTGATTCGAAATTCTGACACGGCAGTTGATCATCCATCAACTGCCGTTTTTTTATTGAACAATAAATTTTATCATCGGGTTGAGCATTTGCACTTTACTATACCCATAGGGGGTATGTTATGATTCATTCAAGCTATACAGGAGGCAGTAACCACTTAAGCAAACCAAAGGTGTATAAAAGCTTTCTACAGCTAATAATAATGATAAAGGAAGTAACAACATGGCAAATCAAAACATCACACTGGAAACTGTATGGAATGGCAATCAGGGCGAAGGTGTCATCCATAGCAGAAATATTGATACCAAAATTGCAATTCCTGAAGCAATGGGCGGTACTGGTGCAGGTACGGATCCAAAAGAAATGCTCATCTCTTCTGCCGCAGCATGCTATTCAATGACACTGGCTTCCATGCTTGAAGCAAGAAAGCTGCCGGTCACCGAGTTCACAATGCGTTCTGAAGCAGGAATGACTGAAGAAAACAACCTGCAGATTGTACACTACCCTCAGATTACACTATCAGCAGAAGCGACAGAAAAAGAAGTCCAATCGGTGGATAGAGCATTTTCATCTGCTGATAAGGCTTGTGCTGTCGGCAATATACTGAAAAAAGCAGATAATGAAATTTCCATCGAAGGGAGCATCTCTGTAGGTACTGGCGAATAATACGCTGTTTCATCTTCGAAATGTATCTCACTGGAAGTAGGAGTTGAATAATAGAATGACGAATTATCAATTGGAAGTCTATTCAAGGCCGACCTGTTCAGATTGCCAGAACCTGAAGCAGTTTCTTCGAGCGCATAGCATTTCATATACAGAATATGACTTGTCAGAGCAGCCCGAGAAAGAACAGGACCTCAAGAAGATCACAGGGAGCAGGATTGTTCCTGCCCTTGTCTTCTCACGTCCTGCGTTTATGGGAATCAAAAGAAAAAGGACCAGCATGATCGGTTTTGAACAGAATGAAGAAAAGATCAGAACATTACTGAATATCACTTAGAATATTACAAAGCACTTTCTTGACGCTATATTTTTTTACACGTATTAATACCCCATAAGGGTATTAATGCAAAAGTAGAACTTGGACGAAATAAAATCAAATGAACTGTAGGTTCTTCCCATGTCATCACAAACACTCACACATCCGATCCGAATCGCTTTAAAGCACTGTTTCTTCTTTGTTTTGCCAACTTCCTCGTCATGATGGACTCGGCAATCATACAGATTGCATTACCATCCATACAGGGAACACTTGGCTATACCCAAGAGAATCTGCAATGGATCATGAGTGCATTCCTCATCTTCTTTGGCGGATTCCTGCTACTGGGTGGCAGACTTGCCGATCTATTCGGCAATAGAAAAATTTTCAATATCGGTGTCATGATCCTCGTTGTCTCATCCTTATTTGCAGGGTTGGCATGGAGTGAAATGGCTCTGAATGTCTCAAGAGCTGTACAAGGACTCGGATCTGCCCTGATCGCTCCAGCAGCATTATCCATGATCATGCTGCTGTTCAGCGCAAACCCAAAGGAAATGGGTAAAGCACTTGCCTTCTGGGGTCTGTCCGGTGCAGCTGGCGGCGCCCTCGGCATCGTCCTCGGTGGCGTCATCACGGAATTCGTAGGATGGCGTTGGACGCTGCTACTCTATGTACCGCTTGGTCTCGCAGTTCTATTCTTTTCACCAAGACTACTGCAAGCTACGAAAGGCAGAGTCAAAGGCCGTGTCGATTACATCGGTGCGCTGGCGGTAACCATATCATTGATGCTCATTGTATACGGTATTGTTACAGCTGAGCACAGTGGATGGCAGTCTCTGAGTACAATCCTGCCGCTCTCAATCGGCGGATTGCTATTCCTGCTGTTCCTGATTCTGCAATCCAGAGTAAAAGCACCGCTTATTCCGCTCAATATTTTTAGGACACACAATCTTATGATCGGAAACATTTCCGTATTCCTGATCGCAGCATCATGGTTCCCACTCGTATATATACTGGTACTATACCTCCAACAGGTATTACAGCTGGCACCATTCACCAGTGCGATGGCGCTGATCCCGATGCCGATTTTCATGGCATTCTTCATGATCATGATTGCTGAGAAAGTAATGGCTAAGTTCGGTATCAAAAAGACGATGGTTGCCGGGTTCATCATACTGGCTGCTGGCGGTTTCCTCTTCTCCCAGATGGCAACGGTAGATGGAAACTACTGGACTAATGTATTGCTTGCTTCTCTATTTGCATCTTTAGGCAACGCACTGGCATATCTGCCGGCAACAACCGCTTCGGTTGCTGCAGTCAGGTCGGACAGATCAGGTATTGCATCAGGACTGTATAACACTTTCTATCAGATCGGTTCTGCCATCGGTCTTGCATCCATCGTAGCTATCGCAGGCGCAGCAAGATCTGCGAGTACTGCGGCCAATCCAGTCGCCATGCTGAATGACGGATTCCAGCAGGCCTTCCTATGGTCCGGAATCATCGCATTAGCGGGAGCTGTTCTTGCCATCATTTTCACACATCCGGCAACACAGGAAGAGCAAAAAGCCAGTCCAGCAACTGCCGGCAAGTCTTTAAGCTAAAATCATTCATTGGAGGAATCAATTATGAAAAATATAAAATATCTATTTGGAGCAACAGCCGTGACGGCACTGATACTCGGTGCCTGCGGGGCAGAGGAAAGCACTTCAGAGCATGGATCACATGAAGAAAGTATGGATCATTCTGAAATGGAGCACTCCGGTATGGACCACTCCAGCTCAGGCGAAGTGCCGGAGAGCCTTGCAGAAGCAGAAGACCCGACCTATCCAGTGGATAGCCAGGCAATCATACGCACAGAGCATATGGCAGGAATGAATGGTGCCACCGCAACCATTACAGGTGCGTTCGACACTACAGCCTATGCTGTGACGTATACTCCTGAGACAGGCGGCGACCCGGTCGAAAACCACAAATGGGTAGTCCACGAAGAACTGGATAATCCGGGCGAAGCACCTTTAGCACAAGGGGATGAAGCTACAATGAACGCAACGCATATGGAAGGCATGGACGGTGCCACTGCGACGATTGATTCTGCTGAACAGACGACTGTCTACATGGTGAGCTATACGGATACGGAGACTGGAAATGAAGTCCAACATCATAAATGGGTCACTGAAGACGAACTGGAACCATTGGAGTAGCTTTTCAAAATCCGCTGTCTTGACATTAATACCCTTAGGGGGTATAATGAAATGAATTAATAACACATGAAAAGTGGTGAATATATATGGCGGATCATTTACAGGCACTTGCGATCGAACCAAGAACTTCGGATGAGAAGACAAAGATGCTGAATCGTCTGAAGCGTGTCGAAGGGCAAGTTCGCGGCATACAGAAAATGATTGATGAAGACCGCTACTGTATCGATATTCTGGTACAGATCAGTGCCATCGAATCGGCACTGAAGAACGTCGGATACAGTGTAACCGAAAGACATATGAAGCACTGTGTGACAGACGCCATTGAAAAAGGGGAAGGTGCTGATTCCATCGAAGAACTGATGGCGGTCCTGAAGCAATTCTCCAAGTAGAAAAAGCAAAATCGAATAAGGAGGGAAATATATTGTCCAACAGCAAACACGTCACATTAAACGTTACAGGCATGACATGCGCCGCATGTTCAAGCCGTATTGAAAAAGTACTGAATAAGATGGACGATGTCGATGCCAAAGTCAATCTGGCAACTGAGAAGGCGTCCATCGACTATGATTCAGATAGTATAAAACTCGATACCATTACAGATAAAATCGCAAACCTTGGATATGGTGTCGAATATGATGAAGTCGAATTCGATATTACCGGCATGACATGTGCCGCATGTTCAAGCCGCATCGAGAAAGTATTGAATAAGACCGACGGCGTTAGTAATGCAACAGTCAACCTGACTACAGAAAGTGCCGTCATCGAATATAATTCCAGTATCGTCACCGAGAAGGATCTTATCAGTAAAGTCGGCAATCTGGGGTATGAAGCAAAACCGAAACAGAGCAGTGAAGAAAAAGGCACCAAGAAGGAACAGGAACTGACACGGATGAAGTGGAAAGTCATCATTGCAGCACTTTTATCCTTACCGCTGCTTGTGACCATGCTTGATCACCTGTTCGGAGTAAGCCTTCCGGCCATATTCATGAATCCATGGTTCCAGCTGGCGTTTGCCACTCCTGTGCAGTTCATTCTCGGCTGGCAGTTCTATGTCGGTGCCTATAAGAACCTGAAGAACTTCAACGCCAATATGGATGTACTTGTTGTCATGGGTACAAGCGCTGCATTCATATATAGTCTATATGAAACCTATTCATGGATGACCGGTGCCACAATGCACCCGCATCTTTATTTTGAAACGAGTGCCATCATCATTACACTGATCCTATTCGGAAAATATCTGGAAACACGTGCAAAATCAAATACGACAGGCGCCATCAAGGAGCTTCTGAATCTCCAGGCGAAAGAAGCGCGCGTCATCAAAGATGGTGTAGAGCAGATGGTACCGGCCGAAGAAGTTATGAAGGGCGACCACCTCATCGTCAAGCCGGGTGAGAAATTCCCGGTGGATGCGGTCGTCGTCAAAGGACGGACGTCTGTTGACGAATCGATGATCACCGGCGAGTCGATTCCAATTGAAAAAGAAATCGGCACCAGTGTCATCGGATCGACCGTGAACCAGAACGGTACAGTTGAAATTGAAGCAACCAAGGTCGGCAAGGAAACAGCCCTCCAGTCCATCATCAAAGTGGTTGAAGAAGCACAAGGCAAAAAAGCACCGATACAGAGGATGGCTGACATCATTTCGGGCTATTTCGTTCCTATCGTCATCGGAATTGCGCTTGTCACGTTCCTCGTATGGTACTTCCTGGCAAGCCCAGGCAATTTTGAACCTGCACTCGTCGCTGCGATTTCGGTACTCGTTATCGCATGTCCTTGTGCGCTTGGTCTTGCTACACCGACATCAATCATGGTCGGCACAGGCAAAGGCGCGGAAAATGGGATTCTATTCAAAGGTGGGGAGCACCTTGAAAAGACGCATTCTCTGAATACAATCATCATGGATAAGACAGGTACAATCACTAAAGGTAAACCTGAAGTGACCGATTTCACAGGCGACCAGGATACACTCAGGCTGCTTGCTTCAGCTGAGAAAGGTTCTGAGCACCCACTGGCACAAGCCATCGTCGGCTATGCAACTGAAAATGATATTTCAATGGTAGATGTGGAAGACTTCAGTGCGATACCAGGACACGGTATCGAAGCAGTCATCGAAGGCCGCAAAGTTCTTGTCGGTACGCGCAAGCTGATGGCTGAAAATAATATGAACACGGATCACCTTGAAGACAGCATGACCCAGTTCGAACACGAAGGCAAAACAGCCATGATCATTGCAACAGATAATCAGATCAAAGGTGTCGTTGCCGTGCAGGATACGGTAAAGGACAGTGCCAAAGAAGCAATCAAAGCATTGCATGACCAAGGTCTTGAAGTGGTCATGCTGACCGGGGACAATACCCGGACAGCAGCAGCCATCGCCAGACAGGTCAACATCGATACGGTCATCGCTGAAGTACTTCCTGAGGAAAAAGCGTCTCATGTTAAACAAATGCAGGACGAAGGCAAAATCGTCGCCATGGTTGGAGACGGCGTCAATGATGCCCCTGCACTTGCAACTGCCGACATCGGTATCGCCATCGGTACCGGTACAGAAGTTGCAATCGAAGCCGCCGACATCACCATTCTCGGTGGCGAACTGACACTGATCCCAAGGGCAATCAACCTGAGCCATAAAACAATACGCAACATCAAGCAGAACCTGTTCTGGGCATTCGCCTATAATACAGCAGGCATTCCAATCGCAGCACTCGGGTTCCTTGCCCCTTGGGTGGCAGGCGCTGCCATGGCATTCAGCTCAGTCAGCGTTGTATCAAACTCGCTTCGCCTGAAACGCGCAAAAATTTAATTCAAATCATAGGAGGAATTTCATTATGGAAAACCAGACAATCAAAGTAGAAGGTATGACATGCGGTCATTGCAAAAGCTCGGTAGAAGGTGCGCTTAATAAACTCGACGGTGTCGACAGTGCAGTCGTCAGCCTCGAAGACAACCAGGTCGCTGTCCAGTATGACGAAAGCAAAGTGAGCAGCAGTGAACTGAACGAAGCAATCGAAGACCAGGGCTACGATGTCGTAAAATAAGTGAAGATATGCTTTATTTCCCCCATTAAAAGGAATGGGGGATTTTTTATGTTCAACCAACTCCTTAATAATTCAGTATTCCTTTAATTCATATAGTATATATACACCATTTTATTTATAACGTTATGCATTACGTAAAAAATCCTTATAAATCAGTATTTATACACCTGGTATAACGCTTATGTATCGCTTTATAGCACTCGCTGACATACATTAACCGGTTTAAAAATTGCTTTTGATGTGTAAACCTAGTATTATAAGTAGCCTGTTCATTTACATACTAGTAAAAGTAACGGGATGCCGAACGGTATTCCATAAATATTAAGGAGCGAATCAATGAAGGATTCTTCAGGTCCCAGTAGTAGGAAGTTATCGAAGGTTTTCATCTATTCAGTAATGATTGTTGCCCTGCTCGTAGTTGCCGGCATCATCAATCCAGACCAGTTCGGAGCAGTTTCTGGTGCTATTGCAGGGTGGGTAAGCAAATATTTTGGATGGTACTACATGATCATCACATCCGGCATGCTGTTCTTCTGTATTTTTCTTATCTTCAGCCCGATCGGCAAATTGAAGCTCGGAAAACCACACCACAAGCCGGAATTCAGTACCCGTTCGTGGCTGACCATGCTTTTTAGTGCAGGAATGGGAATCGGTGTCGTATTCTACAGTACTTCGGAACCGATCTCCCATTTTGTCACACCCGCCACTGCGGATCCGGAATCAGAGGAAGCAGTACTTGAAGCCATCCGTGCGACCATCTTCCACTGGGGTGCCCATGCCTGGGGAATGTACGGTGCAGTGGCATTGGCGCTTGCCTATTTCCAGTTCAGAAAAGGGGAGACCGGACTGCTTTCGAAAACCCTGCGTCCAATACTCGGAGATAAAGTCGATGGCACTGTGGGCGTCATCATCGATGTTCTGACTGTGTTCGCCACAGTAATCGGTGTTGCGGTAACACTTGGTGTCGGTACTACACAGATCAATGGCGGTCTGAACTACCTCTTCGATATGCCGATCAACCTGACCATGCAAGGTATCATCATTGCCGTAGTCACTCTGCTCTTCCTGGCCAGCGCATGGAGCGGTCTCAGTAAAGGAATCAAATACTTGAGTAATATGAATATGGTACTGGCAACCATACTTCTACTGTCCGTCCTGATAATGGGTCCAACGCTGTTGATCCTGAACATGCTGCCGACAGCAGCCGGGGAATACATCAATACATTCATCGCACGTACGCTTGATGCAGCACCTTTGAACAGCCAGAAGAATGAATGGCTGCAGTCTTGGACCATCTACTACTGGGCATGGTGGCTAAGCTGGAGTCCATTTGTCGGCATTTTCATTGCCCGCGTATCAAAAGGACGTACCGTTCGTGAATTCGTCCTGGCCCTGCTTATCGTACCGACAACAATCGGAATCATCTGGTTTACAGTATTCGGTGTAACGGGTATCGATATGGCTGATCGAACGCCGGACATCATCAATCTCGGACCGGAAACACAGCTGTTTGCCATATTCAATGAGATGCCGCTCAGCGTACCATTATCAATTCTCGCAATCATACTCATATCGTCATTCTTCATTACATCAGCGGATTCAGCGACTTTCGTATTGGGCATGCAGACATCCCATGGCTCGTTGCGCCCTTCTGCAAAAATCAAGGTGATATGGGGCATCAGCCTGTCGTCCATCGCCTACGTACTGCTACTCTCAGGGGGAGAAACAGGGCTCGAGGCGCTTCAGTCGGCAGCCATTATAGCAGCGTTACCGTTCAGTTTCGTCATTCTCATGATGATGTATTCATTCTATAAGGATGCCAATAGAGAGAGAAAGTATCTCGGGCTGACAATTACTCCAAACAAGCATCGCATGAAGGAATACCTCAACCGTGAAGAAAAAGAATATCAGGAACAGAAAGAGGCAGGGGTAGACGAAAGAGATCTATAGCAGTCACAAGCAGCACCAGACCTTCAAAAGTCTGGTGCTTTTTATGTATTGCATGCGTTATTCATCCATGTATTGAAGTATTTGTAGTTATGTGGGCAATGTTCTACACTCGTCTTATACCTAAATTATGCAAGGGGCGTTTACATGAGATTCTATATCAAGCAGAAAATTTTCTCCTTCAAAAATCAGTTTACAGTAAAAGATGCAGAAGAAAATGATGCTTTCTACGTAGAAGGCAAAGCGATTTCGCTCAGGAACAAGCTGCGTGTAACCGACACAAGCGGTGAAGAGGTTTTATATATTGAACAGAAGGTCCTTCGCTTCTCCCCGGAGTTTGAATTGTATAGAAATGACCAAAAGGTAGCGACAGTCAAAAAAGACTTCAATCTGCTGGCGAACAACTATACGATTCTGGGGCCGGACTGGCACATAGAAGGCTCCATCATGGAGCATAACTATTTCATCAAAGAGAATGACAATATTGTTGCCGAAGTCAGTAAAAAGCTGATTTCATGGGGGGATTCCTATTCGATTGATATCTACGATGAGGCACATCTGGATATCCTTCTTGGCATCGTAATCGTTATCGACTGCGTCAACCAGAAAAACAACTAGATGATAGGCGACATTCTACTTGAATCATAAAACCCGAAGCGTCGCTTCGGGTTTTTCTTTATATGCACTTATTCATATGAATACTATATGGGAGTCGATCATTCCTTCTACTTACAGTATACACTCATCTGTGAATCATTTATAGACTGTTCATACTGAAGTATCCGTATTATAGTTGCATTACAAAACGAGAGTATGGAGGGGAAAAGATGAATAATAACGCCGTTACAGACGCTGGCCCTTTTTTCCACGGTACGAAAGCAGAGCTCAAGATTGGAAAATATCTCGAGCCAAAGCACTTTTCAAACTATCAGGATAGAAAATCCAATTTCATCTACTTTACTGCATCACTGGATGCGGCCAAGTGGGGGGCTGAACTGGCAAAGTCCGATTTAAAAGAGAGAATCTATATTGTAGAACCACTGGGTGTTTTCGAAAATGATCCCAACTTGACCGATAAGAGATTTCCCGGAAATCCGACACGCTCCTATAGATCCAGATCTCCTCTGAAAATAATTGCTGAGCTCGGTTCGTGGGAAGGGCATACCGATGAAGAAATAGAGCATATGAAAGCTTCTCTCGAAAAACTCCGTAGAGAGGGAAAAGACGTAATGGATGATTAATGTTCATCACCTGTCCTCATGTCGATTATTTCGTCCGTTTTAGGGAAAGTATGAGGTAAATTAATATATAGAAGGTGTAATGATGCGACATAGAAAATGGTGGGAAGATGCGATCATCTATCAGATCTATCCAAGAAGTTTCAAAGATTCCAATGGGGATGGAATAGGAGACATCAATGGCATAATCGAGAAACTGGATTACATCGAGTCTCTCGGTGTCAACACAGTATGGATCAACCCGATGATTCTATCCAATCAGCAGGATAACGGATACGATGTCATCAACTATACAAAGGTGGACCCATTATTCGGCACTGAAGAAGATGGAGAGAGACTGATCAAAGAACTAAAGAACAGGGGAATCAAGATCATCTTCGACTTTCCATTGAACCATACATCAGATCAGCACCCCTGGTTCAAGACAGCATTGAAAAGCAAAGATAGTCCTTACCGTGACTATTATCTATGGGCAGAAGCAGAAGAAGACCGTCCATACCCGAACAATTGGACTGCAGGATTTGGCGGCTCAGCCTGGAGCAGGGTGTTGAACGAAGACCAGTACTATCTGCACCTGTTCATGCACTCCATGCCTGACTTGAACTGGTCGCATGCGCCGCTCAGACAAGAAATGGCGGAAGTGCTGAACTACTGGATTGAAAAGGGCATTGACGGCTTCAGACTGGATGCTTTCATTTATATGGATATCGATCAGGATTTCCCGGAGTATCCTGGAGAGAAGGGGCCGGGACAGGAGATGAATGAGCACGGAAATAATATCAAAGACTATCTGAACGAAATGAACCAGGCGATCAGCCACCATGAAAAGGAAGTATTCCTGGTCGGTGAAGCAACCAGTGCAGATGCAGACTTGACACAATGGTACACGGATCAGGAGAACGATATGGTGGACAAGATCATCACACTTCAGTATTTCCCGGAAAATAAAGAAGGAATGGATCGGTCTGTTCCCGAATCAAACCAGCATCTGCCTCTTGATCCCAAGAAGTTCAAGAAAGTGCAGAAGGAATTCCAGGAGAAAGGTGGGGCGGACGGCGGCCCCATACTTTTCTGGTCGAACCACGATATGCCACGTTCACCACATAAATATGGCAACATGGCAACCGAGCATCGGGACAACAGCGCTAAAATGATGGCGACGCTCCTCTACTTGCAAAAAGGCATACCGATAATATACAACGGGGAAGAAATCGGCATGAAAAATGTTGCCTTTGGTGATCCAGGCAATATTGCAGATTCAGGTGTGATGCAATTCTACCAAGAAGCTCATCAGGCTGGCTGGAAGCATAAGAATATCATGCACCACATCAACCTGACTGCTCGCGATGTCAGCAGAGGCATCATGCAGTGGGAGGATAGTGAGAAAGTCGGATTCACTGACGGTGTCCCCTGGATGCTCTATAATCGCGAATCGACCTATAACGTAAAAGACCAGGAGAAAGATGAAGACAGCATACTCAATTTTCATAGAAAGCTGATTGAGCTGAAGAAGACAGAACTCTTCCAGCATGGCGCCTATGAAATGAGAGAGACAGAAGAGACATTGTATGCCTATGAACGGACCTTGGATGCACAAAAAGCACTGGTCTATTGCAACTTCTCAGACAAAGCAGAGACAATCGACATCGGGAAAGAGTGGCATGCGCAACAAATCGCTCTTCAAAACGCAGGCAACGGGCTTGAAGATGGAAAGTTGCGTCTGTCTCCATATGGTGCAGTTGTCCTTGTAAAGAAATAGATAAAGATATTCACATCAGTTTTCCTTTTACAAGGAAGGCTGATTTTTTATGTCCAAATCGTGACCCTTAATGAATTATTCAGAAATAATACAAACAGATATCAATATTACAATGATCGATACTAATTGTAACCTTGTTATTATTAAGCTGTAACACCCGACGGATAAATTCATGATATAGTGTGTCTTGTCTTAAAAAATAAGGCTTGAAAACGACATGACTCAACAACTCAATAAAACACCCATATAAAATTTATCTGGAGGACGAAAAAAATTATGAAGAAAACAATTCTGACTACAACTCTAGCACTCGGTCTCGGTATCACTGGTATCACATCTGGTCAAACAGCGGACGCATCCACTCACGAAATCAACAAGCAGGAGCTCGCAGAAATGGCTCTGGCAAATTCAAGCGAACTCAACAATGCGCCAATCCACGAAGGTGCATATGACTATGACTTCACGCTTAATGGTGTAGACTACAGCTTCGAATCAAATGGTACAAGCTTCACATGGGCTTACAATAGCTATGGCGATGTTCAACCACAGCAGGAAGTTCAAGTACAAGAACCTGTAGAACAAGAAGTTCAAGCACAAGAGCCTGTACAGCAGGAAGTTCAAGTTCAGGAACCAGTACAACAGGAAGTCGAAGTTCAGCAACCAGAACCTGAGTACAATGTACAGGAAGTATCCAACACACAGCAACAGACTGAAACTACTCAAGCAGCTGCACCACAGCAGTCCACTGGCGGATCAACTAAAGAACAATTCCTGGCTGCTGGCGGTACAGAAGCAATGTGGCAAAATATTGTCCTGCCAGAATCAAGTGGTAACCCGAACGCAGTGAATCCACTCGGCTACAGAGGCCTTGGACAAACAAAAGAAGCATGGGGAACAGGATCTGTTGAAACACAGACTAAAGGCATGATCAACTACGCGCAAGAACGTTATGGTTCTGTTGAAGCTGCTATGGATTTCCGTGCACAAAACAACTGGTGGTAAGATTCAGACCAACTAATAACCCGTATGACCTGGATTTCTCCAAGTCATACGGGTTTTATTTTCTACATATTAAATTTGAATTAGCATCAATAATGCTTATTTAAAACTCCGTGTAAACTCCGCTGGAATTTTCGATTCAAATCGCAGGGATTCTCCTGTTTTCGGGTGTTTGAATGCGATGACGTGGGCGTGTAGGCCCACTCTTTTAATCGGATTACCGCGTGCTCCATACTTCTTATCGCCGACAATTGGATGGCCCAAGTCCTGCATATGGACACGGATCTGGTTTTTACGCCCCGTTTCCAAGTTGACTTCCAGTAATGATAGATTGTGACTGAACTTTAATACTTTATAATGGGTAATCGCTTTTTTACCGTCATTCGGATGCTTACTCGAACGCATTATCAACTCTTTATTCTCCGTCAGCCAGGAAGTGATTCTACCCCCTTTAGTTACTTTACCTTCAACGAGCGCGATGTATGTTCGCTCAGAAACGATATCTTTCCAGTTATCCTGCAACTTCTGCTGCACATGTTTATTCTTCGCAAATATCATAATTCCGGAAGTCTCACGGTCCAGTCGATGCACGATGAAAATACGGTTCCTAGGATTAATACCCTGTACATAATCCGACAATTGACGATAGGCAGTCATCTGCTGCTCTTTCTCTGATGCGATTGAAAGCAGACCGGCGTCTTTTTCGATGACGATCACATCGTCATCTTCATGGAAAATTCTAATGCCTCTAAGTTTTACATTTTTAGCTGCTGAACGTATTTCAACACGATCTCCCGGTTCGAGTGCATCATTGAATTGAGTTGTCCCTTCACCGTTTACAAAAACTTTTCCCCGGCTCAGTGTTTCTTTTACAGCTTTGCGACTACGCGAAGACATCACTTCGAATAGGAACTTCAGCAATTCAGTCGGTTCTTTGACGATCCATTCTTGATTCTGTCCGTTTGATTTTTCATTTTTATTCATTGTAAACTTCCTTTTTCAACTTATATTATTCTTTAATACGAACGTTTCATCCGACAAGTGATTAATAAGCAACACCCACGCGTGCTTTTACATACTCATCATCTTCTATCTGACTGTATGCAAGCTCTGCTGTATCAGGAACGGAAATCATTTTCCCGTTTTCAGGAAGGAAGTCACGTTCTATTCGATACCTGCTTGTATGTTCACCATCAGGCAGATAGGTGGGGCAGATGATTGTCCAGTCAAGAGATGAGTCTTCAAGCAACTCATAGACTTTGTGATGCTCCTTTGCTGCACGTGTCGTTCTTCTTTTTGATTCATTCGATTGATAGCGCAGTTTTCCGGGTTCGGTTCTGCTGTTCAGAATGCCTGCAGTGCCAATAGTAATGATTCGTTTTATGCCTTCATCTTCCATTACTTTCACAATGGACGGCATGCTTTCGGAAAGCGTCGTGGTGCCATCAGTGCCGAGTGCGCTGATTACCATATCCATACCCGCTATCGCGTTCACAATGTCTGCTTCTACTAGAACATTTCCTTCTATGACTGTTAGGTTTCTATCTTTAATCCGGAGCTTATCCATGTCACGTACCAATACCTTAACATGATGGTCATCATCCAGTGCAAGTTTTAATATATGACTGCCGACTCGTCCAATTGCTCCTAAAATCAGTATGTTCATTCCGAGTCTCCACCTTTTCAATTATTTGTGGTAGCTTTCATTCTTGATGATCTTATTCGCCCTGTAGATCTGCTCCATGAGCATGACCTTCATCATCTGGTGGGGGTAGGTGAGGGTGCCGAAGCTGATTTCCTGGTTGGAGCGCTGCTTGACTGCCTGGCCGAGCCCGTTGCTGCCGCCGATGATGAATACGATGTCACTTTTGCCGGTATTCATCCACTGCTGATACTGGCTCGCCAGCTGCTCGCTTGTGTAGGTCTTCCCATGTATCTCGAGTGTAACGACGTGCTGGCTGTCTTTGACTCTGCCCAGTATCTTCTCTGCTTCCTTGTCCTTGATGTTTTCAATATCCTTCTCACTGGCATTATTCGGTTCCTTTTCATCGGAAACTTCGATCAGTTCAAGCTTGGTATATGCACCGAGCCGCTTCCTATATTCATCCACAGCCTGCTGCCAATACTTCTCTTTCAACTTGCCCACAGTAATCAAAGTGATTTTCATACATATCCTCCTGTTTATCCACATTTATTCCACATATCCACGGATATTTACTCATTCACTGTGTATAATATCATTTCCTAATCATTATAATCACATAAATATAAGAAAAGCAGCCAGTAATCCTTTACTGACTGCTTAGTTATCCACATTTTTATACTTTACCCACATTTATGACTATTTATCCACATAGTTTTCACACATTTCTGTGTATAACTTTATATCTGATAGATTTTTGTCGGTACAGCCTTGTCCGTATCACTGATTGTTATATGATTGTCTGTATCGATATCATACTGGTTCAGCACTTGCTCCACACTCATTTTAGCCAGTTCTTTTATATTGTTATCCAGACTCAGGTGACTGAGATAGATACGCTTTGTACGGTCCGTTATAACGTCACGCATGGCATGTGCAGCGTCTTCATTCGACACGTGGCCGACATCGGAGAGTATACGCTGTTTGGTGACCCACGGATATCTGCCCATCCGGAGCATATCGACATCATGATTGCTTTCGAAAATGAAAACATCGCTGTCTTTGATGATGCCTTTCATCTGGTCCGAAATATAGCCCGTATCCGTGATGACGGAAATCTTCTTGTTGTCTTTCATGAATGTGTAGAACTGGGGGTCGATGGCGTCATGGGAAACATTGAACGACTGGACGTTCATGCCGAGCAGTTCTTTCTCTTCCAGAGGGTTGAAATGGAATCTCTTGTCATTATGGACTTCGATGTCCTTGGCTTCGATTCTCTGCCATGTCAACTCATTGGCATAGATCGGAATGCCATAGCGTTTCGAGATGACTTTGAGCCCTTTGATGTGATCGCTGTGTTCATGGGTGATGAGTATGGCATCTATATTATTAAGAGAAGTATCCAGTGTGTTCAGTGCCTCTTCAATACGTTTGCAGGAAAGTCCCACATCTATGAGCAAGCTGCCTTTTTCAGTTTCTATATACGTGCTGTTCCCGGTGGAACCGCTGGCTAACACGCTCATCTTCATTACTGTCACTCACTTTCGATAATATCTTCTGTTTCACTGATGGCGTCGACATAAATGGTCTTTTCGACGTCTTGGTCAGTGACCTGGAACTCCCATTTCGGTCTGAGGAGCACCTGCTCTTCATCATTGAGAATGATGTAGTAGCCGAGTCTGGCATTTTCAATGACCGCTTCTCCGGAAATCCTTTCACGGAGATACAAGTCCGATACGACCTGTCTCGGGTCTCTTGCGGTAATCGGGGAGGTGTGGCTGTTCTCGTGCAGATTTGTAATATAGCCCTGTTCATACTCGGCTGCCTCCACACCTTCGCCTCTATACAGCACACGGGCTGCTTCATGGTTGAAAATAGGGTATTCTCCATAATACTGATTGAACAGCATATAGTTGTTATTGCTCATTACATCATCATACTTGTAATCGCCGCCCCTGTAAACCTGATCATTCTTATGCGCCTCGAGTGGTTCCTGTTCCATCACCGGAGCAAGATCTCCATCTTCAAAACTATGATGGATGACGAAGTCCTCGTCGGTTATCTCGACAGTTTCCTGATCGATTTCTTCGACTTCTGCAAAATTGACCCGCTCTCCTACAAGGATGGTCACCTGTTCCGGTTCGTATTCCGGAAGCTCTGAAAGGTCGATATTCGTCGATTCCAATACACTCGGTGCATCTTCAATCTCCCTGATTTCTTCCTGCTGCTTATTGTAGTACATCACCAGCAGGGCTACGTTGATGAGCAGGAATACAAGGATGTAGAGGGATTTGGTCAGTTTCCAATCCATTAATGCAACCCTCCTTCATTGTAGCGCAGCCATTCCCCATCGTACTTCACATACCATTCGGGAGTGAAATTCACCAGGTTGAGTTCGGTCTGCTCCTCCGAAAAGCGCATGTTGTAGCCGATGGTGATTTTGGATACTTTCTGGAGATCGAGTTCATCATTCAGTGCAATTTCATATCTGACATCTTCCAGACGGGCCAGTTCCTCCGCCTCTTCACTCGGTACCTGCGCATTGATGTAGAGCAGTGGCCGCTCGTATTCGAATAGGGCATTGCTGCCATATTTTGTTGTGACCGTCGTTGCAATTTCATCACTGAATACAGCGTACCCATTCAGCGTATAGCGATAGGTCGACTGGTTGCCTTCTTCTTCATAGTCGAACAGAATATGCTCCGGTGCCAGACCGATATGGGAGTTGAGGAAGTTGAAGCTGCGCTGTATTGTCCGATGGGGATCTCGCTCTGAAGATAAGGATTCGTTCAGGTTGGTGTAGACATAGTTGTAGGTGTCCGTATTGTAGGTGGCCAGACCATTTTCAGCTTCATATACATATACATTCTCATTCTGTGACACACTGACATCATCCTCCATGAAGAGGATATCATTCATGTTGTCTATGCTGATCTGTGTGGACAGGAAACGCATCACACTGACTTCTCCAGGCGCATCCGGTCCATAGATTGCTGTCTTGTTGTTCGCAGTCTGCTGATTGGTGATGATGCCTGTATAATCTTCAAATGAACCTTCATAATCGTTGACGATGGACAGCAGATAGTCGCTCTCAATATCGGTCTCGGCAACCGCCACGCGGTCCAGTGATTCATTCAGCATATAAAAAACGACCTGAGGTGAGGCGATGTCCACGACAATGCGGTCGAATTTGTAATCGGGCAGTGTTTCTTCATACTCGAATCCAAGTATCTGGAACAGTGATTTTGCAGGCATCTCCGACGGATAGTCGACAATCAGAAACTCTTCACTGCCGTCCTCCTTTACCGTAGGATTGAGGCGGTTCATATTATTGTATACGTTGATGTCCCTTATTCTGGTGCCGTCCAGAAACTCCCTGACACCGACGACGGCTTCTTCCTCTATTGTGCCTCTTGCATTCTCTCCGTCCACCCAGATGAGCTGATAGGCACGCATGACACTATCAAACGGCAAAGGCTCTCCCTGTCCGGTATTCGACGTCGATTCGATGGAAGTATCAATCTGCGAGAATTCAGGCTGATAGCTCCATACCATGTACGTCAGTATGGCACTGCTCACAACAAGAACGAAAAGGATGATGGATTTGATAGTCTCTCTATGCACCCCAATCATCCTCCTCAAGTGTTTCACACGGCAGATTGATGAAGATTGTGGTCCCTTTATTCTCTACACTGTTGGCCCAGATCTTGCCATCATGCGCTTCTATGATCTCCTTCGAAATGGCAAGACCAAGACCGGTGCCGCCCATTTTGCGCGCCCGTCCCTTGTCGACACGATAGAAGCGTTCGAAAATGCGGTCGACCTTGCTTGCTGGAATGCCAAGGCCATTATCCTTGATCTGTACCGTCATACGGTTGTAGAGACGGTTCTGTTTGACATGGAACTCCACTTTCTTGTTCGTGCTGCTAGAGTATTTGATGGCATTCGAAATGACATTATCAAGTACTTGACCCATCTTGTCCACTGCGACTTCCGTGAAAATTGGAGTGGAAGGGATGTTGCGGACGAACTCGACCTGATCCTTATGTGTCATCTCGAAGCGGTCGATGATGCGGTTCAGGAACATGTTGAAATCCACAATTTCCCGTGTCAGTTCCTCTGCTTCGTTGTCCATTCTGGATAACTGCAGCAGATCTTCGACCAGCCGGATCATGCGGTCCGTCTCTTCGCGTGTCACTCCGAGGAACTTCGGCGCAAGCGTATCATTCTTCCAGGCACCTTCCTGCAGTGCCTCGATATAGCTTCTCATGGAAGTAAGTGGCGTTCTGAGCTCGTGAGAGACATTGGCGACAAACTCCCTGCGCTCATTATCCACACGCTCCTGTTCCGTGACATCATGCAGTACCGCGATATAGCCGTTGATGAAGCCGGTATCCTTTACAATGGTGGAGAAATTGACACGGATCGTCGTATCTTCCTCGCCGTTATTCAGGAATAGAAGCTGGCTTTCATTCATTTCCTGTATGTCTTCCACAGCCATATCGGCATCAAGCTTCAGGATTTCGAGCATATCCTCGCCGTGAAGGTCTTCACCGGACATCCCGAGCATATCCAGTGCCATCTCATTGACTACCCGGACACGTCCTCTGCGGTCTGTGGCGATGATGCCGTCCGACATGTGGGTGATGACGGAGTCGAGACGCTTCTTCTCGCTCTCCGTATTCGCCTGGGCCTCCTGGACACGTTTCGACAGTATGTTGAAGGAGCCTGCGAGTTCACCGATTTCATCACTGCTGTATATTTTAACCCGCGATGTATAGTCCCCCTCCGACATGAGCAGCGCCTGGTTCCTCATATCGGTGATAGGCTTCGTAATGGTCCGTGCAATGAAAATTCCGAGAATGCTTGTAATGATCAGTGAAATCAAGGTGGCAATGATGAAGGTATTATTTATCGATTCAAGCTGCTGGTATACCGTCTCGATATTCGAGGCGGCATAGATGGCACCGAGGATCTGACTGTCCTGGATGACAGGCTGGTTCAGCAGCCATACACGCTGATGGTCCTGTTCCACATTGACGTAGATCTCCTCATTCGGCGTACCGGTTGTAACTGCTTCTTCAGTCAGCGGCGCATTGATCCTCGAACCGATGCTCGACTCATTGGAAATGCGGCTTGTCGCCACGAGAACATTATCGGA
The DNA here is from genome assembly GCF_021991715.1 of Salinicoccus sp. ID82-1. Taxonomy (NCBI): domain Bacteria; kingdom Bacillati; phylum Bacillota; class Bacilli; order Caryophanales; family Staphylococcaceae; genus Salinicoccus; species Salinicoccus sp. ID82-1. The sequence goes on from NZ_JAGFLY010000004.1 coordinate 254,171, forward strand.
GTTTACATATCTGATTTCTTCAATTTCCGGCCTGTTTCCATAATCGGAAAGCAGACTCTGAATCTCTTCCCTGAACTGTTCACTGTCATCTCCATATTCGGTGTACAGTTCCTTGACTCTCGTATCTATAAGGCTTACCTGGGTTTCGATATTATCTTGGAAATTCCCGGTCAGTTCCTTCTCAAGCGTATTCGTAAAATACAGACCGATGATCTGCATGCCGATGACGATGAGGAGCACATATATGATTACAAGCTTTATATGAAGAGATTGCAGATTTCTAAAAAACTGCTTCATTAAGTGTTAACCCCTTTATTCGTCACCTTGAATGTAATACCCGACACCTCTTCTTGTCATCAGGTATTCCGGATGGGAAGGATCATCTTCAATCTTCTCCCTGAGTCTTCTGACCGTCACATCGACAGTACGGACATCACCGAAATAGTCATAGCCCCATACCGTTTCAAGCAGATGCTCCCGTGTCATCACCTGGGAGATGTGCTGCGCAAGATAGTTGAACAGTTCGAACTCACGATGGGTGAGTTCTATGTCCTTGTCATTCTTCTTGATGGCATAGGAATCCGGTATTACGGTGATGGCCTTGACCTGGATGTTATTGCTCTCCGGTTCCCGGTCCTTCGATGCCGTCTCGACGTTTCTTCTCAGATTGGCTTTGACACGGGCAATCAGCTCACGTGTCGAAAACGGTTTTGTGACATAGTCATCGGCGCCGAGTTCGAGGCCGAGCACCTTGTCTATTTCGGAATCTTTGGCTGTCAGCATGATGATCGGCATATCATGTGTCTTGCGGACTTCACGGCACACTTCCATACCGTCCATGCCCGGCAGCATGATATCAAGCAGTACAATATCCGGCACGACTTCAAGAATCAGTGCCAGTGCGTCATTGCCGTCATAGGCACAATGCACTTCATAGCCTTCCTTCTCAAGGTTGAACTCCAATATATCAGCGATGGGTCTCTCATCATCCACTACAACGATTTTCTTAGGCATTTCATTCCCTCACTTTCGTTAAGTGCCTGTTCACATAGTCATATCCATTATAAATGTATCACTTTTCCATGTTTATTTCCATCCGGGTATAGGAAAGAAGCCATCAGCATTGTATGCTGATGGCTTCTTGTGACGGTCCCGACGGGAATCGAACCCGCGATCTCCTGCGTGACAGGCAGGCATGTTAACCGCTACACCACGGGACCATGTGATGAAAGAAATATGAAAAGTGACCCGTACGGGACTCGAACCCGTGTTACCGCCGTGAAAGGGCGGTGTCTTAACCGCTTGACCAACGGGCCATATTATTGAATGGTATTGAACACAAAAGTTATTATAGCATGATATAAATTTCATTTTCAACTGAAACTTTAATTTTATTGAAAAATAAATATCCCACGGCCGTCCATGCCATGGGATATATGCTAGCTCCAGAAATTTTTCAGGAGGTTCGTCTGATTGCGGTCGGGACCGACAGAGAAGATGGAGATGCCGACACCCGTCAGGCGCTCGATCTCTTCAAGATAGTTCCTTGCGTTATCCGGAAGATCCTCAAGACGCTTGATGCCTGTAATGTCCTCGTTCCAGCCGGGCATTGTCTTGAAGATCGGCTTGGCGCGATCCAGTGCATGAAGCGTCGCCGGATATTCCGTCACTTCCTTGCCATCGATCTCATAGGCTGTACAGATCTTTACTGTATCCAGACCACTCAGTACATCAATGGAGTTGAGGGAGAGGTCCGTAATGCCGCTGACGCGTCTTGCGTGGCGCACGACGACGCTGTCGAACCATCCAACACGTCGCGGGCGGCCTGTCGTTGTACCATATTCACGTCCGATTTCACGGATATGGTCAGCGCTTTCGTCAAACAGTTCCGTCGGGAATGGGCCATCGCCGACACGTGAAGTATAGGCTTTGCAGACACCGACGATGTTTTTGACAGCTGTCGGGCCGACACCACAGCCGACCGTCACGTTACCAGCAATCGGGTTGCTGGACGTAACGAACGGATATGTACCATGGTCGATATCGAGCATGACACCCTGGGCCCCTTCAAAAAGGACCTTCTGGTTGTTCTGGAATGCATCATCGAGTACTTTTGCCGTATCGGTCACATAAGGTGCCAGGCGTTCTGCGGCTTTCTGATACGGTTCAAAAATTTCATCGAAAGTGAATCCTTCGCGTTCATAGAGTGCTGAGAACATGTGGTTCTTCAACTTGAGGTTCTCTTCCAGTCTTTTTCTGAACGTTGCTTCATCGATCAGGTCCGCCATGCGGATGCCGATCCTCTGTGCCTTGTCGACATAGCATGGTCCGATGCCGCGTTTTGTCGTACCGATCTTGTTGTCTCCACGTGCTTCCTCTTCCAGTTCATCCTGAAGCAGATGATAGGGGAGAATGACTTGCGCACGGTTTGAGATTCTAAGATTATCTACGGATATGCCGCGCTCGATCAGTCCATCAAGTTCCTTGATGATGGAGATCGGATCGATGACGACACCGTTGCCGATCAGCGAAATTTTATCATCATAGAATATACCTGAAGGTACGAGGTGCAGTTTATATGTTTCGCCACCAAACTGGATGGTGTGTCCTGCGTTGTTGCCTCCGGAGAAACGCGCGATGATATCTGCATCTTCTGATAGGAAGTCTGTAATCTTCCCTTTGCCCTCGTCGCCCCATTGTGTTCCGACTACTACTGTTCCAGACATGTCTTTGCCCCCATTTTCTTTGAATTACCGTAATCATTCTAACAATAAGCCCGATAAAAGGCAATAAAAATACGAACGTTTTTATAAGCGGTATATAAAAACATTCGTAAATTTAATTCGGTGGAATGTAACCATCGTCATATCCCCGGTTATCCTGATCGAAGAAGCTGCTGTAGGACTTGTTGAAGATCAGTTTCACCGTGCCTGTGGGACCATTCCTGTGCTTGGCCAGTATGATTTCGATCTCATCCTGTTCCCGCTGGGCACCTTCTGCATCTTCCTCTCCGTCACCCCGAACATAGTAGTCCTCCCGGTAGAGGAAGGCTACAATATCCGCATCCTGCTCGATCGAACCCGATTCGCGCAGGTCACTCATCATCGGACGCTTATCCTGGCGTGTCTCCACACTTCTTGAAAGCTGGCTGAGTGCAATGACCGGACATTCCATCTCACGTGCCAAGGCTTTCAGCATACGGGAGATTTCGGAAACTTCCTGCTGCCGGTTGTCGCTTCTCTTGTTGCTCGAGCCCTGGATCAGCTGCAGATAGTCGATGATGACCATGTCGATGCCATGCTCCTGCTTCAGACGCATGCATTTGGAACGGATATCGCTCACCCGGATACCAGGTGAATCGTCTATGAATATTTTCGATTCCGCCAGACTGCCGATGGCTGTCGTGAAGTTGTCCCAGTCATCGTGGTTCAGATTCCCCTGACGCAGTTTTGTCGCATCAATCATGCCCTGGCTCGAAATCATACGTGACACGAGCTGATCGGCCCCCATCTCGAGAGAGAAGATGGCGACGGTATATTTTTCACGGGATGTACCGACGTGCCCTGCAATATTGAGGGCGAATGCCGTCTTACCCATGGAAGGGCGTGCAGCCAGTATGATCAGATCGTTGCGGTTGAAGCCTGATGTCATTAAGTCGAGATCACGATAACCTGTCGGGATGCCTGTCGTACTGTCGGTCTGGCCGGCGCGTGCCTCGACCTGCTCATATACTTCGTGGACGACGGATTTCATGGATTTGAAGCCTTCATTACGACGACTCTCCGAAATGGACATGATCCTCGACTCGGCCTCGGTCAGGAGATCTTCGACATCCATCTCTTCCGAAAAACCTTCATTGGCGATTTCTTCTGCTGTCCTGATCAGTGTGCGTTTCAGCGCGTATTTCGCCACTATATCCACATAGAAAGCGACGTTCCGGCTCGTCGGCACGACATTGGATAGTTCTGCAAGGTATCTCGGACCACCGACGGAGTTCAGTACTTCCATGCTTTTCAGCTGATCGATCAGCGTGACAACATCAATACTCTGATGATTTTCACTTAGAAAGCCCATTGCACGATAGACGTGCTGGTGCTCTGAACGGTAGAAATCTTCCGGCTCCAGCGTTTCCGCTGTGGAAATGAAAACTTCGGGATTGATCAGTATGGCACCAAGGACAGACTGTTCCGCTTCCATGTTATGCGGCATCTGCTGATGTATGTCCAAAATCAATCCCTCCCTGATCTACTATTGCTCAATAACATGCACCTTGATTTCTGCAGATACTTCCGGATGCAGTTTGACACTCATCTTATGGTATCCGAGGCTCTTGAGCGGCTGGGACATATCGAGCTTCCTTTTATCCAGCTTGATGCCATGCTGCTTTTCATATGCTTCAACAACCTGCTTGGAACTGATGGAGCCGAATAGACGACCGTCGTCACCGGACTTCGTCTTTATTTCAACTTCCTTCTGTTCCAGTTCCTCTTTCATCACTTTGGCATCTTCCAATGCCTGCTCAGCCTTCGCCTCCTCGGCATTCTGCTGCTCTTCGAGCCTTTTCAGGTTGGCTGGTGTCGCTTCTTCGGCCAGACCTTTCTTCAGCAGGAAATTCTGTGCATAGCCTGTTGCGACTTCTTTCACTTCACCTTTTTTGCCTTTATTTTTAACGTCATTCAGAAAAATTACTTTCATTCCTCTTCACTCCTGTTATCAAGTATTTCCTTAATTGCTTCATCCAGTTCATCATAGAGTTCATCCATCGATTTGCCGCTCACCCGTGTTGCTGCATTGGACAGGTGACCGCCGCCGCCGAGTGCCTCCATGACGAGCTGTACATTCATTTCCCCGAACGATCGGGCGGAAATGCCGATCGACTCGTCTTCACGTGCTGCCATGACGAATGAAGCCTGTACGCCTTCGATCTGCAGCAGCTGGTCGGCTGCCTGTGCCACCGTTACAGGGTGGTAGGTCATCATGGAATCCGCTTTGACGATGGCAATGCCGTTATCCCTGATTTCGGCCGATTTGATCAGGTCACTTCGTGCGATATACGTATCAATGTCATCCTTCAGGAAAGTCTGGGCAAGCACCGGATCAGCACCGCTGCTTCTCAGAAAGCTCGCTGCATCGAACGTTCTCGACCCGGTGCGCAGCGTATAGTTTCTTGTATCCACAATGATGCCGGTCAGCATGATTGTCGCTTCAAGGCGGGAGAGCTTCTGCTCCTTGTTCTGGTATTCGAGCAGTTCTGCAACAAGCTCACTTGCACTGGAGGCATACGGCTCCATATAGACAAGGAGAGGGTTCGAAATAAAGTCATCGGCACGTCTATGATGGTCGATGATGACCTTGCGTGCCGCCTTGTTGAGAATCACTTCGTCGAGCACCATGTTCGGGCGGTGCGTATCGACGACGACGACTGTCGTTTTCGGATTCATCTTCTCCCAGGCTTCCTCGGATGTGATGAACATCTTCATCAGATCTTCCCGCGCCTTAAGCTCTTTCATCATCCGCTGCAGTGTTTCATCGATGTCATCTTCATTCAGTACGATATGGGCCTCGATGCCATTCATGGAGGCGATCTTGGCAACACCGATGGCGGATCCCAGAGCATCCATGTCCGGATGTTTATGGCCCATGATAAGCACATTGTCACCCTCAAGCAGTATGTCCCGGAGGGCATGGGAAATGACACGTGCTTTGACACGCGTCCGTTTTTCCATCGGGTCCGTCTTGCCGCCGTAGAACCTGGCATTGCCGTTCACCGCCTTGATGGCCACCTGGTCGCCACCGCGTCCGAGGGCCAGATCAAGACTCGACTGGGCCAGTTCGCCGACTTCTATATAGTCATCGGAGCCTTCCCCAATACCGACGCTCAGCGTAATCTGTGCACCAAGCTCCTGTGATCGGTCACGTACTTCATCCAGCAGATTGAACCGTGTCGATTCGATTTCCTTCAGGCTGCTGGAATTGAGCAGGATGATGAAACGATCCTGGGAGAAGCGGCGGATATATATATGGTGCCGGTTGGCCCATTCATTGATGGTATTTGTAATGCTGTTGTTGAGCTCGCTTTTCAAAGCCTCACTCATATTCTGGGTCACTTCGTCATAGTTATCGAGAAACAGGATGCCGATGACCGGCTGCTTGTCTTCAAGCTCGGTTTCGCGGTTGCGCTGGCTTGTAATATCTATCAGATGGAGGGCCTGGTGCTTTTCATCCCAATAGATCTTGAAGTATTTATCGTTATAGGTCGATTCCGTCCGATGGATGTTGTTGGCTTTGAGCGTTGTCATGATATTCGGGAACAGACGGTTGATCGGCGTATTCATATTATCCTTTGAAATTTCCTTGCACATGTAGTCGTTCATCCACTCGATCTCATCGTCATCATTCAATATGATGAGCCCCATCGGCAATTCGTCGATGGCATACTGCTTGCTGCCGGCAATATCGACCACCATCTGCCGGAAACGGTTCTCATTGATGACAAAGGAACGGTAGAGGTACAAGAATAGAAGTGTCAGGAGAATGGTACTTACGATCAGAAAGAGCAGGCCGGTTCTGAAATGGTTCGTCAGTACAAATATATTCATTACCAGAATATGAAACGCTGCGATTGCAAAAGGTATGAAGACCATTTTCCTGTCCAGCACGTTATACATTCCCATCACTTCCTTTTCAACTGTATTAGCGTCCTTATCCTAAAGATCATTTCGAACAGTCCGATCAGAAGTGTGATCGGTCTCAGGATGATCAGCGGAATCAGCAGCAGTATGGAAAGTGCTACATTCAGCTTCTTTTCCCTGAAGAAGAAATAGCTGAAGCTGAGACCATGAAGGTAGAGCATCCATTCCACAACAATCAGCAGGTTGCTGACTGTAGACTGCGCCGTCGTTCCTTCAGTTGTAAAAAATGATACTACAAATAGAATCAAAAATAAATAAAGGATGAGGCGGGGAAACGCCCAATCTTTAAATGAACGGTAGTTCCACATTTTCACAGAAGAGGAACTGAATAGCACACGCTGCATCAGTATGGTGTAGAGTGCGAGCATGAATGCAATCACGGTAATGTACGCAGGGAGATTGATGAATATCTGATCCATCGAAGTACGTATGATATCAGTATCCAGATCAGCGGCAAAAGTGCCGTACATCTCAAGCTGCGACAAGTACCAGCTGCGGATATCAAGATAGGCATCCGATATCGGCTGGATGATTCCGAATCCCTGGAGCAGGTTCAGTATGCCGATGAACGAAAGCATCAGCGTTGCCGTCACATAGAACAATGCCAGCTCCTGCGACATATTCTTTTTCAACGTGTGGTGAACCACTGTCGCCACTATATATAATACCACAAACCATACCCAGGCATCCGGTGAAAGCAGTAGCGCGGCAGGTATGAGAAAGCTGACGAATGTCAGCCAGAAATGATAGTTTGACTGATGCTTCAGATTGACCAGAAAGTACACCGCAAACGGCAGCAGGACTGCGCCGAAAAGCAGACTGATGTCGGTAAGTGTGATGAACACGAATACAGCAAACAGCACCAGCATCAGCTGAAGCATCGATACTCTTTTATTCAATTTTCCACTCCTCCAACCATAAAATAAAGCTCCTAAACGAATAGGAGCATTCAATATTACTATTATAACGCTTCAAGCTTTTCCTGACCACTCATATAAGGCCTCAGTACTTCAGGGATTGTCACTGAACCATCTTCGTTCTGGTAGTTTTCGAGCAGGGCGGCCATCGTCCGGCCGACCGCCAGTCCACTGCCGTTCAGAGTATGCAGCAGTTCCGGCTTGCCATCCAGCTCGCGTTTGAATTTGATATTCGCACGGCGGGCCTGGAAATCGGTCATGTTTGAAATGGAGCTGATCTCCTTGTAGTCCTGATAGCTCGGCAGCCATACTTCCACATCGTACGTCTTCGCAGATCCGAAACCGATATCTCCAGTACAGAGCAGCACGGTACGGTGGGGAATCTCGAGCAGATTCAGTATGTTCTCGGCATGATTTGTCATCTCTTCGAGCGCATCCCAGGAATCCTCCGGACGCTCCACACGGACCATTTCGACCTTGTTGAACTGGTGGAGGCGGATGAGGCCGCGTGTATCCCTGCCGGCAGAACCGGCTTCACTCCTGAAGCATGCCGTCTGGGCAGTAAACTTCACCGGCAGCTGATCATTGGAGAGCGTCTCATCCTTATGGAAATTCGTCAGAGTGACTTCCGATGTCGGAATGGTATACATCTCCATGCCGTCGATCTTGAAGAGGTCCTCTTCAAATTTCGGCAGCTGGCCTGTCGAGTACATCGCTTCCGCCCGCACAATCTGCGGCGTCATCATTTCCTTGTATCCCTTTTGACCATGCACTTCAAGCATGAAGTTCATCAGCGCACGCTCAAGACGGGCACCATCGCCGGTATGATATACAAAGCGGGCACCGGAAACTTTGGCACCGCGCTCAAAGTCGGCAAGCTCAAGGTCCTCAAGAATATCCCAGTGGGCCTTCGGATTGAAATCAAACTGACGGGGTTCACCTGTTTTGCGAATTTCCACATTCTCGGAGTCATCCGCACCTTCAGGGACATCATCATGGATGAGGTTCGGCACACGGCTCATCCTGTCCTCGAAGTCCGCTTTGATGGTGTTCAACTGTGAATCGATGCCTTTTATCTCTTCACCGACTTCACGCATTGATGCAATGGCATCGTCTGCGTTCTCCTTGTTGCGCTTCTTCTGTGCAATCTCTTCGGACACCTTGTTGCGTCGGCTCTTCAGTTCCTCCGTTTTCTGAATGAGCTGTCTGCGGGATTCATCCAGCTCGAGAATTTCGTCTATGATTGCAGGATCCGTCCCGCGTTTTTCTGTTTTTGCCTTCACTTGTTCAGCATCGTTGCGAATCATCTTGATATCCAGCATAAGTCTACCTCCATCTTTATAGAAAAATAAAAGATACCACGCCCCGGAAAGGGACGTGGTATACGCGTTGCCACCCTAATTTGATGCTTTTAGCATCATCTCATTCATCTAACGGTACGGGGTACCGGCCACTCTTTATCAGAAGGACGGAAATTCGTATTCCACTGTAGTCATTTTCACCATCCATGACCTCTCTATAAACAGGGGGACACTACTGCTTCCTTCAAGCGACTCATATTCAGCTTAGCCCCATTCTATAATGAAAATGCCGAAAATGCAAGACTACCGGATCGGCTCGAGTCCCGGCTGCCTATAGATGACCTGGCCCCGGGCGATGACAGTATGTGCGTGATTGACGCCGTAGTGGTAGGGGATATATTCATGATTCGGTGCATCCCAGAGGACGATGTCCGCCTGGTCACCCGCTTCAAGTGTTCCCTTATCCACATCGATGGCATGCGCGGCATTGACGGTCACAGCGTTCCATATTTCATTCGGTGTCATTTTCAGCTTGAGGCTCGCAATGGCCATGATCATCTGCAGGTTGTCCGTCACACAGCTGCCCGGATTATAGTCGGTTGCGAGACTGATTGCGCCACCATTCTCAATCATGCCGCGGGCATCCGCGAACTGGTCCTTGCCGAGATAGAAGGTCGTACCCGGAAGGAGTACAGCAACAGTGTCCGTATCAGCAAGCATCTTTTTGCCTGCCTCGCTTGCGGCAACAAGATGATCTGCACTGATGGCATTCTGTTCGATGGCAAGCTCAAGGCCGCCGAGCGGATCGATTTCGTCAGCATGGATCTTTACACGCATGCCGAGTGCATTGGCCGCCTCCATGTATTTTCTCGACTGCTCGATTGTGAATACACCTGTCTCGCAGAAGATGTCGGCAAAATCGGCATAGTCCTTTGCTTCCTCAAGCAGATTGATCATGTCATCCAGGAAGGCATCTCCATCTGCACCTTTCGGTATGGCATGCGGGCCGAGGAAGGTATGACGCATCGTTACCGGGAATTTTTCGGATATTTCCCGGGAAACTTTCAGCTGTTTCAGTTCGTTTTCACGATCGAGACCATAGCCGCTTTTGCTTTCGACAGCGAGCACCCCGTGCTGGATCATGCGCGTAATGCTTTTTGACGCCTTGTCGACAAGCTGCTGATGGGTCGCTTTGCGTGTCTGCTCCACAGTATTGAGAATGCCGCCGCCCTGTTCCAGTATGGTGAGATAGTCCACACCCTGGCGCTTCAATGACATCTCATGCTCCCGTGAACCCCCATGGACTACGTGGGTATGCGGATCGACGAGGGCAGGGGAGGCGATCATGCCGGAGGCATCCAATTCTTCAGATGCTTCATATTCATCGGTTGCCGCGCCACGATAGACGACCTGGCCATCCTTGATGACGATCATCGCACCTTCGATGATCTCCAGTTCATCCATCTCCTTGCCCTTAAGTGGTCTGTCGCTCTTCTTCGGCAGAATAAGTGCACCTATGTTCCTGATGATTGTATCGTTCATTACTGATCCTCCTTGAGCATTGGAATATTGACGCCGCGTTCTTTCGCTGTTTCAACCGCAATTTCGTATCCTGCATCGGCATGTCTTGCCACACCCATGCCAGGATCACTCGTCAGTACACGTTCAAGACGGCGTGCTGCATTATCTGTACCATCGGCAACAACGACCATGCCGGCGTGGAGCGAGTAGCCCATGCCGACGCCGCCTCCATGATGGACGCTGATCCATGAACCGCCGGCTGCAGTATTGACCAGGGCATTCAGGATCGCCCAGTCGCCGACAGCATCGCTGCCATCCTTCATGCTTTCCGTCTCACGGTTCGGGCTGGCTACGGAGCCACTGTCGAGATGGTCGCGGCCGATGACGACCGGTGCGGAGATTTCGCCGCTTGCGACCATGTCATTCAGTGCCATGCCCATCTTTGCACGCTCACCGTAGCCGAGCCATGCGATTCTTGAAGGCAGACCCTGGAATGCAATCTTCTCCTCGGCCATATCAAGCCACCTCAGAAGCTTTTCATTTTCCGGGAACAGCTCACGCATCTTCCTGTCCGCCGCTTCGATATCCTTCGGATCGCCACTCAGGGCCACAAAGCGGAATGGCCCCTTGCCTTCACAGAACAGGGGACGGATGTAGGCCGGCACGAACCCCGGGAAGTCGAATGCATCCTCCACACCTTCGTCTTTTGCCACCTGGCGTATATTGTTGCCGTAGTCGAAGACGACTGAACCGTTTTTCTGAAACTGGAGCATCGCCTTGACGTGACGTGCCATGGATTCCGAGGCCAGTCTGACATATTCCTTCGGATCCTTTTCTCTCAGATCATCCGCTTCGCGAAGGCTGTAACCGGCAGGAACGTAACCGTTCAGCGGATCATGCGCGGACGTCTGATCGGTGACGATATCGATCTTGAACCCACGCTCCAGAATTTCATGGTGGACTTCAGCTGCATTGCCGAGCAGGCCGATGGAGAGTGGCTCCCCTTTATTTTTGGCTGTTTCCGCCATTTCAAGCGCCTCATCCAGTGAATCGGTCTGCGTGTCGAGATAGCGCGTTTCAATACGCTTTTGTATTCTTGATGGATCAACCTCGACACAGATGGCCACCCCTTCGTTCATCGTGACAGCCAGCGGCTGGGCACCCCCCATGCCACCGAGCCCCGCTGTCAGAGTGATGGTCCCCTTCAGGCTGCCATCATAGTTCTGATTCGCCAGTTCCGCAAACGTTTCATATGTGCCCTGGACGATGCCTTGGGAGCCGATGTAGATCCAGCTGCCCGCCGTCATCTGGCCATACATCATGAGCCCCTTCCTATCCAGTTCGTTGAAGTGGTCCCAGTTTGCCCATTTCGGTACAAGCACGGAATTCGACAGGAGCACACGCGGGGCTTCCTCATGGGTTCTGAACACCGCAACCGGTTTGCCGGACTGTATCAGCATCGTTTCGTTCTTTTCCAGGTTGCGCAGTGTGTTCTCAATCGCTTCAAACGACTCCCAGTTCCGTGCCGCCTTGCCGATGCCACCGTAGACCACAAGGTCCTCCGGACGCTCCGCCACTTCAGGATCCAGGTTGTTATAGAGCATGCGCAATGCCGCTTCCTGTTCCCATCCTTTACATTCGAGTTCCAATCCTTTTTTTGCAGTGATTTTTCTAGACATATTTCTCTCTCCTTAGAATATTAGTAATGTGAACGGTATGACTATCAATAGGGAAAGTATGGCCCTGATCAGCCAGATGATCACCATTTTCCACACTTTCATCTTTATATCTGTTGCAAGAATGCATGGTACGAGTGCTGAGAAGAAGATGATGCACGAAACGGAGATGACAGCTGTAATGAAACGTGTCTCCAGTGCAGCTTCAACCACAAGCAGGGAAGGCAGAAACATTTCAATGATGGAGACGGTCGCCGCCTCTGCGAGCAGTGGTGCATCCTGTATCGGGAAAATATAGAGTATCGGGTAGAAGATGAACGATATCCAATAGATGATGTCGGTAAATTCGACAATCATGAGTCCAAGGAGCCCGATGGATAGAATGGTCGGCACAACCGTCATTGTCATTATGAAAGCATCCTTCAGGTTGGTAATGATGTTCTTCAGAATCGGATCGCTTTCATAGGACTGCTGCTTCGCCTTGTACCAGGCATATTTCAGACGTCCACCTTCAAAATCTTCCTGCTCAGCATTATTTCGACCCTCATAGTAGTAATCTTTTTCTGTCCTGAGTGGCGGAATTCTTACAGAAATCGCCGTAACAAGGAAGGTGACCAGGAGCGTTGTCCAGAAGAACAGATTCCAGTAGTCCATCAATTCCAAAGTCCTGCCGATGACGATCATGAATGTTGCTGAAACCGTCGAAAATCCTGTCGCGATGATCATTGCTTCTTTTCTACTGTACAGCCCATCCTTATAGACCCGGTTGGTGATCAGAAGACCGATGGAATAGCTGCCTACGAATGAAGCCACTGCATCCACTGCAGACCGCCCCGGTGTTTTGAAGAGCGGCCGCATGATCGGCTCCATGATGACTCCGATGAAAACAAGCAGCCCATATCCGACGAGCAGACCGAGTACTGCGCCGCCAACTGGAATCAGGATGCTCAGATTGACTGCCAGCGAATTGAAGAGAAAGGGCCCGATGTCTTCTCTCAATACGAAAGCAGGACCGACTCCGAATACGACCATCATACCGACAACAACACCCAGAATCTTGAATATGGTAATGATGATATCTGTAAAACTTCTGTTCCATTCCTTCGAAAAGAATGGATAGGCCGCACCCAGCATGATGACCAGCAATGTGTAGTATTTGATGCCATCGCCAAATGTATTTCTCACTAATGTAACAAAGTGGTCGAGCAGTATGGAATTGCTTTCAAACAGCGTCACCGGTATAAAGAACATGATGACTCCAATTGCGCTATATAGGAAAAACCGCCACATTCCTTTCCCACTCTGCGTCTGCATCTGCTTTTCTGTAATCATATCTCCACCCCCATGGAATTTATGAATGCCTACCTCACTTCTTCTGAAGCCGTTCCAATCCCTTTGATCTGTTTCAATTCATCCGAAAGGATCTTGATATCTTCGCTGAAGTTGCGGTCCTGGCTGATGAATGCCACGTGTCCGCGATAGATGTCGAACTTGTCACGTGTCCGAGGTGACAGTTTGTCCTCCCCTTTGATTTCAACTGCTGTCAGCGCGATGAACAGCTCGATCGCCAGTACGTTTCTGACGTTATCGATGATATCCCGTGCGTGCCTTGCGCCGATGGTGCCCATGGAAACGTGGTCCTCCTGGTTGGCTGAGGATGGAATGGAATCGACGCTCGCCGGATGGGCAAGTGTCTTGTTCTCCGATACGAGGCTCGCGGCTGCATACTGCAGGATCATTGCACCGGACTGCAGCCCTTCCTGTGGACTCAGGAATGCTGGCAGGTCGCCATTCAGTGCCGGATTGACGAGACGCTCGATGCGGCGTTCCGATATATTGGCCACTTCGCTGACACCGATCTTGAGCAGATCCATGGCAATCGCGATCGGCTGGCCATGGAAGTTTCCGCCTGAAATGACTTCCTCCTCACCGAATATGAGTGGGTTGTCGTTGGCGGCGTTCATCTCGATCTCGAGCTTCTCCTTGACATAGGCAAGTGTCTGGAGAGAAGCCCCGTGCACTTGCGGAATGCATCTGAGGGAATAGGCATCCTGCACCCTGACTTCGCCCTGGCTTGTCGTCAGCTCGGAGCCTTCAAGCAGGTACCGCATCTTCTCTGCGACTTCGATCTGCTCCTTATAGCCGCGTGACAGGTGCACCTTTTCGTTGAATGCATCTGTAATTCCATTCAGCGCCTGATGGGTGAGTGCGGAGATCCAGATGCTGTCGTCCATGATCTTTTCCGCTTCGATGTAGTTGATCAGTCCCTGTGCCGTCATAGGCTGGGTACCATTGATCAGCGCAAGTCCTTCTTTTGCCTGCAGTGTGAGCGGGCGGATGCCGAGACGATCCAGTACTTCCCGGGAAGGGGACAGGCGGCCTTCATGAAATACTTCTCCTTCGCCGATCAGCGCAATCGCGAGATGGGCGAGTGGGGCGAGGTCACCGGATGCACCGAGTGATCCCTGCTCCGGCACTTTCGGTATGATGCGCTGGTTGATGAATGTCCTGAGCTGGTCGACCAGGTCGACCGTTACGCCGGAGTGGCCTTTCAAGAGCGTATTGAGCCTCAAAACCATCATGGCAAGTACCGTCTTTTCTGCAAATGGCCTGCCGACGCCACACGAGTGGGAGCGGATGAGGTTGACCTGCAGCTCTGTCGTCTTGTCACCCGATATTCTTACATCACTGAACAGGCCGAATCCTGTCGTGATGCCGTAGATGGTGCTTTCATTTTCAATGATGCGTTCAACGGTTTTCCTCGATTCCCTTACATTCGCGTAGGCTGCCTCTGAAATTTCGATGGTGCTTCTGTCATCGTTCAGGAACGTCTTCATCTTCTCGATGGTCAGTTCCTGTCCGTTCAATGTTAAAACTGTCATGCTAACGCCTCCTTTTCTGCATTAAAAAAAGACACATTCATCCCTCCGGATGTAAAGTGTCTCTAATGGCTAATGTCTATGACATGTATATTCGATTGAAAACTACATATGATTGATGCCAAGGCCCAGTGTTTCATGCTCCTTGCCTTTGATGGGGGCACCGATGGTTCCGTAGAAGCATACGGCAATCCATTCCCCTTCATCTACTTCTGCATAGGGTCGCCCTCTGACGACTGAGAATGTCAGTCCGACAGTACGCATGACTTCCCCGACGCTCAATTTGCCGCGTGTCACACCTTCCGCCGCTTCGATGATGGCGTGATAGAGTGCGTGGGTTTCGCGGTAGACCTCTCCATTGATCAGCTGGTTGCGCTTTGCTGCTGTCTCGACCGAGGAAATGACCTTCTTCAGGTCCATCGATCCGACTTTTCCAGTTACCACTTTGAAAGATTTGTATTCAGGCATGAGCCCGAGTGCCGTATCAGCATCTGTCAAAGCAACGAGTGTGGCATATTTGCCGAATGCCTGCTGCTGATTCTGATTCATTGGCATCCCTCTCCAAAATCCATCTATGATTATTTCTCTGATTGACTAATGACTACTTTTATTATAGCGCTTCCATCGTGTAAGCGCAATTGCATCTGCAATCAAAAAAATCCCGATCCATGATATATCATGGATCGGGGAATTTTCAGAAACACATTCTATTCTTCTTCGACTGCCTCGGATTCCACATCTGCATTGGAATCCGCTTCTTCTTCGACGACTTCCTTCACTCTGGCGACTGTTGCGACCTTCTGATCGTCGCTCATCTTGATCAGTCGGACACCCTGCGTATTACGGCCGGTGGAGGAGACTTCCTCCATGACCAGTCGGATGATGACACCGTGGTTTGTCACAATCATCAGATCCTCATCGCCATCGATGGCAGCAATATAGACAAGTTCACCGATGCGCTCTGTCAGATTCGCAGTCTTCACACCCATGCCGCCACGGTTTGTAATACGGTAGTCCGCTTCAGGCGTACACTTGCCATAACCGTTGTCGGTAACGACGAGGATGGACTGGCCTTCGGTGAGGACATCGAGTCCGATGACATAATCGCCTTCGCGCAGCTTGATGCCTTTCACACCCGCTGCCGTACGTCCCATCGTACGTATCTGCGTTTCCTCGAAACGGATCAGGTTGGCATCTCTCGTACCGAGAATGATGTCCTTGGAGCCATCGGTCAGACGGACAGCGAGCAGCTCGTCATCGCCACGGAATGAAATGGCGATCTTGCCATTCTTATTGATGCGTTCGAAGTCGCCGAGTGGCGAGCGTTTTACAAGACCATTTCTGGTCGCAAACACAAGGAATTTATCCTCAGTATCCTCATCTTTTACGCCGATCATCGTACCGATTACTTCATCCTTGTCGATCTCCAGCATGTTGACGACCGGAATACCTTTCGACTGGCGGGAGAACTCAGGAATCTCATAGCCTTTCAGACGGTAGACACGGCCTTTATTTGTAAAGAACATGATGTAGTCATGCGTACTCATCGTCACAATCTGGCTGACAAAGTCGTCTTCGACCGTATTCATCCCCTGTACCCCGCGTCCGCCACGATGCTGCGCACGGTAGGTGGAGGACGGCAGACGCTTGATGTAGTTGTTGTGGCTCAATGTGACAACAATCTGCTCTTCAGGGATGAGATCCTCATCCTCGATGTCCGACAGGCTGCCGAGTGTGATTTCGGTCCTGCGTGCATCGCCATACTTCTCCTTGATCTCGATCAGTTCATCGCGGATGATCTGAAGCAGCTTCTCATCATCTGCCAGAATCTCCTTGAGGTACTGGATCGTTTTCAGGATTTCGTTGTATTCATCTTCAATCTTGCCTCTCTCAAGTCCTGTCAGGCGTCTAAGACGCATATCGAGGATGGCCTGGGCCTGGCGCTCGGACAGATTGAACTGTTCCATCAGACCGGTTCTCGCCGCTTCGTCGTTCTGGGAACCACGGATAAGTGCGATGATCTCATCGATGTTATCAAGCGCAATCTTCAGCCCTTCCAGAATATGCGCACGGTCTTCGGCACGTCTCAGATCGAACTTCGTCCGTCTTGTCACGATGACCTTCTGGTGCTCCAGATAGTGCGCAAGCACTTCTTTCAAGCCGAGTATTTTAGGCTGCCCTTTGACAAGCGCCAGCATATTGATGCCAAATGAGGTCTGCAGAGGTGTCTGCTTGTAGAGGTTGTTCAGAATGACGTTGGCATTCTTGTCCTTGCGGATCTCTATGATGATTCTGACACCTGACGCGAGACTGGTTTCATCGCGCAGATCGGTGATGCCTTCGATCTTCTTGTCGCGTGCAAGCTCTGCAATCTTCTCGACCAGTCTTGCCTTGTTGACCTGGTACGGAATTTCGGAGACGACGATGCGTTCCTTGCCGTTGCTCATCATTTCGATCTCACAGCGTGAACGCATCATGACCGAACCGCGACCCGTCTCATATGCCTTTCTGATGCCGCCTGTACCGACAATCAGGCCGGCAGTCGGAAAGTCGGGACCTTTGACATGCTCCATCAGCTCGGGCAGTGTGATTTCCCCGTCTTCCGAATAGGCGAGGACGGCGTCGATCACCTCAGTGAGGTTATGTGGCGGGATGTTCGTCGCCATACCGACTGCAATGCCGCTCGTGCCATTGACGAGGAGGTTCGGGAATCTTGAAGGCAGAACGACCGGTTCGCGTTCATTGCCGTCATAGTTATCCTGGAAATCGATGGTATCCTTGTTGATGTCACGCATCATTTCCATGGAGATCTTGCTCATTCTGGCTTCGGTATACCGCATCGCCGCCGCACCGTCGCCATCCATGGAACCGAAGTTCCCCTGGCCGTCAACAAGTGGATAGCGGTAGCTGAAGTCCTGTGCCATACGGACCATGGCATCATAGATCGAGGAGTCACCGTGCGGGTGGTATTTACCCATGACGTCCCCGACGATTCTGGCAGACTTCTTGTAAGGCTTGTCGGACGTCATGCCGTTATCGTGCATGCCGTAGAGTATTCTGCGGTGCACCGGCTTCATGCCATCCCTGACATCCGGCAGTGCCCTTGAAACGATGACACTCATCGCATAGTCAAGGAAGGATGTCCGCATCTCTTTGCTTATGTTTACTTCTTTCAATCTATCCGTTCTATCAACCATTCAATTACCTCCACTAATTAGACGTCAAGATTCTGGACGTATAACGCGTTTTCTTCAATAAAGTTCCTTCTGTGTTCGACAATATCGCCCATCAGCATTTCGAATGTCTGGTCTGCATCGACGGCATCGTCCATTGTGACCTGCATGAGCGTTCTGAATTCCGGATCCATAGTGGTCTCCCAAAGCTGGTCTGCATTCATCTCGCCAAGACCCTTGTATCGGGAAAGCGCAATTTTCGGTGTTTCCTTGAGTTCTTTTTTGAGCGCGTCAAGCTCCCTGTCATCAAACACGTAATACTTGTTCTTGGCCTGTTCGACTTTGTAGAGCGGTGGCTGGGCAATATAGACATATCCCGCTTCGATGAGCGGCTGCATGAAACGGTAGAAGAATGTGAGCAGCAATGTACGGATGTGCGCACCATCGACATCGGCATCGGTCATGATGACAATCTTATGGTAGCGGGCCTTCGACAGATCGAACTCCTCGCCGATGCCTGTACCGAGCGCCGTAATCATTGATCGTATTTCATTATTGTTGAGAATCTTATCAAGTCTTGCCTTTTCCACATTGAGAATTTTTCCTCGGAGTGGGAGAATCGCCTGGGTCGTGGAGTTGCGTCCGGATTTGGCAGAACCACCGGCGGAGTCCCCCTCGACGATGAACAGTTCACTTTTTGCGGGATCCTTGCTCGAACAGTCGGCAAGCTTTCCTGGCAGACTGGAGACTTCAAGTGCCGATTTCCTGCGTGTCATCTCACGCGCTTTCTTGGCTGCGACCCTTGCACGCTGGGCAGTAAGCCCTTTTTCAACGATGATTCTTGCAGCGGTCGGATTCTCGAGAAGGAATCTGTCGAAGCCTTCAGTGAACAGCTGGTCTGTGATGAGTCTTGCTTCCGAGTTGCCGAACTTCGTCTTGGTCTGGCCTTCAAACTGGGGATCCGTATGCTTGATGGAGATGACAGCGGTCATGCCTTCACGCACGTCCTCACCACTCAGACGGTCTTCATTCTCCTTGATGATGCGGTTCTTCACACCATAGGCATTGATGACTTTTGTCAGTGCACGCTTGAACCCGTCCTCATGCGTACCGCCTTCATACGTATGGATGTTGTTCGCATAGGAAAGCAGGGTGGAATTGTAGCCGTTATGGTACTGCAGTGCAATTTCGACTTCCACGTCGTCCTTCTCACTCTGCATGTAGATCACTTCATCATGCAGTACATCCCGTGTTTCATTCATCTGCTCGACGTAGGATTTGATTCCGCCTTCGTAGTAGTACTCAAAACGTTCATCCTCTTCCCCACGCTCATCGATCAGGGTGATTTCAAGTCCTTTGTTGAGGAAAGCGAGCTCCTTGATGCGTTTCTGCAGTGTTTCGATGTCATATACCGTCGTTTCCGTGAATATCTCATCATCTGCCTTGAAACGGATGATCGTACCCGTCTTATCAGTTTCACCAATGACTTTGAGATCGAAATCAGGCACACCTCTTGTGTAGCTCTGGTGATGGATCTTGCCATTCAAGTGGACATAGACTTCGAGTGTTTCACTCAGCGCATTGACGACAGAGGAGCCGACCCCGTGCAGTCCGCCGGACACCTTATATCCGCCTCCGCCGAATTTACCACCGGCGTGGAGTACGGTCAGGATGACCTCGACTGCCGGACGGCCCATCTTCTCCTGGATGTCCACCGGAATACCACGGCCATTATCGGTCACTTTGACCCAATTGTCTTCCTCGATCGTTACAGTGATGCGATCAGCATAGCCCGCCATCGCTTCGTCGATGCTGTTGTCCACAATTTCCCATACGAGGTGGTGCAGTCCTTTTGCAGCTGTGGAGCCGATGTACATCCCCGGGCGTTTGCGGACCGCTTCCAGTCCCTCCAGTACCTGAATCTGACTCGCGCCATACTGTTCCATATTATTTTCAGCCATATTATCACCTTCCATTATACTTTCACATTGCCGTCTTCTATGCCGAATACCTGCATTTCATCCATGATTGCATGATTGATGTCACTGATTGACGTCGTCGTGACAAAGGTCTGCACCCTGTCGCGGATCGAGGTCAGAAGATGGGACTGCCTTGTCTCATCAAGCTCGCTCAGGACATCATCGAGAAGCAGTATCGGATACTCGCCGACTTCTTCATTGATCAGTTCGAGTTCTGCCAGCTTCACAGAAAGTGCCGTCGTCCTCTGCTGTCCTTGGGAACCGTATGTCTGGACATCATAGTCGTTGATATGGAACGAAATATCGTCCCGATGCGGACCAATCAGTGCCTGGCCTCTTTCAATCTCCCGCTCGAGTGCTTCCTCCAGCAGCAGTTTCAGTTCCTGTTCGAGCATCTCCACACCGGTCGCCTCGTACCTGATGTTCGGTCTGTATCTGACCGACAGGATCTCCTGGCCATTCGATATGTCCGAGTGGATCTCCCTGGCATATCTTTCGATGGTATCCACGAACTGCTGCCTCTTTAAAATAATTAAACTTGCATAGTATGCAAGTTGTTCATTCAATACATCGATCATCACCCGATCGACATTCTTCTGTTTTAGATAGTTGTTTTTCTGGGCCAGTACCTTCTGGTAGCCGCTCAGCATGCTGATATACACCTTTGAGATCTGTCCGCATTCCATATTGATGAACTTGCGTCTGACCTGGGGGGAGCCTTTGACGATGTTGAGGTCTTCCGGTGCAAACAGCACCACATTAAGATGCCCGATATACTGGCTCAGTTTCGATACTTCCATATGGTTCACCTTCGCACGCTTCCCTTTTCCGCTGACACTGAGCGACAGGGGAAGGGTGCTGTAGGCAGTCGTAATATTGCCGTTGACGTACGCTTCATCCTGACCGAAGCGTATGAGCTCCTTGTCCTTTGAAGTACGGTGGCTCTTGGCCAGGGCGAGGAAATAGATCGATTCCAGAAGATTCGTCTTGCCCTGTGCATTCCGGCCGATGAAGACATTGAGTTTTGGATGGAATTCAAGGTCCAGCATTTCGTAATTTCTGTAATCCCCAAGGTGTATACGATTCAGAATCATTTGGAATATTCTATCCTGAATTGGCCGAATTCTCCCAGATCCAATACATCACCTTCATGCAGCTTCTTTCCTCGGCGGTTTTCAGGCTCTCCATTCAATAGTACTTCGTTCTCCTGAAGGAACCACTTGGCTTCTCCGCCGGTTCCTATGATGCCTTCGTGCTTCAGAAATTTTCCTAGTGTAATCAGTTCGTCGAACCGGATACTTTCCATGCACTCATCCTCCTTAATCTCACTTATATATTATACTACATTTTTCAATAAAATTCACCTTGGAAGCCCAAATAAAGCCCTAGGAGCGTTTTGCGATATAAACAAGGGTTTACCCCTGAAAACAAAAAAGCGACTGAGAACCCCTTTTTTTTAATTTCTGGGGGCTCAGTCGCAGTTTTGACTGGAATTCTAATATGTGCGGATTGGAAGGATCAGCTGAACGACCGCGTCCGATTCAGCTGCTTTCAGAGTGAATGGGCGCATCGTGCCGAAGAATTCGATCGTCACTTCGTCATCATTGATGGCCTTCAGTGCATCCATCATGTATCTGGAGTTGAAGGATATCTTAAGATTCTCGCCTTCAACGTTGCCGGTACTGATATCTTCGTGCACCGTACCGACTTCAGGAGAATTGGAGGATAGGGCAACGTTGCCGTTTTCCACACTCATGCGGATGACGTTGTTGCCGCCCTCCCTCGCGAGCAGCGAGACACGGTCGATGGCATGATAGAATTCACCATTGTTCACAGTGACCTTCGTTTCATAGTTTTCAGGGAACAGACGGGATGTATCCGGATAGTTGCCTTCAAGCAGCCTGGAAATGAAGCGCATGTTGCCGTAGCTGATCAGCACCTGGTTCTGTGAGAAGTGGATTTCGACTTCCTCATCGGAATCATTGATGATCTTGTTGAGTTCATTCAATGATTTGCCCGGGATGATTGCATGCATGCTGTCCATGCCGAACTGGTCACCTTCGAGTCTTCTCAAAGCCAGTCTATGGGAATCCGTAGCTGTGAACTGGATGCCCTTATCATCGAACTGCCAGTTTACACCCGTCAGTACAGGCCGTGTTTCAGACAGTGATACTGCAAAGTTGGTCTGGTTGATGATATTTTTCAGCACTGCAGATGGCAGGACGATGCTTTCTTCATCATTCACTTCAGGCAGCAGTGGATACTGGTCCGGGTCATTGCCGCTCAGATTGAATTCCGACTGGGAAGCTGTAATCTTCGTCTGGAATGCATCATTTGTTTCAAGCTGTACAAAGTTGCCTGAAAGCTTCTTGATGATATCCACAAAGAATCGGCCGGATAGTACAACGGTCCCTGTTTCACTGATTTCGAGTATTTCTTCATTATCGATTTCTGTCGGGATGGTGATTTCAATTGAAATTTCAGAATCACTGCCAGTAAGAAGCAAATGATCCTCTTTTACTTCAAGTTTTATGCCATTAAGAATCGGTAGTGTTGTCCTTGGGGAAATTGCCTTGAGACAATGATTCAGCTGTTCGATGAAATACTGGCGGTTGATACTGATTTTCATAAGTTAGCGACTCCTTATATATATTAAGTAGTATTTAAAGTAATAATAGTAGTAAGCCCTGTGGATTTGTGGATAAGTGGATTCGGTCCATGGCGTGCAAGTTATCCACATGTGGGTAAGCTGTTTGTTACAGTGTAACATCTATCCACATCATTCACATCTCTAATTGATCTGGTTTTCGATTTCCTCGAGCTCCTGCTTGAAGCGTTCGTCTTCGTTGATCATTTTGGAAATTTTCTCATGTGCATGGATGACAGTGGAGTGGTCCCGTCCGCCAAAAACTTCCCCGATCTTCGGCAGGGAGTAGTCTGTAAGCTCACGTGCCAGATACATCGCGATCTGACGTGGGAAAGCAATGGATTTCGTCCGCTTCTTGGAGGCGAAAGACTCGATCTGTATATCATAGAAGGATGCCACTGCCTCCTGTATGTCTGTAATCGTAATCTTCTTGGATTTGGTCTGGGTGACGAGATCCTTCAGTGCTTCGGATACCATTTCCGGTGTCAGTGGCTGGTTGACCAGTTTCGAGTACGCTGCGACCCGTGTCAATGCACCTTCCAGCTCACGGATGTTCGTATGGATATGGTTGGCGATATAGATCATTGCTTCGTTTGGAATCTCGACTTTTTCTTCTTCGCATTTCTTTCTGAGAATCGCAATGCGTGTTTCAAGGTCAGGCGGCGTGATGTCGGTGATCAGACCCCATTCGAAACGGGAGCGTAGTCTGTCTTCGAGTGTCGGAATCTCCTTTGGCGTACGGTCGCTTGAAATGACAATCTGCTTATTGTCTTCGTGAAGTGCGTTGAAAGTATGGAAGAATTCCTCCTGCGTCGATTCCTTTCCGGCAAGAAACTGGATATCATCAATCAGCAGTACGTCGACATTGCGGTACCGGTTGCGGAATTCCTCGGTTTTGTTGTCGCGGATGGAATTGATGAATTCATTTGTAAACTTTTCACTGGAGAGATACGCCACTTTGGCGTTTGGACGGTGCTCCAGTACATAATGGCCGATGGCATGCATAAGGTGGGTCTTGCCGAGACCGACGCCACCATAGATGAAGAGGGGATTGTAGGCCTTCGCCGGAGCTTCTGCCACAGCGAGGGAAGCGGCATGGCTGAAGCGGTTGCCGTTGCCGATGACGAATGTTTCAAACGTATTGTTGACATTCAGCTGGCTGTTCACGGGAACTTCAGGTTCTGCTTTTGTCTTCTCAGGCGCTTTTGCAGGGGCTTCCTCTTCTTCCGTGACGATTCTGATTTCAGGCTTCTCTCCCATGACTTCGTACAGCTGCTCCTGAATCAGTCCACTATAGTTCTTCTCAAGCCAATCCCTCTGAAACTGGGTATCTGCTTTGATGACAGCCGTGTCATTGTCCAGATGGATCATCGAAGTGTCCTGGAACCATGTCTGATAGCTGGCATTGGCGATGGTTTCTTTGATCCCTTTCAGCGTATTCTCCCAGATTTCTTTAATACTACTCATACGATTGTCCTCTTTTCCTATTCACATAATCACAGTGTGTGGATAATAATTTCCACAGTGCTGAACAACTATCCACAGGTTACTCACAATCTGTGGACAAATCTAGTTATCAGGACGGTTTTACCACAAATTCATACACAGAATTATAACGAAAAAAGCGAGTGATATCAACAGCTTTATAAAGATATACACAATTCAGGAAGTTATCCACACAGTAGATATCAAGGTCTGTGAATCTGGGGATAAACAGTGCAGATTGCTGTGGAAAATAGTTATCCACATTTCATTTATCCACACATCTTGTCCACACTGTGGGTTATCCACATGGCGGTGCGATAAATTCCTGGTGAAAAATGTATTGAAATCTATTGGCTCATCTGTTATTCTTTAATAGTTACAATTCTAAAAGCTATACACAGGCAATAGGTATCATGGAGGTGTATTTAATATGGTAAAACGTACTTACCAGCCAAATAAACGTAAGCACAGCAAAGTGCACGGTTTTCGTAAAAGAATGAGTACAAAGAACGGACGCAAAGTATTGGCCCGTCGTAGAAGAAAAGGTAGAAAAGTACTTTCAGCCTAATCCCCAAGATCATCTGATATAGGTGATCTTTTTTTGTGCATATAGGCGTGCTGTTTTATAAATTTCGTGTAATTTTGTATAATGAAATATCATATGTGAGAGAGCGTAATAGTGATGAAAAAGAGATTCAGAATTAAAAAAGAACGTGATTTTCAACTTGTTTTCAAAAAAGGCAAATCCTATGCAAACAGGCAGTTCGTCATCTACCTGGCCGATCATCCGAAGACGGATCACATGCGGCTTGGAATCAGTGTGTCGAAGCGTCTTGGCAATGCGGTAAAACGCAACAAAATCAAAAGACGGATACGTGTTTTCTTTCAGCATCACCAGGACAGGCTCAAGCCGAGAGAATATGTGGTCATCGCCAGACAGCCGGTCAGCAGCATGGATTACCATCAGATGGAGAAATCACTACTACATGTGCTGAAAATCGCAAAATGCATAAAATGACACGGGAGGCACCGTCATGGACAGAGTTTACAGGGATGAAACTGTTGATCGTGCAATCGCAAAAGGGCTGGAAGAACTGAATGTATCGGAAGCGGACGTCAAAATCGATGTTGAAGAAGAAGGCAGAAAAGGGCTGCTCGGTTTCGGCAAGAAGGATGCGGCAGTCAGACTGACGATCATCAACCCCGAACTGAAGCTTTATGACTCGATCGAATCGTTGGCTGCAAGGAACATGGGAAAGACAGAAACCGATGTGTCTGGAACATCATCTGAAAATGAAGTGCAGGAACAGGCGTCGGCGCACCATAATACTATGGAAGAAACAGAACCGGTTCCTCCGGATACGGAAGTACAGGAAGATGCTCTGGTTCAGGAAGAGATGCCGGATGAGACACGGCGGAATGAAATGTCCATCGAAGAAGCAGCGGAGGAGACAAGGCGCTACATCGACCGGGTCATCCGGGATATGAATATTGAAAGAAGCAGTGAAGTCAGCATCAGGCAGAACGAAGTCCAGATAGAACTGTCTTCGCCGATGGCAGCCAAGCTGATCGGCAAGCGGGGGGCGACGCTCAATGCGTTGCAGGAAGTGGCCCAGCAGTATTTCAATTCGATCTACAGAAGCTACGGTTCCATTCTGCTGGATGTCGAGAACTACCGGGAAAAGCGCCGTGAAACGCTTGAGAGCCTGGCAGTCAACATGGCCAAAAAAGCGCAGCGGACGAACAGACCGGTGCGCCTCGAGGCGATGCCTTCATCCGAACGGAAGATCATGCATCACGTATTAAGCAGAATCGAAGGTATTGAAACCCATTCCGAAGGCTCGGAACCGAACCGCTATATCGTAATAGAAAAGAAGTAAAGGAGTATTGCATCATGCAATTAGAAACAATATCCAGCATCTCCACCCCCGTGGGTGAAGGTGCAATCGCTATCGTGCGTCTATCAGGCGTCGATGCCGTTGAAATTGCAGACCGTCTCTATAAAGGGGCGAAATCCCTATCATCAGTGGATTCGCATACGATCAACTATGGTCATATCATGGATCCGGATACACAGGAGTCCGTGGAAGAGGTCATGGTTGCAATCATGAGGGCGCCCCGCACCTATACGCGCGAGGATATCGTTGAAATCAATTGCCATGGTGGCATACACACGGTCAACCGCGTGCTCCAGCTGACATTGAAACACGGCGCCCGCATGGCGGAACCGGGCGAATTCACGAAACGTGCATTTCTTAATGGCAGAATCGACCTGTCCCAGGCCGAAGGTGTCATGGATTTCATCAGATCGAAGACGACCGAAGCATCCAAAGTGGCCAATCAGCAGATGCAGGGCAGATTGAAGTCATACGTCGAAGATCTGCGCCAGAGCATCCTCAACATACTGGCCCAGGTGGAAGTCAATATCGACTATCCCGAATATGATGATGTCGAGGAAGCGACGACCGAATTTCTCCAGGAAGAGTCCCGGAAGGTCAAACAGGAAATCGAGAAGCTGCTGAAAAGCAGTACGCAGGGCAGGATTCTAAGAGAGGGTCTGAGTACCGTCATCATCGGCAAGCCGAATGTCGGCAAGAGTTCCCTGCTCAACTATCTCATCCAGGACAACAAGGCCATCGTGACGGATGTCGCAGGGACGACGCGCGATATTCTGGAAGAGTATGTGAATGTCAACGGCATTCCGCTCAAGCTGATCGATACGGCAGGTATACGTGATACCGACGACATCGTGGAAAAGATCGGTGTCGAGCGCAGCCGCCAGGCACTGAAGGAAGCGGAACTCATCCTTTACGTGCTGAATAATAATGAACCACTGACCAATGAAGACGTGGAGATTCTCGATTCCATGGCGGATCAGAATGTCATCAGTATTGTAAATAAACTGGATCTGGAAGCAGAGCTTGATGTGGAAGATCTGAAATCAAGATACCCGGGGATGCCCATCGTCAAGACATCCATCATCAACAGTACGGGTGTCGATGAACTTGAGGACAGGATTGCCGGATTGTTCTTCGAAGGTGAAATACAGTCTGTGGATTCCACCTATGTATCGAACAACCGCCACATCCACCTGCTTGAGCAGGCAATATCCGCAATATCGGATGCAATAGAGTCTGCTGAAATGGATGTTCCGGTGGATATTGTCCAGATCGATCTTGTAAAAACATGGGAACTGCTTGGAGAAGTAATTGGTGAGGACGTCAGCGAACAGCTGATCGACCAGCTCTTCAGCCAGTTCTGTCTTGGAAAATAAAAAGGAG
This sequence comes from Salinicoccus sp. ID82-1, assembly GCF_021991715.1. NCBI lineage: Bacteria > Bacillati > Bacillota > Bacilli > Caryophanales > Staphylococcaceae > Salinicoccus > Salinicoccus sp. ID82-1. Next base: position 281,722 of record NZ_JAGFLY010000004.1, read on the forward strand.
GATAACTATGGCAAGTAATATGAAATATGATGTTGTTGTCATCGGTGCGGGGCATGCCGGCGTTGAAGCAGGACTGGCCTCGGCACGAAAAGGGCTCAGAACGCTCATGCTGACAATCAACCTTGATAATATCGCCTTCATGCCCTGCAACCCTTCAGTAGGGGGGCCTGCAAAAGGCATTGTAGTCCGTGAAGTGGATGCACTCGGCGGACAGATGGCAAAAGTGATAGATAAGACACACATACAGATGCGCATGCTCAATACCGGCAAAGGTCCGGCAGTCCGGGCACTGCGTGCACAGGCGGACAAGGTCCTGTATCAGCAGGAGATGAAACGTGTGCTGGAAGATGAACCGAATCTGGACATTCTTCAGGGCATGGTGGATGAAATGATCATCGAAGACGAAGAAGTCAAAGGCGTCAGAACAAATATCGGTACAGTGTATGAAGCGGATGCAGTCATCGTGACGACAGGCACGTTCCTGCGCGGGGAGATCATTCTTGGAGATTTGAAATACTCCAGCGGTCCGAACCACCAGATGCCTTCCGTACCACTTGCCGACCAGATGAAGGATCTCGGCTTTGATATTGTACGCTTCAAGACGGGCACACCACCGAGAGTCAATTCCGACTCCATCGACTACTCCAAAACCGAAATCCAGCCGGGGGACGATGTCCCACGTGCATTCAGTTTCGAAACAACTGAATTCATCATGGATCAGCTGCCTTGCTGGTTGACCTATACTTCGGAAAATACGCATATGATCATCAACGACAACCTGCACCTTTCAGCAATGTATTCCGGTATGATCAAAGGGACAGGGCCACGCTACTGTCCGTCCATTGAAGACAAGATTGTCCGTTTCAACGACAAGCCGCGCCACCAGATCTTCCTCGAGCCAGAAGGTCGCGATACGAAGGAAGTCTACGTACAGGGCCTTTCTACAAGCATGCCTGAAAATGTACAGAGGGAAATGCTCGCTTCCGTTCCAGGCCTTGAAAATGCCAGAATGATGCGTGCAGGCTATGCCATCGAATATGATGCGCTTGTACCGACGCAGCTTTGGCCGACACTCGAGACGAAGAAGATCAAGAATCTTTATACCGCTGGTCAGATCAATGGTACAAGCGGCTACGAGGAAGCAGCAGGACAAGGCCTCATCGCCGGCATCAACGCAGCAAGCAAATTGCTCGGCGAAGAGGAACTGGTACTCAGCCGTTCCGATGCCTATATCGGCGTACTCATCGATGACCTTGTAACAAAAGGTACAAATGAACCGTACAGACTGCTCACTTCAAGAGCGGAACACCGTCTGCTGCTGCGTCATGACAATGCGGATATGCGTCTGACGGAGATCGGTCACAACATCGGTCTGATTTCGGACGCACGATATGATGCATATCAGTTGAAGAAGCAGAACATCGAAGATGAGATCGAACGTCTGAAAGGAATCCGTATCAAGCCGAATGAACTGGCCCAGTCCATCATTGCGGAAAAAGGCGGCACTGCACTCAAGGATGGCATTCTTGCCATCGAGCTGCTCAGACGTCCGGAAATGGATTATGATTCCATTATGACTATAATGGAAGATGAAACGACGCTGACACAGGAAGAGTATGAACAGGTTGAAATCCAGGTGAAGTACGAAGGCTACATCAAGAAGTCGCTTCTTCAGGTCGATAAGGTGAAACGCATGGAGAAGAAGAAGATTCCAATGGACATCGACTATGACGTCATCCATTCCCTTGCCACTGAAGCCCGTGATAAACTGAAGACGGTCAAGCCGCTTGATATCGCCCAGGCTTCAAGAATATCCGGTGTCAATCCTGCAGACATCTCCATTCTGCTCGTCTACATCGAACAAGGTGACATCAAACGGGTGAATGCATGAGAGAAGGACAGTTCATCGACGCACTGAAGCAACAAGGTATTGAACTGACTGATGTTCAGGTGGGCCAGTTCAGAAAGTATTTCGACATGCTGGTCGAGTGGAATAACAAGGTCAATCTGACAGCAGTAACTGATGAAGCGGACGTCTATCTGAAACACTTCTATGATTCATTGACACCATTGTTCCATGTGGATATTCCAGAAGGTGCGAGCATCTGCGACGTAGGTGCCGGTGCCGGTTTCCCGAGTATTCCAATGAAAATAGTCAGACCGGATATCAAGGTGACCATAGTGGATTCGCTGAACAAGCGCATCATGTTTTTAAATGAGCTGACAGCAGAACTCGATCTGGATAAGATGCATCTGGTGCACGACCGTGCCGAAAACTTTGCGCAGGGGGCACAGCGGCATATGTTCGATATCGTAACGGCACGGGCTGTCGCCCAGCTGAATGTATTGGCGGAACTCTGTCTGCCACTCGTCAGAACAGGCGGGCGATTTATCGTACTGAAAGGCCGCAAGGGTGCCGAGGAACTTGAAGACAGCCGCTTCGCCCTCGAGCTTCTCGGCGGAGAACTTGAAGGGATGCACAACTTTACGCTTCCGGAAGAAGACAGCGAACGGTATATACTGGATATCAGGAAGCGAAGAAAATCACCCGGGAAATATCCGAGAAAAGCGGGTACTCCGAACAAATCTCCATTAAAATAAAAGGCAGGTGTGGCATGTGAAGAAACCATTTTCAAGACTTTTCGGTCTGATAGACAAAAGTGAAGATCAGCAGGAGAATGTATCATTGCAGCACTTGCCGATGGAAAATATCGTCCCGAACCGGTATCAGCCGCGGACGGAGTTCGATCGCGATCGTATCAGGGAACTGGCGGATTCCATCGAGGAGCATGGATTGCTCCAGCCCATCACTGTGCGCCCGATCGAAGAGGGAATGTATGAAATTATTGCAGGGGAACGCAGATTCAGAGCATTGAAGATGCTCAATCGGGAAGAAGCAGAAGTCATCGTGAAATATCTGACCGATACCGAATCTGCTGCCATCGCGCTGATAGAGAACATCCAGCGCGAAAACCTCTCCAGCATCGAAGAGGCGAAAGCCTATAAGAAACTGCTCAAGATGGATGGCATCACACAGAAAAATCTGGCTCAGAATCTCGGCAAGAGCCAGTCCTTCATTGCCAATAAGCTCCGTCTTCTGAAGCTCTCCGACGAAGTGATCGAAGCACTCCAGAAGCAGGAGATTACAGAACGCCATGCCAGATCGCTGCTCAGTCTTGAAGATGAGATGCAGGGTGAAGTCCTCGACGAGATCAGACGGGAAAAGATGACGGTCAAGGACACGGAGCATGCTGTCAAAAAGAAGCTGAAGCATACCAATGATGCGCTTGATTTCAACGATGATGTCTCTTTCGTTCTGAACGATCTCAACCGGGAAGTGGATAAGCTGAAGAACAAAGGCTTCAATGTTTCCTATGAGGCGTCCGATGAAAAGGCATTTCATGAGGTGACGATCAAGATATACAAATAGACACTCACTTGTGTGGGTGTTTTTCTTATGTTACAAATGGCAAGCTGGCTGATATAATAACAGCATGTGATTTTTACATACAGGAATGCTGCACTGGAGGTAATGGACATGGCGAGGCAAAAAGGATTGGGCAAAGGTCTCGGAAAGGGACTGGATGCTCTATTTTCCGGAATCAGGGAAGGTGAGGCAGTCATCGAACTCAAAATTTCCGATATCAGAAGGAATCCATATCAGCCCCGGGTTGAGTTCAACGAAGAAAAGTTGAAGGAACTGGCTGAATCAATTGAAAATCATGGTGTCATCCAGCCGATCATCGTCAGAAAGTCCGTCAAAGGCTATGATATCGTTGCTGGAGAGAGACGTTACCGTGCAAGCAGACTCCTAGGGCGTGAAACTATACCGGCCATCATCAAGGAGATGACGGATACGGAAATGATGGAACTGGCCATCATTGAAAACCTGCAGCGGGAGAACCTGAACCCGCTCGAAGAGGCACTGAGCTACCGGCAGCTGATGTCGACATTGAATATCACCCAGAGTGAAGTGGCCCAGAGGCTCGGCAAGTCACGGCCCTACATTGCCAACATGCTGAGACTGCTCAATCTGCCCCAGACCATCCGGCAGCTGATCAACGACGATGAGCTCTCGGGCGCCCACGGGCGGACACTGCTGGCACTCAAGGATCCCTTGCAGATGGAAGAAGCCGCAAAGCATGCTGTGCGAGAGCAGTTGAGTGTCAGAGCACTTGAAGCCTACGTGAAAAGCCTTCAGGAAGTGACAGTAGCCAAAAAGCCCAAGCAGCGCAGGCCGGCATTCATCGAGCGGCATGAAGCAATGCTCAAGGAGCGGTTCGGCACGACAGTGGAAATCAGGAAGAAGCGGAAAAAGGGCACCATTTCCTTTGAATTCAGAAGCGAAGAGGAATATAAACGGATCATGTCCTTGCTGGAAAATGAATAAAATGAAAAGTGAAGGTGAAAAATTGTGAGTTTGTTTAGTCTTAATCTTGGTAGCACAACATCGCTGGATGAGCCGGTGGATCTTTCGTTTATTGAGGAAATCATGGCTGAAATCAAAAATCCAGATTTGTGGATTGGAATCGGCGCCAGGATACTAGCGGCGATTGCACTGATCATCGTAGCAATGATCGTCATTAAAATCATCAACAGGATCATAGGCAACTTCTTTATCGTCAAAGGCAGGTCCCGCCTCAAAGGAACAGATAAACGCAACCAGACACTTGTCAACGTACTGCAGAATGCAGTGACGGTCTTCATCTGGTTCGTCATCATCATGATGATTCTTGAATCCTTCAGTCTGCCTGTACGCACACTCCTTGCCGGTGCCGGTGTAGTCGGTCTGGCTATCGGTTTTGGTGCGCAGAGTCTTGTAAAGGACATCATCACCGGATTCTTCATCCTTCTTGAGAACCAGTTTGATAAGGGTGATTTCATCAGAGCGAATACTTCCGGCGCTACCGTAGCGGAAGGTGAAGTGCTATCTTTCGGCCTCCGTGCGACAAGAATCCAGGGCTGGGAAGGTGAATTGTTCATCATTCCGAATGGTATCATCAATGAAGTGGTCAACTTCTCGCGCTATAATGCGATAGCGATGCTGGATATCAACGTTGCAGTCGAAGAGGATGTCAAACGGATTGAGAACATACTCGAGTCCTACTTTACTGCACATTGGCAGGAGGAGGAGACTCTGATTGCGAAGCCTGAGGTTCTCGGACTGCAAGGCATCCAGAATGGTGAAGCAATCATACGTGTCATGCTTGAAACACAGCCGATGGAGCACTTCGGAGCGACACGTCGCATGAGACAGGCAATTAAGAGTCATCTTCTGGAGCATGGCATCCAGATTTCTGTACCGAAGATGGATATTCAGCAGTTCGATACCACTAAAAATAAAGGTGAATAGTCATGGCCAAAGATTATGATCTGAACGATATTGTTGAAATGAAGAAGCAGCATCCATGTGGCAACAGGATGTTCCGTATCACCCGCATGGGGGCGGACATCAAAATCAGATGCACCCAGTGCGATCGGGTGATCATGATGCCACGACGCGATTTTGAAAAGAGAATGAAAGCAGTAAAACAAAAATATGAAGCATAAAGGTGATTAAAAATGGCTTTGACAGCAGGTATCGTCGGGTTGCCGAACGTCGGTAAATCCACACTATTCAACGCAATAACAAAAGCAGGCGCGCTCGCAGCAAACTATCCATTCGCAACAATCGATCCGAACGTCGGCATCGTGGAAGTACCGGATGAGAGACTGAATGTACTGACGGAGATGGTGGAACCGAAGAAGACCATCCCGACCGCTTTCGAGTTTACGGATATCGCCGGCATCGTGAAGGGTGCTTCCAAAGGGGAAGGGCTTGGCAACAAATTCCTCGCCCACATCCGCGAAGTGGATGCAATCTGCCAGGTTGTCCGTGCGTTTGATGATGAGAATGTGACACACGTTTCAGGCAAGGTCGATCCGATTGATGATATAGAAATCATCAATATGGAATTGATTTTTGCTGACCTTGAAAGCATCGAAAAAAGACTGCCGCGCCTCGAGAAGATGGCGAGACAGAAAGACAAGGAAGCGATGGCAGAACAGGCGCTGCTGTCCAAGATCAAGGAAGGTCTGGAGAACGACCAGCCGGTCCGTGCGCTTGAATTTACTGAAGACGAAGCGAAGCAGGTCAGAACGCTCCACCTGCTGACGCAGAAGCCGATGCTTTATGTAGCGAACGTAGCAGAAGACGAACTGGGTGATCTGGATCAGAATGAATACCTCAAATCGATTCAGGAATACGCTGAGAAGGAAGGCTCTGAGGTCATTGTCATTTCTGCGAAGGTCGAAGAGGAGATTGCGGTGCTGGATGATGAGGAGAAGGAGATGTTCCTCGAAGATCTCGGTATCGAGGAATCCGGTCTCGACAAGCTGATCAAGGCGGCATACGGCCTGCTTGGACTGGCAACATACTTTACAGCCGGTGTGGAAGAAGTCAGGGCATGGACGTTCAAGGAAGGCATGACAGCACCGGAATGTGCCGGTATCATCCATACCGACTTCCAGAAAGGTTTCATCCGTGCAGAGACGGTCAGCTATGACGATCTCGTCAGCAACGGTAATATGACTAAAGCCAAAGAGGCCGGCAAAGTCCGTCTTGAAGGCAAAGAGTACATCATGAAAGACGGGGACGTCGTTCATTTCAGATTTAATGTATAGAAACATTGTAAAATGAATCAATGACTGGTATAATGTTGGATTGTGAGTAATGAAAATTATTCCTTGCCTATTTCCATGTAGATAGGCCGCTAAAGACCATAAGGAGGTGTAGAAGATGAAGGCATATGAAATTCTATATGTTATCCGCCCGGATATCGAGGAAGACGCGAAAAAAGCGCTTGTTGAGCGTTTTGACAACGTACTGACTTCCCAAGGTGCGGAAATCGTCGAATCAAAAGAGTGGGGTAAACGTCGTCTGGCTTACGAAATCAATGATTTCAAAGAAGGCTTTTATCACATCATCAAAGTCAATGCTGATGTGGAAGCAACAAGCGAATTCGATCGTTTGGCCAAAATCAACAATGACATGATCCGTCACATCATTGTTGTTGATGAACAAGCTGAAAACAACAAGTAATAATACAATGGAGTTGATTACATGCTGAACCGTGTTGTATTAGTAGGGCGTCTTACTAAAGACCCTGAACTGAAAGTCAGTCAAAGTAATATTTCTGTAGCGACCTTCACACTGGCGGTCAACCGCCCGTTTACGAGTTCGAATGGTGAGCGCGGTGCAGACTTCATCAACTGTGTGGTTTTCCGTAAACAAGCAGAGAACGTCAACCAGTATTTGAAGAAAGGCAGTCTGGCAGGAGTAGATGGCAGATTGCAGAGCCGTTCCTATGAGAACAAAGAAGGTCAAAGAGTGTATGTGACTGAAGTAGTGTGTGATAGTGTGCAGTTCCTGGAGCCTAAAGGGCAGCAGGGGCAAGGCAGTAATCAACAGTATAATAACAATTCCGCAGATAGCTACCAGAATGCGTACGGCAACCAGTCCACTGGTTCCAGACCGGCACCTCAGCAGTCGAGAAAGAACTCGAATGAAGAGAACCCATTTGCCAATGCAGATGGACCGGTCGATATCAGTGATGATGATCTACCATTCTAATTGATATCCAAAGAACGGGTATGTGTAATAAACGTGTGAAAAGTGTGTGTGTGCATATATGGGATATAGTGTGATATTCCATATGATAGGCATTCCGGATAATCCGGAATGCCTTTTTTATTTCACAATAAATCACCGTGACTGTGTTCTATAATGCCTTACGAATGTTTATAATTGTAGATGAACCTATAATCGAGAATGGAGCATTTTTATGAGAAGGATCATGCTTGCATGCATGCTGATATTCATGATGCTTGCCGGCTGCAGCAGTGCTTCCGGCGAAGCAGAGCAGTCTCTGACCGTTTCGGCAGCAGCGAGTCTCGGTGATGCCATGGACGAAATAAAGACGTTTTATGAAGAAGCAAATCCCGAGGTTTCGCTGTCCCTCAATTTCGGGGGATCAGGGACATTGCAGAAACAGATTTCCCAAGGCGCCCCTGTGGATCTTTTCATATCAGCAGCAGAAGACAGATTCCAAATACTGCTTGATGAAGGCAGGATGGATGACTCGGCACATACCGAACTGCTCGGCAACTCGCTCGTTCTTATCGTGCCAGAAGGAAACGAAGAGATTGCCATGGACGAACTGGATCATGTGGATACACTTTCCATCGGTACACCAAGTACAGTTCCGGCCGGCATGTATGCCAAGGAAGCACTGAAGTCTTTGGGCCAGTTTGAAACATTGGAAGGGAATATTGTCTACGCGAAGGATGTCAGGCAAGTGCTGTCCTATGTGGAAACAGGGAATGTCGATGCAGGCATTGTCTATCGTACAGATGCTGTGGGGAGCGAGAAAGCCACCATTACTGAAGAAATTTCTCCATCTCTCCACACCCAGATCAACTATCCGGCGGGTGTACTGAAAGATTCGCAAAATCACGAAGCCGCAATGGATTTCTATAAATTTCTCCAGTCCGAAGCGGCACTGAAGGTGTTTGAAGACCATGGATTCACGACTCAGTAGCATTACATTGGAAGCCTTTCTCGAGCCGGTCCTCCTTTCTTTGAGAGTGTCCATCATCGCGTTCATCATCGTGTTCATTCTCGGTACTTTGACAGGAAAATGGATGGTGGATCGCAGGTTTAGAGGCCAGTCCGTCGTAGAGACGATCATCATGCTGCCACTGGTACTGCCGCCGACGGTAGTCGGATTTCTGCTGATCATCCTTTTCGGCAACAACAGCATTCTGGGAGAGTGGATTACATGGATCTTCAGCCAGCCTGTCATTTTCACCTGGTATGCCGCAGTGATTGCGAGTACTGTTGTCGCCTTTCCGCTGATGTACCAGTCCGCCAAGGCAGGATTCCAGAATATCGATAGAGATGTTGAAGAAGCAGCCAGGGTGGACGGTGCAGGACACTTTCAGACATTCCTCCGCATATCCATCCCTCTTGCATCGAGAGCGCTCATGGCAGGTGGTATACTGAGCTTTGCCAGAGCTCTTGGGGAGTTCGGTGCGACTTTGATGTTTGCCGGCAATATCCCCGGGGTCACACAGACGGTGCCGACTGCCATCTATATCGCGCTTGATTCCGGGAGGATGACGCTTGCCTGGTTGTGGGTCATTACCATCATCATCATTTCATTCATCATGCTGTTCATTGCGAGAACAAAAAATCCAAGCCGATAATTGTTTGAGTAGAAGATACAATTAACATAATTCTTGGATTGACAACAGTCCTGAAAATGTGTAAAATATACCATGCACATACAAAGACACTTCCACACGTTCATAAGAAATAACAAAATTATAGATATGAACATGCTTACGCAGTACCCACACACTACTGCAACGCAGCGTTCAATCTGTAGAGGAGGATAACTCATGGCAGGTCCAAGAAGAGGCGGTCGTCGCCGCAAAAAGGTTTGTTACTTCACAGCTAATGGCATTACGCACATTGACTATAAAGAAGTAGATCTCCTTAAAAAGTTCATTTCAGAACGTGGAAAAATTCTTCCAAGACGTGTAACAGGTACTTCTGCGAAGTATCAGCGCCAGCTTACAAAAGCGATCAAGCGTTCACGTCACATGGCATTGCTTCCATATGTTAAGGAAGAGCAATAATATAGGCTAAGTGTTAAACCCTTGGAGCGGCAACGTTTCAAGGGTTTTTGTTATGTTCTTATTGAGCTATCGAAGAAAATCTCCTACTGCACTGGTATGCTACAATAGTATAAAGTTAACCTATTACACATAAGGGGGGGATGTTTCGGATGAATAACGATGGAGAAACACCTGAACAGAGAAGAGAGAGATTGAGGCAGGATGAACTGAAAAATAATCCAGGCGGCAATCTGAGAGATGCTTCGGGTAGAGCAGGTGGTGGCAGTCTCACCGATTTGACAGGCGGCCTGGGCTCGAAAGGGCTTGGCATACTGATCCTGATTATTATGATAGTGGCAGCCATCGGTTTTCTCATTTTCAACTAATAGCAGTAATTGTTCACACAATGTTCACTTATGAAGCGGGTTGCTATATAGGTATACTGACTCTTATTGATTAGAAAAGGAGATTCATGTATGCCAACTACAAAAAAAGAAAGCCTAGTTTTTAGTATGATCATGTGCTTTTTCATGGTCTTTATCATGACCATATACAATGAAGTTTTAAACGGTAGTATTTTCACCATGTCTTTTTCCAAGCAGGTTGTCAGTTTCATCTTCGCCTATGTGATCGCTCTATTTCTGGATATGGTTCTGATTGCGCCGATCGCTAAGGGTATCGGCCACAAAGTCTATAGTATGACATCGAAGAAGATCTTTATGATATTGACCATCTCGTTCTTCATGGTGACTGGAATGGCAATGCTGATGTCCATCTTCGGTCTAGTGATGTCATCCATGAACACTGATGCAGTGGGTAATATATCATTGGTCAATCTGTATCTATCCACTTTCCTGAAAAACTTCATTTTTGCACTGCCGCTGCAACTGATTGTAGTAGGGCCGCTGGTCAGATTCATCTTCAGTAAAATATATGTCAGGCAAGCCGCTGCAGCTTAGCTATAACTGTTCAGCCAGTCAGATGATAAGACATAAAGAAACCCCAGTGACTAAATAAAGTCATTGGGGTTTAAATCTATTACTAGAATCTATTTCTGTCGTTATCCAGACGGTCGTTGTCCAAACCATCTCTATCCAGACGATCATTATCAAGCGTGCCTCTTGAAGTGTCGGTTTCATCAATGTCTACGTCTTCACGACGGACATCTTCGGAAACGTGCTCTGTATCTCTGACTTTATCTTTTTTGACAACAACTTCTTCGCTTACTACATCTTCTTTTTCAACGTTTACACGCTCTTCGTTGATAGCAACATTGATGGAGTCGTTGTCTGTTGCATCGATATCACCAGCTGGCCGGTTACCATCTACAGGACGGCGTTCGATTGTTACTTCGTCACGCTCTACAGGGACATCGAATTCCTGGTGTTCTGTTTCGGTATGCTTATCAATGTTTACTTCGCCTGTTTTGACATTCTCTTTATCTACATTCAGTCGTTCTTCACGGAGTTGAATTTTTTCTTCATCAGTCAAGTCCGTTCTGTCGGAAAACTCATCATTAATTCCATCATTATTATTCAGTGCTCTTTCATCCACGTTATATACACCTTCTCTTTCTCCTAGTGGCGCATCTCTTTCAGTGTCCACTACATTTTGATCGCGACGTCCTTCGACCATGTCGTCATTGATTACACGGTTATCTCTTTCACCATCACGATAGTCTTCACCACGTTCCGGAAGGTCAGCTCCATCAACATAACTGTTTTCATGACGTCTCCGCTCATCGCCAATTCCACCAGCAGCAGCCGTTGCGCCAGCAGCACCCGTTACGCCTGGGCGGTGTGCACTGCCTGGAGTGGAATCCGGGCGGTTCGCTGTTTCGCCGGTATCTACTCTATCGCTTTCATCTTCCAGCAGTGGGTCAGTCGGATAGTCAGTAGTACCACTCTCAATTTCATCATTTACATATAGAAGGATTTTACCGCTGTCCAATGCCTGTCTATATTCTTCTTCTTCTTCGGAGGACAGGTTCATGTTTGACATGACACGCTCTTCCGGTTGCTCTGCAGAAAACCATGAAACGATTTTGTCCCAAGTAGTACCTTCAGATGTCTTGTAATTAACATCAGTGTAGTTCAATGAGGAACCTTCAAGCTCTTCTCTGGATACTACAGTGATCTGGTCTTCGTTGATACCTTCGGATTTCAGTTGCTCGATTCTACCCAGCATTTCCTGTTCACTTGTATAGGATTCAATCTCACGCATAACTCTTACCTCCATTTTTTTAAATAGTTAATTGTCGTTATGACTCTTACGTTTACTTCTTCAATTCCATTTTTTTATACTTTCTTTGCATGTAATAAATGTATACCCATCATGAAATCGAATAAACTAAGCATGAAAATTTAAATAGACAGAAGTATCAACATTATGGAATAATATTCTAAAAAGGGTGGGAACATTTGGAAAATGTAGGAGAAAAAATCAGGGGGAGAAGAAAGATGATGGCATTCTCCCAGTTGAAGTTGGCTGAAAATATAACATCCCAATCTGCGATATCGAGACTGGAGAATGATATATTCACCATTCCTTTGAATGAACTGATGGACGTTCTCGAAAGATTGAATCTGAGCATACATGATGTGTTTTGTGGGAACTATCTGGCTCCTTTCCATACTATTCAGCAAGAATTGGATGAATGCAGAACAAGTGGAAACTACATAAGAATGGAAGAGATAATAGCAAGTGAATGTGATGAGTTTTGGAAGCAATCTCCTGAGCTGGAAGGTTATCGACAGTGGCATCTTGGAATCATAGAATATTCAAAAGGCAATTTTAAGGAAGCACTTCATGAAATTAATAAAGCAATCGCAAAAAACAGCACTAATGAATGGATGTACGAAAAAGTGGCGGAAATGTATCTGGCCAAAGGAAATATTTTGAGCAAAATGAATATTGATGCTGTTGAATTTTACAAAGACGCAGAAGTCTACTATGCTCACTCGGGGAAAAAATCATTCAAACTCATAGTTAAAGTGCTGTGCAATCTATCCATAAGCTACTGTAAGAGAAGAGATTATGGACGCGCGATGAAGTATGCAGTTAAAGCAGAGGAATTACTGCAGAAAAATGAATCAACATTCCTGCTTTGCGAAATTCTATATAATAAAGTAATTTCACTTAATGTACTGGGATATTCGGACGAAGCAACAGAGATTCTAGAGAAATCAGAGTATTTGTATATGATGGGAAATAAGCTTGAATTGTACGAAAAACTGAAAAATTATTCCCCGGAGAATATTTCATCATAAGAGCTATTATAAATGTGGGTTACCTCCTAAAATATATGTAATGCTATTAACTGGCATATGACTAATAAGGAGGAATATTATCTATGAAGCATATTTTTATGGCGTTAGTTATTGCACTCAGTTTTACAAGCGTGGATCTTGATCAGGAATTCAGCGCAGCCAAAAAAAGCAACTGCCTGTGCCTGCACTATATTTTCTAAATGAAGGTAGACGACACTAAGATGATAAATCTGGAAAATCCTGTTATGCGTCTGCTGTACTTCAATCAGTATAAGATTCTAAGTCTGCTGGATCCGATAAATCGCTCGTCTTATGGCTACTATATGGACATTCTCGTTGAAGGGATACAGAAAAGGTATCCTGACATTCTGGAAATGGTCAATGCGGAGGGTATAAGAGTGGATGTTTCTGATGAAGTGGATCTGATTCTTGAGATGTTTGCAAAATTGGAAAAGTCGTTGGATTGTCTCCCGGATGAGTTACGAAATGATCTGGTTGATAAATATCATGTATATTTCGGAGGTTTTGACTGCAGCAGCAAGGTGGAGCATCATTGTTTTATATATTATAATTTTCTAAAGCGTCATCAGAAGGTCAACATTCAGAAAAGGACAGGGATGCACGCGAACCTGTCTCTTCATCATTATCGACAGATGGCTGTGACTTATAGGTCCCTAGGCTATGTGGCCGTACTGTCGGCTGAACAGATCCGGAGGGTCTGCATTCGAAAGGGCAGGGAATCGCAGCTGCTCCGTCCCATCCATATAAATTTCCCGGAACCATGGGGAGCGGGTGGTGCACAGCTGGTGAAGGAAGAAAGATTTGATCTGGAAGAATAAACATCTAAAAAACGATTTGGAAACGCACTTGCGCTCCAAATCGTTTTCTCTATTTAATAGGATCTCTGGCTTCTGCTTTGAAATCCGCTTCTGCGCTTTCGTCCTTGTCTTCTTTTCTGCGTTCCATCATTCCGTAATCCGTATAGAACATCAGGTAGTTGCCTTCACTGATCTTATATAGATATCTTTCGACTTCATCTTCATCAGGCAGATAATAATGCAGGAACCTTTCCGCGGGTTCACTTCTGGCCAGTATTTCCTTGAGTCCTCTATCATCCGGAACATGCATGTGGTATGTTACTTCTGTATACTCCAAAGCATCAAATTCTCTGTCGTCCCTGCCGAGCAGATGGATATCTTCTTCATAATACCCTTCAGATTTCAACTGAGCCATTCGATCGAGTACAGCTTCCTGACTATCGTAAAGTTCAAAATAAATCACAATGGACCTCCTTTTTCAGTTTTTATGTATGTTTACATTTCTATTCCCTGATAGCCCTTCCCAAAACGCCAATAGTCATATTAATTAAATTTTCTGTATTGTCTATCTTATTTGAAATGGATTGTTTATAATGGGCTTTTTTGCTATCATAAGTAATTAATTATTTTATTTCATATAATCATAATAATATGGATTATGAGTTTCTAGGCTTTACCTTAAATAAAGCTGCTATGAAATAACAATTGGATATTCAGCAATAGCTGTATTTCTATTGTTCCTATCATATGCCTTATTTAAGGTGCACTGTTTGAAAAATAGGAGGCATTAAGAATGTGGGAGAAAAAGTTTGAAAAAGAAGGTTTGACGTTTGATGATGTGCTGCTTGTTCCAGCGCATTCTGAAGTATTGCCAAAAGAGGTGGATCTGTCCGTTCAGCTATCCGATAGAATTAGATTGAATATTCCTGTACTGAGTGCCGGTATGGATACTGTAACTGAATCGGCCATGGCGATTGCGATTGCACGCCAGGGTGGTCTTGGTGTCATCCATAAGAACATGTCGATTGAGCGCCAGCGCGACGAAGTGGAAAAGGTGAAGCGTTCTGAGAATGGTGTCATTACCAATCCTTTCTTCCTGACCAAGGAGGAGCAGGTCTTTGCGGCGGAGCATCTGATGGGCAAATACCGTATCTCCGGTGTGCCGATCGTCAATAATCCGGAAGAGAAGAAGCTGATCGGTATCATTACAAACCGCGACCTTCGTTTCATCGAGGACTACTCCAAACCGATTGACGATGTCATGACCAAGGAGAATCTTGTTACAGCTGACGTCGGTACGACACTCGACCAGGCAGCGAAGATTCTGCAGCAGTACAGAATAGAAAAGCTCCCACTGGTTGATGAGAATAATATACTGAAGGGGCTCATTACGATAAAAGATATCGAGAAGGTCATCGAGTTCCCTGATGCGGCGAAGGATGAGCAGGGGCGTCTGCTTGTTGCTGCTGCCATCGGTATCGCGAAAGAAACTGAAAAGCGTGCGCAGGAACTGGTAGAAGCGGGCGTCGATGCACTCGTCATCGATACAGCACACGGTCATTCCGCAGGTGTACTTGCCGCAATTAAGGACGTCCGCGATAAGTTCCCGGATGTAGCACTGATTGCCGGTAACGTAGCGACAGCGGAAGGAACGAAAGCTCTGATTGATGCAGGTGTTGATGTCATCAAGGTCGGCATCGGCCCCGGTTCAATCTGTACAACACGCGTTGTTTCAGGTGTCGGTGTGCCTCAGATTACCGCCGTATACGATGCCGCTTCAGAAGCGCGCAAGCACGGCAAGGCGATCATCGCAGATGGTGGCATCAAACTATCCGGTGATATCGTCAAGGCGCTGGCGGCGGGTGGCCACGCAGTCATGCTCGGCAGCCTGCTTGCAGGTACGAGCGAATCACCAGGTGAGACGGAAATCTTCCAGGGCAGAAGGTACAAGACCTATCGCGGCATGGGCTCCCTCGGCGCAATGGAGAAAGGGTCGAAGGACCGCTACTTCCAGGAAGATTCAGAAGCGAAGAAGTTTGTTCCGGAAGGTATTGAAGGTCGCACAGAGTACAAGGGACCATTGAGTGATACAATCTATCAACTGATGGGTGGACTGAGATCCGGCATGGGCTATACAGGATCACAGAACCTGGAGGCTTTGAGAGAACAGGCACAGTTCATAAAAATAACAGGTGCCGGTCTGATTGAAAGCCACCCGCATAACGTACAGATCACTAAAGAATCCCCAAACTACTCTAGATAGGATAGGAGCACTGCTGAAAGATGGAAATGGCTAAAGAACAAGAACTCATACTGGTTATCGACTACGGCAGTCAGTATAACCAGCTGATTACACGACGTATCCGTGATCTCGGAGTCTATAGTGAACTTCACAATCCGAGCATTACGGTGGATGAAATAAAAACACTGAATCCTAAAGGCATCATCCTTTCAGGCGGACCACGCTCCGTCTATGCAGACGACGCTTTCAAGGTGGACCCTGAAGTATTCGATCTCGGCGTTCCCGTCCTCGGCATCTGCTACGGCATGCAGCTGATCACGCAACTGAACGGAGGAGAAGTGGTCCCATCCAATGAGAAGGAATTCGGTCCGACTGAAATCAGCCTCGATACCAGCGCATCAATATTCAACGGTCTTGTTGAAAATGAAACGGTACTGATGAGCCATAGCGATAAGGTGACCCGCATTCCGGAAGACTTCAAACAGATTGCCTATACGCCACTGTGCAAATATGCAGGCATCCAGCACGAAGAGAAGCACATCTATGGTGTGCAGTTCCACCCGGAATCCAAGCATACAAAAAATGGAGACACATTCCTCAGAAACTTCATCCGCGATATCTGTGGATGCCATGGAGAATGGACGATGGGCAACTTCATCGACATCGAAGTGGAAAAGATCCGTGAAGAGGTCGGCGACCGGAAAGTCCTCTGTGCAATGAGTGGCGGCGTGGACTCCTCTGTGACCGCTGTACTGATGCATAGAGCCATCGGTGACAATCTGACATGTATTTTCGTCGATCATGGTCTGCTTCGTAAAGGCGAAGGCGACATGGTCATGGAGCAGTTCGGTGAAGGCTTCAATATGAACATCATCAGAGTTGATGCAAAAGACCGCTTCATGAGCAAGCTGAAAGGCGTTGCGGACCCTGAGCAGAAACGCAAAATCATCGGCAACGAATTCATCTATGTATTCGACGATGAAGCGACAAAACTGAAAGATGTTGACTTCCTGGCACAAGGCACCCTCTATACGGATATCATCGAATCCGGTACCGAAACCGCGACAACGATCAAATCACACCATAACGTCGGTGGCCTGCCGGAAGACATGCAGTTCAAACTGCTCGAGCCGCTCAATACCTTGTTCAAGGATGAAGTGCGCGCACTCGGTATCGAACTCGGCATTCCGGAGCATCTCGTATGGAGACAGCCATTCCCAGGTCCAGGTCTCGGTATCCGGATTCTCGGTGAAATCACTGAAGAGAAGCTCGAAATCGTACGTGAAAGCGACTGGATTCTGCGTGATGAAATCAGCAAAGCCGGCCTCGACCGTGAAATCTGGCAGTACTTCACTGTACTCCCTGACATCCGCTCCGTCGGCGTCATGGGCGACTACCGTACGTACAGTCATACCATCGGCATCCGTGCAGTCACAAGCATCGACGGCATGACAAGTGAATTCGCGAAGATCGACTGGGACGTACTTGAGAGAATCTCAAAACGCCTCGTCAACGAAAGCGAACAGATCAACCGCGTCGTATATGATATAACAAGCAAGCCACCGGCTACGATCGAGTGGGAATAGTGACATAGAGGAAATTCGGCCCCAGTCTTTTAAGTTGGGGCCGAATTTTTATTATAGATATTTATTTAATAATGGTTCTGGAATATGGCAGTAGTCATCCGGATGTTTGGAGAGTCTGTCCTGATGTTCCTCTGCACTCCTTATGTAGTTTGTAAGCGGGAGGACTTCGACAGCAATCCTCTCCCGATCTGCTCTACGATTAAGAAATGACTCCGCTACTGCCAGGTGTTCCGGATTCTCGCTATATAGCCCAGTTCTGTATTTTTCGCCAACATCTTCGCCCTGTTTGTTCAAACTGTACGGGTCGATGATTTCGAACAGGTATTCTATCAGTGTCTTGACGGATACGACTTCAGGATCGAATGTTGTTCTGACACATTCGGCATATCCATCATACTCGCCATTCAAGGAACTGCTCGATCCATTCGCTCTTCCGGCTTCTGTCACCTCGACCCCGGGCAGGGTTTTTAAAAATGCCTGGACGCCCCAAAGGCATCCGCCGGCAATATATACGGTTTCCACGTTGTTTTTCTCTCCTTTTGTTCATACGGTCAGAGACAGTGTAACATTAAAAGTTTTCTCATATGGCTTTAATGGATTCTTAATTCATGGAAAGTGGATTGTTTCGGTTGCAATACTGATTTGATGGTGTTTTTATTCCATTTTTTATAGTATTATTTAACCTAGTGTTACAGTAATTGGATAAGTAAAATTATAAAATACATAACAAGCAAATAGGAGGCTGACATGCGCAAATCAACCTATTACATGGTCATCATATTGCTCGTCATACTCATCCCTGTTTCTCGTGCCGCTGCGGACAGTACTGAAGAGATGACGCAGGAGGAGTATTCGGAGCAGCCATCTGTTGAGGGAACGATGGAAGAGCCGGTGGCTGAGCCGTCGGTCCAGGAGGAATATACAGAGGAATACAGCTCGGAGGAATATACGGTAGAGGAGTACACAACAGAGGAATATACACAGGAATACTCTGAAGAATGGACGGAAGAACCTTACCAGTCCTATCAGCAGCCTGAACCGTCCACCGAAGAGACGTTTGAACAGACAGTCGAACAGTATACTGAAGAAGTGACTGAACAGCCGATCGTTGTGCCGACTGAAGAGCCTTCCATTGAACCTTCTGTTGAACCCGAACCCGTCCAAGAGCCGGTAGATGTGAGCATCAACCAGATGGAAGTGACGGAGTTTTCCATTGAAGGTGAAGTGGTCTCGGAAGGTAAAGGCATGGAGGGTGTTGCGGTTTCATTGACAGGCGGTATGGAAGCGGAAGTGATGACGGATGCTGAAGGCCAATTTTCATTCACGGAAGTACCCGCGGGCGACTACACAATTGAGAGTGGTGTGCCTGACGGATATGAACTTGAGGAAAACAGTCGTACTCTGACGCTCGAGGACAAAAGCAAGAAAGGGATTACTTTTGATCTTTCTGCCATTCCCGAGGAATCGGAAGAGGAAACAGAAGAAAGTATCGAGACGATTGCCCCTGATGAACGTGTATCGGCAGATCAGAATGTAGATGACAGCAGTATGAATATGATGCTGATTGTAATAGGCAGTGCCCTTCTGGTTCTTGGACTATTGATTTTCATGATACGCGCTCTCAGAAACAGATAGATAATGAGCAATGTAAGAAAGTCTGACATGTGATGTCAGGCTTTTTTACATAGATTTTGAATATTCGAAAAATGCGGTTATACTGTGTCCATACTTAAATTTGGAGGGATAAATTATGGACAGTGTTTTCATTTTTCTTTGTACTTTGCTCGTGTGGCTCATGACGCCAGGTCTCGCTCTATTCTACGGTGGTCTCGTACAGTCAAAAAACGTATTGAACACATCAATGCATAGTCTGGCTGCGATTGTTGTTGTTACTTTTGCCTGGGTGGCTGTCGGATTTTCAATCAGTTTCGGAGGTAGTAATCCATTCATCGGTGACCTGTCATACATCGGTCTTTCAGGCGTAGGTGCTGAGCCGAACGCTGCATTTTCCGAAACCATTCCTTTCGCGCTATACATGCTGTTTCAACTGACGTTCTGTACAATCGCAGTTTCGATCCTGACAGGATCGGTTGCGGAACGTATGAAATTTGGTCCTTTCCTGGTATTCATGGCATTATGGGTCATTCTTGTCTATAGTCCAGTTGCACACTGGGTATGGGGCGGCGGTTGGATCCACGCCATCGGCGCCATCGATTTCGCCGGAGGAACAGTTGTACATATTTCCTCAGGTGTTTCGGGACTTGTACTTGCGCTGATGCTTGGATCAAGAAAGCCCGACAATAAAAAGCCGCCACACAATCTTGTCATCACAATGGTTGGTGCCATCCTCGTATGGTTCGGCTGGTTCGGATTCAATACAGGCAGTGCATTGACGTTTGATGCCATCGCAATGAGCGCTTTCACCAATACAATCCTTGCTTCCACTGCTGGTATTGCAGGCTGGAGCATTGTTGAAAGACTTACCAAAGGCAGAGTATCACTGATCGGTACACTCTCAGGCATGCTTGCCGGACTCGTTGCAATCACACCAGCAGCTGGATTTGTCACTTATGGTGGCGCGATGGCACTTGGATTGCTTGGGGGAGCAATCTGTTTCTTCGCCATCACCAACCTGAAAGTAATGCTGAACTATGATGACGCACTTGACGCGTTCGGTCTTCACGGTATCGGTGGTATCGTCGGTGCAATCGGTACAGGTGTCCTTCAGACGAGTGCAGTAAATCCGGGTGTTGCAGACGGTCTCCTTGCTGGCGGCGGTTTTGCACCGGTACTGGCACAGATTGTAGCAGTGACGGCAACGATCATTTTCAGTGCAGTCATGACATATGCAATTGCTAAAGGTATCAGCATCTTCGTTACATTGCGTACAGATGAAAAAGAGGAACTGGATGGACTCGATGTGGTCATCCACGGGGAGAAAGCCTATGAGTATTCCAACTCATAGAAAATGATTTGAACAAAGGGGTTTCAATCATATATTAAGGGGTACAATAGAACAGACTGATATATATTTCCTTCCAAAGACCCGATGCCGCTCATACAAGCGGCATTTTTTTATGTCTTTTTATACTTTATGAAAGCCTTTACACGTCTGTCTAGACATGCTAAAATTATGTCAATAAAACAAACATGAGGGAGTGTGGAAGGAATGGCAGTGAACCGCGACGATGTGAGAGCGATAATTGAAGCAGTAGGCGGTAAGGAAAACATTAATGCAGCAACGCACTGTGTCACTCGATTAAGACTTGCATTGGAAGATGATTCCAAAGTGGATAAGGAGAAACTGGATGCCATCGACCTGGTCAAAGGCTCATTTGCAGCAAATAATCAATTTCAGGTTGTTATCGGCCAAGGAACTGTAAATGATGCATTCAAAATTTTTGAGGAGGAGACAGGCAAAGGTGGCGGTACCAAAGACGAAGTCAAGGCTGCTGCTGCACAGAAGATGAACCCGCTTCAGCGCTTCATCAAAATGCTGGGTGATATTTTCATTCCCATTCTTCCAGCCATCGTGACAGCAGGTCTCCTGCTCGGTATCAACAACCTGCTCACTGTCCAGGGTCTCTTCTGGGAGAATGATTCCATCATCACCCGCTTCCCTGGTATTGAAGGCATCGCGAGCATGATCAACTTCATTGCGGTCGCGCCATTCATCTTCCTGCCGGTGCTCATCGGCTGGTCAGCCATGAAAGTGTTTGGTGGGAATCCGCTGCTTGGTATTGCGCTCGGACTGGCTCTCTGCCACCCGGATCTTGCCAGCCAGTATGGTCTGTTCGATGCTGAAGCGGGGGAACTTGCAGAAATTCCGACCTGGAACTTCTTTGGACTGCAGATTGAACAGCTGAACTATCAAGGACAGGTACTGCCGGTGCTTGTTGCCACATGGCTGCTTGCCAAGGTGGAGCATTTCCTGAACCAGCGTGTCCATGATATGTTCAAACTGCTTCTGGTTGCACCGATTGCATTACTCGTTGTCGGTATTCTTACTTATACACTGATCGGTCCGGTCACACTCTTCCTCAGTACCATCATCTCCGATAGCATTGTCTGGCTTTTCGAAACGGTTGGTGTGCTCGGTGGCGCAGTATACGGTCTGTTCTACGCCCCACTTGTTGTAACTGGTCTCCATCACATGTTCCTCGCGGTCGATCTGCAGCTTATCGGTACGACAGGCTCCACCTACCTGTGGCCGATCCTCGCCATTTCCAATATTGCGCAAGGGTCAGCGGCTTTCGGTGCCTGGGTCATCTACCGTCAGCAGAAGAAAAAGAAAGAAGAAGGTCTGGCGATGACTTCAGGCATCTCCGGATGGCTTGGAGTTACTGAGCCGGCAATGTTCGGTGTCAACTTGCCACTTAAATATCCATTCATCGCAGCGGTCATCACCACTGCTATCGTCGGTGGTATTTTTGGGATCAATGGACTGACTGCAGCCAGTGTCGGTGTCGGGGGTGTACCTGGTGTCATATCGATCACAGAAGGATTCTGGCTGCTCTTCACCATCGGCATGCTGATTGCAATCATCGTTCCGTTTGTGCTTACGCTTATCTTCTCCAGATTTGTAAAAGAGAAGACCAAAGATATGGTAAAAGAGTAAATCAAGCATAAAGGAGTTTTTAACAATGGCATCCATGGACTGGAGAAAATCGGTCGTTTATCAGATCTATCCTAAATCCTTCAACGATACGACAGGAAGCGGAGAGGGAGATATCAGAGGCATTATCGAGAAATTGGATTATTTCAGCAAGCTTGGCGTGGACTATCTATGGCTGACGCCTGTATATGAATCGCCGATGAATGACAATGGATATGATATCAGCGACTACTATGAAGTGAATCCGCAGTTCGGCAGCAAGGAGGATCTTAAGGAACTTCTTGAGAAAGCGCATGAAAAAGGGATTCGGATCATGATGGATATCGTCATCAATCATACCTCTACAGAACACCAGTGGTTTATCGAATCGAAAAAATCCAAAGACAACAAGTATAGAGACTACTATATATGGAAGGATGGCACTTACGATCAGCCGCCGACAAACTGGGAATCCAAATTTGGAGGCAACGCCTGGAACTACGATAAACAGACGAACCAGTACTACCTCCGCCTCTTCGATATCACGCAGGCAGACCTGAATTGGGAAAATGAAGATCTGCGGCGCGATATTTACGACATGATCAACTACTGGATCGATTTTGGAGTGGACGGGTTCCGCTTCGATGTAGTCAATCTCATATCAAAGGGCGAGTTCGTGGATTCCGATGGACCAGGGAAGGAATTCTATACAGATGGACCGAAAGTCCACGAATATCTCAATGAACTCAACCGGAACACTTTCGGCGATAAGGATATAATGACGGTCGGGGAAATGTCGTCGACCACCATAGACCATTGTCTGAAATACACAGATCCCGAACGGAATGAACTGAACTCGGTTTTCAACTTCCATCATCTGAAGGTCGACTATCCTGGCGGAGAAAAGTGGGCGCTGGCCAATTTCGACTTCCTTGAACTGAAAAGGATACTGATGGAATGGCAGGTGGCAATGGACGAAGGGGGCGGCTGGAATGCAATATTCTGGTGCAATCACGATCAGCCACGTGTGGTGTCGAGGTTCGGTAATGACGAAACTGAAGAGAACCGGGTGTTGAGTGGGAAGATGCTTGCCATTGCGTTGCATGGACTGAAAGGTACACCTTACATCTATCAGGGTGAAGAAATCGGCATGACGAATCCAGCGTTCAAGCGTATCGACCAGTATCGGGATGTGGAGAGTCTGAATGCGTACTCCATTTTAAGAGATAAAGGAATGGATGCCAGCCACATCATGGATATATTGGCAACAAAGTCGAGGGATAATTCAAGAACGCCGATGCAGTGGGATGATTCTCTGCATGCTGGCTTTACTGAAGGCGAGCCGTGGATTGAAGTCTCCGATAGATATCAGAAGATCAACGTGACCCACGCGCTTGAAGATGAGCATTCCATTTTCTATACGTATCAGAAACTGATCAGACTCAGACACGAAATCGACGTACTGACATACGGCAGCGTGGAACCGTATTTGATGGATGATGAAAATCTCTTCGTCTATACACGTATCCATGAAGATGAAAGTATCATGGTCATTGCAAACTTCAGAAACAAGGAAGTACCTTATCCGGAAAATATCAGCGTGGAAGGAGAAATCCTTCTATCCAATTATGATGACAGAAAAGATGTGCTCAGACCTTATGAAGCGCTGATGGTATATGGACAAGACGAATAAAAAAAGTTATGATGTATTTGATTTTAATACATCTTCGAGGATAATAAGGTGAGCGCAATGAATGTGAACAAATATAATCATATCTATCAAGTGCTATCGAGTGATATTTCGGAAGGCAACTATGGAAGAGGGGACGTACTGCCTTCTGAACATACGCTGGTCAGCACGTTCGATGTTTCCCGGGAAACAGTCAGAAAGGCCTTGAACCTCCTACAGGAAAATGGCTACATCCAGAAGATGAAAGGAAAAGGCTCAGTTGTCATCTATAATCCTTCGATGGATTTTACGGTGTCCCATCTGACGAGTTTCAAGGAGATCCAGCAGCTGAAAACAAAGCAGTACACGACAAAGGTCGTGGAACTCGTCCAGTATCCTGCTGCGGAATTCCCGAAAGTGCTTGAGGCGCTGAAGCTGGAAGCTGATGACAGGGTATGGCGTTTAATCCGTCAGAGACAGTTCGAAGGCAAGACGCATATTGTGGATACAGATTACTTCATTGTCGAAATGATGCCGGGGTTGAACACGCGGATTGCCGGCGATTCAATCTATGAATATATAGAAAAACGCCTTGGTCTGACGATTGCCTACTCCCACAAGGAAATCACTTTTGATCCGATGAATGAAAAGGATCTTGAGCTGTTCGGCAACGTCATACCGCCATATACGGCAACGGTACGTTCAGTCGTCCATCTGACTGATGCCCGCCCGTTCCAGTACAACATCTCAAAACATCTTGCCAATGAATTCAAGTTTGTCGACTTCTCAAGGCGTTTTCAAGGGGGATAGCGCATTAAATCTTGCATTGGCTGACGGATTTTGATATTATAAAATATGCCGTGCTAAGTGGGGAGGTAGCGGTGCCCTGTACCTGCAATCCGCTCCAGCAGGACTGAATTCCGCTTCTGAGGATATTCGGTGTGAGGACTGCCTTGATCTCACCGGTGTTGAGATTCCGGTCCTATGCAATAGAACGTCACGAATCATGTCAGGTCCGGAAGGAAGCAGCATTAAGTGGCCCATTCTATGTGCCGTAGGACAGCCGGAGTTGAGCTGGTGGATCAAGTAACGCTTGTGCCGAATGTTCAAAGAAGCGGTGCACGGTTACATAATGAATGACTGTATCTTTGGATACAGTCATTTTTTTATTGCTCTGAATTAGGGCGGATCACATATATATGGTATAATCAATAGCAGAAATGACTCACTATGGAGGTGCCGCTGGATGGAATATCAAGCATTATACCGGGCGTTCCGGCCCCAGACATTTGAAGATGTGGTGGGGCAGAAACATGTTACTAAAACTCTAAGAAACGCAATCGTCAGAGATAAGGAATCCCATGCCTATCTGTTCAGCGGACCCAGAGGGACAGGGAAGACGAGTATAGCGAAAATCTTTGCTAAGGCGCTCAATTGCCGTTTTGGTTCCGGTGGTGAACCTTGCAATGAATGTGATATATGCATGAGCATCACCGATGGCAGTGCCAATGATGTGATTGAAATCGATGCTGCCAGCAATAATGGTGTCGATGAAATCAGGAATATACGCGAAAAGGTGAAATATGCACCTTCGGAAGCCAGATACAAGGTCTATATCATCGATGAGGTCCATATGCTGACTACGGGTGCTTTCAATGCGCTGCTCAAAACATTGGAAGAGCCACCCGGCCACGCCATCTTCATATTGGCGACGACGGAACCGCATAAGATTCCTGCAACCATCATCTCGAGGTGCCAGCGCTTCGATTTCAAAGCGATTGAGCTGAATGAGATTGTCAGCAGGCTCGAATATGTAGCCCAGAGCGAGTCTTTGGAATACGATAAGGATGCCATCGAGTACATTGCGAGGACTTCAGAAGGCGGAATGCGTGATGCGCTGAGCATCATGGACCAGGTCATCGCCTACAGCAATGATATCATCACTCTTGAAGATGCAGTCATGATTACAGGCGGCATCCGTTCGGAGGAACTGAATGAATGGCTGAAACTGATTGACCACAGGGACTCCAGGGAAGCGTTCATGAAGTACCATCAGTTCATCGAGGAAGGTAAGGATCCGACGAGACTGGTCCACGAGCTTGTATACTATATCAGGGATATCATTCTGATGAAGCATGCAGGAGAAATAGAGGATGACATCGCATTTGCACATACGGAAGACAAAGTGCTCTATGAAATGATCGATGTACTGAATGATGCCATGGTCATGATGCGTTTTTCAGTCAATACGAGTGTGCACCTCGAGGTTGTCATAGTCAAACTGATCCAGGTACTCAACAATAATGATCGTTCCATTGAGCCGCAAGCGATGGATCTGTCGCATATCGAGCAGAAGCTTGCCGAGCTCGATAAGAAGTTCTCCAGCCAGCCGCAAGTATCAGCAGCTCCCGTAACAGAGCCCCAGACCCGGTCGGCGAGCCAGTCTTCAAAAGGTTTTTCTCTGAGGCAGATTGAGAAAGTACTGGATCATGCCAACAAGGAAGATCTGGTAAAGCTGAAAGATGACTGGCCGAAAGTCTACCAGCACGTTGAAGAAAAGGGACTGCAGGCACTGCGCTCACTGATCAAGGATTCCGAGCCGGTGGCCGCCAGCGATACGCATGTACTGCTCAAGTTCAAAAGTGATGTCCACAGTGACCTTATCAATAAGGATGAAAAGAAACGTCAGGAACTTGAAGCGGTCATTCCTTCCATTATAGGGAAGGAAGTGGTTGTAGTCGGTGTTCCCGACTCCAGCTGGCTGCAGGTGAGGCACGACTACATCCAGGAGAAGAAGGCGAGCAAGCAGAAGCAGTCGGAAGGTGATGAAAAGAAGCCTTCTGATGTCGCCAAGGAGATATTCGGGAGTGACGTTGTAGAAACACGCTCATAATATCGGTTTATTAAAGAAGTTATTTCAGATATACTATATAGAAGAAAAAAGAAAATTGACTTGGAGGAGAATATATATGCGTGGTGGAATGAACAATATGCAGGGCATGATGAAACAGATGCAGAAGATGCAGAAGAAGATGCAGGAAGAGCAGGAAAAACTGAAAGACGAGAAAGTCGAAGGCACAGCTGGCGGCGGCATGGTCAAAGTGACCGTTTCCGGACATAAGGAAGTACTCGACGTGGAAATCCAAGAAGAAGTGGTGGATCCTGACGATGTAGAAATGCTCCAGGATCTGATTGTTGCAGCGACTAATGAAGCAATGAACAAAGCGGATGAACTGACAAGCGAACGTCTCGGTCAGCATACTAAAGGTATGAATATCCCGGGAATGATGTAGAATGCATTATCCCGAACCGATATCAAAGCTGATCGACAGCTTCATGAAATTGCCGGGCATTGGGCCGAAGACTGCCCAGCGCCTGGCATTTTATGTACTTAACATGAAAGAGGACGATGTCGTCAATTTTTCACGCAGCCTGATGGAAGTTAAAAGAGATCTGCAATTCTGCTCAGTGTGCGGACATATTACAGATATAGATCCATGCTATATATGCCAGGATAAGAACAGGGATCGTTCCATTGTCTGTGTCGTCCAGGATACAAAGGATGTCATCGCAATGGAGAAGATGCGTGAGTATGGTGGACTGTATCATGTACTTCATGGCGCCATCAGTCCGATGGATGGCATTGGACCTGAAGACATCAACGTTGCTTCATTGATTGAAAGACTCAAGGATGACCAGATCAAAGAGATCATACTGGCGACCAATCCAAACATTGAAGGGGAATCGACAGCAATGTACATTTCCCGGCTGGTCAAACCAATCGGCATCAAGACGACGCGTCTTGCCCACGGCCTGCCGGTCGGCGGGGACCTGGAATACGCGGATGAAGTGACGCTATCAAAGGCAATAGAGTACCGTACAGAACTATAAAGAACCCGGGCCATTTAATAAAAAATGGCCCGGGTTAACTTTTTTTTAAAAACCCCTTGCATTCATTAGGTAAACACTGTATAGTTATTTCTTGTCGGACGAAACATAAAGCCGATACAACAAAGGTTACTATCATGTTAAAAAGATTTAAAAAAGGTGTTGCATTAATCGGGCAAACCCTGTATAGTTATCTCTTGTCGGACGAAACATGAAGCCGACACAACAAACGTTACTATTACGTTAAAGAGATTTAAAAAAGTGTTGCATCGCTGAGATGAACATGCTATAATAGTA
>NZ_JAGFLY010000005.1:0-262304 GCF_021991715.1 Salinicoccus sp. ID82-1
GTACTAATACATAATTTAATTATGGATGCGATGAGCCGCATTGAGACCTTTACAGGTCTCTTTTTTTGTATAATCGGAGTATATGGTAGATGAGGTGGCATAATATGAAGTATAGTATTGAAATCAATGGTCTGAATGAAACTGAAAAGCTCGCCCGTACGCTTGCTGATAATATGGAGATGGGTACTGTAATTCTTCTATCCGGAGACCTTGGGGCTGGGAAGACGACATTCACCCAGTTCCTTGGCAGGTCTCTCGGCGTCAGAAGAAGAATGAGTTCACCGACTTTCAATATCATAAAGACATATCGTGGAGATCATACGATCCATCATATGGACTGCTACAGGCTTGAGGATAGTGATGAGGATCTTGGCTTTGATGAATACTTCAATGGCGAGGATATTACGATTGTCGAATGGCCTCAGTTCATTGAAGACTTTCTGCCTGATGAACATCTATCAATCCATATTACCGTTGCTGGTGAAGATGCGCGTGTTTTCAAGTTCACCTCATCCGGTATGAAATACACAAAAATACTGGAGGCGCTTGAACATGATTTCTCTTCTGATTGATACTTCCAACAGACCGCTGTCTGTCGCACTCAATAAAGACGGCTATTGCCTGGCAGAAATAAATACAACTGTAAAAAAGACGCATTCTGCTACAGTGATGGTCCATATCAGCCAGCTGTTTGATATGACCGGATATGAAAGAAAGGATATCGACCGTATCATCGTCGCACGCGGACCGGGTTCCTATACTGGTGTCCGCATCGGTGTCACTGTTGCGAAGACATTGGCGCATGCGCTCGGGGTGGATCTTTATTCCGTATCCTCTCTGGCTGTCATTACGGCATCAAGCAATAGGGAAGGTATACTGGCTCCGCTATTTGATGGCAGGAGGGGTAATGTATACAGTGCAGTCCATCGGGTGGAACATGATGAAATGGAAGAGGTTCTGCCGGCTGGATACAGATCCCTTGATGCATTGCTTGAGCATATGGAAGGCCATCAAGCGCATCAGCTGCTTCTGGATGGCGAGGAGAAGTTCAGTGAGAATGTCGCATCATTCCTCCATACAGTACCGCGTGTCAGTACCGTTGAAAAATATGGATCCATGCTGCGTCAGGAAGACATCCATAGTATGGTGCCTGAATATCTGAAAGTATCGGAGGCTGAGAAGAATTGGATGGAACGTACACAACCATAAGAAAAATGACGATTGACGACCTGGAAGCCGTGTATGAAATCGAATGTGCTTCCTTTCCTCATACATCATGGAATATTGAATCGTTCCTGAGAGAACTGACCGCCAACCAGTTCGCCTATTACTTTGTCATTGAAAAGGAAGGCAGCGTGGTCGGCTACTGCGGCATGTGGCTGGTCATCGATCAGAGCCAGATTACAACAATTGCCGTCAGCAGCGAAGAGCAGGGGCAGGGCTATGGCCATCAGCTGATGCAGCATGCCAAGGCATATGCAGGAAAGTCTGCAGGCATACTGTCACTCGAAGTAAGTGTAGATAATGATCGGGCAATGAAGCTTTATGAAAAGGAAGGATTCCTCTATGGAGGGATCCGCAAGGATTACTATGGACAGGGAAAGGATGCACATGTCATGTGGGTGAAGCTGGATGAATGAAGATGTCATTATACTGAGTATCGAGACGAGCTGTGATGAAACAGCATGCAGCCTCGTCAGAAACGGCAATGAAATACTGGCCAATGTCGTTGTCAGTCAGATTGAGAGTCATAAACGTTTTGGTGGTGTAGTACCGGAAGTCGCTTCAAGACACCATGTCGAAACCATAACAGTAGTGATTGAAGAAGCACTCGAGACGGCAGGCCTGACGCCAGCAGATCTATCTGCTGTGGCAGTGACTGAAGGTCCCGGGCTGATTGGGGCACTATTGGTCGGCATCAATGCGGCCAAGGCATTCAGCTTTGCCCACAATCTGCCTTTGATTCCCGTCCATCATATCGCAGGTCATATATATGCCAACCAGCTCGAGGAGGAGCTGCAGTTCCCACTCGTCTCCCTCATCGTCTCCGGCGGTCATACCGAACTGATCTACATGAAAGATCACATGTCCTTTGAGGTCATCGGGGAAACGAGGGATGATGCGGTCGGTGAAGCATACGACAAAGTTGCCAGGGTCATCGGACTGCCGTACCCTGGTGGTCCTCATATCGACCGTCTCAGCAAGGAAGGCGAGGATAGCTTCAACTTTCCAAGACCCTACCTTGAACCCGGCAGTTACGATTTCAGCTTCAGCGGTCTGAAGTCTGCGGTGATCAATACACTGCACAACCATAGGCAGAAAGATCTTGAAGTGAAGGATGCGGATGTAGCAAGAAGCTTCCAGGAGAGCGTCATTGATGTACTGACTAAAAAGACAATGCAGGCAGTAGCGGACTATGAAGTTGAAAATCTGATCATAGCAGGTGGTGTGGCAGCCAACAGCGGACTCCGGGCACAATTTGAAGAGCTCTGCCAGGAGAACGATATAAAACTCAGCATTCCTGCTTTGAAATATTGTACCGATAATGCGGCAATGATCGGCGCTGCAGCTTATCATCTCTACAATAATAAGGCATTCGGTGGTCTCGACCTGAATGGCAGAAACTATATTGATATAGAAGAATACAGCATTTAAAAAGGCAATCCCTCACCGGGATTGCCCTTTTTCTTTGGATATGGAACATCTGTTTCGATGCGGGTTGTGGATAACTTGTTGATAATATTACTGAAAGCTTGCCTTAAGGCCAGCACCCTGGGGATATAAGTGTGTACAGATTTGTGGATAACTTGTTTATTTTGTGGATGAAACCCGCAAACCCCTGATGCAGAGCACTTCTCATTGTGTATAGAGCTGTGTATTCCATCCATTGCTACTGATACAAGAAAAGGAATATATGTTCGCATCCTATACTTCTTCAATCTGCTCCTCGAGCGCTTCCCATTCCAGCATCTGCTGTTCGAGTGCCTCTTTCCGATCATTCAGCTGCTGGTCGTATTCGGACGCCTTCTCGTAGTCCCCGTATACTTCAGGTTCGGCCAGCTTTTCTTCAATCTGCGCAATCTCCTCTTCCAGTTCAAGGATGCTTTCTTCCATTCTGGCTGCACTGCGTTTCAGTTTCTGCATCTCATTCCGCTTCTGCTTCTGATGCCGGTAGTCCAAATCATTCTGCTCGACCGGCTGGCTGCTTTCCGCCTGGATGGTGAGTGAGGCCTGCTCATCCTTCTTATGCCGGTAGTAGCTGTAATCTCCATTATAGACCTGGACATGCTGCTGATCCATTTCGACAATCTTGGTAGCGATGCGGTCGATGAAATAGCGGTCATGCGAGACGAACAGGATGGTACCAGGGAAATTCTGCAGTGCAGCTTCAAGCACTTCCTTGCTGTCTATGTCGAGGTGGTTGGTCGGCTCATCGAGAATGAGCAGATTGTTCTTCTCGAGCATCAGCCTAGCAAGCTGTATGCGGGCCTTTTCTCCGCCGCTCAGGTCATTGACGCTTTTCAGTACCTCCTCCTGGGTGAACAGGAAGCGTCCAAGCACCTTACGCACGTCGCTTTCGTTCATTTCGGGGTACTCATGCCACAGTTCTTCCAATACATTCCTGTTGGAAGTGAATTCCGCCTGCTTCTGGTCGTAGTAGCCGATCGAGACATTTGTACCATAGATGATTTCCCCGTCGTGCCGCGGCAGTTCCTTGGCGATCGTCTTTACAAGTGTGGACTTGCCGATACCGTTCGGACCGATGATGGCGAGCCGGTCCCCCTTGTCGACATTCAGACTGATGCCGCTATTCAGTGTCTCCTCATATCCGATGGCGAGCGATTTGATTCTCAGCACATCATTGCCGCTCTCACGCTTTATGTCAAAGGAGAACCGTGCACTTTTGCGGTCGATCATCGGCGTCTCCATACGATCCATATGCTCAAGCTTCTTGCGTCTGCTTTTTGCCATATTGCTCGTGGAGGCTCTCGCTATATTTTTCTCAACAAAGGTCTCAAGCTGCCTGATCTCCTTCTGCTGGTGTTCATATGCTTTCACCTGAAGGCTGAAGTTCTTCTCCTTCTCTTTGACATACTTCGTATAGTTGGTGTGGTAGAGTGTTCCTCTGTGCATCTCCACTTCAAAGATCTTATCCACCGTCCGATCGAGGAAGTAGCGGTCGTGGCTGATGATCGCGATTGCGCCTGTAAAGCTGTTCAGATACTGTTCGAGCCATGCCACCGTCTGCATATCCAGGTGGTTGGTCGGTTCATCGAGCAGCAGCAGGTCGGGCTTCGACAGCAGCATCTGTCCGAGCGCGAGCCGTGTCTTCTGACCACCTGAGAACGCATCGACATTGCGATCAAGATCACTGCCGGAAAAGTTGAGGCCGGTGAGCACGGTCTTGATCTGGGCATCGATCGTGTAGCCGCCCTTTGATTCGAAAGTGTTCTGCAGCCGATCGTATTTTTCCAGCTGGTCGCTGTATGCCGGATCCTCGTAGTCATGTGCTGCCAGCCATGCGGTGGTGGCATTCATCTCCTCCTGGGTGCGCAGCAGCCCGGCAAAGGGCCGCATCATTTCATCACGGACGGTCTGGGATGACTCCAGTGTCATCTGCTGGGTGAGATAGCCGATCGCGATGCCTTTCGGCGTCGTGATCCGGCCGTCCTCGACACCGAGTTCACCCGCCATCATCTTCATCAGCGTCGTCTTGCCGGCGCCATTCTTGCCGACGATGCCGACGGTTTCACCTTTTTTTATTTCAAGATTTATATTTGAAAAAATCCGGTCTGTACCGAAAGATTTCCCTACATTTCCTAATTGCATTACTATCATATGAATTCCCCCACTTCATTCAATTTTACAACAAACAAGTCAAAAAAACGATGAAATTAAGTGACAATGACTACACTACGAAAATGGAGATATGCTATAATATACCGACAGAGTGCAATAGAAGAGGTGTGGGACATTTGAACAGTAAAAAGAAAATCCCAAACGCAACAATGAAACGTCTCCCTTTATACTATAGATTTTTCAAAAATGCCGAGAAGACCAGTGTAGACAGAGTTTCCTCAAGGGAAATCAGCGAAGCACTGGATATCGATTCAGCCACAATCCGGAGAGACTTCTCCTATTTTGGTGAACTTGGCAGGAAGGGCTACGGCTACAACGTCAAGAGCCTATTGAATTTCTTCATGGAGCATATCCAGGGTAATGAAGTGAGAAATGTGGCAATCATTGGAGCGGGCAACCTGGGCAGTGCATTATTAAACTACAAATTCAGCAGCATAAATGATAGAATGAATGTGGTAGCTGCTTTTGATAGTAATGCTCAGATTGTCGGGACATCCATCAATGGCACGACAGTATATCATTCGGATGAGCTTGAGGATCTGATCAGTAGACATAGCATAGATGTTGCGATACTCACGCTGCCGGCAGAAGTCAGCCAGGATATGGCTGAACGTCTGGTGGAAGCTGGCATCAAAGGCATACTCAACTTCACACCGATCAGATTGAATGTAAGTGATGAAATCTATGTCCATAATATAGATTTGAGCGTTGAATTGCAGGCACTATTCTTTTATATGAAACATATCTAGGAGGGATACTATGCTCGAAACATTAATGCCGGTGACACTGATGGCAGTAGGCCCGACAAGTATGATCGTAATTGCTGTTGTAGCATTGATCATATTTGGACCTAAAAAATTGCCGCAGTTCGGACGCGCGATGGGTTCCACTTTAAGAGAGTTTAAAGATGCAACCAAAGGTCTCGCCACTGACGACGATGACGACGAAGACGACAACGATAGAAAGAAACAACCGAAGAAAATCGAAACAGTCGAAGTCGAAAAAGTTGAAGAAACTAAAGCATAAAGGTATGAAGAGGTGGCGGAAGCCACCTTTTTTTTAAAGAGGTGAAAATGAAGTATGAACGACTCGGAAAAAAGGGAGATCACCGAGCATCTGGATGAATTGAGGAAGCGGCTGCTGATTGTCATGTACTTTTTTGTCGGCGCCCTGGTCATCGGATTCTTCCTGTCCAAACCACTGATCTACCAGATGCAGAATGCACCGTGGACGGAGACGATCCAGATGCACGCATTCCAGGTGACCGATCCCCTGAAGATATACCTGATGATCATCATTGTCATCGGATTTGTCATCGTGCTGCCGGCGATACTCTACCAGCTCTGGGCATTTGTCTCCCCGGGGCTGTACAGT
The DNA here is from genome assembly GCF_021991715.1 of Salinicoccus sp. ID82-1. Classification (NCBI taxonomy): domain Bacteria; kingdom Bacillati; phylum Bacillota; class Bacilli; order Caryophanales; family Staphylococcaceae; genus Salinicoccus; species Salinicoccus sp. ID82-1. The sequence continues at coordinate 6,235 of NZ_JAGFLY010000005.1, forward strand.
AACGAAAGAAAGCTTACTTTGGGCTACATACCGATTGTCATGGTACTCATGCTGCTCGGTATGGCTTTTGGCTACTTTATTCTTGTACCCTATATCATCCAGTTCACTTTTGAACTGTCCGAGGAGATGGGGATTGAGAACACCATCGGAATCAACCAGTATTTCGGCTTCCTGTTCAGGACGGTACTGCCGTTCGGTGTCATATTCCAGATGCCGATTCTTGTACTTTTCCTGACGCAGCTCGGCCTTTTGACACCGGCATTTCTCAAGCAGAACAGGAAATACGCCTATTTCATCCTGCTGGTGGTTGCGGCACTCGTTGCACCGCCGGATGTAATGACACATATACTGCTTACCATACCGATGATCATTCTTTATGAAATCAGCATCTACATTTCCAAAATCGGCTATCGCAGACATCTGAAAGCAGAGCAGAAAGCATTAGAAGAATCATTGGATTCCGACTAGGGGGTATTCCAGGTGAAATTCGATCCGGATGCCAGAGCATCTCTGGCGCTTGATGGCAGCAGTGAAAAATGGACAGGCCAGATTGACAGGACACAGGAGAGCCCATGGCGGCAGAAGTATCATATCCAGCCGCCTGCAGGCAGCATGGATGCGCTTGATGGCTTCATATACCATGAAGGCAAATATCACATCCTGTACCAGTGGGCGCCCTTCTGGACAGAGGGCAGAAAGTATCTGTACCACGTCGTATCGGATGATCTTGCCATCTATCATAATCGCGGAATAGTCGATGCATTACCGGACGGAGCCGATTCAGGCTCCGCTTCTGTAATGGATGGTATGCACGTGTATCATACAGTGATGGACGGCGGCATACCACTCCAGCAGCATACGGCATTCAGAGAAGAAGCGGGGCATCTCCGTCCATATCGGACATCACCCATCATAAAAGGTGCGCCGAAAGGCTATGGACCGATTGTGAAAGATCCGAAAGTGTGGAAAGAAAATGGAAGATATTGTATGATAATGGGGGCGGCTACCCAGGATGACTTCGGCCGTGTGCTCTATTTTACCGGCACGGGCACTGAAGCATTCGATTACATAGGCGAACTTGAAACTGAGCTGGATCAGTTCGGTTTCATGTGGGAGTCACCCGAGCTGTTTGAACTGGATGGGCACCATGTCCTCATGTTCTGTCCGCAAGGACTCGACAAGTATCAGCACAGCTACTGGAACATCTACCAGTCCGGCTATATCCTCGGCAGTGCGGACCTCGACAAGCGGGTGATGTCGCATGGCGACTTTCATGAACTGGATCAGGGTTTCGACTTCTATGCGCCAAAGACGACGTGTGACGCTTTTGGCAACCGTTACATCATCGGATGGATGGGGATGAAGGAGACGGTCTACCCGACAGATGGCGCATGGTCCCACTGCCTGACGCTGCCCCGCAGGCTGTCCATCGAAAATGGTGTTCTGAAGCAGCGGCCTGCAGCGGCCCTGGCAGATCTGAGAACGGATGAAATGACGGCAGAAGGCTATTTCGATCATCGTCCGAAGAAGATGAAGGACTTCTATGGGGACAGCTATGAGCTGACGATGGATGTACTTGAAAATTCGGCGACACAGATATACATCAATCTGAGAGTGAGCAGACGGGAGCAGACGAGCCTGATCTATGATGCAACTGCAGGCACGCTCACCCTTGATACGACTTTCAGCGGCGAAATGCCGGAAAATGTCGATGGGACTGTGAGGACGGCGAAGCTCGATGCACCCCTTTCCAAACTCCGGATATTCGTTGATGTTTCAAGTGTTGAAATTTTCATCAATGACGGAGCGGCTGTCATGACAGCACGCATATTCCCTTCGGAAAAGGCGAGAGGCGTGGAATTATCCACAGAAATGGGCAGCTGTCATGTCAGAATGTTCCGTTACGAAATGCAGCCGCTGGCGTCCAATCCGATCATCCATATGAAATAGAGGAACCGGATTTCAGAATTTGCACATAATATTGTTTCAATTCCGCTTATAATCGATTGAGTATTCTGTTATTATAAACTTACATACGGTAAGGGTGAGAGGAGAAGTGGATATGTTTTCGGTACTGAGTCAGATTCGCAAACGTTATGAATATATGACACCTGTAGAGCAGCGGATTGCAAATTTCATGTTGGACAATCCTGCCAAAGTCATCAATATGCCTGTCAAGGACATCGCAAGAAACAGTGATACAAGCGATGCAGCCATTGTCAGATTCTCGAAGAGAATCGGGCTTGCAGGTATTAAAGAGCTGAAAGTCGAACTCGCCAAGGAGCTCCATACACTTGAAAAGGAAAATATATCAAGGGTCATCGATCTCGAGCATGATACCCATAAGGATATTTTCGATAAGGTGTTCAAAAATACGATACAGGCGCTCTACAACACGGAAAAGATCGTCAATCGGGACACCATGAAGGAAGCGGCACAGCTTTTCGCCAAGTCCGACAACACGTTCATATTTGGACTTGGAGACTCCGCCAATGTCGGGAATGAACTGGAGCAGAAGCTACATAGAGTCAATATCAATGCTTTCTTCACTTCGGACAAGTACCTCTGCATGACCCGGCTGTCGAATGCCAAGGAAAATGATGTCCTGTTCCTCATCACCCTGTCCGGCAAGACCAAGGAAGTCGTCGAAGTAGTGAAACTTGCAAAGAAGCTTGGGGTCAAGACCGTCATACTGACACAGAACCACGCTTCCATAGCGAAGCGCAATGCCGATATCGCAATAGAAATCACCGAGGAAGAAACAAACATACAATATATGAACATGACAAGCCGGGTGGCCCAGCTCGTGATCTGTGATGTCCTGTTCTTCTATATTTGCCGGGAACTTGGTTCCTCGGCGTATGAGACCATCATCAAAACCTACGATGTCACCCACTGATCTCCTTTCAAAGTGAAAGGAGATTTTTTTTATTCCATGTAAATATTTCTGATACAAAGTTACCTTTTTGAAACATTACTGAAATATTTCCCAGTAATAAGGCACCAGTATTAAGGTTATGTAACAACTCGGATATTCGGTGGATACCCCCGTGTCATTCTAATATAATGATGATTATTGAAAGTGACTAAAAATGGTAAAGCCTGATGGGGGAGTCATATTGAAAAATAAAATCATGAAGAGTAGTATCGCATCCCTGTTGATCGCATCTACCATATTCATAACCGATATAGACGCAGTAGTCCATGCAGAAGAGCCGGAGGCAGCGGAGACTTCGGAAACAGTCGTTACGAACGAAAACGTACAGATGGAAAATAGTGAGGAAGCACCAGCAGAAAGCACAGAGATGCCGGTTGCGGAGGAAGAGACTACTGAACCATCAGCAGAAGCGGTGGAGGAGGACGTTCTTGTCAGTTCCACGCCGGAAAATACGGATGAAGATCAGATCCGTGAAGCGGCAATCGAAGCGCATAGTGAAAATGATGAAAGTGATGAGGCACCGCCTGCATTGCATGAAAGCCAGGAGAGCGATGCACCTGCCGAGCCATCTTCAGAACAGCCGGAAACGCCACCTCTCCCAACGGAAGAGGAAAGCACCGTCGCACCGGAGCCGACTGAAGAGGCGACGAGTGAACCGGTCACTGAAGAAGCGCCGACGACGGAACCGACTGAAGAAGCGCCGACAGCCGAGGAGACGATTGAAGAGACGAACCAGCCTCCGACAGTCGAAGTACCCGTTCAGGAAAGTGAAGAACCTGCAGCGGATGAGCCGGTCATGGAACCAGTGGAACCTTCAGTGGAAGTGCCGGCACAAGAACCTGAAAAGGATGACAATGGTTTTGTGCCGTATCCGGAAGCCCCTGAAGCGGAGCATACCTCTGTGGATCCGGAACCATCCGAACCACCGGCTGCTGAAAAGAAGAAATATTTCCGATACGACTATGGCAATATTCTGGAAGGCATATCGCTCAGACCCGGTGCATCAGAAACGGAGCTCGGTCTTCTGGATAAGCGGGTCAATCGCCTGATGTCGGCGCGGATCATGGAAGAATCAGAAGTGGATGAAGCAGTCATATATGAAATAGAGGAAAAAGTAAAGAACGAAGAAGGGGTAACTGCTTCAACCTCACGTGAGGAACTGCCAAATACGGGCGAGACGACCTACACTTTCCTATACGGAACTGTACTATTCATTTCAGGTGGCATACTGCTCTGTATCATGAGGAAACCGAAGCACAATAAATAGACATGGAAATGCCCCATTCAATGAATGGGGCATTTCTTCTATAGTACTTTATCGTCGATTGAATTCAGGTAGCTTTTGACTTCTTCCACTACGGATTCGAGGCATCCGTCTTCAAACGGAGAGGTCAGGTTGGCTGATTGTGCCAAGGCATTGAATGGCAGTGAGCCACCAAGCTTGCATAGTTTGACATAGTCCGCCCATGCCGCTTCGAAGTCTTCATTTGCACGCTTCCAGAACTGTAGCGCACAAACCTGCGCGAGCGTATAGTCGATATAGTAGAACGGTACACCGAATACGTGGCCCTGCCTGTGCCAGAATGCACCGCTTGAAAGCGGCTCGATACCATCGTAGTCACGGTGCGGCAGATACTTGTCCTCAAGTTTCTGCCACTCCTGACGACGCTGCTCTGGTGTGAGCTCCGGATTTTCGTAGACTACATGCTGGAACTCGTCTATGGCGACACCATAGGGCAGGAAGGAGATATTGTCCGCCATGTGCGTGAACTTGAACTTGTCCGTATCCTCCTTGAAGAACAGATTCATCCAAGGGTAGGTGAAGTACTCCATGCTCATTGAATGGATCTCTGCCGCTTCCAGTGTCGGGAACTGGTATTCCGGCACTTCGAATCCTCTCGACATATAGCTCTGGAACGCATGGCCGGCCTCATGGGTCAGTACAGTCACATCGTCCAGCGTGCCATTGAAGTTCGAGAAGATGAACGGGGATGCATGGTTCGGAATGAATGTGCAGTATCCGCCGCCCTCCTTGCCTTTCTTGGCTTCCACATCAAACAGTTCGCGTTCTCTCATGAATGTATAGAATTCGTCCGTTTCAGGAGACAGCTCACTGTACATCTTCGCACCATTCTCAAGGATTTCCTCCGTATCGCCCTTCGGTGTTGCGTTGCCTGTGACAAAGTCGAAGGATTCATCGTAGGATTTCAGTTCCGAAAGGCCGATTCTTTTGCGCTGCCTTTCCTTCAGTTCCGTAACGAGCGGCACGACATGCTCGGCCACCTGGCGCCTGAAGTTCTCCACCATATCACGATCGTAGTCGATCCGGTTCATGCGGATATAGCCGAGTTCGACAAAGTCCTTGTATCCGAGCGCCTGTGCAATCTGATGGCGTGTCTTGACAAGGTCATCATAGATCTGGTCAATCTTATCCATCTGTTCTCCCATGAAGCCCTGTACAGCCTCAGTCGCGCCTTTTCTCATGCCGCGGTCCTTATGCTGGGCATAGGGGCCGAATTCGGACAGATTGAGCACCTTGCCGTCGAATTCGATTTCAGCCGAAGCCATGAGCTTCGAGTACTCGGAGTCGAGCTTGTTCTCCTTCTGAAGCAATTCTTTTACTTTCGGGTCGAATCCTTTGATCGCATTTTCAGCCAGGGCGAACAGCTGCTTGCCGTATCTTTCTTCAAGAGCATCTCTATATGGACTTGAAGAGATTGCCTGGTAGTATTTATGATCAATCTCCTGGATCATCGGCCCGTATTCATCGAAGAATGTTCTTTCCTGATCGTAGAACTCATCCTTTGTATCAATGGAAGCACGTATGTAGGTCAGCGTACTCATCGTCGACAGGTAGTTGAAATGGGTATTGAGTCTGTCGATGACCTCACCTTGTGCCTCAGCAGAATCCTTTATCTTGAACTCTTCGAGCAGTGCGTCCACTTCGGATGATATTTTTTCAAGATCCGGTCTTTCGTATTCATAGTCTTTAAAAGTATGTACCATGTTCATCCCCCTAAAAGTTATATACATCTTCATATTATCATATTCATCTGAAATGCACCTCAAGTTTACAATATGTTCAGATTATTTGACTTGTGGGTAGAGATAGGAGATGAAACGTAAAGGGAGAGATGACATGGTAGAGACAGATGAGATGCTCGAGAACAGAATTGGAGAAATGACAAGGAAGACTAAGGAGATGGGCATTCCGCTCATGATTGTGATTGAAGGGGCGCCGGCTTCCGGTAAATCCCGCCTGTCGAACGCACTGTATATGGCACTCGATGCCAAATACACGGATTTCATGGCCACCAGACCGCCGCGGGACATCGATCTCAGGTATCCTTTCCTGCAGCGCTACTGGAACCATCTGCCGAAGAATGGGGACATCAATATCCATTTCAGAAGCTGGTATGCGCAATACATCGAATACAAGACGAATGACGTGCGTGAAAATGTCAAAGTGGACTATCGGGAGATCAGGCAGGATATCGACCATTTTGAGCAATCGCTGATGAATAACGGCTACGAGATCATCAAGCTCTATGTGCAATCGACGGAAGAAGTGCGAAACCGGCATATTGAAAAGCTCAGAGCGAACCCTGTGCTGAAGTGGAAGGCAGAGGAATTTGCGGAACGCCTGAGCAAGATTGACTATGAAAATGAAATGAAGCAGTTTCTGGATGCACCGACGGACTGTCCGTGGACGGTGATCGACTTCGAAGATAAGGGCGGGGCGATCAATACGCTTTACAGCACCATCATAGAGCGTCTTGAGAAGCGGGTGAAAAAGGAATTGCACAAGGAGACACCGAAAGTGGACGGGGAGTTCACCGCGGACTATCAGCCCGAGTTCTTCAATTTCGACTTCGAAAAAGAAAAGATCAGGAAAAAGGAATATAAGGAGATCCTGCCTGACCTGCAGTCGAGGATGCGGGAGATCCAGTTCCAGCTCTATGAGCAGAAGATTCCACTCGTCATTGTATACGAAGGCATGGATGCTGCCGGCAAGGGGGGCAATATCAAACGCATCCGGGAGAGTCTCGACCCGACCGGGTATACGGTCAATGCGACCGGAGCGCCGACCGATATGGAACTGGCACACCACTACTTATGGCGATTCGCCATCGATACGCCAAGAAGCGGGCATATCGGCTTCTTTGACCGCAGCTGGTATGGCAGAGTGCTTGTGGAACGCATCGAAGGATTCGCGTCGAATAAGGAATGGAAGCAGGCATATGAGGAAATCAACCACTTTGAGAAATCATTGTATAATTCCGGTGCGGTCATTGTGAAGTTCTTCCTGTCACTCGATAAGGATGAACAGCTGGAACGCTTCAATGACCGGCAGGATGATGAGGACAAGCAATGGAAGCTGACCGATGAAGACTGGAGAAACCGCGAGAAGTGGGACCTGTATGTGCAGGCGGGTGAAGATATGGTGCGTGAAACCAGTACTGACCATGCACCGTGGCATGTCATCGCCGGCAACAATAAGAGATATGCGAGAATCACGGCGCTCAGAAAAGTGATCGAAGCGTGTGAAGCACGCCTCGACAACAGCTGAAGCGACAATATGTAAAAGGCTTGAAGTAGGATGTCCAACTTCAAGCCTTATTTATGCATCTGCCTAAGGCAGACTCAGTTGTGTCATCCTGCCGCCATCGACAGTGTAGATCTGACCGGTGACGAATGCCGCTTCGTCTGCTGCAAGGAAGGCGACGAGTGCAGCGACTTCTTCCGGCGCGCCGCTGCGGCCGATGGTCTGCCCGATGCCTGAGCGTCCGCCCGTCACCAGTGCGACCTTATTTTCAAAACGATTCATTTGTTTTGTCATTATAAGAACTCTCTTTATTGATCTATGTACCCTGATTGCCAGCCTTCTCTACATTACTTTTATCATAAATATGGATAGGAACCAAACAAGCATGCAAAGCGGGGGTGGCAAAAAATAGTTATTGCACCATTTTGGAAAAATGTATATTCTATAAAAGAACTGTTTAATTTTTGAAAATTTAAATAGTTCATAATAAATAGGGGGATTGAGAAATGCATTCATTTAAACGGATTTTTCTTCTATTCACAGCACTTCTCCTGGTATTCAGTGCGTTCGGTACGGAAGTACTGGCCAACGAACTGGGCAAGCCGGAACGTTCGCCATCATTGGACGAAACGCATTTTGAACAGTATCAGAACGTGCAGAGCCAGCTGGATATTCTTACGGGTGAGGCACAGCTTGGTGAGAGTCTAAAGGACAAGGAAGGCAACGTGAATGTCATTGTGCATTACAGGGAACCTTCTGTCGGACTCCAAAAGGGGATTGTACAATCACAAGGGAAAAAATGGTCTGGACTTGATGCAGAAAAAGTCAGGCAGAAAATAGAGAAACAGCAGCGTCAGGCTGAACACAGTATGCGGAATAAGAATATCAATTTTTCCAAAGGCAATACATATACTACTGTGCTGAACGCCGAATCCATGACGGTTGCAGCAGAAGATCTTGAAAAACTGCTGGAAGTTGAAGAAGTGGCACTGGTAGAAGAGGACTATTTTGTCCAACTTGATCCAGAAGTCGGCACAGACCACAGTGAGAATATTGAAGGTGTGTCGGATGTATCTGATGAAGATATAGAACCGAACTACATCGCAGGCATCACGCACCTTGATATACCGAAAGTATGGGAACTCGGCAATCGTGGCCAGGGCGTGAAAGTGGGCGTCATCGATACAGGCATAGACTACAATCATCCCGATCTCGCTGATGTATACCAGGGTGGCAGAAACTATGTGAATGGTACGGACTACCTGGTGGAAAGGCCGTCGGATGATCCTTACGAAACAAAACCTGAAGAACGTCCGGAAGGTCTGCCGGAATATGATGACCGTGGCAATTCCTACTGGACGACACACGGTACACATGTGGCCGGAACAATCGCCGCGCAGGGTAATAATGATTACGGCATGATTGGTGTGGCACCGAACGTCGATCTCTATGCCTACCGTGCACTCGGTGCATACGGCAGTGGCTATACATCCTGGATTGTCGGCGCAATTGAAGGCGCGGTACAGGATGGCATGGACGTCATCAACCTGTCCCTCGGCAATACGCTGAGTGATGAAAGCCAGGCAAACTCCTTTGCCTTGAATAACGCCATGCTGCTCGGTACAACAGCTGTAGCAGCAACCGGAAACTCGGGTCCCGAGAGATCGACAGTCGGCGGACCGGCCACAAGTACGATGGCAATCAGTGTCGGCAATACGACTTTGCCTGAGCAGAGGGTGGCATCGAATGTCACACTTGAAGCAGGCAGTTTTTCGGAGACGCTTGATGCAAACTTCATGGCATTCATGATCGGTACGCATCCACAGGAAAGCCTTGAAGACACGATGGAAGTCGTCAATGTCCCGGGCGTCGGCAATGCTGCGGATTTCGAGGGCATCGATGTTGAAAATAAAATGGCACTGATCCAGCGCGGTGAGATTGCATTCGTCGATAAGATTGCGAATGCACGCAGTAACGGTGCCCGAGGTGTCATCATCTACAACTCTTCAGACGGTACGAATGCACCAGGACCGGTGGACATCTTCCTAGGTACGGCATTCGACTATGTTCCGACACTTGATATTTCGCATACAGTTGGTGCGGAATTTGCAGCCGCAATAGACGGGGCGGGCAACGGCAGCGTCACTTTCAACAGTTTTGAAGATTCGCTTTCAGCCGGTGATGCGGTAAATGACTCCTCTTCAAGAGGACCATCCACGCCGAACTTTGATATCAAACCGGATATTTCAGCACCAGGAACGAATATCTTGTCCACCATTCCTGGATTCGAGGCCTCGGGCGACTATTCCAGAGCTTATTCACAGTACACAGGCACTTCCATGGCGACACCGCATGCAGCAGGCATCGCGGCACTGCTCATCGAACTGCATCCGGAATGGACACCGTTTGATGTGAAGTCTGCAATGAGCAACACGGCGAAAGTACTCGATACGTCACTCTATGATGTATTCGCACAAGGTGCAGGACTGGTTCAGCCGTATGCTGCAGCAACGACGAACACACTGATCAAAGTGCCGCATGAATCCACAATGGATGGCGAAACACACAGCCATACACGCGGTACGATGTCCTTCGGTTTTGTCACTCCGGGTGGATCTGCCCAGGCGGTGACGAAGGATCTCATCATTGAAAGCAATTCCGGTGAGACATACAGCTTTGATGTCGTTACTACAAAAGCACCGACAGGATCGATGGCTGGTGCGACACTGACGCCAGGTACACAGTCGGTGACAGTGAACGGAACCGAGACGGTCCAGTTTACATTGAATGTACCGGCAGGTGTTGAAGAACCAGGCAACGAGTTCCTCGGCTATATCAATGTAACAAGCGGCTCCGGTACGTACTCGGTACCTTTTGCGGTCGGTTTTGCGCCACCGATGCAGCAGGGATTCGCAGAACTCTATCTGAACGACTACCATATGTCTCCGAATGGAGATGGCGTACAGGATGAAACAAGCGTCTATGCGGCCTTCCATAATCCACAGCAATTGACAGCATTCAGCTGGTTTGATCTGCTCAACCCGTCATCCGGGCCGAATGCAGACGGATACATCGGCGACTTTGCTTTTGTTGAAGGAATCGAGTCATCCATCACAGTGCCTGTGAACGGCGAGATGTATAATATTGAAAATGGTGGATACGTGTATTCCGAAGTGCCTGATGGCGTATATACGATAGATGCCATTTCACAGCATGAAGGTGGCACGGAACTCCAGTACGATGGACCATTGTTCGTCAAACGCAACGTGGCACAAGTGGTGGAACCAGCCGTTTCCGGTGGCATCATCCGAGCCGGCATCGAAGACCTCTATATCGAGGTGCTTCCGGTACTTGAGGAGATGTACGGCATGACGTATGACCCGAACACATATATCAGTGGCACCTACCAGCTGTCAAATGGTGAAAGTACCGAGGAAGGTGCGGTCGCAATCGGTGCCGATGGCACATTGTCACTCGACTTCTCAGGCTATACGGGTGTGCATCATCTGACACTCGATTTCACCGATGCAGCCGGCAACAGCGGCACATATGTCTATACGGTCAATTTCGATGAAAACACAATTACAGAAGGCGAAGCGGAACTGCCTGAAGAAGAGGCACCGGGCAGCACTGCTTATGAACTGACGTCAGCGGACATCGGGGATGGCATCACAAGAAACAACATCAAGGATATCCACGTGACAGTACCTGAAGCAAGCATAGAAGACGGATCTGCCTCCATCAGAATTTCGAATGATCTGATCACGCAGTTTGCACAGATGCGCAAAAACAAGACGGTCGTACTGAACGTCGGCGGTTCAGCAGTCCAGCTGACGGTCCAGAACTTCCAGCAGTTCACAGCGTATGATGCGGTTGAAGTCGATATCCTGCGTACACCAGGCACTGAAGTACATCATGTCAGTGATATTTACGAAGTCTTGCTCAGAGGCATCACCGATGATGGAACAGAGACCATCACCACGCTCGATTCCGCGATGAGCGTGATGATCGAATCACCTGGCAGACACTTCGACGTATATGATATTGCAGCCGACACCATCGTCAAATCGAAATACAACAAGAAGCAGCAGGTCATACAGACGACAGTACCATCCTCATATGTCGTTGTAGAATAGAAAAATCCATCCGGGAGATCCCGGATGGATTTTCGTTTTATAAGGCTAGAACATCAGGCTCAGTATGGCACCCGCTGTGCTGCGTATCTGCTCAAGCTGTTCGATATAGTCCTTGAACATCAGCTGGAGCAGGACGACGAGCCCATTCATCAGCATGTGGACAAGAATAGGCACAAGCAGCCTGCCGCTCATGACATAGAGGAAGCTGAATGTATAGGCCATGGTGACGTAGATGAGGATATGCGTCAGATCCCAGTGGGCCAGTGCGAAAATGAGTCCGCTGACCAGGCCGGCAACAAGGAAACCGATGACTTTGGAACCTGGGATCATTTCATATATTTCAGCAAAGATGGCGCGTCGGAATACATACTCCTCAAGGATCGGACCGAGCAGCGCCACCACAAGAATCATGAATGGTGCCGATTCGATCATCTCTATGATACTGTTCGTGTTTTCACTCTCTATCGGGTTGCCGAGAACTTGTGTATTGATGAGTCCGGCAACAATCTGTGAACCGTAGGCAAGGACGAGACCACCGACCACCCAGGCGATTGTCACAGGGATATCCGACTGCGGGCCGCGCTCGATTCGGTTCTTGTTCTTATGCAGCCTGCCGATGATGATGACGATGATGACACCGAGCGCAAAAGCGGCCGCCTGATACGGCATGACCTGATCCAGAAGTTCCGCTTCGGTAATCGAAGGGTTGGTGAAGGCCAGGACGATTGAAACCGGCAGTACAGCGAGCTGGACTGCGATGAATACAACGATGATTAGAGCACTATATAACTTTCTCAAAGTAAACCCTCCATTTTCCAATACAGCTATTCTACCCTAAAAATTAAAGTGGTTAAAGCAAATAGATATCACTTGCAATATTGACCAACTTTGATTATTATTTAATTGTTAGCACTTCGAATGTATGAGTGCTAAATCTAATGATATTTGTACTATTAAAGGAGGGTTTTCACGTGTTGAAACCATTAGGCAACAGAGTCGTCATCGATCTGACGCAAAAGGAAGAAACGACAAAGAGCGGTATCATCCTGACTGAATCCGCAAAGGAAAAGCCACAGGAGGGCACTGTCGTCGCAGTCGGTTCAGGAAAAGTATTGGAAAATGGCAAACGTGCTGAAGTTGAAGTCAAAGAGGGCGATCGCGTCGTCTATTCCAAATTTGCCGGTACCGAGATCAGACATGATGACAAGGACTATTTGATTCTTGCAGATTCCGACATTCTGGCTGTAATCGAATAACCGCATCCAATAAAAATACGCACAAAGCATTAGATTTAGATTTGTATAGGAGGAATGATTGAAAATGGCTAAAGAACTTAAGTTTTCTGAAGATGCACGCCAGTCCATGCTCGCTGGTGTAGATAAATTGGCAAATGCCGTAAAAGTGACACTTGGACCGAAAGGACGCAACGTCGTTCTAGACAAATCCTTCACTTCACCACTGATCACCAATGACGGTGTGACCATCGCAAAAGAGATCGAACTTGAAGATCCATACGAAAACATGGGTGCCAAGCTGGTTGCCGAAGTGGCGAACCAGACGAATGAAATTGCCGGTGACGGTACGACGACAGCAACAGTACTCGCCCAGGCAATGATCCAGGAAGGCCTGAAGAATGTAACAAGCGGTGCCAATCCCGTAGGTATCAGATCCGGTATCTCAAAAGCTGTGGAAGTGGCAGTGGAAGAGCTGAAGAACATTTCCCGTCCGGTCCAGGACAAGGAATCCATTGCACAGGTTGGTGCAATTTCAGCTGCAGACCCGGAAGTTGGCGAATACATTTCAGAAGCAATGGAGAAAGTCGGCAATGACGGCGTCATCACAATCGAAGAATCCCGTGGCTTCAAAACAGAACTTGAAGTCGTTGAAGGCATGCAGTTCGACCGCGGCTACACGTCCCCTTACATGGTGACGGACTCCGAGAAGATGGTCGCAGACCTCGACAACCCGTATATCCTGATTACAGACAAGAAGATCTCGAACTTCCAGGATATCCTGCCGCTGCTCGAGCAGATCGTCCAGCAGTCCCGTCCGGTACTCATCATTGCAGATGACGTTGAAGGCGACGCAATGGCGAACCTCGTACTGAACAAACTGCGCGGCACATTCACTGCAATCGCAGTCAAAGCACCAGGCTTCGGCGATCGCCGCAAAGCGATGCTCGAAGACATCGCAGTGCTCACTGGCGGCCAGGTCATCACTGAAGACCTCGGACTCGATCTGAAAGACGCAACAGTCGATATGCTCGGTACAGCATCCAAAGTCAATGTGACCAAAGACAACACAACAGTGGTTGAAGGTGCAGGCGAGAAGACGAATATCGAAGCACGCATCGGTCAGATCAAATCCCAGATCGAAGAGACAGCATCAAGCTTCGATAAGGAAAAACTGCAGGAGCGCCTGGCGAAACTTTCCGGCGGCGTTGCAGTCATCAAAGTCGGTGCCGCAACCGAAACAGAGATGAAAGAACGCAAGCTCCGCATTGAAGATGCACTGAACTCCACACGCGCCGCTGTCGAAGAAGGCATCGTAGCCGGTGGGGGTACAGCACTCGTCAACATCTACAACAAAGTATCCGAAATCGAAGCAACAGGCGATGTGAAGACAGGCATCAACATCGTACTGAAAGCACTCGAAGCACCACTCCGTCAGATCGTTGAAAACGCTGGCCTTGAAGGTTCCGTCATCGTGGAACGCCTCAAGACACAAGAAGCAGGCATCGGCTTCAACGCAGCAACTGACGAATGGGTGAACATGATCGACGAAGGCATCGTGGACCCTACAAAAGTCACACGTTCCGCACTGCAGAACGCAGGATCCGTTGCAGCCATGTTCCTCACAACAGAAGCAGTCGTCGCAGACATTCCAAATGAGAATGGCGGCGGAGACATGGGTGCCGGCATGGGCGGCGGCATGCCAGGCATGATGTAAATAAATTTAATAAGTAAGGATATGACAGGGCTCTCAGGAGGCCTGTCATATTTTTTTGAGTACAAGCTTTTTATGATACTGCTGAAACTCACCGAATCTGCCTTATTTTTTTGGTGTTCTGGAATGGTGCTTCAATTTACATTTATAGGATTGTCTGTTTGAATTTAGATAAGATTAGAAATAGAGGAGATGTAAAAAATGGAGGATCGAATTATGAAAATACTCAGTTTGATCATTGGTATTTTCTTTTTTGCTTTCTATATAGTTATCATTGACGGCATATTTTATAACGGTAGTTACTTGGATTTCCCCTATATACTACTTACCATCTACTTTTTCATTTCAATCTTCACTTTACCTCTAGTCAGCCTGGAGGCAGGGGAAGCTACGAAAGATAAAAGTGTTTTTATTTCCAGTTATTCCTTGATTGGAGCATATCTGATTTCGCCTGTCTGGGTCGCATCAAAGTTTTTTAAAAGCAAAGGAAGTTAGGGGCATACAATAGCAGGGTTCATATGCTACATTTGATAACATTATTTCTCAAATACTCGAGCAGTTATGAAGAATTTAGAGCTGTATTTACATATAATTACATTTATATAGAGACATCTCATTCCAAAGTTTTTCGTACGATGAAGCAGTATCATCTATGCTAAGGTAGAAGCGTCATTTGAAACAGAACATAGGAGGAATTGTAATGTCCGAGAAAATCAAAGACATATTGAGCCGGATGACTCTGGAAGAGAAAGCTGAAATGTGCTCCGGCGCTGATTTCTGGAACTTCAAAGGTATAGAGCGACTGGGTGTGCCTTCCATTCTGGTTACTGATGGTCCTCATGGTCTGAGGAAGCAGGAGGAAGGGGCGGATCATCTGGGTTTGAACGACAGTGTTCCTGCGACTTGTTTTCCTTCTGCTGCAGGACTTGCAAGCACGTGGAACCGCGATCTTTTGAAGGCGGTGGGACGGACTCTCGGAACTGAAGCGCTTGCTGAGAAAGTCGGGGTGCTTCTAGGTCCGGGTGCAAATATAAAACGCTCACCACTGTGTGGTCGTAATTTTGAGTACTTTTCTGAAGATCCCTATCTATCCGAAGAACTTGCTGCGAGTCATATCAGTGGCCTCCAGGAGAAGGGCGTCGGTGGATCCCTGAAGCATTTCGCGGTCAACAACCAGGAGCATAGACGCATGTCTACTGATGCGGTTGTCGATGAGCGTACATTACGTGAAATCTATCTCGCGAGCTTTGAAGGGGCTGTTAAAAAAGGTCAGCCATGGACAGTGATGAGTGCCTATAATAAGGTTAATGGCACATTCGCTTCTGAAAACCATAGGCTGCTGACCAAAATCCTCAGGGAAGAATGGGGATTTGATGGCATCGTCGTCTCCGACTGGGGTGCAGTCAATGAGAGAGTAGCGAGTCTCAAGGCTGGTCTTGAACTGGAAATGCCGGGTACTTATGGCATCGGAAAGAAAAAGATAATGAAAGCCGTCGAAAATGGAGAGCTGGAAACAGCACAGCTGGATCAATCCGTGGAAAGACTGCTTGAACTGATTTTCACAGTTGCAGAGCATCAGAAGGAAGATGTGTCCTTTGATAAAAAAGTACATCATAGCTTTGCAAGTGAAGTGGCAGCTGAAAGCATGGTGCTTCTGAAGAATGAAGATGATATGCTTCCGATATCCAAGGAAAAGGATCTCGCTGTCATCGGTGCATTGGCAAGAAAGCCGCGTTACCAGGGTGGAGGCAGTTCGAACATCAATCCGACCGAGCTTGATGATATATATGACGAATTATGCAGAGATAATACAGCACAAGTAAGTTACTCTGAAGGTTATGGACTGGGAGGCGATGAGGCGGATGAGTCGCTGCTGGAGGAAGCGAAGATGCATGCTACAGAAGCGGAGGCAGCGGTACTGGTCCTTGGTCTGCCGGATGCATACGAGTCGGAAGGATACGACCGCACGCATCTATCACTGCCTGAGAACCAGCTTCGACTGATCGAGGCAGTGTCCGAAGTCCAGTCGAATATCGTTGTCGTACTGAGTAATGGTGCACCTGTAGAGATGCCATGGCTGTCCAAAGTCAAAGCTGTACTTGAAGGATATCTCGGTGGACAGGCTCTCGGTGGTGCTATTGCCAAGCTGCTCTATGGTGATGTGAACCCGAGTGGTAAACTTGCCGAAACATTTCCGATGAAACTCGAAGACAATCCTTCATATCTGAACTTTCCAGGTGATGGTGACAGAGTCGAATATAAGGAAGGCATCCATGTGGGCTACCGCTACTATGTTAAGAAAAAGATTGAGCCACTATTTCCTTTCGGATATGGCTTGAGCTATACAACATTCGAATATGCAAATCTTGAAGTGGAAGAACCAGAAAATGGCGACTACCATGTAAAGGTCTCTGTGGATGTTAAGAATACAGGAGAACGGGCTGGTAAGGAAGTTGTGCAGCTTTATGTAAAAGACATTGAAAGCATCATATCACGACCTGAAAAGGAATTGAAAGGTTTTGAGAAGGTGCATCTGGAGGCGGGTGAAACGCAGACAGTCAGCTTCAATCTCGACAAACGTTCCTTTGCCTTCTACGATGTTGAAATTGAAGACTGGCGTGTAGAAGGCGGAGAATTCGAGATTGCTGTCGGGTTATCTTCAAGGAATCTTAGACTTTCAGAAACAGTCACTGTAGAAGGTAGCCATACGAAAGAAGAAAAAGTGCATCGCAATACGACCATCGGTGATCTGATGAAAAATCCAAAGCAGGCAGAAATCATCAAGGGAATGATGGCACAGATGGATACACCACTTACACAAAATATGGATGACAGCAGTGATATGGGTGATATGATGGAAGCCATGATGAGATACATGCCATTACGTGCACTTTCGAACTTCAGTGAAGGCAAGTTCCCGGAAGAAGCACTGCAGCAGGTTATTGATGAGCTGAACAGTGCAAAATAAATCCTAAGAACAAACAAAATGCTTTGTAAAAACAGGTAGCCTACCCTGAAATTGAAGGCAATTCAATTTCAGGGTGGACTATTTTTTAATAAACTTTTGAAGCCATTTATGTATTCATGCACCAACTTAAGTTTCTGAAAAATATAAATTTTATAAATGTAAGGGGTTGCAAAATAAGAAAAGCAACTTTATAATGATGTTGAAACGTTTCACTATTTGTATGTATATAATTTAAGATATAAGATTTCTAGCTTATTAATCAGCGATTTAATTAGTGAAACGATTCATTTAGAAAAGGAGTGTAAGTATGAAAAGACTCTATGGAGTAACAACCGCTATGGTCACGCCAATGACAGCAGATCAGAACATCGATATGGAAGGTGTTGAAAAGCTAACGGATTTTTTAGTAGATAAAGGAGTTGATTGTCTCTTTCCTTTAGGAACTACTGGGGAAATGTTTAAGCTTACGATTGAAGAAAGAAAAAAAATTGCAGAAAAAGTTATCGATTCAAACAAGGAGCGTCTTACCGTTTTTATTCATGCAGGAGGAATGACTACAAAAGACACTCTCGAACTAGCTCGGCATGCTCTCCAAACAGGTGCAGATGGCATTGGTGTTGTTTCCCCGGTATTCTTCGGTGCGAATGATGTGGAGATTAAAAACTACTATAAGGAAATATCTTTTGCCCTTCCTGATGACTTTCCGATATACCTTTACAACATTCCTCAACTATCGGGGAACGATTTAAGCGTTTCTGTAGTAAAAGAATTGGCTGAGGAATGTACAAACATCGTCGGATTGAAGTACAGTTATCCAGATTTTCCTAGGCTGAATGAATACTTGAACGCTACGCCAGAAGATTTTTCAATTCTGACCGGGGCAGATGGACTGTTTCTTCCTGCTATGGCGATGGGTTGTGACGGTGTCGTTTCCGGTGTTTCAGGAGTCTTTCCAGAGCCATTTGTAAAGGTATATGAGTTGTACAGCAACAGTGAATGGGAAGAGGCAAGAAAGATGCAGGCCTCAGCTAATGAAGTTATTTCCATACTAAAAGCCGGAGCAAATATGTCCTACTTCAAAAAAGGATTGGATTTGAGAGGGCTTAAGGGCGGTTCTGTGAGAAATCCTCAACAAAATATATCTTCACAAGAAGAATTTCAATTGAAAGAACAACTTAATCAATGGATGCATGAGAACAGTAATATCAATTTAAGCAAACAAAAGTTTGAAGTATAATCTTTTCCGTGTTTTTATAGAGGCCTTAGAACAATAAAAACCCGGAGGTATTAAGATGAAAAAAGTCACCATAAGAGACGTGGCTGAACATGCAGAAGTATCAGTAGGTACCGTTTCTAAAGTTATCAATAATAAAGGATATATAAGTAAACAGGCACGGCAAGTTGTACTTGAGTCTATACAGGAGCTTGGATACAGTGTAAATGCCAATGCCCGTAGCCTTAAAACATCGAAGTCCAACAAAATAGCTGTACTTATATCGGATATCTCAAACCCTTACTTGATGTCTATTGCTAAAGATGTAGAGGAAATGATTCGATCTCTTGATTCCCACATGATACTTCTTAGCCACAGTGACGACCCTGAAATAGAGAGGTCTTCTTTGAAAGTTATAATGGAGCAACAGGTAGATGCTCTTGTAATTATTCCTACTGGACAGAACAAGGATATGATTGAAGCTATTCAAAATATGAGTATCCCTGTTATAGCCATTGACCGCCAAGTGGATGGTGTGGCTACTGATTTAATTGTGGACGATAACTTTTACGGTTCATATGAATGTATTAAGTACTTAAGTTCTCTTGGTCACAAGCGTATAGGAATCATTTATGGTCATGAAAGAAATTCTATTGGACGAGAAAGATTGTATGGAGCAATTGAAGCGATAAAAGAATATAATCTCGACGAAGAAACGTCTCTCCTCCAAGAGGCTGACTTTAAAGAAAACTTTGCATACCGAGCCACAATTGAATTACTTATGCATCCGAATCCACCTACTGCTATCTATTCATGTAATAACACAATGACTAAGGGAGTACTTAAAGCTTTAAGAGATCAAGATAAACAAATACCAACTGATATTTCTGTTATAGCTTTCGGTGACAGCGAACAATGGGAATTAATTGAACCCAAGCTGACTTTAATGACACAACCAATGAAAAGAATTGGTATGGAGTCTTCTATTCTGCTAAAAAATCGATTAGTTCTCACCGAGAATTATGAATTACAACATAAAGTGATGAAACCTTTATTGATTGAAGGTAAATCATGCAAATCTATTAAATAAAGGAGCAATTTTATATGACTAAAAAAGTAAGCGCATTCATTTTTCTGTCTTTTGTACTAATACTCAGTGCATGTGGCAATTTGAATGTTTCCTCAGGAGAAGAAACAGCTAATTACCCAGAAGATCAAATAGAGGTTATTGTTCCATTTTCATCAGGTGGTGCCTCTGACCTCGTTTCCCGGACTGTAGCTTCTGAAATGGAAGATGGACTTGGTGTGCCTTTGACTATTACTAATAAAACAGGTGGTTCCGGAGCAACCGGGATGATGAGTACTAAAAATGCACAACCAAATGGATATACAATCGGATATGTTCCTGTAGAAATGTCCATGCTTGAAAGTCTTGGACTGGCTGAAGTCAAACCTGAAGACTATGAATTTATTGGTCAATTAATGACCATCCCTTCGGCAATCACCGTCCCTGCAGACGCTCCTTACGATACGATTGAAGAGTTTGTCTCTTACGCTAAAGATAACCCTGGTAAAATCCAAATTGGAAACTCCGGAACAGGATCCATTTGGCATATTGCCGCCGCAGCTTTTGCTCAAGAAGCAGAAATTGATGTAGAATACGTTCCTTATGAAGGAGCAGCCCCTGCAGTCACTGCCCTTATGGGTGACCATATTTCTGCAGTATCTGTAAGCCCTTCTGAAGTTCGAGGAGGAGTGGATAGTGAAGATTTGAAGGTTCTTGCAGTCATGGGAGAAGAACGTGATCCTGAACTTCCTGACGTTCCTACAATGAAAGAAGTTGGTTATGATTTTGCTGTTGCAGGATGGGGAGGGTTCGTTGCTCCTAAAGGAACACCGGAAAATGCTCTAGAGCAATTGCGATCATCTTTTGAAGAGGCAGCTGAAAGCGAAGGGTTCCAACAATTAATGGAAGATAGAGGTATGATTCCGGCATATAAATCGGGTGAAGAATTCATGGAGTATGCTCAGGAACAATATGATTACTTCAGTGAATTAATTCCGAGTATAGAACTAAGTGAATAAAGAAAGGATAGGGGAGTTTGCTTATGAAAAATCTCCGAATTATTGTCAGTACATTCTTGCTCATCACATTTAGTTTCTTATTCTGGCAAACATTTCAATTTAAGACGAGTTTTGCGTCTCAGGGAGTAGGGCCAGCTTTTTTTCCAAGAGTCACCCTTCTTATACTTATAGTGCTAAATGTAATAGAAATAGCTTCGGCTGTTAAATATGATAGCAAAGGTGAATCCCGCAAGTTAATTAATAAGCAATTACTGTTATTTGTAGCAGTTATCCTACTTTTTGTCGGGCTTTTTAGTAACTTCCCTTTTCTCATTGTTTCTATCGTAACGTTATTTCTAATGAGTATTATTCTTAAGTTGAAACTTATTCCTTCTCTACTATTTTCAGTCGCTATAAGTTTAACTGTTTATCTAATATTCACAGAAGGATTCAATATTATCCTTTAAAAAGGAGGATTCTATGGGTACCATAGCCGATTTATTCCAATTTGGCACTATTGCCTTCATATTGATCGGTAGTATTCTGGGTCTGTTTATAGGAGCTCTGCCAGGTCTTACGGCAACAATGGGAATTGCAATACTAACTCCTCTTACTTTTTGGCTACCTCCCGAACAGGGACTTGCAATGTTAATATCCATCTATTGTACTGGATTATTTGCAAGTGGCATACCTGCTATCCTCATTAATACACCAGGTACTCCCGCATCTATGGCAACTACTTTCGATGGCTATCCACTTACTAAACAAGGAAAAGCTGGTGTAGCTCTGGGGATAAATGCAATTTATTCAGGATTGGGAGGGATTGTAAGTACTATATTTCTTATTTTGCTCGCTCAGCCTATTTCCAATTTTGCATTAAGCTTTGGTGCTCCTGAATATTTTGCCTTAGCTATTTTTGGGTTATCGATGATGATAGGTATTTCTGGTAAATCTATTACCAAGGGACTACTTACCGGGTTCATAGGTCTTTTTATTGCTACGATCGGTTTAGATCCTATTGTTAGCACACCCCGATTTACATTTGAGCAAAGTGCACTCTTCGATGGTATTTCATTCATACCTATCATGATAGGTTTATTCGGAATAGGTGAGATTTTTGATCAGATTCTAAATAAACCTGAGAAAATTGAAAGTATAAAAAAGAAGATTGGGAGAGTGTTTCCCACTCGGCAGGAGCATAAAGAGATAGCCATGCCGTTTGCAATGTCCTCTATCGTTTCGACTTTTATTGGAGCGATTCCAGGCGCCGGTGGTGACATTGCTTCTATAGTAACGTGGGAACAAAGTAAAAAATTTGCTAAGAAAGAGAAGAAAAAAGAATTTAATAATGGTTCTTTGAGCGGATTGGCAGCTACCTGTACTGCAAATAATGGAGTTATCGGTGGAGCCTTCACGACAATGCTCACACTTGGCCTTCCAGGGGATGCAGTTACAGCTATATTAATAGGATCATTGATGATGTATGGTCTTCAACCAGGCCCCAATTTATTTCTCGAGAATCCTGATATCGTAAATACTATATTTGGATTGCTGTTAATCTCAAACATCGTCGTAATTGTAATAGGGCTACTAGGTGCTCAGCTCTTTTCTCGCATAATACTACTAAAACAAGAATACATATGGATTTCTGTTATTTTATTCAGTGTAGTTGGATCTTACGCACTAAATAACAGCATTTTCGATGTATGGGTGATGTTCATCAGTGGTATTGTAGGTCTGCTATTCCGTAGGCTCAATTATCCTCTAGGCCCTCTTATCTTAGGGCTAATACTAGGCCCTATGGCTGAGTCCAATTTTCGGAGGGCGTTGGTCGTCAGTGAGGACGCTTCCTACGCTATCTTTTTCACCAAACCTATCCCGGTGATCTTACTTAGTATCGCATTTCTGACTTTGGCAATGCCACTGATCAAAAAGTTAATACTGATTATCAGAAAGAAGGGAGATCATAAGTATGAATCCTAGAATTACGGTCATAGGAAGTATAAACATGGACATAGTTACGCATGTGGGAGAGTTACCTTCTCAAGGAGAAACTGTATTTGGAGAGAAATACTTCATGACTCCTGGAGGCAAGGG
The DNA here is from genome assembly GCF_021991715.1 of Salinicoccus sp. ID82-1. NCBI lineage: Bacteria > Bacillati > Bacillota > Bacilli > Caryophanales > Staphylococcaceae > Salinicoccus > Salinicoccus sp. ID82-1. The sequence continues at coordinate 29,143 of NZ_JAGFLY010000005.1, forward strand.
TGCTAATCAGGCTGTAGCCTCTGCACGTCTTGGAGGAAAAGTTTCTTTTATAGGAAAGATTGGGAATGATTCTCTGGGAGAGAAATTAATAAAAAATTTTCGTGACCATGGTATTCATACAGAAGGAATTGATCGTACTGATGGGTCGCCCACTGGAATGGCAAATGTAATACTACAAAATAACGATAATCGAATTATAGTTGTTTCTGGTGCCAATAAAGAAGTAACAGTGGAATATGTACAAAGATATAAAGAGATTCTTCTTGATAGTGATATAGTTCTCACACAGCTAGAAATACCTATCTCAACTGTTGAATGGTGTGCGGAATTTTGTAATAAGCATAGCATCCCATTAATAATTAACCCTGCGCCAGCACAAGAATTATCCAAGTCCCTAATAGAAAACTGTAAGTACCTGACACCGAATGAAGAAGAATATGTAAAAATTTTATCCACCTCTTCTTCAACAGAACAATTCATAAATAAATTCATTACTACTCTCGGCTCTCGTGGAGCTAGTTTTCTCGAGAATATCGTCCCTGCCCCTTTTGTTAAGGCAAAGGATACGACGGGAGCTGGCGATACATTTAATGGAGCTTTAGCTTATTTTCTGGGGGCAGGGTACGAAATAAATACAGCATTAGAGTTATCTAATATTGCTGCTTCTTATACAGTTGAACAGCTTGGTGCTCAAACAGGGATGCCGACACTGGAGCAAGTGCAGAACCGCAAGATCCCTTCCAGATAAACATCGTTTCGACCTGATTATCAAATAGAAGCAGAAACAAAAAACCTTGTTTGAGGACATTCCCTCAAACAAGGTTTCATTTTTTATTTACTCGCGAAAAATTTCTCGGCTTTGGCCAGGAATGGCTCATCTTCCGGTGTCATTTCGTATTCTTCCACGATTGCGTCTACTGGGCAGACGGCGACGCATGCGCCACAGTCGATGCAGATATCAGGATCAATGTAGAACTGGTCTGGTCCTTCTTCGATGCAATCGACAGGGCAGACTTCTACGCAATCTCCGGACTTTTCAGCCATACACGGTTGCAGGATAACATATGCCATGGTACGACCTCCTCACTTTTATGGATATTTCTTTCGTTGGTTGGGACGGGTACTTGTCATCTTATGTGTAACCTGAAATATGTGTCATTCATCTGGTGAATGCTATCGTCAGGCAAATGATCTATACACCAATGATAAGGCATATGTGTATTCAGGTCAATTTACCGAATGCATTATTATGATTCGATTTTGAATGTGTAGCGGTTTTCCCCGGTCTGGCCGTCTTCTGTGAATGTGCGTTCGACGAATGTTGCGTTATCGTCATGGTCTATGAGGACAACGGTGGATGACCGGGTGCCGTACTCTGGAATGCTGATGAATGCTGAGGACAGCTGGCGTTCGAGTGTTTCGGGCAGTCCTGTCTCTGGCAGTGCGCCTGTCGTCTGCTCTGAATCAGCGAGCAGCTGGAAAATGACATCGATGTCAACCTCTTCTGTAGTCTGCATATAGTCATCGAGCCTCTCACGGCCTTTGACGACTTTCGGCCAGGGGGTGTCGAGATGATGGTTGCTCAAGCCATGGGGGCCATCGGTTACGCTGTCGACGGTGCCACCGTCATTGTGCAGATAGAACAATTCGTTCTGGTTGCCGACAAGCAGATTGAATCCGGAATAGTCGTCCTTTTCCCTGTCGAGTGCATCGAGGTAGGCTTCTGGTGTGGCGTCTCCGGTAAGATAATCACTGACTAGTGCGCCGCGTGATTTCTTATCGGCATTTTCAAATCCCGGCTTTCTGATATTCGTGACGGCGGCGAAGCGGCCCTGCTTCGTCAGTCCAAGCCACGTACCGCCTTTACTCAAATCCTGTCCGGCCAGCATCTCGGGATGCTGCTCCCAGAACTGGGCAGGGGCTGTCGGGCGCCCGTAGAATTCATCACGGTTTGCTGCAACAACCAGTTTGTATTTTGAATGGGTATTCTTTTGAAAAATGATCAGACACATAAAATCCCCTCGTTCTTTTATAGATTACCCTCATACTATCACGTTGATGCTTGTGTGGCATGACATGGGTTTTGGGAACTGGCTCAATCAGGAAAATATTGTGTTCTCTTTAAGCATCTGTCCATCACTGGTATAATGATGGATATTAAAAATTGTGGAGGTCAAGATGAAGAAATTTCTATGGTCGATACCGGTGATTGTAATTGTGCTAGCTGTGGGTACTTATTTTCTGATGGCATCGGGTCTGTTCCAGAAGTCGGAGGAAGAAACACTCAACCAGTTCACTGAAGCTTTCCAGAATGGAGACTACGCGGACATATACCCGCTTCTGAACACTGCTTCGAAAGAGGAATATTCTGAAGCGGAAGTGGTGGAGCGGAACCAGCAGCTGTTCGAGGCTCTCGGTGTCGAGACGGCAAGCCTTGAAAATCTGGAGAAGGTGGAACCTGAAACAGAAGATGACACCGAGCAGACATATACCGGCAATCTCGTTCTGGATACCCGTTACGGGGAAATAGACAGGGAATATCAGGTGGATCTCACCTACAACGAGGAGGAGAATGACTGGTTCGTCGAATGGACGCCGGATATGATCATTCCGGGGCTTGCCGGCAACGAACTGAGCATCGAGACGACTTCAGGTGCAAGGGGTGATATACTGGACCGCAATGGCGAGCCGCTCGCATTCAATGGCACGAAGGAGACGGTAGGATACATAGCCGGCCAGATGAGCGAGTCGGAGCTGCTGGAGACTGGAGAAGTACTCGACATGGAGGAGGAGAGCCTCCAGAGCATTTTCAATGAATCATGGATTGAGGATGGCATGTTTGTACCACTTAAGGACGCCCACCGTTTTGATGAAGACGCGCAGGCGGAGTTCGAGGCTGAAGGGCTCACCATCCAGTCCTCAGGTGAACGGGAATATCCGCTTGGCGAAGCTGGATTCCATCTGCTCGGGTACGTTGGACCGATCACTGCAGAGGAGCTTGAGGCGCGTGAAGGCTATAGCGCCGGTGATGTGATCGGAAAACGGGGCATCGAAAGGCTGTACGATGAAAGGCTGAAGCCGGAGCCGGGCTATACCGTCCAGTTTATTGACGACAATGGCAGTGTTGCAGAGGAGCTCTTGAGTGAGGCACCAAAGGACGGCGAGGATATCATCTTGACGGTGGATGGGGAAGTCCAGTCGACCATCTATAATAATCTCGAATCGGATTCCGGAGCGAGTGTCGCCATGGACCCGAACAACGGGGAAATGCTTGCTGCGGTCAGCTATCCGAGCCCGAGTCCATACGACTTCATGTTCGGCCTATCGCAGGAGGAATACGCAGCACTCGAGTCGGATGAGGGCAATCCACTGCTGAATAAATTCAACCGTACGACATCTCCAGGTTCGACCCAGAAGATACTGACATCGATCATAGCGATGAATTCCGATGGCTTTGACAGGGATGCTGAAATGGAGATTACAGGTAAAGGCTGGCAGCAGGATGCATCATGGGGCGGCTATGAAGTGAACCGCTATAAGGTGCTGGATGAATCATTCGATCTGAAGAAGGCATTGACCTATTCGGACAACATCTACTTTGCACGGACGGCGCTTGGCCTTGGAGCGGACACTTTCATCCAGGGCATGAAGGATCTCGGCATCGGCCAGGAATACGATACAGACTATCCGATCTATACAAGCCAAGTATCGAATGAGGGTACAATAGATGAGGATATACTGCTCGCGGATACAGGATATGGCCAGGGAGAGCTGCTGATTTCCCCGATCCAGATCACCTCCATCTACAGCGCAGTCATCAACGGCGGAGATGTCTACAAGCCGCACATGCTGCTTGAGACCGAGAAGGCAGTGAAGATCGAGGACATCGCCAGCCAGGACAAGCTCGACTACCTGGAAACGGCAATGCGGGATGTGGTCAGGATAAATCATCCGGAAGATGCGGAACGGGACTACGCCGAATTTGCGGGCAAGACCGGAACGAGCGAAAACAAGATGTCCCAGGATACCCGTGGAGAAGAGACAGGGTGGTTCATCGGCTATGATCAGAGCACAAAGGATATGATCATGAGCCTCTATGTGGAGAATGTGGAAGATCGCGGCATGAGTGAATATACCGCACAGAAGTTTGCTGAAATACACGATGATCTGCGCGAATAGAAGAGAAGCCTGGAACCGTATGGTTCCAGGCTTTTTCGCATGCTGTAGAATACTAGAAACAGAAAAATAAATAAAAATTGAGAAAAATTCAAAATAACTGTGGATTTATATGCAATATTATGTATAATTAATAGATATTATTAATTGTACCTTCCTGGGAGGGGATTAGATGAATCGAGATTTTCTAAAAGATAGTAAACGCATCGTCATAAAGATCGGCACAAATTCGATCATGAAGTCGCCCGGAGAAATTGATTACCGCAAGATCGACCGTCTATCCTATGTCTGTTCCGTACTCCAGCAGCAGGGAAAAGAAATCATACTCGTCACTTCAGGTGCTGTCGGTGTCGGCGCCTGTACATTGAAAATAAAGGAGTATCCTGAAACAGTCGCAGACTTCCAGGCATTGGCATCCGTCGGGCAGTGTGCCCTAATGAACCTCTACTGCCGCTTCTTCCAGCACTATGACCAGTACGTCGGCCAGATTCTGATGACCCGCGACATCGTCGACTTCCCGATTTCCTACGTCAACTGCAGATCCGCAATCAATTCCCTGCTGACCAGGAAGATCATTCCCGTCATCAATGAGAATGATGCCATCTCTACAGATGAGAAGACCTACAGCAGAAAATTCGGTGAGAACGATACACTTTCTGCAGTTGTGACTGAACTCGTGGATGCAGACCTCCTGATCATATTGAGTGATGTCGATGGCCTCTACGATGCCAATCCACATACAACAGCCTATGCGAAGCTCATTCCAAGTGTCGGAAATGTCGACGATGACATATTGGGTATGGCAGACGGCGCCGGTTCCACGTTCGCAACCGGCGGCATGGAGACGAAACTGAAGGCAGCCAAGTACCTGATGGACAACAACAAGAGCATGATCATCACAAGTGCTGAAGACCCATGCCAGATTTTCGATATATTGAAGGGCAGCGAGATCGGTACGCTATTCAAGAAGGATGTGCGTGAAAAAGCACTGCAAGGGGAGGAAAAATGATGGTAGATGGATCTGTCGGTACAGATATGACACTTGAAAAGATGGGCGTTTCCGCAAAGTCTGCTGCGAAAGTACTGCGCAAGATGAGCACGGCTGCGAAGAACGGTGCACTCATAAAAATGGCTGAAGCACTGGAAGCCGAGCAGGATTTTATTCTTCAGGAGAATATGAAGGATCTGATGCACAGCAGGGAAGCTGAGTATCCGGAAGCCATGGTGGAGCGGCTGACATTGAATCAGGCCCGCATTGAAGGCATGGCCAGTGGCCTCAGGCAGATTGCCGGCCTGCCGGATCCGACTGCAGTATCGAAAGGGCAGTGGGTGAACGCCGATGGTCTCAGGATTACGAGAAGGAGTGTCCCGCTCGGCGTCATCGGCATCATCTATGAATCGCGCCCGAATGTGACGGTCGATGCCACTGCATTATGTCTGAAAGCAGGCAACAGTGTCATTCTAAGAGGCGGCAAGGAGGCGATCAACAGCAATCGGGCACTGGTCCAGGTACTGAAGGCCGGTCTTGACGGTTCGGATATCCCGGCAGACAGCATCCAGCTCATTACAGATCCTTCGAGGGAACTGGCGGCAAAGTTCATGAAGTTCAATGACGGGCTCGACTGTCTCATTCCACGCGGGGGCGGCAGCCTGATCCAGACTGTACTCGATAATGCGACGGTGCCGGTTATCGAAACCGGCACGGGCAACTGCCACCTCTATGTACATGAAGAGGCGGATCTTGAGATGGCAAAATCCATACTGGTCAACGGCAAGACGCAGCGGCCGTCAGTATGCAACGCGCTTGAGACACTGCTGATCGACGAAAGCATTGCGCACACGGCATTGCCTGTGCTATCGGAAGCACTGGCTGAAAAAGGGGTGCTGATCCACGGAGATGCGGCGGTATGTGCCATCGTCAAAGATGCAGTACCGGCAACAAACGCGGACTACAGCCAGGAATATCTGGCCAGTGAGATTGCTGTAAAGGTCGTGGCGGACTATGAAGCGGCAGTCGCACACATTGAACAGTACTCATCCGGACACTCCGATGCGATTGTGACGACCAGCTACACACACGCTGAAGCCTTTCTCGACGATATCGATTCCGCTGCCGTCTATGTCAATGCATCCACCCGTTTTACGGATGGGGAGATGTTCGGCTTTGGTGGGGAAATCGGCATCAGTACCCAGAAGCTCCACGCCAGAGGACCGATGGGACTTGAAGCATTGACGAGCTACAAGTACGTCGTTGAAGGTTCAGGCCAGATCAAGGCATAAAAAAATCCCCTCTCATATGAGAGGGGATTTTCCATTAACATGAATTACTTAAAATATCCTAAAATATTATTAAAGTTTTACGATGTTAACAGCTTGTGGTCCACGCTGACCTTCTTCGATGCTAAATTCTACAGCTTGACCTTCGTCAAGTGTTTTGTAGCCTTCGCCTTCGATGTTGGAGAAGTGAGCGAATACGTCGTCTCCGCCTTCAACTTCGATGAAACCGAAACCTTTGTCTGCATTGAACCATTTAACTGTACCTTGTGTCATATAAATGACCTCCAAAAATAAATTTAATAATATCTTAAGCGTATAAACATAAAAAAATTCACACGTTACAAAAAGTACCGGCCAAATCACGATTACTCTTTGTAACATGTGAATTAGATACTGCTATACTTAAAAATCTTATTACAGTTACTATACATCATATAAAGGGGTATGTCCACCCTAAAAGGCGAATAAGTTAAAAAAGGTGATGCCTCGACGATTTATCGAGGCATCAGTACTGCTATTCCTTATTGACGGAAGCATCGTAGATCGTATCCACTGCTTCTTTCAGCTTCTTATCGAATTCCTCATCGGACTGGTTGACGTTCAGTTCCGCTGCAAGCGCGCGGGAGAAGCTCGCAATCAGTCCTTCGTTCTTCTTCAGCTTTTCATTCGCCTCATCTCTTGAATAGCCACCGGATAGGGCGACCACTCTGACCACTCTTGGATGCTCGATGAGAGACTTGTATTCATTCGCATTTGTCGGAATGGACAGCTTCAGCATGACCTGCTGGTCTGCTTCGAGCTGGTCGAGGTGCTTCTCGATCTCTTCTCTCAGAATCTTTTCGGACTGCTCTTTATTCTCACTATAGACATTGACCTCCGGCTCGATGATCGGTACAAGGCCGGCATTCAGGATCTGGAGTGCCACCTCGAACTGCTGGTCGACGACTTCCCTGATGCCCTGTTCATTCGGCTCAAGGATGTTGGAGCGCATCTTGGTACCGAAAATGCCTCTTTCGTTTGCACGTTCAAGCAGCTGGTCGAGGTCCGGCATCGGCTTCATCAGCTGGACGCCGTCCTTCTCGTCTGCAAGACCCTTGTCGACTTTCAGGAAAGGCACGATGCCTTTATCTGCCAGGTACTCGGCAGTGTACTTGCCTTCGATTTCGCGATCCATCGTCTGTTCGAACAGGATGGCACCGAGAATCTGATCGGCATTGAACGAAGGTGAAGTGATGATCCGCGTGCGCATCTCGTGTACAAGGGTGAACATTTCATCTTCATTGGAGTATGCGTCTTCCTGCACACCATATCCGAGAAGTGCTTTCGGGGTACTGCCGCCACTCTGGTCGAGTGCTGCGATAAATCCCTTTCCATTCTTGACTTTGTCGAATTGTTCCTGATTCATGAATTCCACTCCTTTGTTTTTCAAGTGTCCATATTATCTATTCCCAAAAATCGAAGGATTATAACTTCCTGATCCTTATAATCTGATTTTCCTGTATTGCTGAACGAACGTCAAATCATAACGTCTTCTATTCCCAAGTAATTTGTAAATAAAGTAAAAAATTCAATAGTTTGATGAATGTACTGTTAATTATTCTAAAGGTTGTGTAAATTTTTAACTTTTGGAAGTTTTTTATGTTTAAATGCTCTTTGGAGGCGAGGGAATATGAAAAATATTGAAATGACGGACATCACAAAATCGTATGACAAGCAGAAGAATGTTCTCAATGAAATCAACCTCACAATAGGAGAAGGCGAGTTCTTTGTACTCGTCGGCCCTTCAGGTTCGGGCAAGAGTACACTGCTCCGGATGATTGCAGGGCTCGAGGACATCACGGACGGCATCATGAAGATCGACGACAGGGTGGTCAACCATCTTCCCCCAAAGGATAGGGATCTGTCGATGGTCTTCCAGAACTATGCTCTCTATCCGCACATGAGTGTCGAGCAGAATATTCTTTTCGGTCTGCAGGCGAAGAAAGTCGGCAAGGAAGAGCAGCGCAGACGGCTGATCGAGACGACCGATATGATGGGTCTCGGGGACTACTTGAAAAGGAAGCCGAGGGAGCTGTCCGGTGGCCAGCGCCAGCGTGTGGCACTGGCCCGTGCGGTGGTCAGCCAGGCGCCGGTATGTCTGATGGATGAGCCGCTGTCGAATCTCGATGCCAAGCTGCGTGCAAGTATGCGTGTCGAAATCAGAAGGCTGCAGAAGCGCCTTGGCCTGACCATGGTGTATGTGACACACGACCAGGTGGAGGCGATGACGATGGGCGACCGCATCATGGTGCTTCATGACGGCAGCATCCAGCAGGTCGGCAATCCGATCGAGCTCTATAATGAACCAGCCAATCTCTTCGTGGCTTCCTTCATCGGTTCGCCGAAAATGAATCTTGGCAAAGCGGTGCTGAATAGAGCAGAAGGACGGCTCATTGTGGAGGACGAACTCAACATCAATGCCTCCGAATCGCTCATGTCGGACATTCCGAATGATGCAAGCATTACAGTCGGCATCCGTGCAGAGCACCTGACATATGCCACAAAAGAGGATGCGACACACTTCATGGAGGCGGTCAACGTTGAGAATCTGGGCAATGAGACGACCATCGCCTTCGAGCTGAACAATGAGATCTGGACAGCCAAGTGGCCTGGACAGTGGGAGATCGAAGTCGGTGAGATGGTCCCTGTGAAAATATCCTGTGAAGATCTGGCCATATTCGACACCGGAAGCGGCAGGCTGATCAGAGCGGCGAAGCGCGTGTCCAAAGGGGCGGTGCCGGTATGAGCACGATGAGTCCGGCCACAAAGCCCTATGAAGATATGCAGCTGGCGTTCGAAGCGGAAAGACGGAAGACGAAAACCAGAAATTTCATCAAAGGCATCCTGTTTCTGCTGCCTTCCATCATCCTCTTCAGCGTCTTCCTGTTCTATCCGATGATGAAGACCGTCTATCTGAGCTTTTTTCTGACAGACGCGAGCGGGGCGACCACAGTATTCGTCGGTCTGCAGAACTACATACAACTCTTCACTTCATCCATTTTCCTGAAGAGCTTCAAATCAACCTTCCTCTTTGTCCTGTACATCGTGCCGGCAACAATCATCATCAGTCTGTTTCTGGCAGTACTAGCAAATGAGAAGCTGAAGGGCGTCGGCATCTTCAGGACGATCTTCTCATCCACGATGGGCATTTCGGTTGCTGCCGCATCGGTCTTCTGGCTGTATCTTTTCAATCCGACGATGGGTCTGCTGAATGAAATTCTCGGATTCCTGGGAATGGAAGGCATCGGCTGGCTGACAGATCCGGCATGGGCGCTTGTTGCAGTGTCCATCACCACCATATGGATGAACATCGGGTTCACTTTCCTGATCCTGCTCGGCGGACTGCAGTCGATTGACCAGAGCCTGTATGAAAGTGCCAATATCGATGGTGCAGGCTATTTCTATAAACTGCGGCGCATCACTGTGCCGATGCTGTCACCGACACTGTTCTTCGTGCTGACCGTCACAATCATCAACGCATTCCAGACATTCGGTCAGATCGATATTCTGACCCAGGGCGGTCCGCAGAATGAAACGAACCTCATTGTCTATTCGATCTACAGGGAAGCATTTGTAAACTACCAGTTCGGTGCAGCGAGTGCGCAGGCGGTCATCCTCTTCATCCTGATTCTGCTGATGACGGCACTGCAGTTCAAGTTCGGTGAAAAGAAGGTGCATTACCAATGACGATGCCGCTGGGCCAGAAAATCACATTCTATGTGCTGCTGATCGTGTCTGCGCTGCTGATATTTGCACCGACACTGATGGCTTTCGTCATGAGCTTCATGTCCAACAAGGACATTCTGACCGGCAGCATGCCGACATCACTCACACTGGACAACTACCGGCAGGCATTCAGTACGTTCCCGCTCATGCAGTATCTCATCAACAGTGTAGTCGTGTCGGTACTGATCATGCTCGGGCAGCTCGTACTTTCAAGCCTGGCAGCCTATGCGTTTGTATTTTTGGAATTCAAGGGCAGGGATATCCTGTTCTACATCTTCATTGCCACCATGATGGTACCGTTTGAAGCTTCGGTCATACCGAACTTCCATATCATCCGGGATCTCGGCTGGATCGACAGCTATGCCGGACTGACCGTGCCATTCTTCGCAATGGCTTTCGGGACATTCCTGCTGCGCCAGAACTTCAAGACGATTCCGAAGGAGCTGAGGGAAGCCAGCCTGATTGCCGGCATGGGTGATTTCAAGTTCTATCTGACTGTTGTCATGCCGGTGGCAAAGACCAGTCTGGTGACACTCGGTGTCTATGGTTTCCTGACTTCATGGAACATGTACCTGTGGCCGCTGCTTGCGACAACGAATGATAATGTGCGCACAGTACAGATCGGGCTGAAGCAGATGCAGACGCAGGAGCAGCTGAACCAGTGGGGCGTCATCATGGCAGGCGCTGTCATCGTCATCATACCGACACTGCTGCTACTGTTCCTTGGACAGAAGAAGCTGCAGAAAGGCCTGACGGAAGGCGCTTTGAAATAATCCGGTTTCAATGATTCACCACATAAATATCAATGGAATAGGGAGTGTTTGGATTGTTCAAGAAGAATCTGATGTTTTTACTTGCTTTAGGATTACTATTCGTACTCGCAGCCTGTGGTTCAGGCGAAGAAGGAGAAAGCACTGCCGAAGCAGACGAGTCCGCAGAATCATCCTCCGAGGAAAGCAGCGGAGAAGCAGCTTCCGGAGAGGCGCAGACAGTTACATTCTGGCACTCCATGGGAGGCGCTGGACAGGAAGCACTGAACGGCATTGTTGAAGACTACAACGCGTCCCAGGATGCAGTCCAGGTCAATGCGGAATATCAGGGCAGCTATGACGAATCTCTCACAAAATTCAATGCAGTCGCAGGCAGCGACAGCGCACCGACAATGATCCAGACGTTCGAAATCGGTACGATGTCCATGATCAACAGTGGACAGATCAAGCCGATCCAGGACTTCATCGATGCGGATGGATATGACATGAGCTCACTCGAAGAGAACATCATCAACTACTATAAGCTGGATGACACGTTCTACTCCATGCCATTCAACAGCTCAACACCGGTAATGTACTACAACAAGGATGCTTTTGAAGCAGCAGGTCTCGATCCGGAAGCACCACCGGAAACATTTGAAGAAGTTGAAGAAGCAAGCCGTGCAATCACGGAATCGAATCCGGAAATGAAAGGCTTTGCACTGCAGGCCTACGGCTGGCTCTGGGAGCAGCTGCTCGCCAACCAGGGAGCACTGCTTCTGAATAACGACAACGGCCGTGGCGACACTGCAACTGAAATCGGCTGGACGGAAGAAGAAGGCAAATCCATTTTCAACTGGGTGGAGAACATGGTCAACGACGGCACTTTCGCAAACTATGGTACAAATGGCGACAACATGATGGCAGGTTTCCTTGCTGAAGACGTATCCATGTTCGTGCAGTCCTCTGCAAGTTCAAGAGATGTCATCGACAACGCACCATTCGAAGTCGGTATCGCATACCTTCCGCATCCGGGAGAAAAGGAACGTGAAGGCGTCGTCATCGGCGGCGCGAGCCTGTGGATGATCGACGGCAAGCCGGAAGCAGAGCAGAACGCAGCATGGGAATTCATGAAATATCTGCAGACACCACAAGTCCAGGCAGAATGGCACGTCGGTACAGGCTACTTCGCAATCAACCCTGAAGCATACAACGAAGACGTGGCGGTACAGGCACACGAAGAAATGCCACAGCTGCAAGTGACAGTGGATCAACTCCAGGAAACAACATCTTCATATGCAACCCAGGGCGCACTGATGGACATGCTTCCTGAAGGCAGAAAAGTGATGGAGACAGCACTTGAAGCCGTCTATAATGGCGGTGATGTAGACGAAGAATACAGCAACGCAGTTGAACGCTACAACCAGGCCATCGAGCAGGCGAACCAGGCACGCGGTGGCGAATAGTCCATTGAAGTAAGATTAAACCGAGTGGCTGTCCTTGATCTACAAGGATAGCCATTTTTTGTTTATCATATAAGGCATCTGCTGCTTTCCTCTGATCCTTTCATTACATGGACAATAATTTCTTTAAGATTATGTAAATATACAACATGGCCAGAACATATATGCTTAAATGGTATGTATATAGGAAAATAAATTCAGAACCTCAATATAGGACAGGCCGCAAAATATACTGATTGGGAGGACGTCCAATGCAGACGAAGATATATGGTCACAGAGGTGCCATGGGGGAATATCCCGAAAATACGATGCTGGCATTCAAAAAGGCGATCGAGGCCGGGGTGGATGGCCTGGAGATAGACGTGCATCTGACCCGCGATGGTGAAGTTGTTGTCATTCATGATGAACAGGTTGACCGTACGACCGACGGCAGGGGTGCGGTCAAGGATATGGATCTTCATACCCTGAAGGGCCTGAGTGCCGGCAGTGAGTTCGAAGACTTCGTTAATTACGACGCGGATACATGGATCGGGGAGCGGATTCCGACTCTCGACGAGGTCATGGGCCTTGTCGGGCAGCATGACATCGAGCTGAATATAGAACTGAAGACCAATGTATTTGAATATGAGGGCATCGAGCAGCGGGTTCACGACATCGTGGAAAACCATAACTACTCGAACAAAGTCATCTACTCATCCTTCCATATGCCGAGCATTCTCAGAATGAAGGCGATCGATCCGGAAGCGAGAATCGCCTGGCTGACGGACAAGGTGCCGCTATGGCCGATCGATCACATGGAGGAGCTTGCGCTCGAGGCACTGCATATCAGCTACAAGGCGATACTGAAAAATCCGGGCCGGATTGCCGGGGTCGAAGATCGGATCCGGGTATGGACGGTGAACGAAACAGGAGATGCCGCGAGGCTCCTCAGTCATGGCGTGGAGACACTGATGACGAACTATCCTGAAAGAATGATGGCCCTTTCAAGAACACAGCAAAAAAAGATAGAGCACATTTAAGTGTGCTCTATCTTTTCAGGTCTTCAAGCATACGGGACATCAGGTTCTGCAGCGGCAGCCTGGCGAGCAGTGCCCACTTCGGCAGATGACTGAGGCCGAGCTTTTCCCGGTGTGTATACATATAGATATTGGCGGGGAAGACGGCCCATAGGAACTTCTGCATGCCCGAGAGCTGCCAGTTCCTTATTCTGCCGACCAGCAGCAGGATGCCGAATACGAGTTCAAGAACACCCGTGAAATAGGCGATGAATGTCTTGAACGGGATGAAGCCGGGTGTGATTTTTGCAAATTTTTCAGGCTTCCTGAAGTGTGCGATGCCTGCAACGGTGAATACGGTACCCATTATCAATCGTTTCATCATGATGCTCCTTATGTGGTTATTATGCTTCAATTATATATGACCGAGGGGGAGAATGTAAAAACAAGTGCAATTTGGTGTATACTCGGGATGATAATAAATCAAGGAGTGGATTGCCAATGTTCAACTATCTGATACGCTTTTTCAAAAAGTCATTCCAGTTCAGTGGCCGGGCGACACGGAAGGAGTACTGGGTGCCGAGTATCATACTGGCCATCGTTGCTGCGCTGCTGCCGGACCGTGACAGGAAAGGGCAGGTTGATGGACTCTTCACGGCACTGGTCATGGTGCCTTCATTCAGCCTTACAGCACGCAGGTATCACGATGTGGGCATTTCAGGCTGGTACCAGCTGCCACAGTATCTGTCATTTCTCCTGCTGCCATTCGTGTTCATGAAATTCGTCAGGAAATGGGTCAAAATACTGGTCGTTGTAATCATCGCACTCGTCAATATCATCGGTTTTGCATTTACATTGCTTCCGAGTGGTTCATCCAATAAATACGGTCCGAAACCACCGCAATAAAAAAATTGTAATTTCCATTATTTTTTTGGTGAAAACACTTACACCATGTGCTATACTGCGTTTAACAATTCTGGAAAGGGGATTCATATGGAGGCGAGTCTGGCAGATTTCCTGATACAGTTCATTGCATTGGCAACAGCGGGTGGTTTGGGTTTCCTGATCTATAAAGCGAATAATGAAGGGTCTGAAAAAGAAGAAGCGGAGTAGTCACTCCGCTTTTTTTAATACGTTATATCTGCAGCAGAATGATGCCTGAGAGGATCATCAGCACACCGATGATGCGTCTTGAATCGATGCGGTGCCTATGGATGCCGAACAGGCCGAAGTGGTCGATGGCGAGACTGATCAGCATCTGGCCGAATATGACGCTCATCAGCGTCAGCGTCGCACCAAGGTGGGGCAGCAGAATGATGTTGGTGGTGACATACACCGCGCCGAGCGGACCACCTGTCAGATGCCACCATTTCAGCCGGCCGGTACTTTCACTGAAAGTTCGGAACCGAAGCCGGCGTGCCGTCGCAAGCGACAGGACGAGCAGAGCCAGTGTACCGACGACAAATGATACAAGTGAAGCCAGAAAGAACGATGACACTTCATATCTCAGCGCACTGTTGATTGCGGTCTGTATGGGTGGCAGTGCACCGGTGGCCAGCCCGAGCAGCAGCCAGCCGTTTGACCGGCTCTGTGCTGTCCGGGCGCTCCTTTTCTTGTAGTTCATGAATACAATACCGGCAATCATGATGGCGATGCCGAGTATGCGGAATAGGCCGAGGGGCTGCACGGGTGCGCCGAACCAGCCGAAAGTATCTACCATCAAGCCGATGATCATCTGGCCAGCCACCGTCATGATGACGGTCAGCGCGGCCCCGATTTTCGGAAGCAGAATGATATTTCCGGTCAGGTAGATGACACCAAGCAGTCCGCCTGTGAACCATATGTATGAAAAATCATGGGAAAATATGAAAGCAGGCGCCAGTTTCCCCGGGTTTGTGATGAGGTTTATTACAATCAGCAGCACTGTACCGGTCAGAAAGGAATAGAATGAAGCGAGCAGCAGGGAGCGGGTGAAGCCGGCCAGCCGGCTGTTGACCGACGTCTGCAGGGGCACCAGCATGCCGACGGCTGTCCCGAATATAAGCAGAAAAATCAAAAGTAGACCTCCTAGTCATAATGAGAGTGATAATTATTGTCATTTATTTTGTAAAGGGAAAACAAAGTTTGGTAATGTATAGTTAGTAATTATAATACATAGTATAGGAGCAATGGAAATGAATGTTTTCGAAACTATAAAGAACAGGCGGAGTATCGCCAAGATGAAAGATGTACCGGTGGAGCGTGAGAAGGTCGAAAAGATCCTCGAGGCAGCCATCTGGGCACCGAACCACCGTCATACGGAGCCATGGAAGTTCTTTGTTCTGAGCGGAGAAGGCAGAAGACCATTGTCCAGAGTGCTCAAGGAAGTTGCCTACGGCCGCGTCGATGAACCGGAATCGGAGGCGGGACAGAAGCGGATCGAGAAGATCAGCCAGAAGCCTTTGGCAGCACCGACCGTCATCGTAGTCGCACTTTCTCCCGATGATGATCCGAAGGCGATCTATATTGAAGATGTCTGTGCAGTTGCAGCTGCCACACAGAACATGCTGCTTACAGCGCATGAGATGGGTATCGCTTCGATATGGAGAAGCGGACCGATATTCGATACACCGCCAGTCAGGGAATACTTCAATCTTGAGGAACGTGAGGAGATCCTCGGACTCATCTTCCTCGGAGAACCGGACATGGAGAAGGGCAAAGTGAAGCGTACACCATTTGAAGAGAAGACGACATGGATCGAATCCGATAATTAATCTAATATCGAGTTAATTAATATCTCCAATTTCAGGGTATAGTGGAATACATTGATATCCAGAGGAGGTATACTATGAGGAATATCATTTATATTGTAGTGGTTGTCCTGATTGTGCTGGCAATTCTGTCGTTCATTCTATAGTCTGGCAGGGCAACTTTCAGGAGGACTGGAAATGAAATATGCTGCAGGCATATGCTTTGCTTCGGGTCTGCTGGTCATGATCGGCCTGCAGACTGTATTACCGGATTCATATACTGTCATCGGCTATCTGGCTGTGCTGATACTATTTGCGGCCGGTCTCTATTTCAGCTATGACAGTGAACTATGAGTTGGAGCCTGCCAGGTTGGTGGGCTTTATTTGATATTTGAAGATACATACAGGGATGAGGAAAACCTATGAGAAGAGTTTTTGAAGCCAGCATCAGACGCAGTCTGCTGTTCATCATTCTGATTTTCACTGTTGCGATTTTCGGTGTCTATACATTTCTGACCATCGATCAGCGGGAAATACCGGAGACTGAAGTCAACCTGATCAATGTGACGACCGCATGGCCGGGTGCTGATAAGCGGGATGTCGAAACGAATATAACGGAGGTCATGGAAGCCGAAATTTTCAGCGTCGATGGAGTGGATAGTGTATCATCCGTCTCCCAGGACGGCGTTTCAGTGCTGACACTTGAACTTTCCGATGCAGTCGAGTCGAATGATGTGGTGAATGCCGTCAACAACCTGGCAGGTGGACTGTCGGGCGAGCTGCCTGAGAATGCCGCGGAACCTGAAGTCCGGTCCATCGGTACCCGGTTTCCACTGCTGAGCTATCAGTTCCACGCAGATGAGCGTGCAGCACTTGATGATATCAGAAGCGATCTCGAAACGCTCGAAAGAGATGTGCTTCAGATGGAAGGCATCGAGGGCGTCACCGTCAAAGGCTATGCGGATGAGACCTATGTCATTGCGCTCGACCGGAGTGCGATGGTCGAAGCCAATCTCAATCCGAATCAAATTCTGACCGAAATCGAAGGTGCTCTGAATCCGGTTATTCTTGGGCAGGAGGAAACGAATGGTGATATCATCCGCCTGTCTTTCCAGGATGAAGTGCCGATGTCGGTACTTGAACAGGTGCGGGTCGGATCAGAAGGTGTACCACTTTCAGAAATGGCGGAAATTGAAATGCAGCCGGCTGACCCGGAAGATATCGTCCAGTATGAAGAGAGCCCGGCAGTCTCGTTTACTGTATTTCTGGCATCAGGTGAAGATGTACCTTCTGTCTCCCGGGAAGTGGAAGCTGTCGTGGACGAGGGAATTTCCGGACTGCCGGACGACATCGAAGCAACGAACATCTCTTCCGAGCGTGAGAATGTGGAGGACATCTTTACGGGGCTCTACATGTCGCTCGCCATCGCTCTGATTGCAGTCATTCTGAGTACATCACTCGGCCTCTCGCTATCCGGTTCGGTCACCGTGATGACGACGGTGGTCCTGTCCGTTGTCATCGGTCTGATTCCGGTGCCATGGTTCGGAGTGGACCTCAACCAGATTTCCGTCATCGGACTGATCATCGCACTCGGTATTCTGGTGGACGATTCCATTGTGGTCAATGACAATATCGAGAGGCGGTTTACGCTTGGTGACGGCCGTTTGGACGGCGTCTACAATGGTGTGAAGGAAGTGGCGCCATCGGTCATTTCGTCCACGCTCGCCATCGTCTTTACGTTTTCACCGCTTCTGCTCCTGTCCGGTGCCAATGGGGAGTTCATCAAGGCACTGCCGAGCATACTGATTACGACGATGATCGTATCAACGGTGCTCGCACTGACGTTTGTGCCGGCTGCGAGATACTTGCTGAAGCAAAGGAAGGTGCCTGAATATCCAGGGCTACTTGGACGCCTGTTCACGCGGGGTGGGGACTTCTACGCGGATAAAGTACTGCCGACCATCATCAGACGGCCACTGATCACATTCCTTACTGTTCTGGTCATCGGTGCCCTGTCGCTCGGACTGATCCGTTTTACACCGTTTGAATTCTTCCCCGAAGCGGACCGATCCGAAGTGACAGTGGATCTGATCTTTGATGAATCCCAGACCATCGGGCAGACACATGAGGACGCCAACGCTGTACTCGATCATATAAAAAATGAAATGCCGCATGTCGAAGCATCTTCGTTGTTCACGGGTACAGGGCTGCCTAACCTTTTCGGTGCATCACTCGACCAGTCGGGGCCGAATACTGCACAGATTGCGCTCGAAATCGATAAGACAAAGCAGAGCGCATCGGAAACGATTGATCAGTACGAAGCGCCGCTCAGGAAAGCTTTCCCGGAAGCGACCATTTTCATGGAGACGATTGTCCAGGGACCACCGGCAAGTGCACCGGTTACAGTCGAACTGTATGAACCGGATATCGAGCAGCTCAACGCCCAGGCAAACGAACTGGAAAGTATGCTCGAAGAAGATGGTGCACTGGTGACGACGAATCTGGGTGAAAGTATACCAACGCTCACATACCAGATCGATCATCAGGCTCTTGAAGAGAATGGCATTTCCATCTCGCAGGTGAAAAATGAACTGAACATGCTCTCAGCAGGCATACCGATCCAGGGCATCATTGCAGATGGAGAACCACGGGAGACGACACTCAAGTATTCCGGTGCCTCAACAATCGAGAACACAGAGATTGTCAGAATGACAGGAGCGCAGCCGGAAACCTATCCGCTCTCCGACTTTGTCGAAGTATCGGAAACTGAAAGTCCGAAGTACATCCATCATAGAAACGGAGACAGGATGGTGGAACTGCAAGTCTATGCGGAGGATGAAGCAGCAGCGAATGAAACCATCGAGTCATTCCGCGATGAACTGCCGGATTCGAGCGAAATGATCATCGGCGGGGAAACGTCAGACCAGACCGATTTCTTCATCGAAATCAGCATTCTGTTCGGCATCATACTCATACTGGTCTACCTCGTCATTGCAGTCGAGTTCAATTCCATCGTCATGCCGCTGATCATTGTCTTCAGTATTTTCCTCGCCATCAGCGGGGGGATCATCGGTCTGTTTGTCACCCAGACGCCGATCAGCTTCCTCGGCATCATGGGGATGGTATCCCTTTCCGGCATTGTGGTCAGAAATGCGATTGTACTACTCGATTTCATTGAAGCAAGAAGGCAGAGCGACGCATTCGATATCAATGAAGCCATCTATGAAAGCGGGCGCGCCCGCTTCAAGCCGATCCTGCTGACAACCATCACAAGCATCATTGCATTGACGCCTGTTGCTCTCGGCGGTGATGCACTGTTCGTGCCGCTGGCTGTCACCGTCATCGCAGGAATCGCATTCTCCACAATCCTGTCGATGATCGCAACGCCAAGCCTGTACTATCTCTACTACAGAATCAGATACAGAAAATAGATCGCGAAAAAACACGATGCCTGCCAGGCATCGTGTTTATTTCTGCTGTTCATGCGTAAAGACGACAGTGATCCATGGGTCGAGCGGCAGTTCATTCAGACTGTCTTTCAATTCATGACGGATCATATCCTGCTCACTGATGGTCAGATCTTCGTCCATGGCGACGATGAACTCGATCTCGATATAGAGCTTCGGTCCCATCTTCTGCAGCCGGAGCGCATAGTCGTCGAATGCATGTCTTCGACTGACTGATGCCACTTCCGCTTCAACACGCTCGCTGATCTGATGACGGGGTGCCATCTCGAGCAGTTCCCGAAGTGCGGTGTACATTTCAAGCAGCGGCACTTTGATGAAGTAGCCGGCCACGACAATGACCATCACGGGATCGACATAGGGTACAAAAGCATCGAGTGGTGTGAAGCGCAGCAACCATCCGAAAATGAAACCTGCAAGTACGCCGGCGCTGAGCAGCGCATCCATGCGCCACTGGTTCATTTCAGCTGCAATGATTTCATTGTTCTGTCCTCTTGATCGGAAGTAGAAGTAGGCAGCGTAGCACCCGACGGTCGAAATGAGTGCATAGATGATGCCTGTACTCATCGACATCTCATTCCCGCCCGTAAAAAGGGCGATCACGGCCTGGACAAGGGAGATGAGGATGAGCATCAGAATACCGACATACTTGATGACGATGGTCAGCGGGATGAAGCTCTCCTTGCCGAACGGAAACCGTTTTTCATCCTCCTTGGAAATAAACCGCAGCGCAAGCATCGACAGTACCGAAAGGAGGACACTGATGAAGGAGTAGTACCCATCGAACTGGATCATCTGGCTGTCGGCAAGGATGCCCCAGAAGATGCCGAGTGCCGCAAATGCCAGCGCACCGGCGATTGAAATCATGATGAGCTTTTGAGCATTATTGTTATTCATACCGATTCCCTTTCCTGTTGATTCCCTTCTATTATACATGGAGCGGGCAGGGAAATCCGGCGGATTCTATTCATTGGCCATCACTTTTTCATACGAGGGGATCCTCCCCTTCTGGTACGTGCCGAGAATATTGATATATCTGCTGACCCGGGACACATCATCGAGTGCCCGGTCCAGTGCATCCCCGGTACCTTCTTCAATATCGATGAAGAAACCGTATGAGAAAGGCTTGTGCTGGATGGGTCTTGATGTCAGGTTCAGCAGGTTGACGCCATGTTTCTTGAAGATGTTGAGTATTTCACTGAGTGAGCCCGCACTGTGGTCGGTTTCGATGTAGAGCGATGTCTTGTTCGTTTCCCGTAGGCTTGCTGCCGCTCTTTTTCTGAAGAACAGGAAGCGTGTCGTATTGAAAGGATTGTCGCTGATGTTCTCGCGGACGATATTCATGCCATACAGTTCGGCCGCATGACTGCCGGCAACGGCCGCAATGGTCGGGTCATCCGCATCCCGGACCATTCTCACGGCTTCCGCCGTATCGGAATATTCATGCACTTGGATGCCGGGGTACCCGCTCAAGTATGCGTGGCACTGTTCCAGTGCCTCCGGGTGGGAGTAGACCCGCGTCAGTGTATTGATATCCACCGGCTCTCTGCTGATCAGTGAGTGGTCGATTTTGACGTATATCTCCTCCACAGCGTCCACTTCGAGGTACTTCATCAAGTCGATCGTCCGTGTGATCGGCCCACTCGTCGAATTTTCGACAGGCAGGGCAATATAGTCGATTTCATCCCGGACGAGCGCATCCACCAGTATTTTGAACGTGGCGTGCCCCTTCATTGCATAGGACCCGCCTTCGGCAAATGTCCTGCAGGCAACTTCACTATAAGAACCTTCCACACCTTGATATCCTATCAGCATCATAACCACTCCCATAAATAAATTAAAAGACCATTCAGATCGCTCCCGGCACAAGAGAAACCCAAATGGTCCAAAAATAAAAATCCCAGCCATTTAGATTTCATAAATGGCCAGGAATGAAATTATTCATTCAAATCAGCCATCATCGATATAGGTCGCCTATATCCACGATGGAATATAGACGCTATATAAAATAGCTGAAGAAAAGCGTATTCAATTGAGCTATCATGTAGTTTACAGTCATATCAATCACTCAATTCATTCAAGATTGTCTATAATCCTAACATAGATGTGCGAATTGTCAATATATTTTATGCAGCTGCAGTTATTTTGTTCTCTCGGCATATAAAATGAAGAAGTGACGGCACCTCTATGATAGAATCAGAGTAACATTCGAGCTGTCAAAGGCGAGATGAAAGTTATTGCGACATAGGAGTGTTTGTATGGAAAAGTTGAATATAGGTATCATCTACGGTGGACAGTCGACGGAGCACGAAGTTTCACTGCGCTCTGCTCAGAGTGTACTGGATGCATTGGACAAAAGCCGCTATACGGTCAGTCTGATCTACATATCGAAGAAAGGCGAGTGGCTGCTTGCCGACCAGTCCGAAAGCATTGAAGTGCTGGAAGATGGGAAGGATAGCGTCCGCCTGTCCATACTGCCTTCCCGCCAATTCATATCGGAGCGGGGCGAGCATGCACTGGATGCTGTACTGCCGATTCTGCACGGCACTGCTGGTGAGGACGGAATCGTCCAGGGTGTCCTCCAGATGATGAACATTCCCTATGCCGGCTGCAACGTCAGAAGTTCAGCCGTCTGCATGGACAAGGATATGACGAAGCGGCTGCTGAAAATGGAAGGCATCCACGTGGCCGACTGGGTACTTTGCCGGCACAGTGAGAAGGAGGAAATCGACTATGGTCTGGTGGAGTCGGAACTTGGACTGCCGATGTTCATCAAGCCTGTAAACCAGGGGTCTTCCGTCGGTGTCTCCAAAGTGACGGATGCACGGACATTCCAGGAAGCGCTGGATCTGGCATTCCAGTTCGATACGAAAGTGATGATCGAGAGTGCAGTCCGTGGACGGGAGATCGAAGTATCCGTCCTCGGCAATGCAGATCCCTTCGTCTCAGTGCCTGGTGAAATCGTGGCAAATACCGATTTCTATTCCTATGAGTCGAAGTACATCGACGAAAACGGTGCTGCGCTCGAGATTCCAGCCAGCCTCGATGATGACACCCGTACGCGCATCCAGAAGACGGCAGTGGATGCCTACAGGATTCTCGACTGCGAAGGCATGTCCCGTGTCGATGTCTTCCTGCGGGAAGACGGGGAGATCATCGTCAATGAAATCAACACACTGCCCGGATTCACCAGCATCAGCATGTACCCGAAGCTGCTTGAGGCATCCGGTATCAGCTATGCCGAACTGCTGGACCGGCTGATTGCACTGTCACTGGAGCGTCATGAGTTGCAGAGCAGTCTGAAGACCGATCTATCATAGAATAGTCATGGAGGGGATGGACATATGGAATTGACATTGAAAAAAGCAGACCGGGAGGACGCTGCTGCCATTGCGAAAGTACAGGTCGACAGCTGGCGTACGACGTATCGCGGCATTGTCGATGAGGCGTACCTTGACAACCTGAAGTACGCAGACCGCGAGCGGGTCTGGAGCCAGGCGGTAGAGCAGAACCCGATTTTTATTCTGACAGACGAGACAGACGAGGTCGTCGGTTTTGCGATCGGTGGCACGGAACGTTCGGGAGACTTCGAAGGGTATGACAGTGAGCTGTATGCCATCTATCTGTATGAATCCGTGCAGGGGCAGGGAGGCGGCAGACGCCTGGTTGAAGCGGTCGCCGGCAATCTTGCCGAACGCGGATTTGATAAAATGGTGATTGCGGTACTGGCGGAAAACCCGGCATGCCGCTTCTACGAAAGAATAGGTGGACAGAAGATCGGCCAGGAAGAGATAGAAATCGGCCAGTTTAAGCACACAGAACTGATATATGGATTTGATCTAAAGAAGATGGTCTGAAAACATCCCCCTCGCTCCGAGGGGGATGAATGCGTTATTTGCCTTCCCACCGTGCAATCTCTTCTCTGACGATGGGTGCCACCTGCTCTCCGAAGAGGCGGATGGACTTCATGACCTGGTCATGCGGCATTGTACCGAGCGGCGTATGGAGGAGAAAGCGTCTGATGCCGACATTTTTACGCAGATCGATGATCTTTCGGGCGACAGTTTCAGGGCTGCCGCAGTAGAGAGCGCCTTTAGGGGACTTTGCGATATCGAAGCTGCGTCTCGTGTAGTTGCCCCAGCCACGCTCGGCGCCGATCCTGTTCATGCCCTGCTCTGTGGAAGGGAAGAAGAGGTCTGCCGCTTCTTCGTCCGTGTCCCATACGAAGCCGTGACTGTGGGAGGCGATGCCGAGTGTTTCAATTTTGTGGCCGGCCTGGGCCGCAGTCTGTTTATACAATTCGACCAATGGTGCGAAATTCTGCGGACTGCCACCGATGATGGCCAGCGCCAGCGGGAGGCCGAGCTTGCCGGCTCTCACTGTGGAGTCCGGTGTGCCACCGCTCGCAATCCAGATGGGAATCTGGTCCTGCTCAGGTCTCGGGAATACTTCAAGTCCGTTCATCGGTGCGCGGTGGTTCCCGCTCCAGCTGATTGGACCGCCTTTCTGCAGTTTCAGCAGCAGGTCCAGTTTTTCTTCAAACAGGGCGTCATAGTCGTTCAGGTTGTATCCGAACAACTGGAAGGACTCGATGAAGGAGCCTCTGCCGGCCATGATCTCGGCACGGCCGCTTGAAATGCCATCCAGCATGGCAAACCGTTCATGAACTCTGACAGGATCATCTGAAGACAGGACGGTGACCGCACTGGATAATCTGATATTTTGTGTACGTGCAGCACCGGCTGCCAGTACGACTTCCGGAGCGGAAACGGCATAATCTGCACGATGATGCTCCCCGACGGCGTATACATCGAGCCCGATCTGATCTGCCAGTTCAATCTCTTCAATGATGTCGCGCAGCCTTTCGGCATGTGAAATCGTCTCTCCTGTATGCGGGTCCGGCAATGTTTCTGCAAATGTACTGATTCCAAGTTCCATGTCATTCCTCCAAGCATTTGATGGTTTCATTTTAACACTCAGTGGAAGGTTCCATCGAAATAAAGTTCCGAATGGTATGATAGAATAAAATAAAAAGCATAGGAGATGGAAACATGCGCAACAAACTGATTGAAAGACTTTCAAGATACGCAAAAATCGATACACAGTCTGATGTTTCAGGCAACTCGGTGCCCTCTACATACAAGCAGTGGGATCTGATCAACCTGCTCGCTCAGGAACTGAAGGAGATCGGCATGGAGGAAGTGGAAGTGGATGATAACGGCTACCTTATGGCGACATTGCCGGCGAATACCGACAATGCACCGGTTATCGGATTTCTTGCCCACGTGGATACAGCGACAGACTTCACTGGCGCCGGTGTCAATCCGCAAGTAGTGGAATACGCGGGCGGGGACATTGTATTGAACGATGCCCTCAATGTTGTCCTTTCCCCGGACCAGTTCCCGGAGCTTGAAAACTACAAAGGCCACACACTGATGACGACCGACGGTACGACACTGCTTGGTGCCGACAACAAGGCCGGCATCGCTGAAATCATGACTGCGATGGAGTACCTGATCAATAACGAAGACATCAGGCATGGCAAGATCAGGGTCGCCTTCACACCGGATGAGGAGATCGGACGTGGACCGCATCATTTCGATGTGGATCGTTTCGGGGCGGATTTCGCCTATACAGTGGATGGCGGGCCACTCGGTGAACTGCAGTATGAAAGCTTCAATGCTGCAGCTGCCAAAGTGACGTTCATCGGCAACAGTGTCCATCCGGGTACGGCAAAGAACAAGATGGTGAATGCCGGACGTATGGCGGCTGATTTCATCACCATGTTCGATGCGGAAGATACACCGGAGCATATGGAAGGGTATGAAGGGTTCTTCCATCTGACCAGCATCAAAGGGGATGTCGAGAAGACGGAAGTCAACTTCATCATCCGTGATTTCGACAAAGATGAGTTTGAAGCCCGCAAGCAGGAGGTCGAGGCCCATGTCGATGCGCTCAAATCCCAGTACGGCGAGGCGCGTGTTGTTCTGGATATGTCCGACCAGTACTACAACATGCGTGATAAGATCGAACCGCGCATGGAAATAGTCGAGTACGCCAAACAGGCGATGGAGAAACTCGATATCACGCCGGTCATCCAACCGGTCAGAGGCGGCACGGACGGCTCCCAGCTGTCCTATAAAGGGCTGCCGACACCGAATATCTTCACCGGCGGTGAAAATTTCCATGGCAAGTTCGAGTACGTGTCCGTAGATAATATGGAGAAAGCAGTCAATGTGATTACTGAAATCAGCCGGATTGCTGCTGAGTAGATTAGTTGATATTTGTTTCCGAATCAGGCAACATTTATAATGTTGTCTTTGGACAATCAAATACTGTATTGCTTAATTAATGAAAGAAGGATTTCTATGTCATCCAATGAACAGCAGTCTCAGGAGGAGTTCAATCGACTCCCGCTGATGGCTGTCCTTGTTTCCGGCGCATTTGCTGCCATCTTGAATCAGACGCTGTTATCCACAGCAATTCCTCCGATCATGGAAGACTTGGAAATCGATGCGGATGTTGCGCAATGGCTGCAGTCCGTGTTCATGCTGGTGAACGGCATCATGATTCCTATTACCGCGTTTCTGATCGGGAAGTTCTCGACCCGTACGCTATTCTTCGCAGCGATGGGGCTGTTCGGTGCAGGCACGCTTGTCTGTGGTTTTGCACCGAACTTCTCGGTCCTGCTTGCCGGGAGAATTCTCCAGGCGTCAGGTGCCGGCATCATCATGCCGCTGATGCAGACGATCATCTTCCTCGTCTATCCGATAGAAAAACGCGGTACGGCAATGGGAATATTCGGTCTTGTGATCGGATTCGCGCCTGCAATCGGTCCGACACTTTCCGGCTGGTTCGTGGAGAACTATCCATGGAGAGGCCTGTTCTTCATCATCATTCCAATTGTGGTGATCGACCTGATTGTTGCGTACTACATTCTTAAGAATGTAACTGAAAAAACGAATCCGAAACTTGATATACCATCAATCATCCTTTCCACTTTCGGTTTTGGTGGTCTGCTCTACGGCTTCAGCGCTGCCGGCAGCAGTGGTTGGCTGAGCGCACCGGTAATGGCTTCGCTCCTATTCGGTGCATTGACGCTGTTCCTCTTCATCAGACGCCAGAACAGACTTGAACAGCCGATTCTCGAATTCAGAGTGTTCAAGGATAAGATATTTGCGATTTCAACAGCACTCGGCATGGTCGTGTTCATGTCCATGATCGGCGGTGCAGTGATCCTGCCGATCCTGATGCAGGATATGATGGGATTCAGTGCATTCGAATCCGGTCTGATGCTGCTGCCGGGTGCATTGGTCATGGGCTCCATGAGTCCGGTCACCGGCAGGCTCTTTGACAAGTTCGGTGCAAGGTGGCTCGCCATCATCGGCCTGTTCCTTGTTACGGTATCGACATTTCTGTTTACAATAATCACGGCAGAGACGACATTCACCTATCTGGCCGTCGTCAATGTGTTCAGAATGCTCGGTGTAGCGATGGTGATGATGCCGGTGACAACAGCCGGTCTGAATCAGCTCACACCGCAGATGGTACCGCACGGTACTGCGATGAATAATACGATGCGACAGATTGCAGGGGCAGTCGGTACAGCACTGCTTGTCTCCATCATGACCCATACCGGAGATTCTACAGCTGGACTCGAAGGCATGATAGAAGGTGTCAATACGGCATTCCTTGTTGCAGCCATCATTTCACTGATCGGTCTGCTGCTGTCGTTTGCCTTAAGAAAACCAACGTCACAGAACTAGAAAAGACATCCACTCTGAAAAAAATCAGAGTGGATGTCTTTATTTTTATTTCTCTTCTGCTGTAATCGGTCTTGTTTTTGTGACAGTATCCGTTGCGATATCATCGGTGGATACACGTTTAAGAAGGAACGCAAGTAGCATGGCTGCGGTGAGCAGCAGTGTGGCGATCAGGAAGGCAAGGTTGATGCCTGAGAGCATCGCCTGGTTGGTCACCGCAAGGTCGGGTGCATCTGCACCACTCAGCACTGCATTCATCCTGTTCTGCATGATGGTGATCAGAAGAGCTGTACCGATGGCGCCGGATACCTGGTTCAGCATGCTGTTGATGGATGAACCGTGCGGCGTGAGTTTCGGTGTCAGCTGGTTCATACCGTTTGTCATTACAGGCGTGAGTACGAGTGTCAGACCGAATGCACGGATCGAATACAGCATGATCAGAAATCCGTAGCTTGTATCGAAAGTGAGCTGGCTGAAGAAGAACGTTGTAGATGCAGCCAGGAACAGGCCGAATATGGCGAGTCGTTTTGGACCGAACATATCGAACAGCTTGCCGGATACAGGACTCATGAGTCCCATGATCAGTGCACCTGGCAGAAGCAGCAGTCCTGTTTCGAGTGGCGATATGCCCTGAATGTCCTGAAGGTATATCGGCATCAGGATCATACCGGAGAAGAGAGCCATGTTGGTGACACCGATGATCAGGGAGGACAGCGTAAACATCGGGAACTTGTAGACCGAGAAGTTCAGCATCGGGTCGCTCATGCGCGTCTGTTTTCTGATGTAGAAGAAGACACCGATGAATCCGACGACAAGCGCAGTCAGAACATCTGCTCTGAGCCAGCCGCTGTTACCTGCTGCACTGAAGCCGTATAGTATGCCGCCGAACCCGATTGTGGACAGGATGACGGATGGAATATCGAGTTTTGTACTGTAGTTCGTATCCGTTTCAGGCAGTTTGAACCGTCCGATGCCAAGGACGATGAGAAGCACCGGGACCATCATGAAGAACAGGATATGCCAGGAGTAGTTTTGGACTACGAAGCCTGACAGTGTCGGTCCGATTGCCGGTGCAAAGAACATGACGAGACTGAAGAGCCCCATTGCTGTGCCTCTTTGTGCTGGCGGGAAGCTGGTGATCATGACATTCATCAATAGCGGCATCAGAATAGCCGAGCCTGAGGCCTGGACCATCCGGCCGATGATCAGAACGATGAACGTCGGCGAGAAACCGGCAACCAGTGAGCCGGTCAAAAAGAGCAGCATGGCCAGAAGGAACAGCTTTCTGGCGCTGAAACGCTGCATCAGGAATGCGGTCGTTGGAATGACGATGCCGCTGACAAGCATGTAGGCTGTGGAAACCCACTGCACTGTGGATGTTGTCACACCGAAATCATCCTTTATGGACGGCAGGGCAACATTCAGAAACGTATTGGACAACAGGGCGACGAAAGCCCCTGAGAGCAGTATGAATATAAGGCGGTAATCCGGTTTGGATCTTTCATTTGTTTCCATAAAATACCTCTATTTCTTTAAAATCAATATTACTATTATATTCCGATTATCGAAATAAGCAAGGTATTTATTTGGGAGATCATCCAATCCGGTTATCTATCGTGATATAGATGAAAAAGCCGAGCGTGATGCCGAGCAGCAGGGACAGGGGAATGGCATAGCCTGCAAGTGCAGGTGCAAATGTCATGATCAGCCAGTAGATGGCGAGCGCGATGATGCCCATCAGTACCAGGTTAAGCAGGAAACGTGTCATAGGAAATCCTCCACTATCATTTTATATGGATGCCGATAGACATCCGATGCTATCCGAATTATATCATAATGCTAGAATGTGACTGGATGAATAAAATCGTTCATTCAGGGTAAACAAGCAATATACACCTATAGAAGAGGAGAATGATGATGAGTAGAGAATTATTGCTATTCGAACTTGGGAAAGTAAGGCAATGGACACTGTCCATATTTGAAGGAGTAGAAACTGAAGATTTCCACGCAGTGGCTGCAGAATTTCCTAACAGTCTCCACTGGCAGCTTGGTCATGCGGCAACCATGATGGAACAGGTGACGCAAGAACTGACAGACAAGAACGATGAAACATACCAGAGGTATGTCAAATACTTCGGGTATGGTACAAGCCCTGATGACTACGACGATGAGACACCGGCAATCGATGAAATCGAAGCACTTCTGAAAGGACAGCCTTCACGTCTTGAAGATGTGGAAGAGGAGGCAATCCAGCAGGAACTTCCAGAAGAATTCATGGGAATGACAACGCAGGAGGAGATGTTCGGTTTCACAATCATGCATGAAGCGATGCACGTAGGTAAAATGCAGGAAATGAAGAGGGTCATGAATAATCGATAGAATGGCACAAAAAGAGCATCCTTGGGATGCTCTTTTTTGTGGAAAGATGTTATCATTCATTTTGAGACATAAAAAAACCCCGACATAATGCCGGGGCAGGGGAGTCACCTACTGTAATCTATTGACGACTGCCCTGGCTGCCGCTTCGGCTGAGGCAGGGTTCTGTCCGGTAATGAAATTGCCATCTGTGACCACGTGCTCTTCCATCGATTCCCCGACGACGAAGCCTGCACCGTGGGATTCCAGTTTGGACTGGAGGGCAAACGGCATATCATCCAGCAGTTCCATCGCTTTTTCTTCCGCATTGGTAAAACCGGTCAGTTTGATGCCGTCCACGACATATTTGCCATCTTTCGTCTTGGCATCGACAAATGCTGCCGGTCCGTGGCACACTGCAGATATTACTCGACCGTCATCCTTGAAGAAGGCGATGATATTCTGGATATCCGGCTGTCTCGGAAAGTCGTACATCGTCCCGTGGCCGCCGGCAAAGAATACTGCATCGTACCTTTCGTACACCATGTCTTTGACACGTTTCGTAGTTTGCAGCAGTCTGATTACATCATTGTTCTTGTCTTCATCGTCACCTAAAGAGTTTGGATCAAGCGGCACGGAACCGCCTTTCGGTGATGCGATATCCACTTTGAAGCCGGCGCTCTGGAAAACATGATAGGGCTCTGCAGCCTCACCGAGCCATAGCCCAGTCGGCCTGTTTTCGTCACCATTGATCGTACCGTGGTTGGTCACTATTAATAATACGGATCTAGTCATATCAATATCCACTCTCCTTTATTGAGGTTTACCCTTACAAGGTGACGGATAATCTCATTTAAAGAACCTGTTTCATGAATAATTGCACTAAAAGACAAATCATCCCTATGGAGGAAGTTAAAATGAATGTAAATTTTGGCAATGTTGCGAAGGAGTACGTGAAGTTCCGTAATGATATTCCTGAAAATCTGATAAGGGAACTGGAGAAGCGGGGTGTTGAAGTCACCGGCAGCAAAGTGGCGGATCTCGGGGCCGGACCTGGCCTGCTCAGCAAAATGCTGAGTGATAAAGGTGCCATTGTGGATGCCATCGAGCCATCACCGGAACTCATCGAAGTCGGCAGGCAGCATATCGGCAGTGACCAGAGGATCAACTTCACACAGAACTACGCCGAAAAAACCGGCTTGCCTGCAAACAGCTACGATATTGTCACGGTGATGCGTGCATGGCACTGGTTCGACCGCGAAGCAACGATTGAGGAAGTCCGGCGGATTCTGAAACCCGGTGGATACCTCATCATTATTGATTCAGGCTTCACTTCCGCCTCTAAAATAGTCAAGGAGTCGATGAAGATCATCCAGTCCTACTCGCCGGACAAGCAGATTCGTGCAGCAGGAACGAAGGAGCTCGCCACCCAGATGATCAACAGTTTCCCTGTCGAATGGTTCGATGAATGGAAGCATGCCAAGTTCGATCTGATGGATATGTACAAGATGGATTACGATGTCCGCTTCACGAATGAAGAATGGCTCGGACGCCTGTCCTCCGTCTCCTGGATCGCCGCCTTCAAGGAAAAGCAGAGGACGAGCACGCTGAACAAGATCAGAGCCTATCTGGAAGAACAGTTTCCGGATGATAGGCACAGGATTCCGCATATTCTGAGTGTCGCCATACTGAAAAATAAAAACAATCTTCCGCTGTAGAAGCATATTATCTTCAATTGGAAATAAAGTGGTGGACACAATCATTTTTTATTTACAACCTGATTACTTTTTGTTATCATATGAAATGCATGATATCAAACCACACACTTTTGGAGGCAATATAAATGAAGAACGTACTTGTAGTCAAAGCGAACAATCGTCCTGATGGCATCTCAACAAAAATGTATGATGCATTCATGGAAGGTGCAGAAGACAATAAAAACCTCAATATGGAAACATACGATGTATTTGCAGAAGATATGCCATATATCGGTCACGAACTGTTCAGCGCTCTGGGCAAAATCCAGAACGAAGAAGCATTGGATGCTGATGAGCAGCGTCTGATGGATGCAAAACAGAAAGCGATGGACGCATTCGAAAAAGCGGATGTCATTGTATTTGCATTCCCACTGTGGAATCTGACGATCCCGGCACGTCTCCAGACGTTCATCGACTATGTATACTCTGCAGGATTCACATTCAAATACAATGCGGATGGTTCCATGGCACAGCTCATGACGGACAAGAAGATCATCCTGTTGAACGCGCGCGGTGGCGTCTACAGCACACCTGAAGCGAGCGGCATGGATATGTCCAGCAACTACATGAAAGCCGTCTTCGGTGGCGTATTCGGAATGGAAATATTCAATGAAGTCGTTATTGAAGGGCATAATGCAATGCCACAGGAAGCGGCAAGAATCATCGAAGAAGGCCTTGAAACTGTACGTGAAAGTGCACGTGAGCTTGACGCACAATTTGCATAGAATATACAAAGTACCGATGCTCATGCATCGGTCTTTTATGGTATTATTTGAATAAATCCGAAATAGGAGGCATTTGAATGTGGCATGTAAAAAAGTTTGAAGCACTCGACACCCACACGCTGGAAGAGATATACAGGCTGAGGGTGGCGGTGTTTGTAGTGGAGCAGGAGTGTCCCTATCAGGAAATCGATGGCAAGGATGCACACTGCACCCATATCTATAAGACGGATCAGACCGGCATCATCGCCTATCTCAGAATCGTACATGAAGACCCTGTATCCATCGGGCGGGTCATCGTCAGGCAGGACCGCCGCAAAGAGGGGCTCGGCCAGGAACTGATGCACCAGGCAATGGACTTTGTACATAAAAATCATCAGGGCGAACGGATCTACCTGCACGGACAGGCCCATCTCGAGAAGTTCTATCAGTCATTCGGCTTCAAAACAACTTCCGATGTACATCTGGAAGATGGCATCCCCCACGTTGATATGGAATACAAAGAGAATTGATCATTCAATTCTCTTTTATTTTTGTTTCCTCGATCAGCCAGCGTCTGTTTTCATCCTTCTCATAGGATAGACGATTTTCTGCTCTGATCTTCTCCAGCTCCTCGAGCATCGACCGGTTTTCAAGCAGATAGTTCTCCTGCCTGAGCTGCTCGAGTTCAATCTCCTTATTCAGTACATCGACGCGGATCTGTTCCATTTTCCGCTTATGCTTCATATAGTCGCTGCCGAAACCGCTCGCCACAGCGATCAGTACAATCATCACTATCCACCACATGCGTTCTACCCCTTTCCATATTCTTAATAGTATTTGAATCCAGTATACAATACATGCAGCCAGGACAGCGGTAAAAATATCCGAAAATACGACTTTTTTCACTTTATATCGTATCTCAATAATTGTGTGTATTCAGAAAACAAATACAACATGCACGAACAAACAGAAAAAGCGGTTACATGGAGTATAACAATGCATTTTTTGGCATGATTTTTCCATCACTTATACAAAATTGAAATTATACTACATATATTTTATATTCTAATTAAATTTATTAAAAATTATCAATAGATTTACTTTGGTAAATATATCACATGATAATTGATAAACCTGCGCTACGATGGTATATTTAACTTAAGTTAAATGATATTAATAAAAGTATGAATGAAATAAATTACAAAAATTCAGGGGGAAATAAAATGTTTTCAACAGATCGTGCTTCTGCAGACCTGCGCATGGCAGAGTATAAGAGAATGGCTGAGAGTTCCATCTATCTTTCCGAGAAGAAGAAAGTGGCCAAAACGAAAAGATCCTTCCTTGCAAGAATGTTCGGCTAAAACCCATATGAATGACCAGCCCTGAAACAGAAGAGGGATGGTCATTTTTTATTGGGATAGATTCAGCTGCCATGTGACGCCGAACTGGTCCTGTATCCAGGCGAACTGCCTGGAGAATCCGTAGTCATCGAGCGGCATATGGATGGCACCCCTGGTTTTCAGCTTACGATAGTACATTTCCATCTCCTGGAATGTTTCGCATTCAATGAAGAATGACATGCTCGGTGTGAAGGTGGACTCCTGTGGCACCTGGCTGTCCATCACTCTGATGAGCTGGTCGTGGATTCTTATGGCCCCCTGGACCACTTTGCCCTCAAGTTCAGGCGTACCGGCATCGTATTTCTGCAGCAGCAGCACTTCTGCATCCTTGAAAGTTTCAGTGTAGTAGCCGAGCGCCTCTTCAGCATGGCCTTGGAATGTCAGAAACGGGTTCATTGATTTCATGATCTATCTCCTCATTTTTCCTCCAGTATAACAAAAAAATAGAACGCCCATGGGCGTTCTATTTGTCTTCCGTCTGACCGAGTATGTTCGACCCCTGGATGAAATACTTCTGGAAAAAGAAGAACAGAAGTATGACAGGCAGAAGGACGAGCAGTGAACCGGCCATCAGATAGTTCCATTGTGTACTCGACTGCTCCTTGAATACTTGCAGACCGAGCTGCAGTGTATACAGTGACTCGTCATTCAAGTAGAGCAGTGGGCCGAGGAAGTCGTTCCACACGCCATTGAATGAGAATATTGCGACTGTAAACAGTGCCGGCTTGATCATCGGCAGAGCAATCTTGAAAAATATATGGAAGTGGTTGGCGCCTTCCATCCTGGCGGCCTCGATCATGCTGTTCGGTACACTTTTGAAGAACTGACGCAGCAGGAATATGTTGAACGCACTGCCGAAGAATGAAGGCAGAACCAATGGATAGTATGTGTTCACCAGTCCCAGTTTTGCGAATATGACGTATTGGGGAATCAGTGTAATGAATCCCGGCAGCATCATGGTCGACAGAACAAGAATGAACAGTTTGTCCCGGCCTTTGAAACTTATTTTCGCAAAGCCGTACGCAATGAAGGCATTGACGAAAACATTGGCCAGTACCACAAATACGGTAATGACGGAAGTATTGACGAAATAGGTCAGGAATGGTGCCGCCTGGAATATGTCGACAAAGTTCGAAAAATGTATATCCTGGGGGATGAAAGTGAATTCCCCGCGATAGATCTCCTCCATCGACTTCAGTGATATGGAAACCATCCAGAACAGCGGTGCAACCATGAACAGGCT
The DNA here is from genome assembly GCF_021991715.1 of Salinicoccus sp. ID82-1. Taxonomy (NCBI): domain Bacteria; kingdom Bacillati; phylum Bacillota; class Bacilli; order Caryophanales; family Staphylococcaceae; genus Salinicoccus; species Salinicoccus sp. ID82-1. The sequence continues at coordinate 63,983 of NZ_JAGFLY010000005.1, forward strand.
GCCGACGATGAGAAGAACGAAGTTGAAAGATCTCCAGAACTTCATCTTATTGGAGTTGTACATTCAGTCATTCCCCCTCATAGTGCACCCAGCGTCTGGCCAACCAGAAATTGATGATGGTCAGGACGAGCACGATGATGAACAGTATCCACGACATCGCCATCGCATATCCCATATCAAATAGGTTGAAGGCGTTGATCCACATGTAAAGATTGTAGAACAGGAGCGAGTTCTGCGGTGCGCCGGAGTTGTCGGAGCTCATTACATAGGCTTCCTGGAATATCTGGAAAGCACCGATTGTGCTGGTGACGATATCGAAAAAGATGATCGGTGTGATCATGGGCAGCGTAATCTTGAAGAACATCTGCACACGGGAAGCGCCATCCATGATGGCCGCCTCATAGAGTGCTTTTGATACGCCCTGCATAGCGGCAAGATACAGCAGCATGCTGCCACCGGCACTCCAGAGCTTCATGATGATCAGGGACGGCTTAGACCATTCGGGGTCGAACAGCCAGTTTGGGCCTTCGATGCCGAATAGGCCGAGAAACTGGTTGACCAGTCCTGTAGACGGGTCGAGCAGCTGCATCCACAGCAGATAGACACCGACACCGGACAGTATGGCCGGCAGGTAGTAGATGGTGCGGAACACCCTCATGCCACGGATATTCTGGTTCATCAGAGTCGATATCAGTATGGCGATCATTGTAGTCAGCGGAACCGAGAAGATGACGAAGTACATCGTATTATAGAGTGATGTCCAGAACAGGTCGTCATACATGAAGAGTTCCTTGTAGTTCTGGAAACCGATAAAATCCATCTGTGAGGTTACATTGTAGTTTGTAAAACTGCCATAGAGAGAAAAAAGGAGGGGGCCGAGTGTCAGCCCCACAAAACCGATGATCCATGGCAGTATGAACAAGTACCCATACAGATTCTCTTTCTTTTTATACATGAAATCACCTATCTGTTGTTTTCGACTATGCGTTCAAGGTCGGACTGCGCCTTTTCGAGTCCTGCTTCGACTGTGGTGTCTTCACTGATGATGGATTCGAAGGTCGGGTTGATGGTGCTGGCGTAATCCGGTGCAACGAGCGGCTGTGGTGTCAGCAGTGTATTATCCATGTTCTCGACCATAAGTGAATAGACTTCCTGGCCGGCTTCACTGAATTCTTCGCTTTCAGCTGCAGCCATGGCAGCTTCCTGGTTGGCGACAAGGTCGAAGTTGTTTTCCGCCCAGTAGAGCTGTGTATCATGGTTTGTCAGGAATTCGATGAACTGGTAGGAAGCTTCCGGATTTTTGGCGCCGCTCGGCACTTCAGCTACAAATCCGCCACCCCATGATGTATGACCATTGCCTTCTTCCTTCTCAGGCAGTGGTGCCACTCCGAAGTTCAGATCCTGCCCGAAGTCCCTGAGCTGTACATAGTAGTTGGCATTCTGCACCATCATCGCGATATTGCCCGCCATGAATGGATCCTGCTGGGCATTTTCAAACTGCGAATTGATGGACGTGATCGTATTTTCGCCGTATTTATTCTTCTGTTCGAGTATCCAGTTGAATGTATCGTGGACAGGCTCGGTATCGATGGATACATTGCCTTCCTCATCGATGTAGTTTTCACCCAGGGCATTCAGCATCCATAGATCGGAACCCGGGCCGATAAGCGGGTAGAATCCGATGGTTTCGTAGCTTTCCCCTTCCTGCACATCAAGTGCAGCAGCATATTCTTCCATCTCTGCCCACGTGGATGGTGGGTCTTCAGGATCCAGTCCCGCCTCTTCGAACAGATCCTTGTTGTAGAAAAGAATCTGCGTGTCGGTGTTGAAAGGCAGGGCATACATTTCGCCGTCGAACATCGTCGCTTCCGCCATCTGATCGTAGAAGCGGTTCTGCACCTCTTCATCGACGAATTCTGTGAGTGGCTCCATCTGTCCTTCCTGGGCTCTCAGCTTCACCGTGTTGATGTCGTTGATGATGACATCGGGCGGATCTCCTGCAGCAATGGCCGCAAGGTTCTTCGTCCAGATGTCTCCCCAAGGCACGTAAGTATGCTGGACTTCTATTTCCTCCTGGGAATTATTGAAGTCCTCTATGATCTGATCGACGATTGGGCGTCTTTGTTCTGAGCCCCAGAAAGTCCAGAAATCAAGTGTAATCTTTTCTCCGCTTCCAGATGCTTCGGAGCCGCTGTCAGCAGTATCCCCTGAAGCATTGTCGGTCTCCGTAGAAGCCGGCTCCTCAGAACCGCCTCCAATCTGAAAACCACCACAGGCGCTCAGCAGTAGTATCGACATGACAATAAGCAGTAAATATTTCTTCATGCTACATCCCCCGTTCATATATAATATTGTGAATATTCATTTATGACTACATTATATCAAAGAAGAAGTGAAATGCTATGGAGAAGTAGTAATAATCAGTAATTTATTTTTAAGTGTTCAATGCATAACGCATTAAAATGGAGGAGCAGCAAGGATTAAGGATACTTTTGATAAAAAGTGAACATAAGCCATATCGTTGGTATCATTGCGGTTGAATCTTCTTCTCAGTGGAGACGGTAGGGGGATAGGGGAAGGCGGCTATGTCAAAGAAGTGTTTCTTCTGTAATACAATCACAAATTAGAAGTAATATTTTTTGAAATTAAAGATTAAAAAATTTCAAAAGAAAAACCGGTACCATAAGGGTACCGGCTGATATTATGCTTCTGCTGCAAGCTCACCATAGTTTTCATCATTATATACGCTCTTGTCCAGTGTGCCGTTCGTTTTGGCAGTAATGGTGCCTGCTGTCATTGAACCGTTGACATTGAGTGCGGTTCTGCCCATGTCGATCAGTGGTTCGATGGAGATGAGGACAGCGGCCAGTGCGACCGGCAGATTCATCGCGGACAGGACGATGATGGCTGCAAATGTTGCACCGCCACCAACACCTGCAATACCGAGTGAAGCAATGACGGTCACAGCGATCAGTGTCAGGATGAACTGCGCGTTGATTTCAACACCGGCGGCCGGGGCAATCATGATGCCGAGCATTGCCGGGTAGATGCCTGCGCAGCCGTTCTGTCCGATGGACAGCCCGAAGCTGCCTGAGAAGTTGGCGATGCTTGCAGGAATGCCAAGTCTAGTACGCTGCGTCTGTATGTTGAGTGGCAGTGTACCTGCACTCGAGCGGGAAGTGAAGGCAAACAGCAGTGCTTCGGATGTTTTCTTGAAGTACTGCACCGGATTCAGTCCCGTGAGTGAGATCAGCAGCAGGTGGATGATGTACATCGTGATCAGTGCTGCGTAGGAAGCAATGACGAACAGTCCAAGATCGTAGATGGCCTGGAAATCACTTGTTGCGACGGTGGATGTCATGATGGCAAGGATACCATATGGTGTCAGAGCCAGTACCAGTTTGACAAGCTGCATGACCCAGTCGTTCAGGGCAATGAGACCCTGTCTGATCTTGTCGCCACTTTCCGGGTTGCGTTGCATGAGACGGACGAAGCTTACGCCAAGGAATATGGCGAAGAATACGACAGCAATTGTGGAAGTTGCACGATCTCCGGTGAAGTCAAGGAACGGATTGGCCGGCAGCAGGGAAACGAGCTGCTGTGGCAGTGTCTGATCCTGTACTTCGGAAGCAGTGCTTTCCAGTGACAGTGCACGTTCGTTTTCCGCTTCACCCAGGTTCAGGCTGGAAGCATCCAGATTGAAGACGAGTGCTGTAGTGATGCCGATCGCAGCGGCGATGGCTGTTGTGCCGAGCAGGATACCGATGATCTTGAGACCGGATTTCAGGAATTTCTCCTGGATGTCCATTTTCGCAAAAGCACTCAGGATCGAGATGAAGATCAGCGGCATGACGATCATCTGCAGCAGTCTGACGAATCCGCTGCCGACGATGGCGACCCAGTCCATCGTAGTTGTAATGACGGTGTTTTCAACGCCGTAGATGAGCTGCAGTGCTGCACCGAATACGAGCCCGATCAGCAGCCCGATCATTACACGGTAGGAAAATTTCACATTCCGGCGCTTCAGCACAACGAGTGCACCGATCAGCAGCAGGAATGCAATGAGGTTGATTATGACAAGTAATGCATCCATTATGTTATCTCCTTTGAATTTGTAATCAAGTAGAACTATTATAATGGATTAAAACATACTTGTAAAGTAGGATATATTGGATATTTCTAACTTTCCGGATTCAGCAGATGGAGATGCCGTGTAGCGCGGGATGCGAGTACATAGAGGATATGCTTTGAATCCGCATAATCATGCGCGCTGGTCAGGATGACCGTATTGTATTCGAACCCTTTCGACAGATAGTAGGGCAGGACAATGAACGACTGGTTGTAGAGTGTATCCGTCTCCCCGAGGTTCTTGATCTGCGGGAATTCCGATTCCAGCGCCTTGTAGTAGGCGTCTGCTGCTGCCCGCGTCGGTGTAATGATGGCCACCTGCGGATGCTCATCATTACGGAGCAGTGCCTTGACGTATTCGATTTCGTCATCTGTACGTATCTTCTGCACCTCATCCCCATCGACCGATACGGATTTTATGGACCCTGGGATGATGCTGTTCAGAAAAGCGTTGATCTGGTTGGTGGAACGGTACGACTGTTCCAATCTCTTCTCCGTATGGTCACGTGCGATGAGCGGGTCCTTCCTCCCCGGATGGATCTGCTGATTCGGGTCTCCGAGGCTTGTGAATGTCGCCTTCTGGTAGAAATGGCGCATCACATAGTACTGGATATTGGAATAATCCTGCACTTCGTCGATGAGCACGTGCTGGATCTGCCTGTCCGTCCTGCCGAGCACATGGATATAGAGATATAGAAGCGGTGCAATATCTTCATATTTAAAGTCGTTCTCCTTGATCGAACGCACCGTCTGGTTGCGGAACTTCCTGTCGCCAATCGAATTCAGGTACAGCTTCTCGAAATGGACGAAACGGAAGAGTGAGATCTGACGGTGGACCACTCTAAGCTGCTTTTTCGCATATTCATGTGCTTCCTTCTTCAGTTCGTTCTCTTCCCCGATGTACGTGTTTGTCTCATGCAGTGCTTTGAACCGTTCCTCCGTCAGCCTTCTGATTTCCTCGGTGTAGCGGGACAGCAGACGCTCCTGCATCTTGGCGAGCCTTCTGCGGACCGGATGGGCGGAGAGTTCATTGTAGAAGATGTGGGCAAGCCCCTCCTTTGTATAGAACATGCCATTCTCTCCGACGAGGTTTCTGAATTCCATGCCCGCTTCACCGAGCGACTGGATGAACTGATGAAGGGTGCTGAAGTAGTCGATTGAATTTTTATATTCGTATATGGCGTGACCGGAGTCGCTCTCCCTCAGGCGGCGTATGTTCTCATAGACGTGCTCGAAGTTTCTGCCTTTGAAGTAGGGGAAGCGCGACAGCAGACGATAGAATGTCGTATTTTTGACATGGTTCTCGCCGAGCTCCGGCAGTACGTCCGACAAGTAGTCGTTGAATACTTCATTGGGGGATACGAGCAGTATATTTTCAGGGTTGAGCGTGTTCTTGTGCTGGTACAGAAGGTAGGCGATCCGCTGCATCGCAAGGGATGTCTTCCCGCTGCCCGGTGGACCGTATACAAGGGTGTCCCTAGAGAGGGGCAGCCGTATGATGTCATTCTGCTCCTGCTGGATGGTCGAAACGATATTCTTCAGCCGGGACTGTGATGAGTCGGTGATCATGTTCTGGAGAATTTCATCACCGATATACATGTCGCTGTCGAACATGTTGACGAGCGTGCCGTCTTCGATGATGAACTGCCGCCTCTGTTCGACGGTGGCATCGATTCTGCTGCCGTCAGGGATGATATATGACAGATCACCGGTCCGGTTCTCATAGAACAGGCTCGCAACAGGGGTCCGCCAGTCATAGATCAGGATGTCATTATCCTTGTTCTTGATTGTGCCGGTACCGATATAGATCGCTTCGCCATCGACAGTGATCTTGCCGAAATACGGCTTTGGAATCATGCGTTTCGTCCGTTCGAGCATTGTATGAATATAGTTGAAGTTCATTTCAGTCGTTCTGATCTCCGGCAGCATCTGCACGAATTCCATGACGTTGCCGTCTTCAAAGTCGATGGCATTCGAGATGTTTTCGTTGATCTCGTATCTTGTGCCGACGATGCCCTCTGCGGTGCGGCCCTGTCTCATCTCGAGATCGGCTCTGAATACTTTCAGGAAATCTGTGATGAAGCCGAGATGCCTGGCTTCCTCTTCAAATGATAGAATTTGCATTGGGACCCTCCTTTGACCTGACACTTATCATATATGCATTCATGCATTTTTAACAGACTTAAATTCAGAAATGCCATATGCTATAATGGAAGTGTGAAAATAACGGAAATAATCATTGCTAAAGGATAGCGACCATGGGAAAAATTATAACATCCGGTCTTGTGACCGGCGTCATTTCCGGCATGCTGCTTTTACTGGTATGCGCGTATGTTGAATTTGCAGCAGAGATGGAACTTGCGACACTGCTTCTGAATGTGGATTTTGTCTATGGCGGCAGCTTTGGCATCGTTCTTGAGGTATTGCTTCATCTGGCAGTATCCGTCATTCTGGCCACGGTGCTCAAATGGTTGTACGTCTACAAGAAAAGCCTCTATATGCCCGGCATGGTGACGGTCGGAGCAGTGACGACACTGCTCTATTTCATACTGTCGGCACTTTCGGTCCAGGATCTTGAACTCTATGGCTACATCGGATTCACACTGTGGGCGATCCTTCATATCGGCTACCTTGAAGCCCTGCACCTGATGTTCAGACTGGGGATGTAAAATTCGGCGCTTTCGGACCTTTCATGGTCCGAGGGCGCTTTTTTATCATGGTAGATTTCCGTTGAGCGGGTATAGACTACTATACTATGAAGAAATCATGCAAATGAGGTGAAACGGATGGACAGGAAGAACGCACAGCCGCTGCTCGATGAAGTCATGGATGTCCGGGCATCGGTCAGACATGAGGGGGACGACCTCTTCAGTGAATGGAACAGGGACGGCATAAGGGAAGCGTACAGTAACAGTGCCAGAAATCTGGCCTACTATATGGCATTTCGCAGAAAAGATATGCGGGCTTTGCAGGAAAAGCTCATTCCATGGGGGCTGTCATCACTCGGCCGCCTGGAAGCGGACGTGATGGGCACACTGAATGCGGTCGTCCGCACGCTCGGCTATATTGCAGACGCAGACGTCGGGGATATCGACTACCGCTCCTCCGATTCTTTTCTCGAGCGTAACCAGGCACTCAGAAAAAATTCGGATGAGATTTTCGGGCCCGCCCATGAAGAGCGGGATACACGCGTACTTGTGACGATGCCGTCTGAAGCGGGGCAGAACTATAAATTGGTCAGGCAGCTGGTGGAGTCGGGCATGAACATGGCACGCATCAACTGCGCGCATGATGATGCATCGGTATGGTCCGCCATGATCGAAAACATCAGGAAGGCGGCGGATGAAACCGGGCTGGCCTGCCGGATTCTGATGGATATCAGCGGACCGAAAATAAGAACCATGCACCTTCTGACATCAAAACGCAGCCCGAAGCTTGATGTCGGCGAACGGTTTCTGCTCTCAGGCGATACATCGATGACACTGCCGAAAGACATCGAGATTGCACTCAATACTTCCGTGCCGGAGATGATCGGTAAAGTCGAAGTCGGGCAGAACATCAAGATGGATGACGGCCATATTGAAGCAAAAGCACAGGAAAGGGTCGATCAGGGCGTCATATGCGAAGTCACCCGCACGGTGAAGGAAGGCGGAGTGAAGGTCAAGACCGAAAAGGGCATCAACTTGCCTGATCTTGATTTCAAGCTGCCAGTTCTGACGGAAAAGGATTATAAGGACCTCGACTTCGCGGCACAGCATGCGGACGCTATCGCATTTTCCTTCATCAAGGATATGGAGGATATCGACATGATAGAATCGGCACTCGGAGAACGGCTCACCAAAGAGAAGCAGGATATGCCGATCATCGCAAAGATCGAAACGCCTGAAGGCATCAGGAACCTGCCGGATATCATCCAGCGTGCAGCCGGTGCACGGCCGTTCGGTGTCATGCTGGCACGTGGTGATCTGGCTGTTGAAATCGGCTACGAGCGGCTGTCGGAAATACAGGAAGAGGTGCTATGGATCTGTGAAGCGGCACATGTGCCGGTCATCTGGGCGACGCAGGTCGTCGAATCGCTGGTGAAGACAGGCATACCGACACGCTCTGAAATATCAGACGTTGTCGCCGGTTCAAGAACCGAGTGCATCATGCTGAACAAGGGTGAATATATTGCGGACGGTGTGCAGGTGGTTTCCGACATTCTCGGCAAATTCGAGGATCACCACTACAAGAAGACCGCAATGCTCCGATCACTCAGCATTGCCCGGAATACCTTCGATACAAAGGAATAGAGTATATTTTAAGGGGGGCACACTGCGTGCCTCCCTTATTTAATGAAAACGCATTCATTATCAGAATCATCTATTTTTTCAGAAAACATCTTTCCTTCATGACCTTCAGGGCGTATACTTACGTACATCATAAATATCCAGGAGGAATTAATCATGCTGCAAGAACCCATTGTTGCGACGGTCATGATATTTGCGCTGATTGCATTTGGAGAACTCCTCTCGGTCCTGACCCGGGCCAGAGTTCCGATGCTGCTGACCGCAATGCTTGGCTTTCTGATACTTACATGGATAGGAATATTTCCGGAAAATATTCTTGAACTCTCCACACTTCCGGCGCTGGGTGCAATACTGATCGGCCCTCTGATTGTACATATGGGTACGCTCATGCGTTTTTCCATTCTGAAAATGCAGTGGCGTGCCGTCATCATCGCACTATCCGGACTGGTGGGGGCACTGACGCTGGTGCTTACACTCGTCACACTCATGTTCGACTTTACTACGGCTGCAAGTGGCATCGGTCCGCTATCGGGCGGTGTCGTCGCCCTGCTGATCACCAATGAAACGCTGACGAACCTTGGAATGACGAGCCTGATTGTCGTCCCCGTGCTTGTACAGGCATTCCAGGGTGTCATCGGCATGCCGCTGTCCACATTCTTCATGAAGCGCTACGGTCGTGCGTATATGAAAAATAAAGGCATGACGGGATCCGACAGCGTCGGTTTCGAGGAGGAGAGGGGACTGTCACGATTCAGTCTGATGAAGAACAATACGATCAAGCTGTTTGTCATCTTCCTCCTCGGCATGTTCGGCATCCTTCTCGGAGACGTTACGGGCATCCACTATACACTCTTCTGCCTGCTGTTCGGTATTCTTGCCCTGAATACGAACCTGCTGCCGAAAAGTGCACTCGAGTCCGCCAATTCATTCAGCTTCATGATGGTTGCCCTGATATTTGTTATTATTGGTTCAATGGGTGGCATCACGCCGAATGACGCGCTGACGAACATTCCTGCTGTCGGCGCCATTCTTGGGCTCGGTATAGTCGGGATCATTACGGGTGGCTTCATCGCATCCAAACTGGTCGGCTGGCACCCATATAAAGGCATTCCGGTGGCACTCACCGCATTGATCGGTTTTCCTGGCGACTACCTGATCTGTGAGGAAGTGGCCAGAAGTGAAACGGACAACCTGGAAGATGAAAATGCACTATTCCAGGAACTTGTGACACCAATGCTGATTGGTGGATTTGTAACGGTTACAGTTGCTTCAGTCTTCATCGCAAGCTTCATCATGAGTCTGATCTAAAAACAAACTAGGAGTGGAGAAAATGGAAAAACTATTCATTAAAAATGTCAATCTGATTGATGGTACAGGTTCTGAACTGGTCAGCAGCACGAATGTCCTGATTGAAGACGGACGTTTCAAGACGATCGGTGCAGATGAATCGGAAGCGGAAAATGCACAAGTGCTGGACGGCCAGGGGCAGTACATGCTCCCGGGCATGATTGATACGCACGTCCACATGATGACGGAATTCAAACCAGTGGAAGAGCGGCTTGTGACACCTTTCTCCTACAATTTCTATGCGGCGATGGAATACCTCAACCGCACGCTGAACGCAGGTGTGACGACGGTAAGGGATGCGCTTGGCAGCGACCTCGGACTGAAGAAGGCGATCGAGGATGGTCTGGTCAAAGGGCCGCGCATGCAGATCAGTGTCAATGCACTGACAATCACAGGGGGGCATGGCGACGGCTACAACTATTCCGGCGTCGTGACGGACCTCATCCAGGCGCATCCGGGCATGCCGCATGGCATCTGTGATGGCGTGGAGGAAGTACGCAAGAAGACGCGTGAAATGCTCCGGGCCGGTGCAGACATCATCAAAGTACACGCGACAGGTGGAGTATCGAGCCCGACCGACCATCCGAAGTTCACCCAGTTCTCACTTGAAGAACTGAAAGTCATTGTCGAGGAGGCGAAGTTCAGAAATGGTGTCAAAGTGATGGCGCACGCCCAAGGCCTGGAAGGTGTCAGACAGTGCATTGAAGCGGGCATCCATTCCATCGAGCACGGCATCTTCCTCGATGATGAAGTGTGCGGCATGATGAAGGATCAGGGTACATACCTCGTGCCGACACTGCTCGCGCCTGTATCGGTACTCGAATTTGCCGAAGAGCTCGGCATGTCGAAGACGGCAGTACAGAAGTCCGAGGAAGTCATTGAAATCCACAAGGAAAGCTTCACACGTGCCTATAAGGCGGGCGTCAAGATTGCCATGGGTACGGATGCCGGTGTGTTCAAGCACGGTACAAACCTGCGCGAACTGGAACTGATGGTCGAATGCGGCATGACGCCGAGTGACGCCATCGTCGCTTCCACAAAGACGGCGGCGGAATGCATGGGCTATACGGATATCGGGCTGGTCAAGGAAGGCTACGTTGCCGACTTCATCTTCTCAAAGGAGAATCCACTCGAGAACATCGGCGCTCTGAAGGACAATGATAATATCCAGGTTGTCGCCAAGGCAGGCACAGTCTACAAAAATAGAATGGATGCATAAAGGGGGTCCCGGTCGAATCCGGGACCATTTTTTATATCCGAAGACATGACAGCGCATGTTTACCCGCTCACATAGAGGGAACATAAGGACTAGTAAAGACAAGAAAGGAGAGAGCACATGAAAGCATTGGATATTCTTGCACTCGTACTTCTGATTGTCGGTGGGCTCAACTGGCTCCTGGTCGGACTGTTCGAATTCGATCTCGTTGCTTCCATATTTGGAGGACAGGATGCCATCCTCTCCAAAGTCGTCTACATCCTTGTCGGTCTTGCAGCACTCTACTGTCTGAAATTCTTCGGCATGATTACGGATGATGGCGCACGTCGTGAAGCGCATCATGATGATGTGAATCACAAGCCGGCTGCTGACCCGGCAACGCACAGAACAGCAGATGATACACCAGGCACAAGACCTGTTCTTGAAAATGAAGAGAACACCCGCACTGACGGCACTGTCAATGACAGAACAACCGATGATGCCACTGCACGCAGAAGAACAGACGATACCGACAGAGTGTAGTTAACACAGTATCAGAATCTCTTTAGGATTTAACGGTTCCGTAAAGAATAAAGTTATATTTTGGACATCCGGCCATTGCCGGATGTCTTTTATTTGGGGCATGGTTTAATCGACATACGGCTGCCATTCCTATAGAATGGTGTAAATACATTCATCGATGGGGGAGACTTATGAAACAAGCTGCTGTAATCATCAATAAGAAGTCAGGTAAGAAGAAAAAGCCGCCGATTGAGTATGGTGTACTACGAAACTTGCATGCACAGGGATACGATGTGAAGCTGCTGTATACGGATGGGTCCGATGCGAAGGATCTCGCCAAAGAGGTCTCCGACTATGCCGATCTGATCGTCTCTGCAGGCGGCGATGGCACGCTCGGTGAAATCATCGACGGCATGGTGGAATGCGGCTCTTGTTCCAGTCTGTCGATACTGCCGGCAGGAACGGTCAACGACTATGTCCGTGCGCTCGGGCTCCCGCTCGATATGAACGAAGCCATCGAGAACCTGTCCAGTCCGCAGAAGGAGATGGATATAGATGTCATCAGATTCAATGATCGCCATGCCGCCTATCTCATTGCACTCGGTGACTTCATGGAATCATTTACAAAAGTCAGTTCAAAAGTCAAAAACCGATTTGGCATTTTTGCCTATCTGTATGCCAGCCTGCGTGCATTGTTCACAATGAAGAAGTACCGGGTGGAGATAGACACTGCTGAGGAGAAGGTGATGGAGGATTCCATACTGACCATCGTGTCGAATACCTCCTCAGTCGGCAGTTTCGCGCGCCTGCTGCCGGAAGCGCGGGTGGATGACCATCATCTGCACATACTGAACATCACGCCTTCCGGTCCGATGGAGATTGTGGAAATCATCATTGCCGCCCTGCGTGGAACAATTGCCAGGCATAAGAATGTCCATTATATGCGGACACAGAAACTGACGCTTGATACGGACCGTCTCGAGGTGATGGATATCGATGGAGACGCCCAGCCGTTCGAATCCATGAACATAGAGCTTGTGCCGGCATGCATCAGGATCAATGTGCCCGAGAGCCATGCGGAATAGTGTCAGTGTACTGGCTCAAGTTGAAAAATTTCCCTTTATCGTATATCATGTATCGGTGGAATAAAAACAACGAGGAGGCGGATGATTGTGCAGATCAGAAAAAGGCTCAAAAACATCAACTTTGATAAAAAAAGGCTTGCATTCGGTCCCGGAATCACCCAGCAGACCCTGATCAATATTGCTACGGTAATCATAGGGTCTTTTATTTTTGCCATCGGTGTCAATTCGTTCATGATCGCCGGTAATCTGGGTGAGGGTGGCGTCACTGGCCTTGCAATTATTCTCTACTACGCGTTCGATATTTCTCCGGCTGTGTCGAACTTTGTGCTGAACGGAATACTTCTTGTGGTCGGATTCAAGTTTCTGAGCAGGCGTGCGATGTACTACACGATTGTCGTCGTTTTTCTGACATCGTTCTTCCTGTGGCTGACGGAAACATGGCGCATTGAAACTGACGAAATACTGATCAACACTGTTTTCGGCGGTGCACTCGTCGGGCTCGGCATCGGACTCATCATCCGCATCGGAGCGACGACGGCAGGTACGACGATTCTTGCCCGTCTCGTCAACAAGTACATGGACGTAAACGTATCCTATGCACTCATGTTCTTCGATCTAGTCGTCATTACCATCGGTCTCACGGTCATGACACTCGAGCAGGTGCTGCTCACCGTCATTGCGCTCTATATCGCGATGAAGGTCATGGACTTCATCATCGAAGGGATGAACCCTAAAAAGGCGATCACCATCATCTCCGATCATCCGGACCGGCTCGGCAAGATGATCAACAGCGAAATCAGACGCGGTGTAACCATCATGAACGGCCGGGGATTCTATACGCAGGAGGATAAGGATATCCTCTATGTCATCATCAATAAATCACAGCTGACCCGTCTCAAGCGCCTCATCAGACGGTATGATGAGAAGGCCTTCGTCGTCGTCCATGACGTCAACAGTGTGCTCGGCAACTATTTCATATAGACGAAATAACCTGGAAGCAGAAGCTTCCAGGTTATTCTTGTTCATGAGACCAGATTGCGTTTCAGGTAGATGCACAGGTCCTCGCCATCCTTGATGATGCGGAATCCTTTATGTACGAGCCAGTTTCTGGTGAATGCACTCGCCAGCCCATCGTCCATGAACAGGTAGATCTTCTCCACATCGGCAGTGTCCTTGATGTAGGCATTCATCAGCTTCGAGGCGATGCCTTTCGTATGATGCTCCGGATGCACAAGGAAATCCGCAATGACTTGAGTGAACTGCATGTCTCCGGAAGAGCGGAGCAGTCCGACAAGCATTTCTCCATCCCATGCTGTGACCAGATAATCGGAGCGGATGATGGCTTCATGCAATGCATCGAGTCTATTTTCATACGGTGTATCCCCACTGCCCATGTACAGTTGTTTGATATCACTGTAGGCAATGTCCCGATCCCTGCTCATATTCAACATGCAGCCACCTCTTTTTATTATAATAATAGCGTTTTAATGAGGAATAACGCAATGATTATTGAAAATTCAAAAAGAAAACTGTATAATTTTTAACAAATATCTAAAATTTTAGAAAATAATTACATAGCATTTAAAAGGGAGATAACCATGAAACTCTATACTTATGATGAACGGATCAAGGGAACACCCGAGCAGATATTTGCGGTCGTCAACGATGACGATAAGCTGAAGGAATGGAGTCCGATTTTTGCAGGCAACATCTATAACACGAAAGACAAGCGTGCAGTGGGCACGAAGTTCAGAACGATGATGAAAGTACTCAATAAGACATATCAGTTCCGTTCGACCATCACCGAGTATGAAGAGAACCGCTTCATCGAAGTGAAAACGACACTCAAGCAAGGAATCATCACATCATCATTCAGACTGGAACCAGAAGGACCGGAAGAGACGAGGGTACAGGTGGAAAGCCATTTCGACGCAGAGAGCAGACGGTACGCACTGGTTTTAAAAGGGGCCAGACCGATTGTCAAACAGGTGCTTGATAACCAGATGAAGAAGCTTGAGACCATCACCGCAAACTGATACAGCATCAAACCCATAAATGGAAATCGAGGAGACCCTATATGTTTACTGCTGTGTTCAGGGAAACACTGAAACGAACGTGGAGAAACAGAAAGAACCGGCTGGTGCTGGTTCTCACGCTGCTGGGCATTTTCGCCTATCTGCTGCTCTACCTGCCGAGCAAGGAGCACCCGACCACCATCGACCGGGAAGCGCTGGCACTTGAACTGAGTGCCGAGTATGGAATGAAGGAATCCCGTCTCGAGGAAGGGGATATCGCGGTCAACAGCTTTACCGGCATGAATACATACAGCCTCGCCAAGAAAACCTACGAAAGCTATTATGCATTTCAAAGTGGGATAGACAACGGGAATATCCGGCTGCTCATCGATCTCGCAACACACTCGGCACTCACACCCCCGCTTGCTGAAGCGCCCAGTGAACGCTTCGACCGTGATATACACCTTGGAAACTACAACGCCGGCGTGGTGAATACGGAGCTTCAGGCCATTGCAGCACAGGAAGATGCAACGCTTCATATGTATAACCAGAAGACAGCGGCCCAGCAGCTGCATCTTTTCCTGAAGACGAACGGGCCGCTCATCCTGCTGCTTGTGACCATATTCGTCGCCAGTGAAATCCTCGTCGACGACAGGAAGCACCGTACATTGAAAGCAGGTCAGCCGTTCGGCTGGTGGCGCTACATCCTGTACCAGTCGGTATCGCTTTTCATCATACTGATCACAGCATTTACTGCACTGCTGTCTATCTACTATCTGGTGGCAGGCATCCTCTACGGATTTGGCACGTTCGACCTCGGCGTGTCTTCATATGGCTACCAGGAAGGCTACCGCGGGGAACAAGTAAATTTCTCAACTCGGTCAATCAGTAGCTTCATTGGCATGTCCGCAGTATTCATCCTGCTCCTTGTCTACCTCTTCGTCCGTCTGAATGCATGGCTGTCGCTCGTATTCAGGCATGACGTTGTCGTCATGATCATCGGCTTCCTGCTCGTCGGCTTCAACCGCATATACAATGGCGGCGGCGAAGCGACCATCTTCGGTATCAGCAGCCAGTATTTTCCGCACAACTATTTTGAGTTCGGCCAGGTGCTGAGCGGTGAACGCAACTTTCTTGCCATGACCAATGGATTCAGCTTTCTGACCGGCACGCTCGTATTGACTGCTTCGATCCTCATCCTTGAAGTCCTGCTGCTGCTGACGGCGAAGTGGATGGACAGGCAGAAGTTTGAAAGGGAGGTGGGATGATGCGGCTGTTCAGATGGGAAACATTGAAAGTGGTACGCGACTGGAAAGTGCGCATACTGCTTGCTGCCCTGCTCCTATTCGTTGCAACCTATTCCACGCTCTATCAGAACCGGACCATCCAGCTGCCGGTCGATGAGACGATAGCACAGTATACGGATACGCAGAACCTCTTCCGAGCGATACCGGAGGCGCATTTTGAAACAGAGACCGGCCAGGATATATACGACCGTCTGGCCCGCCAGCAGCAGATACTCGGCATGCAGCGGTTCATCCTGTCGGAGAAGGAAGGGAACACAGTCGAAGGCCTTGAAGAGATTGTCAGCGACTATGTCGACCAGGGCATCGAAATGGCAGAGAACCAGCTTTACTTTTACAAGGCGGATGATTTCGAATCCCAGGAGCTGCTGCTCTCCTTCATGCCTTGCGAGGCGGAAATAAACAACCGGCTCAAGTTCTTGAATTACCTGGATGAAAATGATGTCGCCATCGACTGGAATCCGATGTCACCAAGCCTTGTGCTCCATGCACTGGTCAACATCATCGCAGGTGTCTTCATCTACATCATTGCGGCAATATTCGGTGCCGACCGGTTCAGCCGGGACCAGGAGAACAACTGGAGCATCACCCAGGGGCTGCCCTATACTTGGAAGTTCCAGTGGCGGCAGCGCACAGTGATCAGCTGGATACTGATCTGGGCGACACTGATCATCGGTGTTCTCATATCATACTTCGTCAGCCGCCTGTCCACGGACACCGGTACACTCATGTACCCGGTGCAGCTGTACGCCGGGGAGAATGCCATATACATCAGCATACTGCAGTATGTCATCATGACCCTGGCACTTGCCATGGCACTGAGCTACATCATCATCAAGTTGTCGACCGGGCTCAGCTGGGTGTTCAGAAACATCTATCTGACCATCACCATAGTAGTTGCCATCTTTTTCATTCCGTATATATTCACTGTCGTATCACCTCTAGGCAGCTGGAATCCGTTCCTTTACCTGCAGCTGCTGCCGGTGCTTGAAGGGGAGTGGGCAGAGGTCGGTGATGTCAATATTACGAAGATGCTCGTCGCCATCGTACTGCTCTATATACTGATTGAAATCCTGTTCCATTTCATTTTCAAGCTCATTCCGACACGGACAGGCAGACTCGAAAGGAGGAAGAACTGATGCCACTCGAAATAAAGGACCTAAGCATCAGCTACGGCAGCCATGTCGTTCTTGAGAATATCAACTTCAGCATACCGGACGGCAACATCATCGGTCTGGTTGCACCGAACGGCACCGGCAAGACGACACTTTTCAATGCGATCATCCGTTTCATTCCGATCAATAAAGGAGAAATACGGGTCGACGGCAGAAACTACCGCAATACGACGAAGGATGTACGCGCCCTGCATGAGAAGATCACCTTCTTCCCGGACCAGGCCGAACTCTATGAGAACTTCAGCGGCTATGAACATATCGAGATGTACCGGGACATCTGGAAAGGGGGAAAAGGGGACATTGATGCCATTGTCGACCGGCTGGACATGGCGGGCTATGTGCGTAGCAAGGTCAGCTCCTATTCCCTCGGCATGCGGCAGAGACTGTGCTTTGCCATGATGATGGCAGCAGACACGAAAATCATGTTCATGGATGAGATCATGAACGGACTCGATCCGGTCAATGTCGAGCTCGTCAGCAGAATCCTCCAGGAAGTGAAGGAAGAAGGCAAGATCATCATCGTCGCGAGCCACCTGCTCGAGAATCTCGACGACTACGCAGACCAGATCTATTTTCTCAACAACAACGATATCTACTACACGTATGACCGCAAAGAAGCACAGGACACATATATCAAGGGGAATATCGCACCGGACCAATACAGATCCCTCGATGCACTGCCGGAAGGGACGCTGTATCTGAATCACCAGCGCATCTGCATACCGACAGAAAGCTTAACGGACGCAGACACGCTGAAACTGATGAAGAGCCTGCAGGCAGCAGGTTCCGAGTCCGTCATTCTCGGTCCGCTCGGCACGTATGAACATTACCTTCGCATCTACAAGGGTGTGGAATCATGAAGCGGGCAATAATCCTCCTGATGGTGTTTGGGCTTGCAGGATGCGGCTATACCGGCCTCATGCCGGAGACTTATGACGGAGAGGCTTTCGTGAAAAATGAGGCGGCAATCAATGCCTATCAGGAAGACAAGCTGCTGTTTGCAGATGATATTGCAGAGCGTTTCCCTTTCGTCGACAGCAGTGAGCTGTCAGGAACGGTCGAAAGCAGTGCCGGTGCAACGATGACGCTTGAACCGGGTACATACAAAGTCGGTGAGGACCTCGCGCCAGGGAGATATAGAGGCACGGTGATGGAGAATGCCGGTGCCATTGTTGTTGAAGATGGCGCAGGTATCAGAATCCTGGAAATCTCCATCGGCTTAGAGACACCAAGTGCACAGTTTGATCTGAAACCGGGCTACACTCTGACGTTCAAGTCGCGGGATGGTGAACTCGACATTTCACAGATTGGAAATGATATGATGGAAGCATCAGCCACTAGGAGCATCATGCTGCCTGCAGGAACATATACGGTGGGCACTCATATCGAATCTGGAAAGTACTGGCTGGCAACAGAAAGTCTGCCGATAATGGGGGAATCCGGTGAGCACCGGATCTACTGGAACGTCGACGGCACATATCGGAACTATGGACAGATGGAGGCACTGGATCCGGAGTCCAGTGTCAGTGTGCAAATCAACTCGGGGGATACAATCGTGTCGGATTATAACATCGAACTGGGTCGGCAATAGTCATATGGGGAGTGATCGTTATCAATATAAAAGTACTGCAGTATCAGGTTGTATATGGAGACCTTGAAGCGAATCTTGAGAGGGTAAAGGCGCTATTCGAAAAGGAGAACCTGAAAGGCACGGATGTGGTCGTGCTGCCGGAGATGTGGACATCAAGCTATGATCTTGAAAATATACAGGAGCACGCCTGCCACCACCTCGAACCGGCGAAGTCCGTCATTGTCGAACTCGCGCAGGAATATGATGTCAACATTGTTGCCGGGTCCGTCGCCAATTTGAAGGACGATCCGGATAAGGTCTACAACACTGCATTCGTCATCGACCGAAAGGGTGCGCTGGTGCATGAATATTCGAAGATGCACCTCGTACCGATGCTCAATGAACCTGAATTTCTCGCAGCCGGGGAGGACAAAGTGGAGACGTTCATGCTGGATGGCAACAAATGCGGCATCGTCATCTGCTACGATCTCAGATTCCCCGAACTGTTCAGAGATCTGGCGTTAAAAGGCGCCACGTCCATCTTCGTCGTGGCCGAATGGCCGATGGCGCGTAAATCGCACTGGGAGACACTCATTCGTGCACGGGCCATTGAGAACCAGTTGTATATCATTGCTTGCGACACACATGGGAAGATCGGCACTCAGGAATATGCCGGGCGCTCCATGATCATCGGGCCGTTCGGAGGGAGTATCGATGAAGCGGCAGACCATGGCGATGCTGTATTGACCGGCAGGGTTGATGGCGATGAAGTCGCTAAAATCCGCAAGGAAGTGCCGATTTTCGACAGTAGGAAAAGGGATATGTACCACTTTCTATAAAATTTGAAAATAGGAGGAGATCTTATGTTTACAATTGCAGAAGCACTGCTGCTGCTTGCAACAGACGACGATAAGGGCACACAAGTATCTACAGCCGACTCGATGGAATATGGCTTCACCGGCGCCATCCTTTCCGAATTGACACTGATGGAACGCATCGAACTGCAGGACGAAAAAGTGGTCGTCATCGACCGCACACCGACAGGCGTGCCTTATTTTGAAACAGTCCTCGATGAAATCGAGAATGCCAAGAAGCCGGAGAAGATCGAATATTGGATGGACCGCCTGCCGTTCAAGATGCATAACATCAAGAAAGAAATCATCCAATCGTTAGTGGAGAAGGGGATACTGAAAGAAGAATCCAAGAAAATCCTATTTGTCTTCAACCAGAAAATGCACCCGGAGGCAGACGGCAGAGTCGAGCAGGAAATCAGGAGCAGGCTTCAAAGGATTGTGTTCGATAATGAAACACCCGACCCGCTCGCCGGCATCCTGTTGAACCTGATTAAGATATGCAACCTCACAGCCGAAGTATTCGGTGAAGAGAAAAAAGAAACCGCAGAGAAGCGGATCGAGAAAATTGCAGCCGAGAGCGAATACGACGTCGCCATCAACAAATCCATCGAGCAGATGGAAGCGGCAATCATGATTGCAACAACCACAGCCATTTCCATGACAGTGCTCAATAACACCATGCCACCTAACAACTAGGTGGCATGGCTATTTGTCGTGCTGATTATGACTGCCATAGATGGCTTGTATCACAATGCCGACCAGCAAGCCGATAGCTGAACCTGGAGGAATCGTAAAGACCATGATTGATGGATTTATGAACAGAGCTGCAAGTATGCCGACCAGACAGCCTGCAATCATTCCAAGACCGATGCTACTGTCAATCCAGTCCTTTTTAGTGGTTTGTCTTGTCATGTGGATCCACCTTTCATTTAAGACGTGAGTCAATAAGTCGTCCTATGCGAGAAATCTAGTTATCTTGATTATAAATGAGAGAGGTAGACAATGCAGAGTTCAGCTTGGTGAAGCGAAAGGGTAGATACGATGATTACTCAGTGAATAAAGAAAAAGGAGCCACTATATGATTTTACATACAGAAGTATCCGGAGGTGGAGAACCGATCGTTTTTCTACATACCGGACTGCAGACAGGAAGCACTGAATTGGATATACAACGAAAATATTTCAAAGATGACTATCAAGTGATACTGCCGGATCTACGTGGGCATGGTAAATCTGTCTCGAATGATGTGAACAATTACTTTAACAACTCTGCAGAAGACTTGGCGGAAACACTTGAATCATTAGATGTAGAATCCACACACATTGTTGGTTGTTCGTTAGGTGCACTTGTCGGGCTTATCTTTGCTAAGAAATTTCCAGAGAAGGTGAAAACTCTAACTTTATCCGGTATCATTCCAGAAAAACCTTCAGACTGGGTAGAAATGAACAAGAAGGACATAGAACATACAGAAAAGTTGCTTAAAGACCCTGAAACTGTCGTTTATTTTGATAGTATACATAAAGGGAACTGGAGAGAGCTGCTTCAAACAACCCAGGAGTCCGATTGGTATCCTTTCAATGAAACAGCAGATTTATCAATGCTCGATCTTCCAGTTTTATATATAGTCGGTGAACACAATGCACATGAAACCGCTGGAGTATTGATCTATCCTAAAATGAATAAGAATGTACATGCGTCAATCATTCCATTTGCTGGTCATGTCGTACACTTGGAACAGCCGGAGATTTATAACAAGATACTGGAAAATTTCTTGAATTACGACTGTTAATCTAAATAAGATCATAAGAAATGAAGCGTATCATCGTTGATGAGGTTTAATCGATTTAGAGAATATGTACTTCTATATAATTTTCTAATGGTTATTGATTGTGCGAAGATCTAAAAAGTTCAACAGTCACTATTTGATTTTGATATCCATTGTTCCATAAGTATGGTGCGATGAGTCCGAAAAAGCAGGTCATGTTTGCAATTTCAGTGTCCCTGCTGAATCCTCACGCCATACTCGATACAGTCGGCGTCATCGGTGCGAACTCGTTAAGGTACAGTGAGACATCAGAACTGATCGCTTTTTCGACAGCATGTATCGCCGTATCCTGGATAACCTTCTTGATGTTGGCAGTCATTGGTCGCAGCACCCGTTCGATTGACCGTGAAGGAAAGATTGTCATGACGATCAATAAAATTTCAGCAGTCATCATCTGGGGAATTGCTGCGTATCTTGGGTATCAGTTATTGATCTTCTAATCGATTGACGGATCAATGCCATCTACTAAAAAACCAGGAATCCTGAATTGGATTCCTGGTTTTTTCAGATATCAAATGCATTTTCGCTAGTGACCATCATGTTCCGCGCCTTCTGTTTCAATAATCTCTTCTTCGGAATCATGGTCCCCGCCTCCGTGGTCATGTGTAAATCCGAATGACATCGTAAAGATGGATCCTGCTACGATGATAGCTACAATTACGAATGCATGGAACATCATATGCCACGGGGTGTGGGTCGTGCCCCGCTCGATTATATGCATGAACATGAACAGCTGTATGAGCGCCTGAATAATTGCCAGCGCCATGACTGAGATGACGATCCATACTACAGGCAATCCGGATGAAAGTGCTGTCCAGGCTGCAACGATTGTAAGCACGATGGACAATATGAATCCGACAAGATGGTTGACCGGGTACTTCCTCTTATTCTTATCCATCTATATCACCATCCCCAGCATATAGACTGCAGAAAAGATGAATATCCAGATGACATCCAAAAAGTGCCAGTATAAGCTGACGATGAATGCCTTCCTTGTTGTCACCGGCGTCAGCCCGTGCTGCGTGATCTGAATGATCAACAGTATCATCCATACTATACCGAGTGTAACGTGCAGCCCGTGTGTGCCTGTCAGTGTGAAGAAAGCAGACCAGTATGCACTGGATTGCAGTGATACGCCTTCACTCACGTAATGGACAAACTCGTATATTTCGAGGCCCAGGAACGTGGTGCCGAGCAGCAAGGTCACAACGAGCAAGCCAATCAGCCCTTTTTTTGAACCTTCCCTCATAAAATGGATGGCCAGCCCGCATGTGAAACTGCTTGTCAGCAGCAGAAACGTCATGACGAGCACTATGTCCGGCTGGAACAGTTCAGCAGGACCGGGGTCATCTGCTGTACGGCCTGTCAATACTGCATGGGTGGCGAATAATGTGCCGAATAAAGACATTTCACCAGCCAGGAACAGCCAGAATCCGATGATTTTATTCTGTCCGTCTTCTGTACTGTATTCCAAAGGGACATGGTTTCTAATATCTTGACTCATTTTCAGCCCCCCTCGATTCATGCTCTATTTTTTCAATTTCATCCACTTCAAAATGATAGCCTTCTCTGTAGTCGAATGACCGGATCACCATCATGATCAAGATCCCGACGAGTCCGACAGCCGCCAGTGTAATCCACTCAAATACGAGGAAGAAGCTCGCAAAGAACATAATTGCCATCATGATGAAAGGCTGCCCTGTATCATTCGGCATATGAATCCGTTCGAGTTTGTCTTTTTCAAATGTCGTTCTGCCTGATTTTTTCATCTCGATGAGTGCATCAAGGCTGTTGATTTCAGGCAATGTTGCGAAATTATATTTAGGGATCGGTGTCGGTGTTGCCCATTCCAGTGTACGGCCGACGCCCCAGACATCGCCTTTCAAGTTACGGGTACTCTTGAAGTAGCTGTATATGATGCAGTAGACGAATACTGTGAAACCGGCGCCCATCGTAAAGGCACCAAGTGTTGAGATGAAGTTTAACGTGAACCAATCAGGACCGATTGTAAACAGCCTTCTCGCCATGCCGTCGAGCCCGAGGAAATACTGCGGGAAGAACGTGACATGGAAGCCGATCAGGAACAGCCAGAATGCCCACTTGTTCAATCGTTCATTCAACTGATAGCCGAACATCTTCGGAAACCAGAAGATGAGGCCGGCAAAACTTGCAAATACTGTGCCCGGAATCAGCACATAATGGAAGTGTGATACGAGGAAATACGTGTTATGAAACTGGTAATCGGCGGCTGCCATGCCGAGCATGACGCCTGTGACACCGCCGATGGTGAAACTCGGTACGAAAGCGAGTGACCAGAGCATCGGTGGACTGAATAATATTTTCGATTTATATAAAGTCGCCAGCCAGTTGAATATCTTAACACCGGTCGGTATTGCGATAGCCATCGTCGTTATCGAGAAAACTGAATTGACGAAAGAGCCTGCCCCCATCGTAAAGAAGTGATGGACCCAGACGACAAAGCTGAGACCGGCAATAACGATAATCGCCCAAACCATCGTCTTATATCCGAATAGCTGCTTCTGGGCGAAGGAGGCAATAATTTCAGAAAAAATACCGAAAGCGGGCAGGATGACGATATAGACTTCAGGGTGTCCCCACATCCAGAACAGGTTTGTCCACATCATCGGCATACCCTCACCGGTTAAAGCGAAAAAGTGTGAACCGAATATCCTGTCCAACGTCATCAGTCCCAGAGCGACGGTAAGTATCGGGAATGCAAAGATGATGAGGAATGTTGTGATCAGTGTCGACCAGGTGAAAATCGGCATCTGAAACAGCTTCATGCCGGGCGCGCGCATTCTCACTATTGTCACCATCAGGTTAATTCCGGTTGCGAGTGTACCGATACCGGACAATTGCAATCCGAGCAGATAGAAGTTGATACCGGGGCCGGGGTTCAGCTCAGCCCCTGAAAGCGGTGCGTAGTTTGACCATCCTGCATCAGGCGCACCGCCGATGACGAATGCTATGTTGAACAGCAGTGCACCGAAAAATGTCGACCAGAAGCTGGCAGAATTCAAATAAGGGAATGCGAAGTCGCGTGCACCGATTTGTAGCGGTACAACAAAGTTCATCAGCCCGATCAGAAACGGCATCGCCACGAAGAAAATCATGATCGTTCCGTGTGTTGTGAAGACTTCGCTGTAATGCTGTGCATTCAGAAAGTTCATTTCTGGAAATGCAAGCTGCACACGCATCATCATAGCATCGATGCCGGCCCTGAAGAACATGGCAAGTGCCAGCAGGATGTACATGATGCCGATTTTCTTATGGTCGACTGTGACAAGCCATTCCCGCCACAGCCATTTCCATTTCTTGAAATAAGTAAGGACAAATATAATCGTTGCTGAAACCAGAACAATTGCGACCATACCTATATATATTAAAGGTTCCCCTGTTACAAAAAATTCATCCCATTGCATAAGTGTGACCTTCTTTCATCATTCTGAGATTTCATTCGGATTGAATCCGGGGTAATTGTATAGATCTATGCCTTCTTCATACTTGTCGGCGTGCCTGACTGCTGAATAATCCCTGAATTCGTTCCGGCCATGGTCGACCCATTCGAGATGGGTGGATGAAAAGGCCATCTCATCAACCAGCCCGGGCGCCAGAATTTCATCGTATTCTTCCTGAGTCAGTTCAGGCTGTGTCTCATGGATATTGTCCACCCAACTGTCAAATTCATCATGATCCACTGCATTGACCTCGAATGTCTGGGCTGCAAAACCTTCTCCGGTGAAGTTCGCATTTCGGCCGAGGAACACCCCTTCTTCATCAGCCTGCAGATGCTGCCTGTTTTCCATGCCGGCCATATTGTATTTTTGGCCGCCGAGACGCGGGATCCACATGGATGCCATGGAGTCTGCAGATGACAATCTGAATTCTATCGCACGGTCAGTCGGAATATATAAGTGGTTGACAGTCTCCACATTCTCTTCCGGATAACTGAAAATCCACTTCCAATCCGCAGAAGTTGCATAAACCACTAAAGGCTCCTGATCATCTGAGGACGCAGGAGGCTCCTCCAGCTGGAAGATCAGGCTTATCGTCGGAATGGACAAAAGAGTGACGATAAGTATGGGTATTGCGAACCAGACAATCTCTATCTTCAGATTGCCGTGCATTTCCGGTTTGTAATCCGATGGCTTTCTGTTTTTGCGGTTTGCCCGATATCTGATTACAAAAATAGTGAAAATGGTATAGACGACAATGATGATGCCCGCCATGAAGTAGAGTGAGTAATAGATCAGATCACGCTGACTTTCGGCAACCGGACCTCCAGGATCGAAAACTTCCAGGTCGCTGCATCCGGAAAGTACTGATATAAAAACGAGTAACATAATGATTGGAAATTTATTGTACATATTTTTATGTCCCATCATTCTCCACACCCCATATGTGACTTTTATGATATACATATTATCAGAAAATTATATACTTTAAATTAGTATTACAGATACTTCATTAAATTGCTATTAAACTGTAACAATATTTTATAAGAATATACAAAATATAAATGTCGTTGTAGTGGAAAATGATTGAAAAGAAGATAGAAAAACTCATCATAAGGTGATACGCTGAAGGTTACCATGAATAGTATTTACTAGATTGATCTTACTGCAAACCAGGAGTTGAATCAGGTTATCATAATATCAGGGGGTCTGTCTTATGATCGACGACGGATTTAATTTTTTCCTTTGGAGTTTTTCGTTTTAGCGCAATATAATGTAACTATACAATTGTCGATTCAGTAGCTGCAAATGCTGTATCTATATGAAATACATGACAGAAATAGTGGCTGGAAATACTTTTTGATTTCATGGACAAGAAGCCATTAAATAGTTCTTTTGCTATGAATGTGTCTATTTACTGAGTTTTGTCACCTGTGCGTCTGTTATCGGAAATTATGTTATCTTTTATGAAGATTACCACGATTACTGAAATCAAGTTTAAAATGAAGAAGATAACATAGTAGAGGTTACCATCCCTTGTATCAAATATGTTCCATATCTCAAAGCATTAAGAGCCAGAATGATCAGCAGGGAATAGCATGGTTTTTAATTCATCTTCATATTTTCCTTTTTAAGTGCTATATACACTTGGATGAGAGGGTGGGGTTTTATGGCTATTTTAAGACAACTGAGGAAATCTGGAGATAATATGGTTGTCAGTATACCGAAAAGCATTCTTGAGACGCTGAAGGCTGAGGAGGGCGACCGTCTGGAGTTTGTTCCAGATGGTGATTCTGTCATCATCAGAAAGCAGAGTGATCAACAGGAAGAGGTGCTGGATCTGTCCAACGAAATGTTTGCAAAGTACGATAGGACAATGCGTGATTTGGTAGAGAGATGATAGCTCAATCAAACCTTTCTGCTTCATCTCTCCATGTTCACGAATGGTCGGTCGTATTCGAGTGTTCCTTTGATTTGCTTAACGTTGACATTATTACCTCTCAGCCATTTTGAAAAGTCAAAGATTACTGGCTGTTTGTCGGGACCAATGACGAACCATGCTTTCAATTCTTTAGGGAAATAGACGGATGTGTGTATGGTTCCTGCTGAGGCATCGTATTTATGTGAGAATATGCCATGGTCAGGGTTATTCATGACTTTAAACGCCTGATAGGGGTTGGTGGCATGCTGCTGCTCGGCTTGTATCGTCCTTTCCCGCTCGCGTGTTTCTTCCTGACGGTACCGGTTTTCTTCATCCAGCAAGTGGAAATGATTGGTGCATACATTGGACTGTCTGACTGCAACTCTCCTTGGCGATGCTTCAACGACGTAGGATACGCCTTCTGGATCGAGAATGATATAGCTGAATGAATGCCTATGTGGAATGTCTTCCAATAATGAAACGGCCTCATCTACATTTGCGCATGTTTCCAGAATCAGACGGCCAATCATACTGCATAGGAACCCGTCGCCTGAATTTTTACTGTGTGTGAAGTTATATCCCATCACAAGTCCTTTTTCGTTCATACCATCTATCCGTCCGGCAATCCGCATCGAAGGTCCGATTACGGCGTATCCGTGGTCAGTTGGTTCGTAAAACGTATACCGTCCCTCATATCCACGGGGGTGGCTGTCATAATTGCGAACCATGAAGTCGCTATCCGTGAAAATGGAGCAGCCGCTTCGTGTATATTCCAGATAATAGCCGCCGAATAGTTGGAATGCTTTTTTCATTTCCATGTCCAGTGCATCGGCAAGTCCATAAATTTCATCGAGTATGGCTGGTGAGTATTTTGACATGATATTTATATATTCTTCGGGATTGACTATATAATGCCGATTTTTACGTCTTTCTAGATCTTTTTCGCGGTTGGGCAGAATCGGCGACTCTCTCAGCTGCTCGCCTTGAAAATAGCCGAAATCATAATGGGTGCCTCTATATTGAATCACGTTACTGTAGTACTGCTTCATTGTATCTCCGCCTCTTTCTATTCTCACTTGCCAGTATACATGCTTAATAGAAAAACGCATTGATAGTGATTCAGCTTTGGTTACTTCGGTCTGTCTTGTCCTCTACCACGAGCTTGTGAGAATTAAAAAAGAACGAAGATAGACCGACCATGAGAAGTATAATCAGGAAGATTGGAAGTGTAGCTTCACCTAATTGGACGTAGAGATCAGATTCTCTTTGTGGTCTGTAGTTAATGACGAACAAGAAATAAAGCAGGGAAACTATAAAAACGATATTCGCTATTTTGCTCAATAGCGTTTCTTTGATAATGATTATGTCTCCATCTTTTACATGAATTTCATCATTGTGATCCAATATTTGTACGTACTTCAATCTGCCTTCTTTTTCCGGAATCTCTATAGTCTTATTCTGAAAAAAATGGATATTCCCTATCTTTTCACCGTTGAACTCCAGTCTCAGTGAATTCAATAAACCTAGAAGCCAGGTCCTTCGTTTTACGGTTATCTCCATAGCATCCTCCTCAAGTTATAAAAAATGACTCCGAAGAGTCATTTTTTTAGTTTATTTCTCTTTGTTGTCAACATCATCAACATAGTTCTCTTCTTCCACATCTTCACCGTCTTCTTGGTCATCTGCGAGCGTTTCACTCGCTTCTTCCTCAGCATCCGGCTGTACGTTGGCAGTCAGGTTCTTCAGGAAGCCTTCCATATCAAAACCGGTCATCTGGCCCATGCTTTCCTGAAGGTTGACCATGGTGCCTGTGACGGTCTTCGGCAGTGACTTGAGCTGGTCTCCGCTTCCGCCATCCAATATGCGAATGGATTCGACGTTGCTCATGGACTGGCTGACTGCTTTGGCGAATTCAGGCATGATCTCGATGAGTTTCTCCATCAGGATGACATCCTTATGCTGGGCCATGGCTTTGGCGCGGCGTTCGATGGCTTCGACTTCGGCCAGGCTCTTCTTACGGATGACTTCGGCTTCTGCATTACCTTCCGAGATACGCGCAGCGGCACTGGCTTCTGCTTTTTTAGTTTCAGCATAGTAGTCGGCTTCTGCCTGCTGTCTGCGGACTTCCACTTGCTGCTTCTCGATTTCAACGTCGTTTTCACGTTCCATCTTACGCAGCTTGAGCTCATTCGCTTTCTCCTGCTCGCGGATCTCGAGGCGCTGCTGCTCGACGGCAAGGCGGCGTTCTTCTGCCTCAAGTTCACCGGCTGCCTCGGCGATGGCCTGTTCCTTCGCCGTTTCAGCGGAGTTTCGGGCTTCCTTCAGTTCCTTCTCCTTGCGGCTGTCGGCAATGCTCATCTCACGCTGGTATTTCTCACGTGAAATCTTCTCATTGACTTCCGCCTGCTTGCTTTCTGTTGCAAGCTTATTCTCACTTTCCGCAATCTCCGCTTCTTTTCTGACTCTGGCAATCTGTGGACGACCGAGGTTCTCGAGATAGTTCTCATCATCCTTCAGGTCGGACAGACCGAGGGAGGTGATCTTGAAGCCCATGCGGTTGAGCTGGTCCTGAGCGATTTCACGGACCTGTTCGTTGAAACTCTCACGGTCGGCGTTGATGCTCTCGACGGTCATCTTCGACAGGATGGCACGCAAGTTCGAGTTCAGTACTTCGGATACTTCATGTTCGATGTCATTCTGATCCTTGCCGAGGAACTGCTCGGCATATTTTACGATACCTTCAAGATCGTCGGCGACTTTCACTGTCGCCACGGCCTGACCGTAGATGCCGACGCCTTCCTTGGTGTAGACTTTCGGTGTTTCAATCTTTAGCTGGAAGGATTTCAGGGAGACTTTCGTTCCAGTCTGGAACATGCGCAGCCTATGGCCACCCCCGCGGATGACTTTCATATACCGTCCCTGATCATCCTTGTAGATATTCGTTTCTTTCGACTCGTCTCCGAGGTTCGGACCTGTGACAATCAGCGCTTCGTTCGAAGGTACCGTTCTATACCTGACTTTCATATAGAAGTACCATGCGATGCCGGCAGCGATGATCAGTACAAGAATGACTCCCAGAATAACTGCCAATCCCATATTTTCAGCCATGATTCAATCATCTCCTTCTTATGTATTGTGGATGCATGCATCCATTCACTAGGTATTTTACATTAAATTTACAGTTGAGTGGTGTATATTTATAATACTTTTTATATTTTGATTAATTTCTTCCCGAAGTTCTTCTACCATATCCATAATGGCACCATTTGATGTATTCTATTATCATAAGTGAACTTTGATGTAGAGTTGCCAATCGCATTCTGGTGGCATCCATTTTGACTATAAACAGAAATGGAAATGTTGGAAGGACAGGTGAAAGCAGCAATGAAAAACAAGAGACTGGATTATCATACGCTTGCTGGACAGATCATCGAACGGGTAGGAGGAGATGACAACATCGTCAATGTCATCCATTGTGTGACGCGTCTGCGCTTCTATCTGAAGGATCCGGCACTGCCCGATACAGAGGGAATAAAGGCATTGGACGGTGTCATGGGCGTGGCGGAAGCAGGTGGCCAGTATCAGGTCGTCGTCGGCCCGGCTGTGGATGACATCCATAAGGAAGTGATGGCGCAGCTGTCCATTTCAGAAGACCAGCCAGCAGATCGGGAACAGTTTGCGAAACCTTCCGAAGACAGCAGTATCATGGACAAGGTCGGATATCAATTCAATAAGCTGATCGGCATCATCACAGGATCCGTCATGCCGATTATCAATATTCTCGCTGCAGCCGGTATTATCAAAGGGCTGCTTGCGGTACTGACATCGACAAATATCATAACCGACACAGGCACTGCCTATCTGATCATCAATGCGATGGCGGATGCGGTCTTCTACTTCCTGCCTGTACTGATCGGTTTCAATGCAGCCAGGCGCATGAATGGCAACCCGGTTCTGACTGCCGTCATCGGCGGGGTCATCATCCACCCGACTGTCCTTGAAGCGGCAAATGGGGATATGAACATCTTTGCCATCGGCAACTTCGCCTTTCCGTTCGTCGCCTATACATACTCCATCTTTCCGATGATCCTTGCCGCCTGGCTGGTGAAAAAGCTTGAGGACTGGATGAAGACTTGGGTGTCTGCATACATCCAGGCCATATTCATCCCGATCGTCATCATCGGGGTCGTGTCGGCCATTACACTCATCATCACCGGTCCCGTGCTGGTCGGCTTCTCAACCGCACTCGCCAATGGCTTGCAGGCCATGCTCGACTTCAATGCACCACTATTTGGTGCCGTCATCGCAGCATTCTACCAGCTGCTGGTCATTTTCGGTCTCCACTGGGGCATCGTACCGGTCTATGTAAATGACTTTGCCACACTCGGATACAGCTACCTGTCCGTAATGGTCAGCTTCACCATCGTCGGCCAGGCCGGAGCCGCACTGGGTGTTGCCGTGAAGTCGAAGAAGGCGGAAGTGAAGGAACTCGGTTACGCCGGGGCATTCTCCGCCTTCTGTGGCATTACAGAACCCGCCATCTACGGTATCAACCTGCGCTTCCGCAGACCATTCATATGCGCAAGCATCGCCAGCGCAGTCGGTGGGCTTCTCGCCGGCATTCTCGGCGTCAACATGTGGAGCATTATCGGATCTCTGATCGGACTGCCATCCTTCATTGATCCGGAGAACGGCATCACCGCAAACTTCTGGTATGCCATTCTGACCACATTCATTACACTGGCACTCGCTTTCGGTCTGACATACATCTGGGGATACAACGACAAGATGGAAATGTACAAGAAGCGTGAGAAGCCGAAGAATCCGGCGAAAGCAGATTTTAACAGATAGGTCCACACTTCAACACCTATGATTCATAAACGAGCTCTCTTAGAAACTATTGCTTTAAAACTTTGACTTGGATTGTTTCGACTAGATATTCGTTCGATAGATACCTTTCTTCATCACCTTGAAACGCATTTAATTCTTCCATAATGTAATGGTACTGTGTTTCTTCAAAAAAAGGCAAAGGTTGAATCATTAGAATGCATTTGTCATTTTCTATGAAGCTCAATTCCATCTGTTCACTTTCTTTGTAGTAGGATGAAATGTTCTTCAATATATCAAATTCATGAAACTGCATAATTGAATTATATGACGCTCCAAAGTTTTTCAGTTTACTCTTAGTGACAAATAACTTTGTGCCCAGAACAGAAGCTTCACCCAATGGAAGTCTATAAAAACAATTTCCTTGTGAAAAAGAATCGATATAAAGAAAACAATTGCTATTCTCATTCTTAAAATTGAAAGTGATACGTTCTTCTTGACTGAGCAGCATCGTTGTAAAAGCTGAAGCATAAGCAATGTCTTCTTCAATTGAAAAAGTGCCGGTTTGGTCTTTACCAATGGCGAAAACTCTAAACTGGTTGTCGCATATCAGATATTTTCTAATTGGAATATTCATCATTTTCCCCTCCTTTCAATTATAGTAAGGGGTTACGTAACGTGAGGTGCAATATGAAATGAGCTATTCAGTTAAAGAGGTTTCCAATCTAACCGATGTAACGATCAGAACGCTTCGATATTATGATGAAATCAATCTATTGCCTATCGAAAGAAATGGCAGTAATCATCGTGTATATAACACTATGGATATTCTAAAGCTATCAATGATCCGTTCACTGAAGGAGATAGGTATATCATTAGATGAAATCAGAGAGATTCTGGAGAATAACTCAGAATCCATTGATGATATTCTCTTACTGCAGGAACAGATCATAGATATGAAACTGGAACGGTTAAAAACACAGAAAAGCAAACTGGAATTGATGATTTCGCAGAGAAAGAAAAATAAATCGATAGAAGAAATACTTTTGAATGAGTATATAGATTTCGATACTGTGGATGTTGATCAGTTTTATAATCATATCAAAAACAAAAAGATAGATTTTGATTATTATTTTATGAAAATATATAAACACAAAGAAGATAGGGATAAAGCCGAAGCCGTTATGAAAACATTTATCAGATATATAAATGATGAATACCAGGGCTACTTTACAGTTGAAAAACTGAAGGAACTAGCAGTAACATATAGAACCGAACAATCGAAGGTCTACTTTGAAAGATATGGTAAAGCGTTTCATTTGTATATTTCAGATTTATTATTAGTATGTTTAGACGATATTCAATGAATTATATCAAGCTGATAAATCTATAACCATTTAATCAGTTTGTCTCATCATATTAATTCTAACTTTTAGGAATATGTGCGAAAGCAGATTTTCTGAAGTGATCTAAAGAAAAGATGAAATGAGGGATGGTTGCGATGAAAGAAATGAAACTCTCTGAGATTCGAAAAAGAAATAGAGAGAGAAGGGAGGATGCGATTCGTGCTGCAAGAAGAGTGGACCCTGACTTCAAACCGGGCGATAGACATTTTGATAAACCACGTCGTAACCCTGAGAAATAGCGGATATTGGATGAAATGAGAAGGAAAGAAAAAGAGCGACAGTACTGTGAGAAAGAAGACTGATATGGAATGAAAAACGCCTGGAATTGACTTATGTCAACTCCAGGCGTCTAATTTTACTGGTCCTTACGGGGTACTGGGTAGAATCCTTTGTAGAACTGTTCCCAGAGGGGTTCGGTCAGTTCGTGCTTATCTGCACGTTCTGGATCGAATACATTGGTAATTTCTTCTTCTTTGCCGTCTTCGATCTTATTGACGAAGTCGGGATCGAGCAGCAGTGCGCGGCCAAGACCGAGCAGATCGACGTTGCCGGATTCGACTGCTTCGAGTGCCTGGTCTGGCGTGAATATGGAACCGATGCCGATCAGTGGCATGCGGCCGCCGATCCATTTGTGCAGCAGCTCGATGCGTTCGATGCCTACATACTTGCCGTCGCGTGTCGTGGAATGGACGTCGAATAGTGAAACATGAAGGTAGTCGAGTGGCTTCTCGACGAGTTTGCCGATCAATGTTTCGGTGATCTCCATATCGATGCCCGGCGTCTGTGGTTCTTCTGGCGAAAACCTGTAGCCGATGATGAAGTCCGGATTTCCATGTTCTTTGACAGTCTTGACGACCTCATCGACAACTTCCATCGCGAACAGGTAGCGGTCTTCGCCCCATTTGTCCGTACGCTTGTTGAAGTAGGGGGAGACGAACTGGTGGATGATGTAGTGGTTGGCACCGTGAATCTCAACGCCGTCGAATCCCGCTTCAATGGCTCTGCGTGTCGCTTCGCCGAATGCTTTGATCGTTTCATCAATTTCTTCCGGTGTGATTTCACGTGCATCATGCGGTTCTGGTTCGCCGAAGCTCTGCATAGTAATCGCGCTCGGTCCAGCCGATTCACCAGTGGCTGTCTGGGATGGCAGCGCCTGGACGCCGCCGTGGTGGATCTGCATGA
This sequence comes from Salinicoccus sp. ID82-1, assembly GCF_021991715.1. Lineage (NCBI taxonomy): Bacteria > Bacillati > Bacillota > Bacilli > Caryophanales > Staphylococcaceae > Salinicoccus > Salinicoccus sp. ID82-1. The sequence goes on from NZ_JAGFLY010000005.1 coordinate 98,104, forward strand.
TTGCCTTTGCGCCATTCGCCTTCATCGCATCCGCAATCTTTCTCTGTTCTTCAATGTCGGAGTCACGGACGATGGAGGGCTGTCCCGGGAATGCTTTGCCGAGATCTGTAACATTCGTTGCGGCTGTCAGTGCGAGACCGACACCATTTGAGCGTTTGCGCATATACTCGATTTCCGCATCCGTCGGTGTGCCATCATCGTTCGAAGAGACGTGGGTCAGTGGAGCGAGTACAAATTTATTTTTCAGTTCAACGCCGTTCGGCAGCTGAACACCTTCAAATAGGGGTGCGTATCTAGTATTCATTATAGGTGAAGTCCTCCTGCATGTGATGTGTTCATGGAACAATACATACTATAACAATCAGCTTTACCCATAATCAATTTTGCTGACTGGGGAGCTATTTTAGAAATAGGTATTCATTTTTTATTCCGAGTATATTACTATGTGTAGTGGACATGAAAATAGATGGAGGAGAAGAAATGAAAAAATATTTGGTACCATTGCTTGCATTCCTGTTTGTACTGCTGCTGTCAGCGTGCACAGATGACAGCGAAGTGGAGGAGGCAGTGGAAGACGACAACACAGATGCTGAAGAGGCGGGCAGTGGGGATGAAATTACAATGAGTGTGCTGGCAACACCGAACTCGCTCGATCCCCACGCCGCCAACGACCAGTCATCGAACCATGTGAACGTCAACATATACGACCGCCTGGTCGAGTTCACACCTGACCTGGACCTTGAACCGGGACTTGCTGAAAGCTATGAACAGATCGATGATCTGACATGGGAGTTCAAACTGAGGGAAGGCATCCAGTTCCATGATGGAACTGAATTCAATGCAGAAGCAGTCAAAGCGAATCTCGACCGTGTGAGGGATGAAGAAGTGGGGGCGCCTGTCGCATTCCTTTTCGAACTGATCGATTCGGTTGAAGTCGTGGATGAATATACGGTACATATCAAAACAGTCCATCCGTTTGCAGCCTTGCCATCACACCTGGCCCATCCTGCCGGCAGCATGATCAGTCCGGCTGTCATCGAGGCCGACTATGAACAGTATGAAAATGGCGGTGAGCTTCTGACCGAAGTCCACCAGAACCCGGTCGGTACAGGTCCTTATACTTTCGAAGAGCTTGCAGAAGGTGAATTTGTGACGCTGTCCCGTAATGAAGACTACTGGGGGGAGCCGGCCCAGGCCGAGACATTTACATTCAAGGCCGTCCCGGAGGATTCAACCCGCATCGCAGAGCTGATGACGGAGACGACCGATCTCATCTATCCGGTCAACCCGAACGACTACGCGCAGATAGAAGATAATGCAGGCACAAAAATGAATGAAACGGAAAGTGTGCGTATGGAGTATGTCGGTTTCAATACCGATAAGGCGCCATTTGACGATCCGATTGTCAGAAAGGCGATTGCGATGGCCATCGATAAGCAGGCCATCATCGATGAGATGCTGGAAGGGAGAGCCAAAGTAGCGGATACGCTGCTCGCACCGGCCGTTTTCGGTCACAGTGATGATCTGGATACAATCGAATATGACAAGGAAGCGGCAAAACAACTGCTCGAAGAGAACGGATATGGTGATGGATTCACTGCGGAGATTACAGTCATGGACCGCACTGCAGCAGATATGGCAGCATACATCCAGGAAGCACTTGCCGGCCTGAACATAGACCTTGAAATCTACCAGCTCGATTCCGGTGCATTCCTCGACTATGTCGGTGGCGGTGACCACGAAATGTTCATCGGCGGCTGGGGAACAGTGACACTCGATGCTGACTACGGACTCTATGCACTGTTCCACTCCTCGAATATTGGTACATCAGGCAACCGCTCCAGATATTCCAATAGCGAAGTGGATGACCTGCTTGATGAAGCACGTTCGGAAACAGATCAAGAACAAAGGCTTGCGCTATATGAAGAAACCCAGCAGATACTGCTGGATGAATCGCCGATCATCCCGATCTATCACCCGTCACTGCTTACAGGCATGCGGGAGGATATCGAGGGTTACGGCCAGCATCCGGCCAGCTTCCACTTCCTGAAAGACGTGCACAAATAGAACGATAATGCGCATCACCGGGTCAACAGACCGGATGATGCGCATTTTTTATACTTCCATGTCGTCGATCTTTCAACTATCTTTAGCCGTCAGTCGACCATGTATCCCTTTTCTTTGAGCAGGGTGGAAAGCAGTTTTATATTGTCGACAGCATCGGGAGATTGCCTCTGACCCAACTCTACCACCATGATTTCGATCAATGCCATCATCGGGATGAGAGTGAAATACCGTTGACTCGAATTGAGTTCCAGAATGATATCCGAAAACTTTATGATTGGACTGAGTACATTATCGGTAATGAAAATGACAGGGATTCCCCTGCTATGGGCAATTTCAGCGACGTCCACACTTTTTGCAAGATGGGGACTGAATTCAAAGATGATGATGACATCCTCGGAACCGAGATGAAGCAGCTGGTCTATGATGCTCTCGGAATCCTGGCTGAGCTGACGGATATCCTGGCTGAATTCCTTCACCAGAGCTTCCATATAGACTGTGGCAGCGCGGTATGGACGCATTCCGAGTAGGTTGATGGTACGGCTTTTCACCATCAGGTCGATTGCTGCATCATAGTTTTCCATCAGATGTGGCGTCATCATATCATCAAGCAGACGCTTCTGCTCCTTCCAGACGATATTGACGACCCGGCCGTCATCATCCTTTTCGTAGGAGGACTGGATGTTTTCCCATTTATTGGAGTAGTTTTTCTGCAGCTTCAGCAATTCCTTCTTCAGTGAGTAGAAAGAGTCGAAGCCCAGTTCATGGATGAATCTGAGGACGGTCGTCTTGCCGACGCCTACTTGCTTTGATAGCTCGGATGCACTCATCAGACTGATGTCCTGATGATTTTCAAGAACATAGTCTACAAGATACTGGTGCTTCTTCGACATCCTGTGCTTATTTTCGATCATGTAATTCAATATGTTGTCATTGCCCATATGTTCACCTCGAAATGAATATGAAAGTTATAACTGACACTAACTATAACAGAGGAAGTGGAATTGATAAACATAAAAATGGACCGCTCGGTCCATTTTTTATCGAAAAAGGTTTACAACGGACCGTTTTAGTGTTAAATTATTCTACTGTAGAGTAAAAAACGGCCAAGGTGGCCATGATAATATGAAGGATGGTGATTAGATGACAGAAATATTGACTATTTTGCTCGTAATTATCCCAATGCCCATGCTTCTACTACTATCGTTAAAAGATGTTGTAAAACAATCGTTGAATCATTAAAGAGTCAGGAAGCATTCGATAAATCAAACCATCAGGGTAAGGAGTACGTATACAAATATGGATTATATTTCACTCGTAGTATTTTCGCTGTATTTCATTTTTATGTTGCTGGTCGGTTATCTGGCCTATAAGAAAAGTAATAACTTTTCAGATTATGTTTTAGGTGGGCGTGAACTTGGCCCGGTTGTCGGAGGCATCAGCACTGGTGCATCAGATATGAGTGGCTGGCTGCTTCTTGCATTTCCCGGCGCGGTATATGCCACAGGTCTCTCCGGGGGCCTCTGGATGGCGATTGGACTTACCATCGGGTTCTATCTGAACTGGAAGTATGTCGGGAACAAAGTCAGGAAGTATACGATTGTATCCGGTGATGCACAGACGTTGCCGGAGTTTCTGGCCAACCGGACACGCGATACTTCCAAAGTCATCAAGATTGTCTCTGCCTTATTCATCATCGGCTTCTTCACATTCTATGTATCTTCCGGTCTTGTTGCCGGTGGTCTGCTGTTTGAGCAGACATTCGGAATTTCATATACGTTCGGAATATTACTGATCGCCGCAGTGGTCATGATCTATACATCGACAGGCGGTTTCTTCGCTGTCACATGGACCGATTTCGTCCAGGGCATCATCATGCTTGTTGCGGTCATACTCGTACCCGTTGTGACTATTTTCGCCATGGGCGGATGGAACGATGTAATCAGTGGGGTGGATCAGGTTTCGTCGAATCAGTTGAATGCCTTCTCTGGAATCACCCAGCTTGGTATCATTTCGGCACTCTTCTGGGGCATACTGGGGTATTTCGGCCAACCCCATGTCATACTTAGATTCATGGCTTTCAATTCTGCCAAGGATATTACGCTTGGCAGAGCGGTCTATACCAGCTGGAACGTCATTGCGATGTATGGGGCCGTTCTGATCGGTGTCGTCGGCCTCGCCTTTTTCGGTAATAATCGTCTGGACAACCCGGAATCCGTCTTCATTCAACTGACCCATGCGCTCTTTCACCCGATCATCGCAAGCATCCTGCTCGTTGCATTGCTTGCAGCTGTGATGAGTACCGTCAGTACGCAGCTGCTCGTTTCAGCAACGAGTCTGACTGAAGATATATATAAAGGGCTATTCAGAAAGAATGCCAAAGAAAAAGAGATGTTCTGGATCATTCGTGGATCCATACTGCTCATCATCGCCTTTGCGACTGTTGTCGGCCTGGACCCGAATTCTTCCGTGCTCGACCTGGTCGGCTATGCCTGGGCAGGCTTCGGCGCTGCATTCGGTCCTCCACTGCTGTTCTCGCTATTCTGGAAGGACACGACGAAAAACGGCGTGCTCGCTGGTATCATCACAGGGGGAGTGACTGTCATACTATGGAGTTCGCTGACAGAGCGCGGCGTCATTCCTTTCGAACTGTATGAACTGATACCAGGGTTCCTATTCTCATCTCTCGCAATCGTCATATTCTCAAAAGTCGGCTCAGCACCGACAGTAGATATGAGACGGGAATTTGAAATGGCCAAAAAATAATGATTGATAACTAGCTCCGGATGTTGGATTTAAAGTCCAACATCCGGGGCTTTTATATATTCATGGACGTGCTGAATAAACTATTTCATCCTGAGGTCGAACTGCCTGATATACCGAGTGATGACTTCAGTGTCATCTGTGGTGGCGGCGACTCCGATATAGCCATCGGGACGGATCAGAAAGGCTGAATCCCTGTTTATACCTTTCTGTTTCATCTCCTTCGTCCAGTGAGTGTAGTGGAGGGGGAGGCCGGATGTGTCAGAGAGTCTTTTGATCTTACTGTTCGGCTTGCCGTAGACATGCATCTGCCAGTCGGCGCTTTTCAATGGTTCGTAGTTGTCGCCGTCATGTGTCTGCACCCATGGGAGTCGGTCACCAGCAGTCATTGCGCCGATTCTGCCGCTGCTCAGAAGACTGTCATGGTAGCTCAGTTTTGTCTGGGAAAGCATTTTGAATACTTCTTTTCTCAGTTTGCTGCTCTTGAGCACTTTCGGAATGACATAGGGAATTACCACATTTCTGACTGTCCTGCTGCCGACGACCAGCTGGAAGGCGCGGTCGGTCGTTGACACCAGTTTCCGGGCGAAGCCGATCCGTTCTGTTTCATACGTATCGAGCACGCTGTCATTCATTCTGTCCTCGAGCACCATCGCAAACTTCCATGCCAGATTGAAGGCGTCCCCGATGCCTGTATTCATGCCCTGTCCGCCCGCCGGACTATGGATATGTCCGGCGTCTCCCAAAATAAAGGCGCGACCCTGCCTGAAGTTTTCCGCGACACGATGGTGGACCTTATAGGAGGAATACCAGTTCACTGCGCCCACTTTGACGGGCAGTACTTTTTCGACGTGCGGAATGAGCGGCGCAAAGGCTTCAGGGGGGCCATCATCGAGGAGGGCATCAGGGATGATGCCGATCAGCCGCACATTGCCTGTCGTCCGGATGTTCAGTGCCAGCTTGAAGTCACTGCCGCGGAACCCTGCCGAGAACCCTTTGAACGGCTTTTCATTCACCACATCCGCGACAAAGAACATTTGGCTGTAGGTACCGCCGGGAAAGCCGATGTCGAGCTGTTTTCTGACCGTGCTGTGGGCGCCGTCACAGCCGCATATATAGGCAAACCTGGAATAGTCCTGCCTGCCATTCTTGCTGATCCTCGCTTCCACATGATTCGCCTGCTGGTCGAATGCCACGAGTTCTGTATTCCATTCCACTAGAATATGCTTTGATTTCAGCCATTCGACAAGAATCGATTCATGGATGTCCTGGGCAAGACTCAGGACGAAAGGGAAGGGGCTCAAACCTTTTCCCATCTCACCGAGCGGCACGCGGGAGACTTCCTCCCTGTTCTTATAAAGGTGGACCGCATCCTCCACAATCCCCGCTTCAATCAGTGCGTGTGCCATATCGAGCTGACGATAGAACTCGAGTGTTCTTGCATGGACGACCATCGCCCTTGAAGTCGTTCCGGGACCGGCATTCCTATCGATGATGCGAAAAGGGACGCCCTGCTTTTCCAGACCGAGTGCCAGCGCAAGACCGGTCGGTCCTGCACCGACAATCAGTACTTCCTGCTCCATTTCATTCCCCTCCTTGGGTCTGTAATTCTCAATGCCTCTCTATTTTTACTCCTATACCCATTTTAACGATATGTAGAATGACAGGCTCGCTTTAACCAAAATAAAAAAGCTGACGGGCGATTGCCTGCCAGCTCCATAATCCATCTATTGTTTCTGACTCAGTTCGCTGACTGCCAGTATGGCATCTGCCACATCTTCAGCAGTGATTTTGTCGCTCAAGTTTCCGAGTGTATCGTTCGGATCGATTGCGAGCTGGCCGACTTTCACCAGGTCTTCATAACTTGCATCCTCGAGATGCATTTCCTTCAGTGTCGTCGGCATGCCGATTGCTTTATAGAAGCTGATATATTTCTCCATCACTTCATCGGAACTATTTTCAAGCAGCAGCTGGACAAGTGTGCCGTAAGTGACCTTCTCGCCATGTGACAGGTGGTGGATGTCACCGGAGAGCGTTGTGAATCCGTTGTGGATGGCGTGTGCTGCTGCAAGACCGCCATTTTCAAAGCCGAGACCGGAAAGGAGTGTATTGGCTTCGATGACAGCTTCCACTTGAGGGGTCACAAGTCCTTTTGAAGCTGCCTTGTATGCCGCATGCCCATGCTTGAATAATGTTTCTTCACATTTTTCAGCGATGGCGATGGAAGCAAGCGTCGGCTGGCCGCCGACCATCGTTTCGCCTTTTCTGCGCAGTGTCGCACGCGCTTCGACCAGCGTTGCCATCGCGTCGCTCATTCCGGAAGCAAAGAGTTTAAGCGGCGCATTGACCACAACTTTGGAGTCGACAAGAATGAGATCCGGATTTTTATCATAGAAGCGGTATCCCGTGAACTCGCCTTCATCGGAATAGATGACTGAAAGGGAGCTTGTCGGTGCGTCTGTCGATGCGGTTGTCGGTACGATGATGACTGGTGCGCCGAGGTTGTCTGCGACTGCTTTGGAAGTATCCAGTGTTTTACCGCCACCTACGCCGATGACGATGTCCGCATTGTTGCCTGTGCCTGTTTCGCTCAGACGGTCGATTTCCACTTCCGATGCTTCTCCATTGAACTCCTCATAGACGAATTCAACATCTGCTTCCTTGAAACTCGCTTTAATCGTCTCACCAGTAATCGACCATACTACTTCATCTGATACTAAAAGAGGCTTCTGTGCGAGTTTCTTCGTTTCCTGTCCGAGACTTTCAAGCACGCCTTGACCTTGAATATACTTGCCTGGGGATTGGAATATGAATTTTGACATTTGAACACCCTCCATAATTTGAATTCATTCCTTATCTTGCCTTTATGCGCATTTTGAAACCCATTCAAACTATTTTATTGAGGCAGATTTGTGAATAATGGAGGCGGCCTTTCATTTTGTGCTTAGCCATCCTTCATTATTACCGGGTTGTGGAATTTCCCTGTATAGGGTATATATAGTATAGAAGCGTCTATATGCTTGGATGATCCAGACGGGATGAAAATTTCAAATGAGGTGTAGAAGATGGAAACAGTGGAGGATGTACTTTCGAAACGTGCGCGCCGATTGAAGCAGTCACATACGGACTATCTGAACAATCCATACCACCCGAAAACCGCCCACGCGATGCGTGTGAATTCAAGAAAATTGCGGAGCCTGCTGAGCTTCCTGAAGCCCACAATCGAGGAAGGGAAATATAAGAAGCTGAATAAAGCACTGAAGGACCTGGCCCAAGTATATGGACCGTTGCGTGAACTGGATGTACTGATCGATCTGTGCAACCAGATCGCTCTGAAATCCCCTGAGCTGAGTGACCACTATCAGCAGATGTTCAGATACCTCCACAAGGAGCGCAATGAAGAGATGGAACGGACGCTTGTAGAAGCGGATAATAACCTGAAGACGATCGAGACGGTGGAAGCGGATTTGAATGGATTGATATTCAATATCGATGCCGAATGGGACGACTTCATTACAGAACACCTGGAGAAAAAGAACAAGGATCTGAAGGCAGCCTACCAGAGTGTCAACCGGAACAACTATGAGGCCGTGCATGACATCCGGAAAGAGGCGAAAAAGCTGAGATATTCAGCCAGATATCTCGGAAAACTTGCTTCCATGAAGCATAAGGGCATCAGAAAAGATGCCAGAAGAATCCAGGAGGAGTTCGGCAAGCTCACCGATGCCCATGTCAATGAAGAGATGCTCTCTGATTATGCAGATAAGGTGGATGACAAGCATCTGAAGGAGACCTTCAGGAAAATGAGCGAGGCGCAGGAATCGATCGATAGGGCAGACAACTGATTTTCATACCCGTCGCCATCCACAGGTGGACAGGTTTTCTATTATATGCATAAAGAATAGTAAATAAAATCAAACATAAGAGGGACAAATATGAAGAATAAAAAGAAGTTCACAGGTCTTGCAGCAACTATTCTGACAGGCACACTCCTTGTGGGATGCAGCAACCCGTTCGATCGGATGGCAGATGGCATCAATTCCATGCTAGCTGAAGAATCCACGGCAACGGATGAGCCAGTGGGTACGGCAGAAGTGCCGGTTTCCGACACAGGTGAGACAGCGAAGGAAAGTACACAGGAAGCTGCAGAAGCAGAGACAGCTGAAGTTGAAACATTGGACTACAGTCACCTATTGGGTCAGGGCGAAGCAACGACCTTGGGAGAAGGGACTTTCATGGTCGGTGAAGATATTCCGGTTGGCCGATACCATGTCACTGCAACCGAAGGCTTCGGCAATATTTTCGTCTATGATACGGAAGAACGCCTGACCTTCAACGAAGTCATGAGCGGAGAAACCGATAGCATCGGCCAATCTGAACCGGGTGAGGCAGTGATTTTTCTTGACGATGGTCATAAAGTGGAAATCTCCGGCATGGAGGGTGTCGATTTCACACCATATGAAACAGCCGAAGTCACTGAACTTGTACCAGGCCAGTGGGTTGTGGGAGAAGACTTTTCGCCAGGCGTCTACGATATCAGTCTGGAAGAGAGCGAAAGTCTCGGATACTTGAAAGTGAATGCCATCAAGGAGTATGAGAAATCCCGATTTGCCCTGGGCAACCCGGCATACGGCGGTGCAACGACCTTTACCACTTCGTTCGAGGAAGGAGAAGTCGTCACAGTCGAGGTGATACCGAAGGTTACACTTGCCAAGCGGTAGCTGCAGCTGGAATTTCACATGTCCAGGTACTGTAGACGATAAATAATCCATGTAAAGCTTTCCTAACAGAATCTTAAGATGGAATTCATATTCCTTTCCTATAATTGAACATGCAACACATCATTGTTCAACAATTATAGGAGGGTACCCAAGAATGGCTTTTAAAAAGTTTCCTGACAAGCGATTTCTAGCAATGACGTTCATCACGCTGCTCGTCTTTACCCTGATCGCAACCGCACTGACTAGTCCGATTGCTCAAGCAGGGGGCGGAGGGGGTCCAATTGCGCCTGACTCCGAACCGATGACCGAAGAAAAGGAATTCGATCCTGTCCTGACGGAAGCAAAGCCCGAAGTAGCGGAAATTGAACCGAACAACATGCCAAACAGGATCATCACGACTTTCAACGGAGATACGACAAGCGAAATGGGCTTCAACTGGTATACGACGGATCTCGCTCGGAATCCGATGGTATGGGTTTCCAAATCCGGCAACTTCGAAGATGCCATGACGTTCGAAGCAGAGGCGACTGAAGTGACATCAAGCTACGGGGAACGTGACATGAACGGCAACTTCATTTTTGCCGAAGTGGCTGAAGATGAAGAAGGGGAGCCGATGGAAGATGAAAATGGCGAACCGGTCATCAATGGGTACTATACCGATGCACAGGCACATGGAGATGAATGGATGTCCGGCGACTATGGCCACATGGAACTGATTGATGTAACGGAGCACTCCTATAAGGCAAAAGCGACAGGTCTTGAGCCGAACACAACATACTACTACAAGGTGGGCAGTGAAGCGGGGCAGATGAGTGAAGTCGGCGAGTTCATGACTTCCGGTGAAGACGGAGACCGCTTCAGCTTCATCCATTACACAGATACACAGAATGCATTCTGGAATGAAAATGTACGCAATGAAGCGGCATTTGGTGCAGATACCCTCAAGCATGCACTCGAAACAGCAGAAGAGGCAGCTTTCGTTATGCATACAGGCGATGTCGTCGAGGTCGCAGAAGTGGAAGATGAGTGGGTAGACATCTACGAGCGCTCCCGCCCATCCTTCATGCAGACTGCCATGGCGGTTGCCCCAGGAAACCATGACGAATATACACTGGAATACGGTGACGACCCGGTTGTTGAGAAGTTCAACCAGCATATCAATGTGCCTGTAACAAACGACGCCATCTCAGGTGGGTCATACTATTCCTACGACTACAACGGTGTTCATTTTGTCACACTGAATACGAACGACAATAAGGAATCTGAAGACAATCCTGAAGGCAAGGCCATTGGAGAAGAGCAGATGGCATGGATCCGTGAGGACATCGAACAGGCGAGAGCGAATGGTGCAGAATGGGTCGTGCTGAACTATCATAAGCCGCTCTATTCAAAATCCTACCACTCCCTGCAGGATGAAGACGTCCAGCTGGTCAGGGAAGAACTGACCGCTCTAATCGACGAGCTTGATGTAGATGTAGCACTTCAAGGACATGATCATGTCATCTCCAGAACCCATTCACTGAAGCACGTGCCATCTGAAGAAAACTTCTCGAATGGTGTAATAGAGGATGTAAATACATTCTACGGACAAAATGGCGTGGAATATCTGGATAACCCGGATGGTACAACATACATCCTGCCGAACACAGGCGGTACGAAGGAATACGATAACCTTTATGAAAAAAGCGCTGAACACCTGCATGAAGTCAGACCGGATCTCGGCTGGATGACACAGGAGGACATGGACTACTACAACAGCCTGTTCGCTTTCGGCTATCAGCCACAGGAGACGGAAGCTTTCGAAGAATCCCACTCCAACAACCGTGACTCCTCCACGCAGAACTTTGCAGTATACGAAGTCGTGGACAATGAAATGGTTGTACGCATGTATCAGGTGAGCGGAGACCTTCAAAAAGGTGAAGAACGTACTGTGCAACTGATCGATGAATTCGGCATATATAAATCAGAAGAGTAACAGAATGGATATGAATCAATAAGGCGAGCTCCTGGAGTTGATGCATTCAACTTCAGGGGCTTTTTTATATATGGCTGAAAAAATTATGCAATCAGAACTCCACACAGAAAGGCTGAGCCGTCTCATCGAGGCACTGCTCTATTCTTTCGCGAAAGTTACTGCGTTTGACCATGGATAATGCTTCTTCAATCGGGAAATAGCCGACTTCAAGGCTTTCCGGTGAAGTAGTTGGTTCCCCGCCGACCGGCTTTGCCAGAAACAGGCTGTTGCATATGGATTTCTCGACGTTCTGATAGATGCCACAGAATTTGATAATCTCAACATCAATTCCCGCTTCCTCCTTCGTTTCCCGGATTGCCGCCGCCCTCAGCGATTCTCCTTCCTCGACCTGACCGCCAGGCATCTCCCATCCTCTTCTCGGACCATTGATCAGAAGTATTTCGTCGTTATCATTAATTACAATCGTGGCTGCAGAAACACTGTGTTTTGGTGGTGTGAATGACATCTCTTTTTCCCTTTCTGTTTTAGAATTTCCTCATGTATAATTATAATTGGAATATGACGGAATTTTTAGATATTTATTATGAAGTAGTATTAAAATCATAGAGAAAAGAGGGTTAATCATGGATGTTTCCTACCATAAAGATGAACGCAATGTCTATCAGACAATCAGGGAAGTGATCGCCGCTTCACCACAACATGTTTTCAGTTATCTAGGTACGGAGGGTATCAGCCAGTGGTTCGAAGAGCTATCCTTCAGCGAAACGGAATCGGGAAAGAAACTGATTTTTGATCTTGGTGATGGCACCTTTGAAGAGATGGAGGTACTTGTATATGAGATGCCCGGACGCATCGGCTTCACGTGGGATGTCGGCGAGGTTTATTTCACATTGGAACCGGCTGATAATGAGACAGAGCTTAAACTGGAGCAGAGGCTGCCGTTCGAATTTGGTCATATTGCCCAGGACTTCACCGGCTGGCAGTTCCAGGTGAAGAACCTGAAGCATATTTCTGAAACAGGACAGCAGGCGACGTTTGATGACGAAGCGTTCAAGGAACAGATGCGCATGACATCGGAAACATTGGAATTGGATTAGGGTAATCCTGCAAATATAACTCAACTCAGCAAGACCAATAAGCATATTCTAGGAGATTTCAAATATGAAAAAGCGCATATTGATTACCGGGGTGAGCCGACCCCAAGGAATTGGAAGTACTCTGTCACGCAGGTTTTCGGAATCAGGGTATGAAGTTTTCGTTCACGGCAATTCGGAGTATGACAAAAGCATGGAATATCCGGATGCTGGAACTTCGGCGCCTTTAACTGAAATCAGGAGATTACAGGATTCGGATCTATCCACCAGGGCGGGTATCGGTCAACTGATTGATGAATTGAAGCAGCATACCCCCATCAATCATCTTGTGCTTTGTCACGCCTATAGTACACAATGCGATATCGATCACTGGTCATTTGAAGAGATCACAGCACATATGACCACTAATGTCACTGCCAGCATGTTATTGATACAGGCATTTTATAAACAGTTCCAGGAAGAAGTTGGATGCATCACTTTATTTACATCAGGCCAGAACCTGGGGCCGATGACAGATGAAATGCCATACGCCGCGTCAAAGGCTGCAGTTGCCAATCTGGCGGTGCAGACCTCTCATGCATTGGGGAAACAGGGAATCAGAGTGAATGCCGTCAACCCAGGTCCGACCGATACTGGCTATATTGAAAAAGACAGTGAGTTGTACACCCACATTGCCGGCCAGTTCAATTCCAAGCGATGGGGGACTGCAGAGGATGCAGCGAATCTGGTATTGTTTCTTCATGGTGACGAAGGAAGATGGATTACAGGTCAGATAATCGATAGTGAAGGTGGATTCAGACGCTGAAGACTCTGCCACTTTGTGAAGTCGGTCAAACTAACAATACTGGTTAGGAATAATAAAAAGAACAGGTGAATACCAATGGACTATAGAAGCATCATTGATCAGAATAGAGAAGCATATCTCGAAGAACTATTCGAAGTACTCAGGCAGAAGAGCATCAGTGCACAGAATGACGGTGTCAGGGAGTGTGCGGAGCTCGTGGCGGACAAGCTTCGATCTGCCGGCATGCAGCATGTGGAGCTGATGGAGACGGAGATCCATCCTGTCGTCTATGGTGAATATCATGTGTCGGAGGATGCACCGACCATTCTGATCTACGGCCATTATGACGTCCAGCCGCCGGATCCAGTCGAAGCGTGGGACAGTCCGCCGTTTGAGCCGACTGTGCGCGATGGCCGGATCTATGCACGTGGTGCGGGCGACAACAAGGGACAGATGATGGCGCAGGTTCTGGCAATCCGGACATACCTTGAAGCGGAAGGAACACTGCCGGTGAACGTCAAATTCCTGATTGAAGGAGAAGAGGAGATCGGCAGCGTGAATCTTGTCGATTTTGTTGACACACACCGTGAGAAGCTCAAGGCCGATCTCGTCTACGCATCTGATGGTCCGATGCTGCCTGACGGTCATCCCTACGTACTGCTCGGTGTCCGCGGGATTCTGTATGTAGAGCTTAAAGTCGAGGAAGCGGCGTTCGACAACCACTCCGGAAATAAAGGGAACATCGTGCCGAACCCGGCATGGAAGCTCATCGATCTGCTGCATACGATGCGTGACGCGGATGGTAATGTGCTGATAGATGGCTTCTATGATGGTGTGCTGCCGCCGACTGAGGAGGAGCTGGCACTGCTTGAGAAACTGCCATTCGACCTCGAAGAAGTGAAGCGTAACGTCGGTCACGACGGCATCAGCATGTCGAAAGCCGACTACTACCGGAAGCTCTGCTTCGAGCCGACGTTTAATATCGCAGGGTTTGCAAGCGGATATGGCGGAGAAGGATCGAAGACGATCATTCCGAAGGATGCCAAGGTGAAAATCGATATACGTCTCGTCATGAACCAGGACCCGGACAGAATATTCGAGCTGCTGCAGAATCACGTGAAAAAGCACGCCCCGGATGTTACAGTCAAGCAGTTCGGCAAGATGTGGCCGTCCCGCACATCTGCTGACATGCCGTTCATCGAACCGATCCGTCAGGCGGCGGAAAAATCATTCGGCAAGGAAGCCTTCATCCAGCCGAGCCTCGGCGGCAGTCTGCCGGATGCCGTCTGGACGAAAGTGCTCGGCGTACCTTCCGTGCTGGTCCCATATGCAAATGTCGACGAGGCCAACCATTCGCCAAACGAGAACATGATGGTGGAAAACTTCTACAATGGCATAGAAACAACCTGTCATGTGCTGGATGTCATGAAAGATATCGATATGTAATATAGAACCCCTGCAGCGGAATGATATCCGTTGCAGGGGCAACTTTTTGGTTTATTTTTTCAGGATGTCATTAATCAGCTGATTGACTTCATCCTGCTTCTCATGGAAGATGGCATGACCTGCATCATCCACTTTGTGGAGTGTATAGTTCGGCAGTGACTGTTCGAGTACATCCGAGAATTCGATCGGGCATACCGCGTCTTCCTTGCCATGGATGCCGAAGATTGGAAGGTCGAGGCTTTTGATCTCTTCTCTGAGGTCCGCGTCTCTTAAAGTTTCTGCAAGCTTCACTGTGGCGATGAGTGAAGAAGTGGAGACGAGCCCATGGAAGTACGTCTTATACTCTTCGGAATTCTCAACGTTTGACGAAAAGAAGTTGTCGCCGAATTCGCCAAGTGCCTTCGGACGGTCCTGCTTGAGTCCTTCGATCAGTTCATCGACTTCTTCCTTCTTCATGCCATATTCATAGCCATCCTGCTGGACGAAGCTTGGTGCAGCAGGTGAAATGAGGATCATCTTGTTGAGATTGCCGCTGTTGTATTTGACGCCATACTTCAATGCGATCGGTCCGCCGACGGAGAAGCCGACAACGACAATGTCTTTAAGATTGAGCGTTTCTACGACCTGCTGAATATCATCAGCAATGTCTTCGTAGCTGTAGCCGTCTGCTGTAATGTCGGAACCTCCATAGCCTTTATAATCGATACCGATATAGCGGTAGCCCTGCTCGACTACTGAGAATGACTGGGCTTCGAACATTCTGTTGTTTGCCGGCCAGCCGTGCAGGAAAATAATCGGTTGGCCACTGCCAAAGTCTTCAACGTGAATTTTATTTCCATTTTTCGTTTCAATCTGATGTGCCATTATAAATCCTCCTTGGGTGATCGATTGATATTACGCAGTACTTCTTCCCCGGCTGTGGAAAAATAAACTTCTCGAATTCGAAATATTATAAACTTGCCATCTAGTTAGTTCAGGGTTATTATGGACTTATAATATCCATAATTAGAGGTGTCGTAATGAAGTTTTCCAAAGGAACGGATTATGCCTTGCACGCAATGGCCTATCTTGTATGGCAGAAGGACAGCGCAGACAAGCTCCCTGTCCAGGAATTGGCAAAGAAGCTCGATGTATCGAGCACGTATCTCTCGAAAATACTGGCACGTCTTGTGAAGCGAAAGTATATCATCGCAACGAGTGGTGCAAAGGGCGGCTATTCACTGCCGGCCAACTGGAAGGAGATTTCCGTCTATGATGTCATCGTCGCCATCGACGGGGAACCCACATTGTTCGAAGACAGTTTCAATCACGGCAGCGAATGCAAGATCCAGCGGCTGATGATGGAAGTGGAGACGGATATGATCCAGGCGCTCAAGAACAGAAGTATTGACCAGCTGATATAGAATGAAGACGATTTGTCATGCAAATCGTTTTTTAAACTTCTAATTATGGATATTGTGACTCTATGATATATATGAAGGTGGAATGGATATGTATGATGTGATTATCATCGGTGGCGGTCCGGCCGGTCTCAGTGCTGCATTAAACTTTGGCAGGGGACTGAAACGTGCACTAGTCATTGATGAAGATAAGCCGAGAAACAGGGTGACGGAGGAATCGAACGGCTACCTGACGCATGACGGCATCAGCCTGCTCGAATTCAGGAAGCTGGCACAGAAGGATGCTTTGAAGTATGAGGGGGTGTCACTCGAACGCGATCGTGTAATGAATGTTGAAAAGCAGGACGGGCATTTCATCGTCTCCACATCCACAGATGCATTCGAGAGTCGGCAGGTTCTGCTTGCGGCTGGCCTCCGGGAAAAGCAGCCAGACATTGAAAACTTCGAGCAGTTCTATGGGATTTCCATATTCTACTGCCCATGGTGTGATGGCTATGAGCTCAGAAACCGGCCGCTCGCAGTCATGGTGGATCAGGATACGATCGGCCATCTGGTCATGCTGATCTCGAACTGGAGTCGTGACCTGCTCTTCTGTACAAATGGTGCGGATGTACTGACCGACGCACATAGAAAAATGTTTGAAAACAAAGGCTTCAAATATAATGAAGCGGTCATTTCAGAACTGTCAGGCGCTGGCGGTCAGGTGGAGACAATCACATTCGAAAATGGTACAGAAGCGCAGATCAAGGGCATGATCGCCAGAATGCATTGGGATACGGATTTCGATTTTCTGGAAGGCCTTGATCTGAAAAGGGAGGATAATGGAAAGTTCACAGTGGACAGTTTCAGCGAAACATCGATGGAAGGTCTGTATGTTGCCGGTGAAACGAAGAACAATTTTGCCGGTCAACTGATCGATGCCGCTTCAGATGGCGGTATGGTCGCAAAATATATGATGATGAAGCAGATCCAGGCCGGTTTCTGATCCATTATAAGAGACGAATAAAAAATTGACCTGGCAGAAATTCCTGCCAGGTCTATCAGTGGTTGTACTGCTTTCCAGCAGCACCAAGAAACGCCTGCATCGCTGCATACTGGTTTTTCGCATCTTTCCAGCCGAGTTCGTACAGGCTTTCCAGTCGTTCCCTGTTCTTTTCGGTACGGCCGACTTTAATATCCTGGCTCGGGCTGATGACGAATGCCTTGCGGGCTTTCTCCTGTTTCCTAATGTAATGAAGCGTTTCATTATAGTGCTGATAGCGGACGCCGAGTTTGTCATTGATGATGGGGTGGTCCTTGTATTTGATGATCTTCGATATTTTGCCCGGCTTCTTGAAGTAGCCACGCGGCTTGGTCAGGATGACGATGTTCAGTTCGAAGCCGTCAGCTTCGGCCTTGCGGATGGGAATCGGGTCGGCAATGCCGCCATCCAGCAGCAGCTGGCCATTGTGCTCGACACTTGTAGCCACAAAGGGCAGGGAACTTGATGCTCGGAGCAGCCTGGCAATCGTCGTTTCATCGTAGTCGCTTTTCTTGAAGTAGACAGGTTCTCCGGACTCACAGTCCGTCGCACCGATGACAAACTCCTCAGAGCCTTGCATCAGCGTTTTCACATCGAAAGGCACAAGCCTGTTCGGTATCTCATCAAAAATGAAGTCCATGCCGAATACTTCCCGTTTTCTGATATAGTTCGAGAAGGAGAGATAGCGTTTATCCTTAATAAAATCCAGATTCACCTTCTTGTTGCGGCCCCGCTGCCGTGCAAGGTAGGAAGCCCCCATGCAGGCTCCCGCCGATACACCGATGACATAGGGGAAGTAGATGTCCCTGCTCATGAAATATTCCAGCACACCCGCCGTATATAGACCGCGCATGCCGCCACCTTCAAGCACCAGTCCTGCGTCTGTCATAATTACACCTTCGATTCCTTTTGGGATGGTTTCTATACATAGAATTCTAACAGATGATCAGAATGCATGTAAGCCACTGGATCCATGATGGATTGAAGTAGTCGGTCATATTCGTGTAGACTGTAGATAAATAGCATCTAAAAAGGGGGAGCGGACATGCGGGAACTGAATAAGACATCCATGCTGCTCGGACTGCTGTGGGTGGTAATTTCATTTACACTCGTGCGAACTGTACTTGAAG
Source organism: Salinicoccus sp. ID82-1 (assembly GCF_021991715.1). NCBI lineage: Bacteria > Bacillati > Bacillota > Bacilli > Caryophanales > Staphylococcaceae > Salinicoccus > Salinicoccus sp. ID82-1. The sequence continues at coordinate 116,502 of NZ_JAGFLY010000005.1, forward strand.
AATGGCTCTATACAGTCAGTCCGGCCGTGATTCCACTCATCATCATTACACCGGTGATTCTGATCAGAATTCTGTTCGACTACATACTCAAATATGACTTCTTCAATAAGGATTATAAGAAGAGCGGTAGACAGGGACCGAACAGATGACACTGCAAAGGAGGATGAAAATGTCGAAAATCAATGCAACTTCCGCGCTGCTTGCGTTCATATGGATGATCACATCTTTGATCATCGTCATGATCTTCTTTGAAGACTGGTTCGAGACCTATTCTCCGATTCTTTTCATTATTCCGGCAGGCATGTTTCTCATTCATTTCATTTTTGAGTATATACTCAAATACGACTACTTCGACAAGGAGTATGAAAATGACGAAAAATGAACCGGCATCCAATCGAAGGATGCCGGTTCTCCTCATGTTCAGGATCAGAATGCTGCAGTCCAGCCACCGTCGACGAAGACTTTGTCTGCCAGTTCAGCCATACCGAGCTCTCTTGATTCGGATGGGGTCTGCATATGTTTGCTGTATTATGCCAAGGGTAAACAATCAGTAAATAGTAGATGAGACGCAGCATATCGATGGCCCTGCGCAGGTCACGATTAAAATGACACACATTTTACTGGAGGGCTGATTATGAATAATATAGAGACCTATAATAGCCAGGAAGAAGTCATAGCCAGAATAGATGAGTTGAGAAGTCATGGTGTGGATGAAAATGAAATTACAGTCGTGTCCCGGAAAAAATTAGACGCTGGTGGATCGCTAGGCGACTACTCCGATGTAAGGTTCAAGAATTCCGAAGGGACAACGTGGGATAAAGTGGTATCATTCTTCTCGAGAGAAGACAACGAAGAACACGTCATCCATGACTTGGAACTTTCACAGGACGAGGAAAGGGAATACAGGGAGGCACTGGACAACGATAAGATTCTGCTCCACGTCCTCGGCAACAGAGTGACAGATGATATGTTTGTAGACACCGGCAGCGACTTTGTTGAGAGAACGTCCTACGATTCGATTGACGAATCGAATGAAAAGGGAAAAGTCGACAGAAGAGGCGACGGAATATAGGATGACGTGATAACAGCCTGGCTCTGGGAAGCCAGGCTATTCTTATATAAAGAATGAGAAATGCATATGTTTGTTACGTTGTGGTCGGGGTACATATCTACTAACCGAGACACCAGTAGAGGGACATCCTGATTCGGTAATTGAAAGTGATTGATCAATGAAATCAATTGGAGGACTAATCATGAGAAAAATGGAAACATTTATTGATGAAAGAGAAGTCACAGATAGAATCGATCAGCTGAAATCACAAGGTGTAGATGAAAACGATATGACACTCATTGCCAACCGTGATCTTAATGTAGGTGGTGCGTTTGGCGCGTATTCCGATGTGAATATCAAAAGTTCCGAAGGCAGCCCTTGGGACAAAGTGGTATCATTCTTCACAGGAGAAGACACGCAGGACCAGCGGGTGAATGATGCGAGGCTGACGGCCGAGGAAGAAGAATCATTCAGACAGGCACTGAATGAAAATAAAATCGTCCTTTACGTCGATGATGAACCATCGGACGGACGCAACACAGGTGTTGTAGATAATTCCTATGGCGACGTCACCGGCGTTTCAGAAGGCGCTACAGCAGGTACAGTCGGTGCTTTCGCAGCCACTGGGCGCGACCGCGACACAAGTCTTACGGATGATTCCTATGCCGACGCTGGCGGTGTATCAGGTGTTGCAGATACAAGGACAAACGATGACTATGCAGCCACTGGGCGTGATCGCAATACTGCATCCGATGAAGAGACGATGGCACTGCGTGAAGAACGTCTGAGATTTGAAAAGGAAAACGTCCAGACGGGTGAGGTGGATGTCGATAAGCACGTCGAAACAGAGCGTCAGGAGTTCGATGTCCCTGTAGAACGTGACGAAGTCACAGTCGAGCGGCGTCCGGTAGATGACAAAAGGCCAGCAGACGACTCGGCTTTCATCGAAGGTGAAGATTCCATCAGAATCCCGGTAAATGAAGAGCGTGTTAATGTGGATAAGGAAAGCGTCGTTTCCGAAGAGGTCGTCATCAAGAAAGACAAAGTCAAAGATAAGGCGCATGTCTCAGAAGAAGTACGACACGAAGAGGTGGACATCGATGAGACATCTGGAAAAGACAGAGATGGACTGAGGGATGAAGACGAAACTCTCAGTGATGGATTTCGGGACAACCAGAGAAGAGACGGCAGAATATAATATATGACGGGAATCCCGGCTCATTCGAGCCGGGATTTCTTTTCTGATACAGCTGGCAGTGCCCTCGCTCGCTTTCCTATCTGCGGAGTTCTGATGGATGAGACCTGCATATGTTTGTCAAGCTGCTACAAGGGAATAATCTAATATACAAAAAACAGGCTGAAACATTCTGATTCGGTATCATGAATAATCAGCAAATCTGACTGGAGGACTTGTCATGAGAAAAATGGAAACATTTGTTGATGAAAGAGAAGTCAAAGAAAGAATCGATCAGCTGAAATCACAAGGTGTAGACGAAAGTGATATCACAATCATAGCCAATAGAGATCTTGATGTAGGCGGTGCATTCGGAGACTATTCAGACGTCAATCTCAGAAGTTCCGAAGGCAGTCCATGGGATAAAGTCGTTTCGTTCTTCACAGGAGAAAACACACGCGATCAGCCAGTGAATGACAACGCTCTGACCGAAGGGGAAGAGGAAGAGTTCAGACAGGCACTGGATGAAAATAAAATCATTCTGTATGTTGATAGTGCGTCAGGTCGCGATACAGATGCGCCTGGCACTGCCCACGATGATGCAACGGTTGTTGAGCAAGGTGCCAAAACACGTATAACAGATGACACTGCTGTCACGGAACGTGATCGCAATCGAGGCGTGATTGATAGCTCCTATGGTGACGCCACCGGTGTTGAGGAAGGTGCCGAAACACGCGCGACAGATGATTATGCAGCGACAGATCGTGACCGTAATCAAGGTGTGATAGACAATTCCTACGGTGACGCGACCGGCATGGCAGAAGGTTCAAGGGCGAATCTGGCTAGTGGAGATGCTCACACCGATCACGAGCACAATATTGCTGATGAAGAATTGGGTCATGAAGATGTGGACGCAGAAGAGGCACCAAAAACGGATAGAAAGTACGATAAAATATAATATGCAACAGTGAAGCCTGGCTCGTAAGCCAGGCTTTTCTATGTGTAGATGGCAATAATCTCGACCTCTATCGCATTGGTATCATGGTAGATCGGCTGCAGTTGCTTGTGGCCTCCGATATCACTCTCCATGATCTTCCGCGTGTTGCTGTCGAGATTCATGAAATCCTTCAGCGGGTCGAACAGGGTGACCGCACCGTCATAGGTCTTCTTCACCTTGGCGAGCACGATATTATCCTCCTCAAGCTCATCGAATTCATTTTCCTCGATCAGCAGACAGTCACGATGGAGCTTGCTGAAGATCAGCGTATCCATGTCATTGTTGTAGACGGGCAGCTTCACCTTATCGAAGTCGAAGACCATATTGAACAGATCCGCATCGTCTGAAGTCGATCCCATCAGTCCTGCATCAAGCAGCTTTGACTTCATGAGGCGGGTTACTTCATACATATCGAACGCTTCATGTATTTTAAGCGGCAGTGTCGCCCGGAAGATCATTCTTCTGCTCAGATCCTCGATCTCCCTGAACGCATCTCCCGCTTCGAAATCCACAAAATAGTCATTATGCACAAGGCTCCGCTCGAGACTGATCAGTTTCGACGGCGCATTGCTGATGATTTCCCCCTTGATGACAGAAGACTTGCCAAGACCAATCTGCGTACTGTCGAACCCCAGCTGCGCCCCTTTATCCGTCTGGGATTCGATCTCTTTGAACTCGACAGCCTGGCCCGCACTGGCGAATGCGTAGTAGGTGTCGTATAGGTTTTCATTAAAATAAATCAGGTTATAGAACATGATCTGACCTCCAATGTCATAGGATGCCTGGTGTGCATCCTATCTTACAGTGTCACCCGAACGTATTCATATTATAACACGAACATATGTTCGATTAAATACGAACGTTTGAGAATTGATATATAAAAGTTTCAATGGCAAAATGAGTTGTTTTGCATTTAAAATGATAAAATTGAAAGGAATACAGCAGAGGGGTGATGGATATGGATTTTCAAACGGTAATGGAGAACCTTGAGCATCTGGGCAAGGAACGGACAAAGAAGATGTATATGTCGAATGGTGCAAAGGAACCGCTTTACGGTGTCGCTACGGGGGCTATGAAGCCGATGGCAAAAGAGATCAGGACGGACCAGACACTTGCGGATCAGCTGTACGACACGGGCAACTATGATGCCATGTACTTCGCAGGGATCATTGCAGAGCCGAATGGCATGAAAGAGGCCGATTATGATCGCTGGATGGATCAGGCATACTTCTATATGCTGTCCGACTACGTCGTCGCAGTGACACTGGCGGAAGCGGATATTGCACAGGAAGTCGCCGACAAGTGGATCGACAGCGGGGAGGACCTCAGAATGTCAGCCGGATGGAGCTGCTACTGCTGGCTGCTCGGCAGCCGCAAGGACCATGAGTTTTCCGAAGAGAAGATTGCCGTCATGCTGGAACGCGTGGAAAATGAAATCCACAGTGCCCCTGATAGAATGAAGGCGTCGATGAACAACTTCATCTACACCGTCGCCACCTCATTCAAGCCACTTCATGAGAAAGCCGTGGAGACATCGGAAAAAGTAGGCATAGTGGAAATGCATCGGGAGAATAGGAAGCCCGCCAAGCTTGATGCCAAGGAAAACATCATGAAGCAGGTGGAGAAGGGCAGAATCGGATTCAAACGGAAGTATGTAAGGTGTTGAGATATATAATTGAATAGATTATAAAATACTCCCTGCAGTCAGAAAGTCGACTCCAGGGAGTATTGGCTATAAAAGCGATTTATCTATACACAAGTCCGCCATCTGTCACGATGGCTTGACCGGTAATATAGTCGGCTTTGTCGGATGCGAGGAAGCTGACGAGATTGGCGACGTCCTGGGGTTCCTGATAGCGGCCCAGTGAGATGGCTCCGGAGAATTCCTTGAATGCATCTCCTGGTTCCATATCGTCATTGTATCTGACCATTTCTGCATCGATGCGATCCCACATCTCGGTCTTCGCTACACCCGGGCAGTAGGCGTTCACTGTAATGTTTTCTTTGGCGAATTCTTTTGAAGCGGAATGCGTCAGAGATTTGACGGCATGCTTCGTTGCGGAGTAGGCGCCGAGCATTTCATATGACTCATGCCCTGCGATGCTGCATGCATTGAGGATTTTACCTTTGCTGCCCTGATCCATGAACTGTCTGGCAGCTGCCTGTGTGCCGAACATGACGCCATTGACGTTGATGGCAAAGATCTTGTTCATCTGCTCTTCCGTGGTCTCGATGAATGGGGCAACGATATCGATGCCTGCGTTGTTGACGTAGACGTCCAGTTGGCCGAAATTATCCACTGCTGCTTTGACAAAATCGGTATGCTTGTCTCGCTTCGATACATCTCCAGCAACGGATACGACTTCATACCCCTCGTTCTTGAACTCTTTCTCAGTCGATTTCAGCGCATCTTCGTTGATATCCTGCAGGACAACTTTGAATCCATCTTTCGCGAGCTGTAATGCGATACCTTTACCTAGACCAGCGGCAGAACCTGTAACAACTGCAACTTTATTCATCTACTCATCCTCTCAAATTTAATTCACTCTCTCTTTACCCTTAATTGCGGCAATCAACTGTTAAACTAAAGGAATAGACATAATTATTACTAACATTCGTTTATAATGCTAGAAGAGACGAAAAAAATATAATTTTTCTAAAATAATAATAATATATACGGACATTTATGTTACTATTGTATTTATTGTTCGTATTTTAATGTGTATTGGAGGAATTGTCATATGGATAGGTTGAATAATAAATGGATACGGGCTGTGCTGCCTGCACTCCTGATCCACTGCAGCATCGGTACGGTATACTGCTGGTCCTTGTTCAAGGGGGACATTGCCGCCTACATCGGAAGCAGTGTGGGTGATGTGGAGTGGGCGTTCAGTATCGCCATCTTCGTACTGGGCATGTCTGCAGCGTTTGGTGGCAGGTTTGTTGAAAAGGATATTCGGAAATCTTCCCTACTTGCGGCGGTGTTCTTTGTTGCCGGCATGGCGGGTACAGGGTTCTTCATCTATCAGAAGTCGTTGATGGGCATCTATCTTTCCTACGGTGTGGTCATGGGTATCGGTCTTGGGATCGGCTATCTGACACCGGTGAAGACTTTGATGCTCTGGTTCAGGGAACAGAAGGGCTTGGCGACGGGTCTTGCGGTGCTGGGATTCGGTCTGGCGAAAGTAATTGCGAGCCCATGGATCGAGCAGCTGCTTGGCGCACGCAACAGTGAAGGCGTGCTTTTGAATCCAGCGAACATCTATACGATGTTCTTTATTCTGGCAGGTACATATATGGTGATGATGCTGATTGGACACCTTTTGATCCGGAAGCCGGCGGGCTATACGGAAGCAGTCGCACAGAGCCAAAGCTTCAGCTACATGGAAGTGTTGAAAAATAAAACATTCATCGGCATCTGGCTGATGTTCTATCTGAATATTACTTGCGGGCTCGCACTCATTTCCCAGGAGAAGGGCATTCTTGTATTCATCGGTTTCGGCGCCATCGGCCTTGTCAGTGCATTGACGGCAATCTTCAATGCAGGGGGTAGACTCATGTTTTCGGCGCTCGGTGACCAGCTTAGGGACCGCAACTCAATCTATAAGATCATCTTCATTTCATCCATTACAGCGATTGTACTGCCGCTCGTGTTCAATGGCGTCAGCAGTACAATCACAATATTCTTCATCATCGCACTGCTGTGCATCGTCAATGCGGGATATGGAGGTGGATTCTCATCCCTGCCGCCGCTTCTGGCCGATCGTTTCGGTCTGCATGCGATCTCCACAGTACACGGACTGGCACTCTCTGCCTGGGCAATTGCCGGACTGACCGGCAACCAGCTGGCGACATTCGTACTCGCTCAGACAGGATCCTATAACGTACTGCTCTATGTCATCATGGGACTCTTCGTCATTGCGACGCTGATCAGTGCGTTCGTTGTCCGACCTGGAAAAGTGGATCTGCCGACTGAAGAAGTGAACACGGAAAAAGAACTCGTTACCGGTTGATTTCAAGTTGCCCTGCATCATCCTTTTACGTTTATGACCACTCTATATGGGAAGAGTAGAGTATCATTAACGAAAAAGGGGACAGTTATAAAATGAGTAAAACAATCATGATCACAGGCGCCGGTTCAGGTCTCGGGAAGGGCACGGCGATCGGGCTGGCAAAGGAAGGCCATAAGGTCATTGCCAGTGTTGAAAATCTGCCGCAGAAGACTGGGCTGATGGAAGCGGCGGAAGCGGCTGGTGTGGATATTGAAATCTTCAAGATGGATATTACGAATGCGAAAGACCGTGAGCGTATGAAGCACTATGACTATGATATATTCGTCGCTGATGCAGCGGTCAATGAGGGCGGACCCATCTGGGAAGTGCCGATGTCTGCACTGCGTGAACTGTTCGAGGTCAACGTGTTCAGTACACTCGAAACGGCCCGCATTGCTGCAGAACACTTCGTGGAGAAACGCCAGGGCAAGATCGTATTCATGTCTTCCATGGCCGGTTCCATGGCAGCTGCCTACAAAGGGCTCTATGCATCTTCCAAGCATGCTCTGGAAGCCATCGCCAAGTCGATGCGCCAGGAACTTGAAGAATTCAATGTACAGGTTGCTACAATCAACCCGGGCCCATTCGAGACGGGCTTCAACAAGCGTGCAGTGGAGGAGAAATGGGAATGGTTCGATCCCGACAAGCATTACACTTCCGTCGAAAATCTCAAGGAAAGCGAGCAGGGGCTCGATCAGCAGAATGATCCGCAGCTGATGATTGATAAGATGGTGGAAATCATTCCGAAGGACCACCACAAGTTCCGTACTGCATTTCCTGAAGATACGGCCGAGAACATGCGCCAGGAAGAGAAAGAGAACTGGGATATCGAAATATAAAAAAACAGGGTGCAAAATCTCTTGAGAGATGCTGCACCCTGTTTTTATTTTACATATTTATGCGATGGAATTGCCGAGTACGCTGTTTACATCGTTGACGACGACAAATGCATTTTCATCGTAGTGCTTGATCAGACGTTTCAGCCGGGTCAATTTGGATTTATTGATGACGACATACAGAATGTCGTTCTCTTCTCTGGAATAGAATCCTTTACCGTTCATCATCGTTACACCGCGGCCGATTTCACTGTTGATCAGCTTACCTAGTACTTCCGGTTTCTGGGAAACGATGGTGATAGCTTTCTTCGGATTCATACCTTCTATCATGAAGTCCATGACTTTTACATTGATATACATTGCGACGACAGTGAGCAGCACCTGCTCGATCGTCAGTACCGTCAGGCCGATTGTAATGACCATCAGGTCGAATGCCAGGATGGCATTCGCAATTTTTATATCCGTATACTTGTTGACGATTCGTCCCAGTATGGCCGAACCAGCCGTCGTTGCACCGATGCGGATGACAAGACCATTACCGAGACCAAGGAAAAGGCCACCGAAAATGACATTGAGCATGATTTCATCCGTCTGTATGACAAATGAATCTGTGATTCCGAGGAATACTGACATCATGATGACCGCAAATATCGTATAGTACATGCCACGTCTGGACAGAAATTTAAAACCGATGATAAGCAGGATGCCGTTCAGTACCAACGTGGAGATGGCAGGTGATATATTAAATGCATACAGGATGATGATCGCCAGTCCCGATACACCACCGTCCCCCAAGTTTCCTGGAATCATGAATTGATTGACTCCGATAGAGAACAGGAAAGCCCCCAGGATGACAGCTGCGATGTTGAGCAGCGTCTGAAGCGTAATTCTCGGCGTCATGAGTATTTTTATATTTTCAAAATTGATTTTGTTAAGCCCTTTTTTTATCATTTCAATAACCCTCCTTATAATTCGTTTGAATGCCGCTGATTCATAATAAAGGGAGTGGTAACAAATTTCAACTCATTTACTCATAGTCCTAATAGAAAGATAATTCGGCCTGGAGCCCTTGAGGCTCAAGGGATTTGATCCTCTTTGGAAGTAAGCGTTCTCTTGAATGAATAAAGGATAGAATGCAAAGATATTAATACAAGAAAACGAGCAAAGAAGTGAGTTGTGATGAGATTTGAGGTTCAAGACTATAGAGAAGAGCGGATCGATATGTTTGAAGAGGAAGCTCAGAAAATCAGGGACGTGTTCGGTAGGGGACTCGCAGATATCCAACATATTAAGCTGTTTGTAATTCTTCTAGGAGGGGGTCTATGATCCCAGAGAAGCGCCTTCCAACTTTACCAACTATAATCATCAGAAATGATAGAATTGGAAATATTTTTTATAGTAAATGCAATAAAATATGATATAGTAGTCTTATAAATTATGTTGCATTTGCAACAAAAAGGAGAGGCTATGAAAGATATACTAAGGAATATCGGCATAATATCCAGAGCACTCGATTCAATCAGCAACATAGAGTTCAAAGAACTTGATCTGGCAAAAGGGCAGTTTGTCTATCTCGTAAGAATTTGTGAAAACCCTGGAATGATTCAAGAAAAATTGGCGGAGATTTTAAAAATTGATAGAACAACTACTGCGCGAGCTATTAAAAATCTAGAGAAGAATGGATTAATCATCAAAAAAACAGATCCAAATAATCAGAAAAACAAGTTACTGTTTCCTACTGCAGAAGGGCAAGCGATCTATCCATTTATAATCCGCGAAAATGAACATTCCAATGCTGTGGCTCTACAAGGATTAACCGAAGAGGAAATTGATGTCTTAGTAGGATTATTAGAAAGAGTTAAAGATAATATTTCACACGACTGGCTACGTGTGAAAAAAGGATATAAAAGAGAGTATTAAAAGGGGGATAAATAATGATCAGACAATGTACAATTGAAGATCTATCTGAATTAAAGGAAATAAGCTATGCCACATTTGATGAAACTTTCAGGCCACAAAATAAAAAAGAAAATATCGACGCCTATTTAAGTACGGCATTTACATCAGGAAAACTGCTCAAGGAATTGGAAAATCCGCATTCATACTTCTATTTCATTTACTATCAGAACAGTTTGGCAGGGTATTTAAAAGTAAATATTGAAGACGCACAGACAGAGAAGATGAAAGGTAATAGCCTGGAAATAGAGCGTATCTATGTATTAGATAAGTTTCAAAAGCAAGGATTGGGAAAGCAACTGTTCAATCAAGTGCTGGATCTTGCTCAAGAGTTAAACCGTGAAAAAATATGGCTGGGTGTCTGGGAGAAGAATACTAATGCAATTCGTTTTTATGAGAAATTAGGATTTCTGCAAATAGATGAACACGCTTTTTATATGGGTGATGATCGTCAGATTGATATAATTATGAGTAAATCTTTAAAGGGTTGAAGAGAGGAGCTACTATGTACATTCCAAAATACTATCAAGTACATGATTTCAATGAGATCAAAAGCTTCATCCGAGAAAACTCATTTGCAACAATTGTCTCATATGACGGGACTAGACCCATTGCAACACATGTACCTGTCAATATTAAGGAAACAGAAGGGGATTTATATGTTTCCGGTCATTTTGCAAAAGGGAATCAGCAATGGAAAACAATGAATGATAAAGAAAATGTTCTAGTCATGTTTCAAGGTCCACACGGCTATGTCTCTTCAACATGGTATAAAGATGAAAATGTGCCTACCTGGAACTATCAAAGTGTACACTTATATGGAACTGGTAAGATTCTTAGCGAAGAAGAATTGATTGAAGATTTAATAATTTTGTTAAACAGTTATGAAGGTCATCGTGAAAAGGGCGCAACATGGGATAATTTATCTGAAACTACTCGTCAGCAAGTTAAAGGTATCGTCGGCTTCAGAGTTAAAGTCGATGAAGTCCAGGCAGCGTATAAGTTAAGTCAAAATCGAAATGAAGAAGACTATGAGAATATTATTAAAGAATTAAGGTCTTCCGAAAAAAAATTGGAGAATGAGTTGGCTATTGTTATGAATACGTCTCTACGCTCATAATTCATATAATTGTTACAGTCCCTAGAAACGTAGTTGAATCTGCTTGGTATAATTGAATTGAGGAGGGATATAAATGAAAAAATATCTGATGTCGGTTTTAACAATCTTAATGATTGTATCGACAGGATGCAGCAACGATTCAGCTTCAGATGAAACAAGTATAAAAGAGTTCGTATCACAGCTGAGCGCCAGTAATGTTGTAGAATCTGCTTCGATAAACGATCGAACCCTTGTCGTTCAGGACGGCGGAGAAGAGGAGATCCATGATCTTCCCGAAGATGAATTCTTTGTATCGATCGCCCCTTATCTTACATATACACATCCGTGCGAACATCATAATCTGATTGGATGCCAGGGTGAACTGGCAGATAAAGAAATGGATGTAAAGATTATAGATGATCAAGGCGAGGTTCATATCGATCAGACACTGACGACACTCGAGAACGGTTTTATGGACTTCTGGTTGCCGAGAGACCGGGAATATACTATAGAAATCAGCTATGAAGACAAACATGTCGAGCATGATTTCTCCACTTTCGACGGAGATGGTACGTGTTTAACAGATCTGCAGCTGAAGTGATATATTTGAATGAAATAATCAGAACAAAATTAAAAGGCATGTTTCCTGCGGCTACAGGAAACATGCCTATTGCTTCATTTTCATTCTATACGTACGACTGGATGTCCTATTTTCTGCTTAAGCTTTTGTACGGTAGTCAAGATTATGTTTCTGCAGTGTTTCATCTTTACCAAACAGGAAGTGTTTCTCCATGTCAGGAGAATACTTTGAATTGACTGCTTCCACTCCGACAGCTTCCGCAACAGACCGAAGCATGGCAGGGGAGGCACCACAGCACAATCCGATATAGTTCACACCGATAGCATGCGCCTTCTTTGCCCACTCTGCAAGTTCATAGCGGTTATGGTAGAGCGGATCGAGCGAAGTCGGGAAGGTCGTTTCAAGCGGCAGATGACAACTGCATCCACCATCCGGCAGATTGAAAAAGGTCGGATGTGCTTCTGTAGTACGGTAGGGAATCGGCAGTCCGCCGACGTAGCCATCCACCTTTTCACGTATCTTCTCAAGATAGGGCTGCATAGTGTCTGGACCGCGGAAACAGTTCATCCCGACCACCAGCGCGCCTTTTTCAGCGAGTATCCTGCAGGATTCCTCTACCGTAAAGCCATCTCTCAATATATTCTCACCCATGAGTCCCATCGTGATGACAGCTGGAATTTCCAGCCTTTGAATCTCTTCCAGAGCAATGACTGCTTCTTCATGGTAATAGAATGTTTCCCCGTTGATATAATCAACATCCTCTTCCTTGCACCATTGGACCATCTCTGCAAACATCGCCCTGACCTGGTCTTTGGATTCAGGGTTGTCGGGATCGAATATGTTCGTATTGGAGATATTGCCGGCGACCAATGCTTCTTCCACTGGATGCTCCTTCGCCACCTCTTTAGCCAACCGGATGGCATTTCGATTCAAAGGTTCCAGAAGGTCTTCCTTGCCGATGATCCGCATTTTCTCCCTGTGGGCGTTGTAGGTGAAAGCCAGTACGACATCGGAGCCGGCATTCATATAGTCGCGGTACGTCTGCTTGAGTGCCTCCGGATTATCCAATGCCACTTCCGGTACAAAAGATCCTGCCTGCAAATACCCTCTCCGTTCCAACTCGAATAGATACCCTTCGCCTGCAATTACCGGACCGTCCTTCAGTCTTTCTTCCAAACTGCGCTTCATATGAACTTCCTCCTTTAATTCAAAGAGAAGGTTTAAAATGTTTAATAACCTCGTCTTTGTGATTAAGGCAAGTTTATCATGATATGCCGTTGTAAAATAATACTGATAATTCATGGTTCGATATAGTGTGAGGCTATATCGAAAGCCCATAAATCAGATGAAGGCATAGCACGCATCAGAAAGTTGTTCATTAGACGGCAGATTCTAATCCTATATTTGATTACTGCAATGGACGGTTCTGGTCTGCTACAGCTTCCTGGATGGGCGTTGCTCCTTCAGTCAATTCAAGCACAAGCCTGGCTGTTTCATCATTGTTTATCAACTCGGCAAGTACAGCGGCCACATCATCCCTTGAGACCTGGCCATAAGGAATGACGGGTCCAAGTTTGACTTTCCCTGTACCAGGATCATCTGTCAGTGTACCTGGACGTAGAATGGTCCAATCCAATGAAGACTTCGCCAACCCCGCATCAGCCTTACGCTTCATTTTCATGTAGAACTCGAAACTATCCGGCATGTCCTTGTCCCTCCAAGCATCCGGGAACGCTGAAACGAGCAGGAACCGTTTTACTCCCGCATTTTCAGCTGCAGTGATCATCTTACTCACACCCTCACCATCTACAGCTTTGGTTGCATCCACACCAGCGCCACCAGCACCTGCAGCAAATACCAGCACGTCCGTCCCTTCCAGCATGGAAGCATATTCCGCGACATCAGTTTCAACCAGATCAGCAACATTCGTCTTCATTCCCAGTGCTTCCAGGTCAGGCGCCTGTTCCTTTTTGCGGATATAGCCAACAGGCTCATCACCCCGTTCAGCCAGCAGTTGTCCTAGACGACTTCCCACTTTGCCGTTTGCTCCAATAATTGCTACCTTCATGCTCATCTTCCTTTCTCTTTTATTTATTTTCTACTATTCATAGCATAGCACTTGGAACACGTCCGACACCAAGTAATTGGATTTGGACAAATACGATATTCTCGCTTGCTATTGAGCAGGGAATTGATTGGTGTACTTAAATTATCTGAAAACTGTATGGTAAAATTAAGAAATAGGGGGAATCGAGTTGAAAGCGACGATCGTCTGGGGAAACATCATTCTTTGTGGAATCATCGCCATCTTTATTGCATTTTTCTTTGCAGAAGGGACCATTGCCGAAAACTATACGAATAAAAGGTTTGTAGCACCAGAGTTCTTTTTGGTCGTGCCGGTCTGGGCGATTGGAGCACTGTCAGCATCGTCTTACTTTTATCGGAGTGATTTAAAGAACACCTCATATGTAGTGATCATACTGATCAGCTTACTACTCTGGATGACCATCCCTGCTGGATTATGGTTTTCAAGCTTATTTCTGCAGGGCAAATAGTAATTGACTATGATAGACATGAAACGTATGGAAATTATTTTAATGCTCGTTCTGATTTTTAACACTGACATTGAGCGACTTTTTCCGGGACTTATACCCATCTTTTGCGAAGGACAAAGCCACTGTGCACCTCAAATTTAAGGGATGTCTTCAGAATAGCCAAAGCCATGGTTGTTCGGGAGACATCTTTTCCCTTCTCAAGGGCCCTTGTGAATGCTATAGACAGCAATTTCCGGGGCAAGCCGCCCCGTCTAGTAATTGGGGCAAATGAATCTTTAGTGCTTCTTTCAACCATTTCTTTTGATCATCATCCATAACAGAGACAGCTTCATTGAAGTCATGAACATCTTTTGAACCAATTGATTTTGCTTTATACAGAAGAACAATCTCAGGTTTTAAATAGGGAAGGCTGTTTATTGAGAAATTAATGATTTCGTTCAGAGGCTTTGTAACCCGGGAGTCCCTTCTGAATATCCAATTCTCTTCATCTTTCTCATTAAGTAGTATTTCAAGCTTTTGACCGGTAGCTTTATGAGTGGCATGCAATTCGTGGATGGGAAGTTTCAAATGTTCATGTCCCCATGTTGATAGTTCTCCTTCTTCCACTTTACAGATCTCCCAATCATTCAAGTGATGCTTCAGTATTTGCTGATCCTCACGAAATATCATGATTTCTATATCATCATGTGCTCTTGTTTGTTTATCTAAATACAGATCAATCGCCCAGCCACCCGCAATGCACCAGCATCCTTCGAACCCTCGCATCCACTCATTAACAGAATGACATACCTCAAAGCACATATGATTTTCTCCTTATATTTCCTTCAAAGACATATAGGCATCCGGGTCAATTTCCGGTGATTCGACTACTATCGCGGTCATGCCAGTCTCTGTAGACGTCTCATGTTCCTCTCCCTTGCTCCAGAAAACAGCATCACCTGCCTCGACAGTTACACTTCCCTGCACTCCACTCCGGACAAAACCTTCCCCCGAAACAACAAGCAGTACTTGAGGTACTGCAGCCTCATGAGAACCGATTACTCCATTCGCTTCCAAATAGAAACAACCGATCTGCGCCATCTCTTCAGTCTTTAAAATTCTATTGAGAATGAAGTTCGAATTTAAATGAGTGATTTTCTCTCCCTCTGACTTTCTGAAACTATATATTTTCATAGCTGTCTCCCTTCTGATGTACTTTGGTTGATTATGATTTCATCAATATAAGCATCAAAAAAACCATCAAATGGGAAAGATTGCTTTTCAATTCTGCTTTTCAATTTATCTACGGAATGCTCCACAAATTGAAAGATATCCTCTGGGTAGTTTAGAAGACGACTGTTCACAATAAATTCATCGTAGTCGACCATCTTCCAATCTTCACCCGGGATTTTAACAATGTCGACATCCAGATCGATAAAGCTGACATTACCATCCTCATATTCAGGGGGCAATGCAATGTTGCAGTAGTATTCCAGGTTCCCATTAGGATGAATATCTATATTCACCGTGAATGCATCTTTCAGTGAAAAATACTCTAAGGACGGCGTAGAACATACGAAGATTTTATTCTTCGTATGATGAGCCAGTTGTCTGCCAGCTTGGCCATTGACTAGTACATACCTCTCCGTCTCTTCAATAAGTTGAGTATCCCACGAGTAGTGGAGTCGATTATCATATTTAAAAGCCGATATGGTTATGGGTTTTGGCGGTGAGTTGACTATGATAAGCACTCCTTTCTTTGAAGTATATGAAATTACATAGAAACTAATAAGAAAGATCCAATCTATCATTTATGTAAGTTTTTAGTATGATACAATTATATCAAAATAAAACTCAATTTTCAGAAATAATAATGCTGGATAATCAGCGCTGATGAGAAAGAGGTCCAAACAATGCGAAATAGGGGCTCAGTAATAATAGTGAAAGACGAGAATAAGGTTGCACTGATTAAAAGAATAAGAGATCAATCTGTTTATTACGTTTTTCCTGGCGGTGGAATAGAGGCCGGAGAGGAACCGGAAGAAGCGGCAAAAAGAGAAGCATTTGAAGAGTTGGGCGTAGATGTAAAGGTCGATAAATGTATATCAGAAATAGATTTTGACGGAACCCAGTTCTTTTTCCTAGCCCATATCATTAGTGGAACATTTGGTTCAGGACAAGGAGAAGAGTATATAGACGAAGAAAGAGATAGAGGAATATACATACCAGTATGGATGGATATCGATAGACTATCTTCCATTAATGTAATACCTAGAGAAGTCGCATTAGAGGTTAAAAGCCTATTTAAGTAGAAGAATATTTTTAAAGAAGTAAAGCGACTTAATGAATTGAAGGCAGACGATTGAGAGGAGCAGATATAATGCATATCAGAAAGTTGAAAGAGGAAGATGCAGAGCAGTTTCTCGAATTGAATAAGCAGCTCGATGATACAGGCTACATGCTCTATGATCCGGGAGAAAGGCAAACGAGTGTAGAAAACCAGCGTAAGGGAATTGCTCGCATGATTGACAATCCGTCCAATCATTTTCTTGTAGCTGTTGAAAACGAATCATTAATAGGATTCATTGCCGCTTTCAGAGGTAATCTTAACAGAAATAAGCATTCTGCCTATCTAGTGCTAGGTGTAGATAAGAATTATAGAGGCCGAGGGATTGCTTCCATGCTTTTTGAAGAAATATTCTTCTGGTCCAGGAATCATGGAATTACTAGGTTGGAGCTGACTGTAATCAAACACAATCAACCCGCTTTCAATCTTTACAGCAAAATGGGGTTCATCTTGGAAGGGGAGAAGATACATTCGCTAATGATAGAAGGAGAACCTGTCAACGAATACTATATGTACAAGTTGATGTAAGGTTAAGAATCATCATCATGCTAGGTTGAATTACATTGTTATCTAGCACTACAAAGGGGGGTGGGTCTATGAATGATCAAATTTCTTCCTGCAAGATATCACTTAGGTCAATACGGCTTTCAGATTTCAGGTATGTGATCGAGTGGAGTAAAGATCAGAAGTTCTGCTTGGCAAATGAATGAAATTTAAGTAGAAGTGAAGAAGAGATGCATGAATGGTAGATGGGTCAAATAAATAATAAGTCCAAGGACTTCACCAGAAAAGGTATAGAATTTGAAGGCAAACTAGTGGGATATGTCGATATGACAGCCATAGAGAAAGATACAGTTGAATTAGGAATTGCGATAGGTGAGAGCGATCTGTGGGGAAAAGGGATTGGAACGAAAGCTCTGCTACATACAATAGAAAATGTCTCTAGAAGTCTAGGAATAACGACTTTCCAAGCTGAAACACAGGAGGAAAATGTCCGTTCAAGAGGTATGCTGAAAAAACTTGGTTTTAAAGAGATACAAAGCGTAGTCATAGAAAATCATATTGGAACCAATGATCGAATAATACAATACGAATTAACGTTATCAGGAGGAGTTTGAGTGTTACTTTTAAAACAATTGAACAGGGAGAAGGGTTCTGATCTCTTTTACAATCTTATAATGAGGAATACAGATCACTTCAGCGACTATGTAAACAGGATTCCGTCCCTCAGTGAAGTTGAAGAGGAGTTCCTATTGGATGTACCACCGGGTGTAAATATCGAAAATAAAGAAGTGTATGGCATCCATAAAGAACAGAACCTCATCGGGTTTCTGGATATCCTATTCAATTACCCGGATACTTCCACTTGTATGATAGGCTATCTGGTTGTCGATCAGGATTATAGGAAGCAAGGTATCGGACAGCAAGTATATGACCAAGCTGTTGCTTATGTAAAAGACAGAGGCATACAGAAAATTCGGCTCAGTGTTATTAAAGATAATGAACCCGCTATAAAGATGTGGGAAAAGCAGGGATTTGAAACAATAGATGAAGAAACAACAGAATACGGCCAGCAGTTGATGATGGAGCTTCAGTTGTAAATTTGCCTTGACAATATCAAGTAATATTACACAATAATGATTAGACTTCAAAGGGGAGAAAGAGTATGGAGCTCGTTATAATACTGATTGCAATTGGACTCGGATTCTTTATTTACAGACGGTTGAGGGGTTATAGACAGGGACAGATTATTCTAGAAATGGATGACCGATATAGTGACCAGACCAAATATGTGGAAGCAGTGCAGCGTGAACTTACTTAAGAAGGAAGACAAGTGCAGTATCAAGGAGATGGGAGGTTTCTAATCGATAGACACACTTTTGTTTTGATGGAGCATAATGTCTCCATAGGTCCAGGGATTGTGCAAAGAACAATTTTGACGCCTGAGAAGTAATATTATGTATATGTACATGAAGAACTCAAAATATATCACTTGAAGTAACAGCATCGAATCAAGTTTCAAAAAAACTACTATTTCTACGCAAATATTTAGAAATTCAAACAGGAGATAAAAGATGATTGAAATATCGATTAGAGACATAAACACGGATAACCTTGCTCGTGTGAAAAGAATACGAATAAAGGAGAATCAGGAGAATTTCATAGAAACAGTAGATGAGTGTCTGGCAGAGGCGGAGATTCATAAAGAATGGTGTCCAGTGTCAATTTATGCAGGGGAAGGTATAGTCGGTTTTGCCATGTATGGCGCTTTTGGTAAAAATCCAGATGTATGGATAGATAGAATTATTATAGATGCAAGCCATCAAGGGAAGGGGTATGGAACAGCGGCCATGCAACAACTGATGGAAATTGTCATGGATAAATACAGTGTGCGAACAGTTTATCTCAGCTTTACATCAGGTAACCATGTTGCTCAGAAAATATATGAAAAGTTGGGTTTCAGATTCACAGAAGAATATGATCCAGCGGGAGAATTAATATATAGATACGAAGCTACGGCAGAGAATATATAGCAGGATAAAACTTGATACATCAAGCATTGATGTGCTTACGATGAGTACTATCATTAGTATTTGTTTGACATGACTTCTAGCATACTTTATTATTACGTTATACGATATATCACTAAAAGTAATAAATGAAAGGAAGGAGTGAAAAGATGGGTAAGAAAAGTAGATTTTCCGAACCTTCGTTATTGATATTAATTAGCCTTGCCGAAAAAAATCGTCATGGTTATGCAATCATGGAGGATATCGAAGAAAATTATGATTTTAAAATAGGACCAGGCACATTATACGGAGCAATTTCACGTTTAGAAAAAGCAGGATATATAAGTGTTCTTGAATCAGAAGACCGCAAAAAACCTTACAAAATGACAGAAGCAGGGCAAGTATATCTGACTGAGCAAATTAGAGAAATGCAGAAAGTTACTTCACTTGGTATGACGAGGCTTGGTTTGATATGAAGTGGTATATATACTTGTACCCAAAAAGGTGGAGGGAAAGATACGGCAATGAATTGATTACAGTATTAAAGCAAACGGGCATGTCATCAAGAATAATGTTTGATCTACTTTTAGGCATAATCGATGCTTGGCACATCGAGCTGAGTGAGAGAAAGATACTTGGATTTCGCATGAGCCAAGTACTGGTTTTAATCAGCTTGTTTAATGTTTTGGTTATTACGAGATTGATATCATTAGTGGGGGTTTTTATATTGGGACAGATTGCGTTGATAATTGCCATGTTATCCTTTTTATTAGCGATGATTCTCTTAGTTGCGAACATGTTTAAAGTTGGAATCATACCAGCCTTTTCAATGAAAAACAGACTAGCTAAAATGTCAGTTGGTTTAATGGGATCTTATGCAGTGTTCTTTATAGTGTTTCTAGTGCTGACAAATTCATAAACCATTCCTAGCCATACGTTCTAATATGCTCTCTTCAAAGTAGACACTGGAAAAGTGAAAACTTAGGAGGGAGTATTTCTTTGGAAAAAAGAAAGGTTTCAGTTTTGTTTAATCGTCGCTTCTAACATGAAAAATACTATTTAATAGCATCAGGTATACAAATATTTTAAGAATGAATGCGGTTACATTGAATGTGTACTTTTACTTAGTTATACTAAAAATGTAAGTTAGTATGCCAATCGACTATTTAAAGGGGATGTTTTAATGTCAAGGTTAGAAGGTAAAGTTGCAGTCATTACAGGTGGAGCCGGAGGTATGGGGAAAGTACACGCAAAGCTGTTTATTAACGAAGGGGCCAAAGTTGTCATTGCGGATTTAGGTTCGTCTGAAGGGAAAAAGACTGCTGAGGAACTAGGGGACCAGGCGACTTTTGTTGAATTGGATGTTACAGATGAAAAAAATTGGACGAGATTGGTTGAAGAAACGGAGAGTACATTCGGACCGATCAATATACTGGTCAATAATGCGGGGATAGTAGTATCTAAATCGATTGAAAATACATCTTTAGAAGATTTCCGCAAAACGACGATGATCAATCAGGACGGCGTATTTCTAGGCATGAAGCATGTATTCTCATCGATGAAAAAAGCAGAGAGTGGATCGATTGTTAATATCTCTTCCATTTCAGGCATGGTAGGAAACAATAATAACAGTGCGTATGTTGCATCAAAGTTTGCGGTCAGAGGTTTGACAAAAGCTGCTGCAGTAGAGTTTGCACCTCATAATATACGCGTAAACTCGGTGCATCCTGGAACAATCCGCACGCCAATGACAGAACAAGAAGATGTGCAGGAGATAGTAAGAGAGATGGAGAAGCAGATTCCTCTCAAACGTATCGCCGAACCGAAAGAAATATCAAACCTTGTATTATATCTTGCTTCTGACGAGTCGAGCTATTCTACAGGTACAGAATTCGTAGCAGATGGTGGTTTAATACAGCAGGCTTAGGTTTGCATCGAATTTATTATTCTCAGAAAGACAATCGAGATGATAGAAATTAAAGTAAATAGAGAACGATGAAGACGATGATTCTGTCAATAAGGTCACCGTCTTCTTTTTCATTTAGAAAAGCATTGAAATGTCGTTACATCATCAATAATTATATTTTCTAGATGGTCATATCATTCTCCTCTTTAATTCTACCTTTTCCTCAAGCATCAGCTTTTCGAATGCAGTAAAATCACTCTCCTGGCTGGGAATACCGATACCGAGCTTAATTACATTAACATTCGGGTCTCTTACACTTGTTTTATCTACGCCGCTTAATAATGATAATTTTTTGTTTCCTTCTTTACCCATGCTCTTTTGGAAAGGATATATGAAATATCCTTCAGCAGCTTCAAAGCGATGCATATAGGCGACAAGCTGCAGATAATCACGGCCACGTATATTATTTATGGGTTTATACTTGGCATCTGCAATTTTTCGGTTCAACCGTGCTCTGCTGATAAAATCCGGATAGATCAATCCATTGGCACCATTAAATAAATAGTGCCGGCCAATCCCTTTTGCATTTTGTGGGTGTAGGAACTGATCTCCAATGAGAGTATTGATATATTCCTCAAACAACCAGGCACCATCAAATAGAATGCCGTAAACTTCCGTGTTCGAGTCTTTATTGAAATAGTTCGATTCTGCTCTTAGTATTGCGATGCACAGTCTTTGTAATGCCTGGTATTCAAAGTAGTATCCATGTCTGATTGGTTTTCGGATGTTCCTATGGATTGTCTTTGCTACATTAATAGAATCAAAGTCCAATGAGTTTTCTTCTATGACATGGATGTTTTCCTTTGTAATATCATTCATATAAAGGATTCTTCTCAGGTTCTTTCTTCTCTTTATAAACTCTATAGTGTATCTGATCAGATGGATCACGTGGTTCTCATAGCTGAACTCCCGTGTGTTATATGCGACCTTGCCAAGAAAGGGTACATTCTTTTTAATATGTCTCTTGAAGTCGATGGCACCTTTGATATTGGTATCATTATATTTCTGTACTCTATATTCTTTATACAGACCTTTCTTCATTGCATTATTCAAGAATTTTGGGAACAACGGAATCAATAGCTCCAGGAAGCTGGTCTGATGTTCCATGTTCACTTCAGTATCAATTACGTTGATATTCAATACTTTCTTCAGCATATAATAGAAGAAATAGTCATTACCTGCATCAAATCTTGAGCCTATGAAGAGCCGTTCGTCTTTATAACCAATCACACCCATCACATTGGTGGTTCTGATTCCATCACTGTTTGCCATCATTACAAAATGTGGAGCATCCAAAGCGTCCACATCGCTTACTCTAGGTGGAAACAAGAACAGGTTGGTGGCCTCCAGATCTTCAAGATTCTTATTTGCTATTCTATCTATGAAATTCTGGCTGATGGTTACTTCAGGAGCGCCGGTCACAGTATTATCTCTAGTTTTCATCCTCATACTCCCGGTGCTTACCGTCATAAGCAACTTTAAGGTCTGAAAGTATCGTCACCTCATCGAAGAACCCGCGGACATATTCCTCGAGTAGTGGTTCCAGGTAATCCTGCCATAGCAGTTCATAATCATTATCGATGTCGCTCAGTTTCAGGAAATAGCTCGGACCGATATGGTAATGACTATTCAAACCTTCCACTTCCGATATCGCATTGTTCAATCTCAGCATGTGATTGACAGCATCCTCATAATCATCAACAGACGATTTGAGCATACCGATTTGACTCTCGGCAGTCACTTCTATGAATCTGAATCGACGACGCATTGCAAAGTCGAAACTCTCAACGCTGCGGTCGATATCATTCATGGTTCCAAAAATATATACATTCTCTGGTACATAGAAGACATCGTTTTCATCATCTATGGAAGCGTACTGTGTCTTGACGGCCCCGAGATGACCTCGATAGCCGGGATCAATGGCAAAGAACAACTCCCCGAAAATTTTGGAGATCTCCCCGCGGTTGATTTCATCGATAATGAAGACAAAAGCGCCTCCTTCGCTTTGAGCGGCTATCGCTCTGGATACGAATTTCTTAAAGATGCCCGGCACAATCTCGTAACGCATCTCATTGGTTTCTTCATCGATTGTTGGTCTGAACCCTTCCACAAAATCCGTATAGTCGTAGCTCGGGTGGAACTGGATGAATTCGATATTATCCTGATACTGCTCATCCAGATCATCAAAAGATCTAATTCTTCCGCCACTGGCAACTTCAGCAGCAATATTTCTTGCCAGATAAGTTTTCCCTGTACCCGGAGCACCTCTGAGAATGACATTTTTTGAAGAGACAAGTTTGCTCGCATACTCAGACAGCTCAGCATCTTCCAGACTAACTTCAATCATCTCTTCCAAACTACTATTCGTTTCATCCATCCTATTGGTTGAATGCCAAGCGTGAAAAGATAATTCAGGGAAGGTACTGTACTTAAAGTTTCTACTCTCCAATGATGCATGTGCAGCTTCTATAATATCCAGGTACGCCTCGCCTCCAGGCAATTTATTGATCACACCAAACTGATCAACAAATTCTGAAGTCATATTCTTGTCGGTTGAAATAAATGCTCTGTTTTTCGTATCCAGGTTGATGAACGCCTCAGGGCGGATCCAGTAGAGTCCCATGGTCAGATTCCACTTGATACCTCTTTGCAGAATGACAGTATTAAAGTTTTCGATGAAATCTTTTCTGCTCTCCTCAGAATGCAACTGTTCAAAGTCCAGTGCTGCGTTGAAAATGGCCCACAAGTTGTCTATGTCATGTTCTTCTCTGTCACCTATGAAGTAGTAGAATGTCGCTGCCATGTTATTGACGACAGGAATCCCGTCAAAGGTTTCAGGCACGGCTGCAATCACGGAAAACTCCTCTTTCAATCCCCTGATGATTTTGATCCGGTTCTCATCTGTGATGCCTTTATTGAACAGGGCAAAGATGGTAAAAGGGTCGATATCGATCACATTGCGGTCGCTTTCAAGTTTTGGAAGTTCCATCCCAATGGCGTTATATGTATTCTTAACCTTTTCAATCAGTGCACTTCTGTCATTAGAGTAGGGGCGCAATTTATCAGCAAACTCTTTATAAAAATCGACCCAGTCAAAATGCAGTTCGTTCTTCTTTTCTTGTTGCGACAATTCATATTCCTGAAATTGTTTTTCATTATAGAATTGCTTCTTCCAATAGTCATCACTTAAGAAAAAGCTGTAGTCCTGTTCATTATCATTGAGAGCAAATTCAATGAGGCGACTGCTGAAGTCACCTTCGTAATCCAGCATCCACATAGCAACTCTTGAAGTATAGAAATACCATTCCTTCATTCTTGTCCGGTAGTCATTGATCCAGTCAACCTTGATGGTATGTCCGTCTCCAGGGTTCTGTTTAATCACTCCAACTGCTTTTATCCTCATGACAGATGCAGATTTATTGTTAGGGTTTGAAAACGGCAGGTTATTTTTACGAGTGTAAGTGGACTTGAGAACAATATAGTCTCCCTCACTCATTTGATCATAGTATAAGCGCATCAACTGATACTGTTCATCATCTTCCTTGCCTTCCCATCCAAGACGCCACTCATTGCCATCCATAAAATCATTGGTATAATCCATTCCTTCAATCGTTGTTCCTACGAAGAAAAACTTTTTATCTTTATAGTTGCTCATTGAAATTCAAAGCCCCTTTGCCAAATTATCATTTAATTCATAATATCATATCGTGAATTATTCTATACAATCCTATTACGGGCCGCTATTCTTTTATCTGGCTGTATTAAATTCATTCAGCATGTTCTTATTTAAAGGGTGTCTGTAGTATAATGGAAGCAACTTCCAATAGATTAAGAATGAATAAAGCTTTATTTACTAATTGTAATGACTCAAGCATTTGATTAGCTAATAATAACAGGACCTATAAAAAGGGATGAGCGATTACTAAATCTGTTCTTATAAAGGAGTATCTTTATATTAAGAATATAACTTGATTTAATTAGAAAACGTTAATCTATTTCAGAAAGAGGGATACTATTGCAAATTAAAGATTTTGTTAAAGGTTTTAATAATCATCCTGTAATGTTTGTAGGAACAGGATTTAGTTTAAGATATTTAGAAAATTCATTTACATGGGACGGTTTGCTTTCTCATATTGCACAAGAGATTAAAGGATCAGAGGAGTATTATTTAGATTTAAAATACAATAGCACTAAGAATGGGAAAGTAAATTTTGATAAAATTGCCAGTAGTTTAGAAAGTGATTTTCAAGAAGCTTTAAAAAAAGATAGAGTAGGGAAATTTAAAGATATAAATGATGAGTTTTACGACAATCTGAAGAATGGGAAGCAAATTAGCCGATTCAAACTGTATATCTCAAAGATCTTATCAGAATACAAAATTAAAGATGAGAAACAAAAAGAAATAGCAGAGCTTAAAAAAGTCAGAAAAAATATTGGATCAATAATTACTACAAACTATGATACGTTTTTAGAAGACGTATTTGAGTTTGCTCCGTTAATTGGTAATGAAATCCTTTTAAGTAATCCTTATGGATCAACCTATAAAATACACGGCTGTATTACAGAGGCTGACAAAATTATTATTACTCAACAGGATTATAAAAAGTTCTATGACAAATATGAATTGATTAGAGCTCAACTGTTATCTTTGTTTATACATAACCCCATAATATTCTTGGGTTATAGTATAAATGATGAGAATATCAAAGAAATACTGCAGACAATATTTACTTATGTAGATCCCAATACAGAAGAAGCTGAAAAAATTCGAAGGAATTTTCTGTTAGTAGAGTACAATCAAGACTCCTCTAGTACTGAGGTCACCGATCATGATATAGATATGCAAGGTTTTTCAACAATTAGAATAAATAAAATAAAGACAGATAATTTTATGGAACTATACAAAAATTTATCGAAACTGTCTTTGCCGGTTTCCGCTATGGACGTAAGAAAAGTACAAAATGTAGTCAGAGAAATTTATTCAGGTGGTAATCTTCAGGTCAGTATTACTGAAGATATAGATTCATTAGAAAATGACGAAAAAGTGTTAGCTATAGGTTCTTATAGGACGATTAAATACGAATTTCAAACATCATCTGAAATGATGGAAAATTACTTTAGCATTATAGACGAATCTAATGACCAGTTATTGAAGTTAATTGATAAACATAGAATACAAAAAAACCAATATTTTCCCATATATGGTTTTAATAAAATTCAGCCTAATTTAGATAAGATTGATAAGCTTAAAGAAATACAAAATGAGAAAATAGATAGTATATTTAGTGGATTATCAGACTTTGGTAAGGAACATCACTCTATTAAAGCAATAGAAGATGATATATCAATACCTAGGACAAAAAAAATACTAGCTATCGCTCTAGCTTTAAAAATGGACAGAATATCTTTAGATGAAACTGAAGAATATCTTAGAAATTTTGGGGATAAAAAGACTACTGATTACAGGAAAATATTATGTCTATATGATTATAAGAAATATAGAGATAGTAAACTATCGTAAAAAATATTGAAATTGAAATTAGCTAATTATAATGAAATTCTGGATTGAGATTATCACTATTACATTGCGAAATGTATAAGTTAAAGTAGACTTAAACATCATGGTAGTAAATGAAGTTAACATGTTTGCTTAGAGAGTGTTGACCAAAAAGCATTGAAAATCAATAAAAATATTTAGATATAGGAGTAGTTATGAAACAAAAAATACAAAAGTATGTAAAAGATAATAAAGTACTAAATCTTCAGTTAGGAAGTTTTGAAATTGATAAATCTCTTGGAGAAGGTGGTAACGCACTAGTCTACTCAGGAAAGTTAGAAGGTGTAGAAGTAGCTATAAGGATACTTGGAAATTTAAATGAGACAAGTAAAAAGAATAGGTTTAAAGCTGAGTATCTTAATATTAAATTGGTAGGTTCAAATTCTTATCTAATCGATTACTTGGATTATGATTTATTAGACATCGACGGTGAATTATATCCTGTAATATTGATGAAAAAGTATGATAAATCGTTGAAACATCACAGTATTTCTGACTTGGAAGAATTAAAATATTTTTTTTCTTTTTTGTTAGATAGTGTAGAATTTTTACATGATAATGAAATCTTACATAGAGATCTGAAGCCAGAAAATATATTAGTCAAGGATAGCAATTTTTATATTAGTGATTTTGGTATATCACATTATAATAATAGTGTAAATTACGTTAACTTTCATAAAACTAGAAAAGGAGAACGCTTAGCTAACTATGATTTTTCAGCTCCTGAATGTTATAGAAAAGAAGTGATTCCTTCAAAATCAATGGATATATACTCTGTAGGACAAATTTTACAGTATATTTTGACAGGGGCAACGCATAAAGGGACTAACAGGGAAAGAGTTTCTGACACTAAGCTAGGGAATTATGACTATAACTATATGAATCTATTAGATTCAGTAATTGATAAATGTATCATCAACAATCCTAAGAAAAGATTTCAAACCATCAGTGAAATAAGGGACTTTATAGATGATTGGTATCAAAATCAAAAAGACCCGGATCCGTTTGAAGAAATGGGAAAACTACATGATTCTATTTTAGACGTAGTTCCCGAATCTTATGGACAAGTTATACAAGTAGATGAATTTGAAGTGGTCACAGCAATTATTGACGAAGTTAACAAAAAAAAATTCTCTACAAATTCTCTTTGGTATACTCTAGGCATAAGCAATTCTGATATAGAAAAGCTAAGTTACCAAGGCGAACGACAAATACTAATCAACCATTATGAGTTATTTTTCAAATCTGCTTGGGTATATACAGATCACCGGCATTATTTAGACTTATTTATATTAGAGGTTGAAAATAACTTAGATGATATCATACCTTTTCAAGTCGAAGGAGAAGAGTTTTATGACGCATATATAATAGATGAAAGAACTATAATTGATGCAAGTAAAGAAAAATCTGGAAGGTTTAGATATAAGGGGGAAGTGTATAATTTAAACGATTACTCTTATATACACGTGGATAGATTTAGTAGAGGGAAATATTATTTTATTTCATTATTACATTCAAACGTTATGCATAGTAAGAGCGACATGATTATCGATCAACTTCAACAAGAAACTATCACTCAGGAGAAAATATATCATTTTCTGAAAAACATTAGTACTAATCACTCTTCTAGTATTGAACACTTTTTATAAGCATATAGAATTAAATAGATACGCCATAAAGATAGAGATATACAACTCTATAATATCAGGTCAATTTTTAACAGCTTATATTGCGTTCAGACAATCAGTTTATTGTAAAAGTTTTTGATTATATTCAGCTTGTGTGTATAGCTCCTTTCATCAAATAGCAAAGGTAAAAATTATGACTTAGTGGAACGAAGTAGCAGAATTGTACAGTTTAAATGCTCTAAGCAATCCTCTGCAGATTTATTTCTTTGACCATAGAAAGACCCCTTCAAAGTTTTTTCCTTTTCAAGTGTCTACTTTGAAGGGAACATACCATTATCTATTATTCGGGTTATTTTTCATCAATCAAAAACAATCGTTTTATCACCATGGTTCACAATGACTTTATGAAGTACATGATACTCAACTGCTTGTGCCAATACAGTAGCTTCTACATGACGGCCAATCTTCTTCAGGCTCTTTACGTCATACCTGTGGTTGACGCGGATGACATTCTGTTCGATGATGGGTCCTTCATCAAGGTCTGCAGTGACGTAGTGGCTGGTTGCACCGACGAACTTGACGCCGCGTTTCCATGCTTGCTTATATGGGTTTGCGCCGATGAATGAGGGCAGGAACGAATGGTGTATATTGATGATTCTATCTTTGTAGTGATTGACAAAGTTATCAGATAGAATCTGCATATACTTGGCCAGAACAATCAGGTCGACTTCATGGTCGTCACAGATTGCGAGCATTTTCTCTTCGACTTTTTCCTTAGGTTCATTGCTTGGCAGGTAATAGAACGGCACACCGAGACTTTCAGCAAAGTGACGATTGTCCTCATGGTTCCCTATAGCACAGACGATTTCTGCTGGGATCTCGCCACGTTCGACTCTGAGCAGTATTTCATTGAACGCATGGTCTTCTTTTGAAACAAACAGTGCAATCTTTGTATTTACAGCACTATCAAACAGTTCGAAATCGATATTCTTCTGTTCAAGTTCACTCTCCAGAGCAGCCTTCAGGCCATCCACTTTCTCAAACTCGAACCTCAAATACAATTGACCTTCATCAGAGTGGTCGTAATCATACTCCGTGAAATGATCGAGGTGCAATATATTGGAACCGTGCTTTGAGATGATTCCGGTAATCAGGTTGGTGATGCCAACCTGGTCCTTGCAGCTTGCCAATAGAATATACTTATCTTTCATATGCCTGTCTCCTTGTCTATGTATACTTGCAGCTAGTTTCATTTCTTTTGATTCATAAATTGCGATTATCTCATCCATTGATATGGCGTATTCGATAAATGTATATAATGAGTAGCATACTAAAAATTCAAATAACTATGCAAGCAAAATGTGAAAGTAGGGTTAGGAAAGTTAGTGCGGGATGACATTCAATGGAGTTATAGAGATTTGCTGGTCTATCACCTTCGGTGCAGGAAGAAAATAAAGCCCGGGAGGATGGCAGAATCGCTACATCTCCTTGGCTTTTAATTCTATGATTTTGATTGCTACATTGGCGGACTTTGAACAGCCTATTGATGCTTCCGACACTCAGTTCACTGTAAGCGGCTTCGATGAGGCTGCGCTTGTATGCACTGCTGCTTTCATCCAATCACAAGGGGCAAAGTCGAAGCATAAAGGCAGTCTGGTCGCGATGTACTGTAAAAGTGATTACAGAGGCACGGGTATTGCCAAAGAGGTGGTGCGCCATCTGATCGATCGGGTGAAAGGAATGGATGGGGTAAAGGTTATCAATCTCTCAGTAGTCACTGAAAACATCAGAGCTGCTGCATTCTTCGAGTCATTCGACTTTAAAGTGTATGGCACAGAGCCGAAAGCGATGTTCGATGGTGACAGGTATTACGATGAGCATCTGATGACATTGGATCTGAAGGCTTCTGGTTAACTTATAAGACAAATTTAAAAGCATGTTTTCTGTAGAATGACAGGAAACATGCTTTTTAGAAATCTGTCTGATTGAATGGTCCTTTTCGAATTCGCTACGAATAGATAGGATTTCCTTATGCCATTATCCAACAGCCATCAAGCCTGTTTAGCACTCAGCACCGTGATGGTCACAAGTATGATTCCCATGCCGAGAATCTGAACGAAACCGAGGCCATCACCAAGAATAACCACCCCAAAAAGGGATGCGGTCACCGGTTCCACCATTGCGACCATGGAAGCGGTCGTTGGGCGGGTCCGGCGGACACCAATGACATAGATGATGAATGATACACCTGCACCTACTGCTCCGAGCAGCAGGAACCACCATATGTCTTCAGATGTCAGCACACTGAATGCTTCATCCATATCGATGAACCATATAAGAATGAGACATAATACCAGGAAAGCGACAGTCAGTATCATCTGTGGTCTACCGATGTCGGAAGCATTCTTGAAACCGAAAATGAACAGTGCATATGACAGGCCTGCAGCGAGACCTGCAATCACACCGAATATGCCGGTCGATAGGGCTTCCGGGTCATAGGCACCTGTAAGTAGGACGATACCGATAATTACAGAGCATACGCATAACCATTTAAACCATGTTGATTGTTCTATTCTGAATAGAAACGAAATCAGGAGAACGAATATCGGCGCCGTATACATCAGAGTCGCTGCAACAGCAACGCTCGATTCCTGTATGCTCAGAAAATAGAAGGTGAAGTTTCCCGCCACCCCAATGCCGCCAAGCAGCGACCAGAGATAAAAGCGTGGTGAAGTGCTCCAGTTCTGTTTGAAGCGGGTGATGAACCATACGAAGAAGAATACGAATCCGACTGCCCCGCGATAGAATGAAATGATAAGCGGATCCCACCCTTTGCCCATCAATATATCTGCAATGCCACCGCTGATCCCCCAGAAAATGGCAGCCAGTATGACAAGCAAGATTCCAGTGGATTTCATGATATTACTTCCTCCTAGATCCAATATAGGGCAGGATGGTGGATGATCTGAGCGACAACTTTAGCTTGTCTGGAAATATCCTCTGACTGACGCTCTCGTTACATTGTTCCCGAGTGGGCGACGTATTACACTCTTTCTGCATATAAAAGAGAGAACCGCCACTTGTGTGACGATTCTTAAGACTTTGCGTATCTTTGCCCTGATCGCTGTAACAAACTTCAATCGAAGATCGACAGGCACTTTTTAATTGATGAAAGTTAAATTTAGAAAAAGATTTCCACCCATATCTTCAAGGAAGTTCCGAGAATGAGCAGGGCCAGAATCCATTGAAGTATTTTAACATTCATCTTCTGCCCCACTTTTGCACCGATCGGTGCTGCGATGAGGCTCGCAACTATCATGATGGCTGCAGGCCCATAGAGCACCTGATCGGTGACAACTTTACCAATCGTAGTACCGACGGAGGAAATGAAAGTGACGGCGAGACTTGTGGCGATGGTTACCCGGGTGGGTATTTTAAGCACGACAAGCATGATCGGTACGAGGATGAATGCACCCGCAGCACCGACGATGCCGGCCGCTGCACCAGTTATGAACGAAAGTGCTGCTGCCAGAAGTCCATTGAAATCAAGGGTATCATCGGGATTGAATGGCACTTCCTTTTTTGGCAGAAACATCATGACGACAGCAATGGTGGCAAGTACCGCATAGATGATGTCTATCTGGGTCTCTGTAAGGAATTCTGAACCATATCCCCCGAGAAGACTGCCGATCAGGATGGCGCTCCCCATATACAGGATCAACCTCATATTCAAGTAGCCGCTGCTTTTATATGCCCATACGCCAGCGATGGTGGCAAAAACGACCTGGACGGCGCTGATACCGGCGACTTCATGAGAGGTGAATGCGGCAATACCGAGCATGGAAGGAATATAGAGCAGCATCGGATACTTGATGATGGAGCCACCGATACCTACCATCCCCGAGATGAAGGAACCGATGAATCCGATCAGAAATATGACGATTATAAATGAAGTGTCCATTACTTCATCGCTTCTTTAATGCCGCCATAGCCTTTTTCTATATTGACGACATTATCGAAGCCGCGTGCTTTAAGTGCACTCATTGCGATGGCTGAGCGCACACCGGACTGGCAGTGGACATAGATTGTATCGTCTGTGCTGAATGGCACTTCTTTTTCATCGAGATGTCCAAAGTGGACATGATGCGCATTATCAAGGTTGCCTTCCTTGTACTCGGCAGTGGAGCGGACGTCCAGAACATGCTTGTCTTCGTAGTTCTTGACGAAGTCTTCAGGAATGACATTTTCATAGGAATCATCGAAGTACTTGTCTGCTTTGTCTTCAGGAACGATCAATTCAAGGTTGTCGAAACCGATGGACGCAAGGTCTTCCTGGAGTGTTCTGCTATCTTCAGGGTCTGCAATGACTGTCATCGGTTGATCATAATCCACATACCATCCGGCAAACTGAAGGAATTTATCATTGTATGGGATGTTGATGGCGCCTTTTTTGAACCCTTTTTTGAATGCTTCCTTGCTTCTGAGGTCGAACAGCTGCCCTGGAAGCGTATCAAATGTTCCCACTTCGACTGTCTTCACCTTGAATTCGGGCAGCCCTTCCTTATTGACCTTCTTCATCTGTGCAAAGTAGCTTGGCGGCTCTGGCTGGTCACTGGTCAGTTCTTTGATGAAGGCATCTTTGTCTTCGTATTCGAACACCCAGTTGTTTTTGCGTTCGTACCCAAGAGTGGACAGTGGCACTGCACCGAGGGATTTACCGCATGCACTGCCGGCGCCATGTCCCGGCCATACTTGCATGAAGTCAGGGTAGTCATTCATTTTCTTGAGGGAATCGAACATTGCGTTGGCACCTTCTTCAGTTGTGCCTTCCATTTTTGCCGCCTCTTCAAGCAGATCTGGGCGGCCGATATCGCCAACGAATATGAAGTCCCCAGTGAAGATGCCCATCGGTTCATCACTGCCGCCTCCACGGTCGGTCAGAACGAAAGAAATACTCTCAGGTGTATGACCGGGTGTGTGGATGACTTTCAATTCGACATTGCCGACATGGATGGTGTCGCCGTCTTTCAGGTAGACGGTAGCTTCCGGCATATTTTCGTATTTCCAGTTCTCGTCGCCTTCGTCAGATACATAAGCTGTTGCATTGAAGCGTTTTGCAGCATCACGCAGTCCGGAAGCGAAGTCCGCGTGGATGTGTGTTTCCGTCACCTGGGTAATGTTGAAGCCTTCATCTTTTGCGACTGCCTCATATTCATCAATCACACGCTTTGGATCGATGATGATTGCTTCCTTTGTCTTCTGGCAAGCGACCATATAGGATGTCTGTGCCAGTTTTTTATCGAAGAATTGTTTAAAGAACATTGGTATACACTCCTTGAAATTTTAATTGATTGTGAGGAACGCGCAGGGCAGTCTGTTCAATTATATGAACAGGTTCAGGTTGCCGTTTTCCGCATCGCCGAGGTAGGTGCCTACGCCGCCGAAATTGACGTTTGGCAGCAGTTCATCTTTGTCAATGGCCATGATATCCATACTCATCGTGCAGGCGACCATTTTGACGCCGAGCTTATCCGCCTTGTCAATCATTTCAGTAAGCGCGTCGACTTTTTTCCTTTTCATTACATATTGGATCATTTTCGATCCCAGACCGAACATGTTCATGCTGGAGATCGGCAGTTTGGCAGCGGATTTCGGCATCATCATGCTGAATGCCTTGTCCAGACCGGATTTATTCTTTTTCGGTGCATTTGGATCCTTGATGACATTGAGTCCCCAGAAAGTGAAGAACATGGTGACATCTTTGCCCATACTTTTTGCGCCGGTCGCGATGATGAATGAAGCCAGTGCCTTATCCATATCTCCACTGAATACGACCATTGTTGCACCATCTTTTGTTTCGACCATCTGATGGCCTTCGCCGGCAGCCTTGGCCTGTGGTGCATTCTTCTGCATCACTACTACAACATTATCTTCTGATTTTTCATTTTTAAGAATGGAATTTCCAGTCTTGCGTGCCCATGCTTCGACATCCGTGCAGAATCCAAAGTCTGTGACCGTGATTTCCATCTGCTGTCCCGGCTCCAGTTCTCCCATCACTTCATTGACCTTAAGGAGAGGGCCTGGACATTGGAGCCCGCTTGCTTCGACTTTTACCCGGTTTGGATCAATTTCAACATTCTCAGTTGATGCCTCTGCAGTTTCGTCTGCTGCTTCGTCTGCACTGTTGTATTTACCAGTGTATGCAGAGTAGCCTTCTTCAAGGTTCACTGCGTCGAAACCATTGCGTTTCAGTATCTCCACTGCATTTGCACCGCGTTTTCCGCGCTGGCAGTATACATGGATTTTCCTGTCTTTTGGAAGTTCTTCGAGGCGTTCTTCAATTTCATTTACGGATACATTGTCTGCCCCAGCAATGTGCCCCATCTCGTATTCAAAAGGTTCTCTGACATCCAGCAGATATTCGTTTTCTTCGACCAGTTGGTCGGCCTCGCTGATGTGATAATTTGTTTGTGTCCTACTCATAGTAGTGAATCATCCTCCTATTTTTAAATACCTATAGGGGTATATTAGCATCATCTTTATCCTTTGTTAAATACCCAATGGGGTATATTTTGATTTAAATAAAAACAGATGATCTCATCATCTGCTCTTATTGAGTAGTTCAACTGCTTCTTTCACCAATTCATCCGTATCTTCGTCCGGATTGTTCATGGTCTCTTTGACACATTGTACAAGATTTTCGCTAACAATAACATTCATCGTCCGATTGAGTGCACTTTTGGCTGCGCTTAATTGAGTGACGACATCTTTGCAGCTTTTACCTTCTTCAATCATTTTCAGGGCGCCATTAATCTGACCTTGCAACCGGTTGATCCTGTTGACAATGGCTTTGTCGTAAGTAGCCTGCATTTCAAGTTCGGTCATCAAACTCACCTTCCTGTATGGTTTATTGTCTTCATTATAAATCTGCTGGCACAATAAGTCAAATACCCCCACAGGTATAAAGGGTTAGGATGGATCACTGTGTTTACAGTCACCAAGTATCTT
This sequence comes from Salinicoccus sp. ID82-1, assembly GCF_021991715.1. NCBI lineage: Bacteria > Bacillati > Bacillota > Bacilli > Caryophanales > Staphylococcaceae > Salinicoccus > Salinicoccus sp. ID82-1. The sequence continues at coordinate 151,797 of NZ_JAGFLY010000005.1, forward strand.
AACGTCGTATTAAAGAAGTTTGGAAAAGGGCGGAAAGTTTAACAGTCATTGCCGAAAACTGAATAGAATGATAAAATTGCACCAACAAGTAAAAGGGGTGAACTTTAGGCCGATGAGAATATAATCCTTATTCTAAACGACAACATAATACGTCATGGTTTATTTCGTGATGCTAATTTATGTTGGAATAAGGGTTATATCGGATAAAGTGGGCAGGTATGTGTATTTGCTGCACCTATTTTTGGATATATGCGCCTTATTCCGACAGGGAAAGAGGTGCTTTTTTATGTTGGAAATAAATAGCTTAACATTGGAAGTGGAAGGGGAACAGTTGCTGCATGTCGATCAGGTGCGGGTTGTGAAGCCGACGATCATCGGGCTGATTGGGGATAACGGCACAGGGAAGACGACGCTGCTCCGGCACATTGTAGAGACGCACGACAACGTCACCTACATCCCACAGATCAAGGAGACAGAGGGGATGAAGAGCGGGGGAGAAACGACGAAGCAGTATCTGCTGGATGGGCTGAAAGAGTACAGCCAGATCCTGCTGCTCGACGAACCGACGACCCATCTGGATGAGAACAACATCAGATGGCTGACAGGTAAGCTGAAGCGGTATGATGGCATCGTTGTAGTCATTTCGCATGACCGGCATTTCCTCGATCAGGTGGCGCGTGAAATCTGGTCGATCGAGCAGAAGGCGCTGTGCAAATATCCCGGCAACTATACGAAGTTCAAGCAGGTCCAGGAGGAGAAGCTCAGGCGGCAGCAGGAAGAGTACCGCCAGTATGTGAATGAGAAGAAAGCCATTGAAGATAAGATCAGACGCAAGAATGACCAGGCGGCACGGTCGAATGTTGCGGAAGGTGTGGATCATGGGGACAGTGGCTCGAGTCCGTACTTCAACAGGCTCCAGAAGAAGCTGCACAGTACATCGAAAGCGATGGCGTCCCGGCTCGATCATCTGGAAGAGAAGGAGAAGCCGGTGGAGAAGAAGGAAATCATCTTCCATAGTGATACTGAGAATAAATACGGCAACAAGATGATCATCCGCTTCGATGCTGGTGTGTCTATCGACGACAAGCTGCTCATACAAAATCCCGGTCTGTATGTCCGCAACGGGGAAAAGATTGCCATCAGCGGTCCGAACGGCAGTGGCAAGACAACACTCATCAATCGTATTGTCACCAAGTATGATGGCCAGCTCAACATCGGCTACTTCCATCAGAACCTGGAAGGGCTGGATGCGGATCGGACGATTCTCGAGAATGTGATGGATACGGCCACCTACGATGAAACGACCGTCCGGATCATGCTGGGGCGGCTCAATATCAGACGAGACGATGTCCATAAGCCGGTCAAGCTGATCAGTGGGGGCGAGCGCATCAAAGTTCAGCTAGTGAAGATACTGGTCATGGATGCGGATATTCTTATCTTAGATGAACCGACCAACTATCTCGACATCCATTCGGTCGAAGCACTGGAATCCATGATTGTGAACTATCCGAACACTGTCCTCACCATCAGCCATGACAGGCGCTTCAAGGAGAACATCTCGGACAAGGAATATGTCATCAAAGACCGGACATTGAAAGAGAACGTCACGGTACGGACGAAAGACGAGACGGAAGAAGCACTGATGGTAGTTGAAAATAAGATATCACAGGTGCTCGGTGATATGGCCGACGGTTCGACAGAGGCTTTGGATATGAAATTCCAGGAGTTGATCGCCGAGAAGAAGCGGCTGGTAAGCGAGCGGAAATAGAATTGGAAGACAAAGCTCCCCCAATCTGCAGAAAGCAGGTCGGGGGAGCTTCATTGTTCAGCGGTCTATATAGTGATCGGGTTCAATTATTTTAGAGCATGGATCCAATATCAGAAGCGGCAGTGGGGTACGCATAGGTCACCTGTTTAAGATCCGCTGTCTTTAATTTGAAGTGGATCGTAGTGGCAAAGTGGTTGATCAGTTCATCTGCTTCCCGACTGAGCAGGTGGGCGCCGAGCACCTGATCGGTATCTTCATCAATGATGATTTTAACCATTGCGTACTTTTCATTCGTCCGCTTGTACGTATACCATTCCGCAGTATCAATTTTATTGACCCTGATGTTGTAGCCTTGTTCTCTGGCTGCTTCTTCCGAAAGTCCGACAGCAGACAGTTTTGGTAGTGTAAATACGACACTCGGCATCACTTCATAGTCTGGTTTCTGCTGATTTCCATCCAGTAGATTGGCAGCCACGACCTGGGATTCCATCGAGGCAATCGGGGTTAGCGGCAGCCCTTTTGTTGCTGCGGCATCTCCTGCTGCATATACACGCGGGTTGCTGACGCTTTGCAGATACTCGTTCACGGAGACGCCATTCTTCTCGCTGTCCACATTTCCTTTTTCAAGGTCCAGGTCATCGATTTCAGGGACCCGGCCTGCACCATGGACGACGCAGTCACCTTCCAGTTCAAAGGGTTCTCCATTTTTCTCGCCTTCGACCGTAAAGGAATCATCGGCCTTCCGAATGGACTTCACTTCTGTATTCAAGTGGACCTGAATGCCGTTCTCTTCAGAACTTTTCACCAGCAGGTCGACCAGCTCCGGTTCAAAGTTTTTCAGTGGCCGTTCACCGCGTTGGATGATGTGCACTTCGGCACCCGCACGGGCTGCGATATGCGCAAACTCGAACGAGATATACCCGCCCCCTACAAAGATCAGTTTTGAGGGCAGCTCATCCAGTTCCAGAAATTCGTCACTATATGTCAGATGCTCGGTTCCTTCAATGGGCAGCTCGACCGGCTTTGCGCCAGTCGCAATGAGAATGTGTTTTCCTTTGAGCTGATCATCCTCAACTTGGATCGTTTCTTCATCCATGAATGATGCCCGGCCATGAAAAGTATGGATCCCTGCCTTTTTCAAACTTTCTATTTTCCCTTCAGGTACGGGTTCTGTAAAGGTGCGTTTGAAATCCATCAGTTCGGACCAGTTGATGGCCGTGCCGGAAGTGATGCCTTTGCCGTTCATTCTTTCTGTATCATCAATCATTTCTGCTGCCCCTACAAGTACTTTTTTAGGGTCGCAACCTCTCAGTGGACAAGTGCCGCCGTAAGGACGTGAATCTATCATGGCCACTTCCCATCCTGCATCCCTGCACTTCATCGCAGCAGTCGTCGCAGCAGACCCTGTACCGACGACAATCAGATCAAAATCATATTTCATTTTTAGACAGCTCCTCTTTGATTTAAATACCTTCTTCCATATCTTCTCTTATATTCAAAGAGTTAAACACGCACGCGATCGATGTACGGTTGTTTTTCATGGAATCAGCCCTTCCAGTGGTCGAAGAGCGGTCCATTTTCACCGAATACCGGATCGTACTGGGGCAGAGGGACCTGTCTGATGTTTTCAATCTTTTCAGGTCTTTCTTCCGCTTTACCATAGTTCATATCAAAATCGACACCTCCCGGATAGGCGCCGTAGTTCGCATAATCGTCGCTGGCATCAATCCGCTTATGCCCATAGCCGGCAGGGAGGATGATGACATCCCCTTTCTCTGCTTCGACCGTTTCCCCCTGTTCACCACCGAGCAGCAGCGTGGCACTGCCTGCTTTCACTGCGAGCACTTCATGGGTGTTGCTGTGGTAGTGGTGGAAAGGATGGACGGAACCGAGCCAATCTCCGGACCAGTCGTTCGTATTCAGGATATTTGGGATATCATCGCTTTCCTCAAACACATTCTTATAAAGCAGAAGCGGAAGATCCGGATTATTCGGTATGCTGCCGTCATCTTCCATTTTCAATGGAATGATTTCAATATCTTCAATACGTTTCATTTTTATCCTCCTTTATGATGCTTATCAATCTTTTACCTCTCTGTTCTGAAAATAATCATCATGCAGACTGCGGACAGAGTTCAGACGATCAGCAACAACACTGTGTTTACCTAAAATGGTATGATTGAAACCCATTCGAATAGTGCTGATCCACTATATATAGAAAAAAGAAGCGGGGAGGAATCATCATGAATATAAGAATACTGGATGCAGAGGACGCCGGGCAGTACCAGTTGTTGAGGCTGGAAGGACTGAAGACGGATCCAAGTGCCTTCGGTTCCACATATGAGCGGGAAACGGAATTGTTACTGGAGGATTTCGAACAGCGTATTGCGCCTTCAGAGAACCAGTTGACTGTAGGCGGTTTTGATGAGACGCGGCTTGTATGCACTGCTTCCTTCATCAGATCACAAGAACCGAAGTCGAAGCATAAAGGGTCGCTGGTGGCGATGTACTGCAAAAGCAGCTACAGGGGAACAGGAATCGCAAAAGAGGTAGTGCGCCACTTATTGGACAGGGTAAGAGAATTGAAAGGAATAGAGGTTATAAATCTTGCAGTCGTGACGGAAAATACGAGAGCCACGGCATTCTACGAATCATTCGGGTTCGAGATATATGGGACAGAACCAAAAGCCATGTTCGATGGCAAGAAATATTATGATGAAAATAAGATGGCTTTGGATATGAAGGACAATTCTTTCGTGACTAATGAGAATATTAGAGAAGAGTGGCGCTGACGGGGGATTGCGGGGTACAACTTGATGGACGAGCCCCATCAGTAAGTGGAAATGCCGCACGGAAGATGAATTCCATGCGGCATTTTCTATTGATACTTCGTCGGCATCGTTTTTGGTTATATCCTCGACAGGGCCTGGTCCAGGTCCTCCTTCAGATCGTCCACATTTTCGATGCCGACGGAGACGCGGAGCAGGTTCTCTGGTGCCCGTGTCAGTTCCTTTTCTACAGAGGCACGGTGTTCGATGTAGCTGTGTGTGCCTCCGAGACTGGTTGCCTGTGTCAGGATCTCCACTGTATTGGCGACTTTCAGTGCCTCTTTTTCTCCGCCTTTGACCTGGAACGACAGCAGTCCGCCGAAGTCGCTCATCTGCCTTTTGGCGATGTCATGGCTTGGATGGCTCGGCAGTCCTGGATAATGGACGGCTTCGACCCTGTCATGCTGTGCCAGAAATTCTGCAATGGCTTTTGCGTTGGCACAGTGCACCCGCATTCTTGCGGACAGGCTCTGTACGCCCCTTAAGGCAAGCCAGCAGTCGAATGATGACGGCACGGCCCCTTTGGCATGCTGCCAGTTCCTCAAGTTGTTCAGCATCTGCGTATCGTCCTTTGCGACGACGGCACCGAGGAGCAGGTCGCTGTGGCCGCCGATATATTTGGTCACTGAATGCAGCGAAAAGTCGACGCCGAGTGCAAGCGGGCTCTGCAGCATCGGTGTTGCGGCCGTGTTGTCGATGACAGTGTAGGCGCCTGCTGCAGCGGCGATGTCCACGACGGCTTCAATATCGGTGATCTTGATCTGGGGATTGGACGGGCTCTCCATCCAGATCAGGCCGGTATCTGCACTTTCGACCATTTCCCTGAGAGCCTCGAGATCGGTCATATCCACCGTGACGATGTCATACCGTCGGCCGATGTCCGTCTCGGCGAGCAGTGTACGGACGCCGAAATACATATCATCCGCCATGACGATGCGCTGGGGTTTCTCAGGGGGGAGGGCTTCGATCACCGAGGCGATCGCTGCCATTCCAGAAGCGTATGTCACACAGTCATGACCATCTTCCAATTCGGTGAGGCACGCTTCCAGTGAGCGACGGTTCGGATTGTCCCCGCGGCTGTACATGAAGCCGTCCGTATAGGTGCCATCCTCGGCCCTCTCGTATGTAGTGGAAAGGTGAATCGGGGTCGTGACCGCCCCTGTGACCGGATCGACCTGGCGTCCGGCATGGACGGCTTTTGTCTCAAAACGCATAAATATCCCTCTCTTCCTAAAATGTATACATGCTCCATTATATAACTTATCGGCTGAATAATCATTCAGTCGAATGCCTCCCGGTTTTATCGCGGAGGTGTCGGCGGCACCAGCAGCATATGCCGATGGTATAAAAAGATGAAGTATGATTCAACTGTGCAGGACTTCTATAATATCCGTCCGTGTCACAATACCGATCAGCTGTCCGTCTGCCATCACAGGCAGCCGGCCGATGTTATGGGTGATGATCAATTCCTCCACTTCCTCGATGGTCGTCCCGGGCTCGACTGTAATCGGATCGTGGCTCATAAAGGCTTTGATGGGGGCATGGCCTAAACCATGCTGATTCGCCTTCTCGAGATCCCGTCTTGCAATGATCCCGATAAGCCTGCCATCTTCAACTACAGGACAGCCCGAGTAGCCCCCGCGGTCCATCAAGTGGCCGGCCGCTTCGATCTTGCTTTCAGGCGCAAGCGTTGCCACTGGGCTCGACATGATATCCCGGGCAGTGACCGCCGTTTTCAAAATAAGGTCAAGGCGGCTGTCCACCTCTGCCAATACATCATCCAGTTCACTTCTTCTTACTGTTGCAGAGCCTGCCCGCGGATGACCGCCGCCGTCAAACTGCTCCAATATCGGACGCAGGTCGATCCTGTTGGAACGCCCGCGTCCGACGATGTGGACATGTTTCTCCATCTTTACCACTGTGAGCACAGCATCTGCACCGCTGATCTCCAGCAGTTTGTCGGTGATTGTTGCGAGTTCTATCAAAAACTCATCAATCTGATGCGCACTGACGATTACTATCAGTCCATCCTTCTCATATGTTTTCGCCCCGCTGAACAATCGGGTCAGCAGATGCTGCTGTTCGGGATTCAATTTATAATCGGAGAATCGCTGGATCACTTCCAGATTCATATTCTGCTCCAGCAGAAAACCGGCCACCATAAACTCCCGGTGGGTGGTGTTCGGGAATGTAAAAGCGCCTGTATCTGTATAGATGCCCAGACCGAAAAGTGTGGCTTCAAGTGGAGATATTGGTATTTTTCTTTTTATGATTTCTTCCAGCAGCAGTGTCACTGTTGCACCTACCGGCTCGATGACTTCGTAGTCGCTTTTCACATTGTTTCCGCTCGGAGTGTGGTGGTCGTAGACGGTGATGGTCATCTGCTCTGCATCGAGCTGATCCGTGTAGTTGCCGAGTCTTGATAAAGAGGCGACATCCACCAGAATGAGGTCAGTCACTTCAGACCAGTCGACAAGCGTATCTTCAATCCAGTCGAAACTATCCCGGTAGATCGCCAGGAACTGTCTTACAGGTGCCGTCTGCTCATTGGGTATGACAATCTTCGCCTTCGGATAGAGCTTATTTGCCGCTATCAGGGAAGCAAGCGCGTCGAAGTCGGTATTCACATGTGAAATGATGATCTGCATGACAATCACCTCCGTGTCGAACGTTTGTTTATACAAGTATATCATTTCCGCCAGATGTAAAAATACTCAATTGACACTTGCCGAAAATATAATGAAACTGCTGTGTGCTTTGAGCCGTCTGCCCTGTGTTCTCTTCATAAATTTCCCATCCCCGCCCACGATCTCGAGCTTGAACCCACCACTGTACTTTCTCATTAAAAAACACCCTGAAAGTTAGAGTTTCAACTCTAACCTTCGGGGTGCAGTATCTCTTCAAAGACTCTTTTCATTTTCGTCCAGCTTTAGAAATCCACTTCGTTCGGATTCATGCCGGAGAAGCCGACATTCTCCATTGCATCCATCTGCTTCATGTCTTCATCGGAGATTTCGAAGTCGAACACGTGCGTATTTTCTTCGATTCTTTCCGGTGTGACGGATTTCGGCAATGGCAGTGCGCCGTTCTGCAGTACATATCTGATGCACAGCTGTGCGACTGATTTGTCGTATTTCTGAGCAATTTCTTTAAGTGACTCATCTTCAAGCAGGCGGCCGGATCCGATCGGACTCCATGCTTCAACAAGGATGTCATACTGTTTGCACAGGTCGACGACACCGTTCTGGGTGTGGCCTGGGTGGTATTCAATCTGGTTGACCATCGGTTTCACTTCAGTTTCAAGAAGTGGCTCCAGGTGGTTTGTCATGAAGTTGGATACACCGATGGCTTTGACTTTGCCTGCTTCGTAGAGCTCGGTCATGGCTTTCCACGTTTCATTGTTGATCTCTTCCCAGTTGTCGAACTGCTTCTGGTTCGCCGGCCAGTGGATGAGGTAGAGGTCGAGATAGTCTGTATCGAGTTCTTTCAACGTCTGTTCGAAAGCGGCTTTCGTCTTGTCATAGCCACGCTCTGAATTCCACAGTTTGCTTGTGATGAAAAGATCCTCACGGGCGACGCCGGATTCCTTGATCGCTTTGCCGACGCTGCCTTCATTTTTATATGCTGCGGCTGTATCGATATGGCGATAGCCGGATTCGATGGCTTTCTTTACCGAGTTTACTGCCGTCTCTCCATCTGGTGTCTGCCAAGTTCCAAAACCGACACATGGAATTTCAACACCATTGGTTAATGTGAATGTGTCTGTCAATTTCTGCATATCTGTTGCCTCGCTTTGTCATTTAGTATTTGATACATATGAATTATATACCATTCCTAGAGCATCTCAAACTTAAGAAGATCGAGAACGCCGCTGGATGGGCTCGGGAAAGCAAAAATCATGCTGGAAAGATTTTGCACTGTAATCTGCTGGTTGACAGCGAATGTCAACACATTGACGAGGTCTGCTGCATCATTGCCGTAGATTTCAACGCCAACGAGCTGCTTGTTCTGATTGAGGACGATGTCCATTTCCGCTTCTGTCTCATTCTTATATTCGAACACCATGCGTTCACCGAACTTCACCGTCTTCACAGTGTAGTTGTCATCTTCTTCCGCCTCAGCTACGGTGACACCAATGGAAGAAAGTCGTGGGAGCGTATAGAGTACCATCGGGATGGCAGGGTACTCGATCGGGTCCGGATTCATACCGAGGATATGTGCTGCGATATAATCCGATTCGAACGTCGCTGTCGGTGTCAGTTTCGGGATGTCCTTATCGAGCACATCACCACTGGCATAAATATTCGTTTGCGCAGTGCGCAGGAAGCTGTCGACTTCGACACCCTTCTTGGAATAGCGGACCCCCGCATTCTCAAGCCCAATGCCAGCCACATTCGGCACGCGACCTGTCGCATCGACGATATAGTCCGTACCCATATTCAACCCGGATTCGGTCTTGAGCGTATAGTCCGTTTCATTTTTGACAATCTCAGTTGTACTTTCATTGGAATGGAACTGGACACCTTCCACTTTCAGCTTGTTCATCAGTTTGTCGACGTGTCCTGTGTGGAAGCCTTCCAGATATTCGTCCGAGTGGTTGATGATGTGTACCTCGGCACCTGTCTTGATGGCGATGGAAGCAAATTCGAACGTAATGATGCCGCCACCGATGAATGTAATGCGCTTAGGCATCTCTTCAAGATCCATGAACTCACGGCTCGTATGCGTGTATTCCTTGCCTGTAATATCCAGTACATTACTGTGCTGGCCGGTTGCGACGACGATATTATCTGAAGTCAATGTCTTGCCATCGACTTCAATCGTATGGGCATCCTGCAGCTTGCCGTATCCCATATGGATGTCGATGCCGGCATGTTCCATCATCTGCTGCATGCCGTCAGACATCGGATTGATGACCTGCTTCTTATACTCCATGAGTGACGGCCAGTCGACCGTGACATCCTGACTGAGAATGCCTTTATAGTGTCCCAGTTCCTCAAGTACTTCAAATGGTCCTTCGAGGAGAATCTTCGGGTTGCAGCCGTAATTCGTACATGTGCCTGCGATTGTATCTTTCTCGATGATTGCAACACTTTTTCCTGCCTGTCTGAGTGTCAATGCTGCATGCCATGCCGCATGGCCACTTCCGATGAATGTAACATCATAATCATAATTTGCCATTGCTGTCATTCCTCCATTTTTGATTCATCCGTCAATAAAGTTCTGAGTGCCGTCTCAAGCTGGCTGATCGTTTCCTGTGTGTCGTTGTACTGGTCGATATCGAGGTGTTCCTTGCCGATGCATTCGGCAATCGCCTGCTGGATCGGTCCTTGCGATTCCTGACCTTCAGCAGTCAGATGGACCGTCAGCTGCCGTCTGTCATGAGCGGATTTTTCACGCGTCAGCCAGCCGGCGTCCTCCATCCGGCGGAGCAGGGGTGTCAGCGTATTGCTTTCCAAATAAAGGGCATCTCCAATCTGGTGCAGCGTCTGCCCATCTTCCTCCCACAGTGCCATCAGCACCAGATATTGCGAATAGGTCAATCCGAAATCCGAAAGTGCGCGCTGGTAGAATTTCGTAAAGAGCCGACTCGTATTGTAGACCGAAAAGCAGAGCTGGTTGGCCAGTCTGATATGATCTGTCTGCAAATCATTCACCCACTTTCAATCGTGCACGATTAATTGAAGTGTAGAGCAGCACGGACACAGTTTCAAACATTCTGCTTCAAAGAATTGATGGAAGGTATCACATCCTCTATTATTAAGAAAAGATGAGTGACGCAACTGGAGGAATATGATGAAGAAGAAAGAAAAGAGTGCCGCGCAGGTCAGTGAGCATGCAGCACTGATCCGCTGTCCTATATGTGGCGGGGAGATGCATGTCGAAACGTTGGCAAGCCTCGTGTGCAGTAATAGTCATGCATTCGACTTTGCCAAGCAGGGCTATGTCAATATGCTGAATAAGCGGGTGACTACGCAGTACGATCAGACACTGTTTAAGAACCGACGGGACTTCATTCTGGAGAGCGGCTTTTATAGTAGGATGCATGGAGTGGTTGTGGATATCATACATCACCTCGGCACCGATGATATGACCGTACTCGATGCAGGCAGTGGGGAAGGATCTCATATGGAACGGATACTGGCAGGAGTTGAGGGGAAACACCTCGGCTTCGGTATCGACATTGCCAAGGAAGGCATTCTGATGGCAGCTAAAAACTATCCCGACTCAATCTGGTTTGTTGGGGATCTGGCGAACCTTCCGCTGAAAGACAGTAGCTGTGATGTCATCCTGAACATCCTGTCACCTGCCAACTACAGTGAATTCAGCCGGGTGATCAAACCGGACGGTGTCGTCATCAAAGTTGTACCACAGTCCGGCTACTTGGGAGAACTGCGTGAAGCACTGTACCGGGATACGGATAAGGCCGAATATGATAATGCGGGTACAGTCTCGCTGTTCGATGAGAACTTCGAAGTGCTGGAACGTGTTCAAGTAAAAGAAAAGGTGATGCTTGATCGTGCGGCCCTCGCGAATCTGATCCATATGTCGCCGCTCGCGTGGAACCATGAAGCGGGCGAGCTGGATGATTTCATTTCAGAAGAAAGACCGGTGACCATCGATCTTGAGATACTTGTCGGCAGGTCTGTCATCAGTGTTTAGCTTCACACCCCTTGAGGTAAAGTATAATCGTATTCAAGATAATGCTTAGGAGGGGTAGAATGGCAGATCAGAATAATGATAATCGTGGGAACTACTTCGAAAAAAGAGAAGGCACGAGTGATGCACGCTACCACGTGGTGCCAGGTGAGGATAAGAGATGGGCAGTGAAAGAAGAAGGTAAGGACGATCCGGTCTATACAACGGATAATAAGAATGAAGCTGTGGATGAGGCGAAGAAGAGAGCAGAGGAAGCGGGCTCCAAAGCAATCATTCATGATGATGAAGGGACAATCGAGGAACAGATTGAATACGATCAGTAAACGATTGTCCTCAACTTCAAGGTGGAAAGACATTCAAGGCATTGGATGTCTTTTTTATTTTTATGGCACTTTTGATGACCCTATGAGATGCTTCCATCGTTTTCTCTATTTAAAGTCATCATTCATAGGGTAGAAGGAAGGAAAAGTTGCGATCGCACTACCGATCAGTCTGCGGCAGCAATTCCCGTCCATGACCTTGAGGGATTTCTTTTCCGTCGCAAACATCGGCGCGCATATGAATGAGGATGTGACACTTGATGATATCATCAAAGAAGTGACCGGGCAGCTCGGACGCCGCTTCCATATATGATGATTGAAAATTCAGGAAGTATCAGCTCGACTTCCTGGCTGGCCAGATCCATATTTAGTTTTATTTTTATGATAAGAAGGTATGAGAAAGAAAGGGGTGGGTGACATGAACAGAATTCTAAAAGCATCAGCAGTCCTCGTTTCGGCAGCCGGTGCCGGCGCGATGCTCTATGCCTTGCATGTCATCCGTCTACATAATGGAAGTATCGGCAGCAGGGTGGCAGAGGATCTCATCAGAATCGTCAATTCCGGTGCTGAACCATTGGATCAGAAGCGGACAAATAGTAAGATTGGAGAGAATCGAAAAGAACATAAAGTTGCAGCGGGACTTATGAATTCTGAGGTGGAAGCATTCTATAAGGACGGGATGAAAGTGTTCAAGGTTCGTCCAGAGGGAGAGATGTCGGAACGCAGTGTATTTTACTTGCATGGCGGTGGATATATCAACCAACCCTCACTGTTTCACTGGCTCTTCGTAGACCGCATGGTCCAGGATACCGGTATGGCGTTCATCGTGCCGATCTACCCGAAAACGCCTGAGTATACATTCAAAGATGCCTATCAGGCGGTGTCCGACTTGTACTTGGATCTCATTGAAGACCATCCCGAAGGTCTGGCGCTCATGGGAGATTCTGCGGGTGGTGGTCTGGCGCTCGGCCTTAGCCAGTGGCTCAGATCAAATGGACATCCATTGCCGAAACTACTGGTCCTGATCTCTCCTTGGCTCGATATTACAGTCGATAACCCGGAAGTCAACGTTTATGATGCGCTTGATCCGATGCTTGATGTGTCGAGTCTAAAGGATGTCGGACGAGCGTGGTCAGGTGATGCAGATCCATTGGACTACAGGCTTTCGCCGATGTATGGAGATCTGACAGGGCTGCCGAAGATCGGCCTGTTTGCAGGCACACGGGAGATCTGTCTGCCGGATGCAAGAAAGTTTGCATCCCTGCTCAAAGAGGCACACGCTGAACATGTATACTATGAGTATCCATGGATGAACCACATTTTTCCCTTATACCCGATCAAGGAAGGGCATGCAGCAAGACAGCAGATCGTAAAGTTGCTGGATGAGATGGAATAGAAAGGAGTGATATCATGTACAGACTGATTGCTATGATCACAACATTCATTTTCATCTTCATCGGCGGCTACACCACTTCCATGGTGCACGAATCCCATCGCCTGGTCTCTGGGGTTGTGACGGGTATCGTTGCAGTGATTCCCAATGCCATTGTATCGGCACGGGATGGAAGGAGGAGAAGAGACAGGAGGGAATTGGCCGAAGAAATAGCAGAATGATCACTCACAAGACAGCGCCGGCGTATACTATAATGCCTCCAAATCTGATATAGTCAAAGCATCATAGATATTAGTAAATAGAAGCGCAGGTGAGGTCCGATGATAACCATCAACGATATAGCGAAGCTGGCAGGTGTTTCAAGAACCACTGTGTCCAGGGTGATCAATAATTCAGGGTACATCAGTGAAAAGGCCAGAAAAAGGGTGATGGATGCCATCGCTGAAACTGGTTTCGTGCCAAGCCAGCATGCCAAGTCGCTGAGGACAAAGCAGACGAAAATCATCGGTGTCATCCTGCCGAAGATCAGCACGGATACGTCATCGAGAACAGTAGATGGCATGACGGAAGTCTTCGAGGCACAGGGCTACCAGATTCTCCTGACGAGTACGAACCTCGACAGGGAGAAGGAGATCGAGCACTTGAGGCTGCTGCAGAACCGGCAGGTGGACGGCATCATTCTGATTGCGACGAATACGAGCCAGGAACTGGTGGATGAGATCAAAGATTCCAAAGTACCGGTTGTCGTGGTCGGTCAGGAGATTCATGATGTGCCGTCCATCATCTTCGATGATTATGCTGCCGCGCGCCATATGACACAGCTGATGATCGAGAAAGGGCGCAGGCATATCGGCTACATCGGAGTGGATGAAGAGGACCGTTCAGTCGGGATTTTGAGGAAACAGGGCTACACTGATGCGATGGCAGCGCATGGACTTCATATGGAGGACGCATGGGTACAAAAAGGCGACTTCTCGATCGATTCCGGCTATGCAGCGATGGAACGCATGATGCTTGCATCATATGAACGTCTCGACGCAGTGTTTGCAGCGACGGACCGGATGGGGCTCGGTGCCTGGAAGTACTTGAAGCGTCATGGGTTTGATATTCCGGGTGATATTGCTGTAGTCGGCATCGGCGCGTCTGAAACTTCGCATTTCATAGACCCCGCACTGACGACGATCGAGTACGCGCATGCACAGGCGGGGCGGGAATCGGCCCTTGTCATGCTGCAGGTGCTGCAGGATGAAAAAGAGTTTTCTGATAAAAAAGTACTTGACTTTAACCTCGTTGAGAGAGATAGTTTATAGTAAGGTGAGGATGAAAGCGTAATCATTCGTTTTCATTTTTTTCTGCACAAATGTGGAATCGATTCCCTAATTCAGACTATTTAGTAAAAGGAGTGTTGAAAATGTCGGAGAACAAAAGGATTGCCAAGGAGATCATCGAGGCAGTAGGGGGAGAAGAGAACATTTCCTCCGTCGCACATTGCGCCACACGGTTGCGTCTGATCATAGATGATAGAAGCAAGATCGATCAGGAAGGTATCGAGAATATTGATAAGGTGAAGGGGGCATTCTACAATTCCGGCCAGTACCAGGTCATTCTTGGAACGGGTACGGTCAACCGGATCCACGAAGAGATGCTCAAATTCGGTTTTGAAGGATCAACCAAAAGCGAAGCGAAAAAGGAAGGCGTCAAGAAGGGCAATGTCATCCAGCGTGCCATCCGCTCGTTCGGTGATGTCTTCGTGCCGATCATTCCGATTCTCGTCGCTACAGGTCTGTTCATGGGTCTGCGTGGACTCGTCGTTCAGGAGCAGATCCTGGAAATTTTCGGCCTGGCACCGGAAGATATTTCCGAGAATTTCCTGCTGTTCACCCAGATACTGACGGATACGGCGTTCATCTTCCTGCCGGCACTGGTCGCCTGGTCGACATTCCGCGTCTTCGGCGGCACACCGATCATCGGTCTGGTGCTCGGTCTGATGCTCGTCAGTCCTGCACTGCCGAATGCATGGGATGTGGCTGGAGGTGGCGTGGAGCCGATCATGTTCGCAGGCTTCATTCCGGTCGTCGGCTATCAGGCCTCCGTGCTGCCGGCCTTCATCGCCGGTATCATCGGTGCCAAAGTGGAACGCTTCATCCGGAAGCGGACGCCGGAGGCGCTTGACCTGATTGTGACGCCATTTCTGACACTGCTGGTCATGATCACGCTGGCACTCTTCCTGATCGGCCCGATCTTCCATGCGCTGGAAGGGGTCATACTGGAAGCGACATTAGCCATACTCGCATGGCCGTTCGGGCTCAGTGGCATTCTGATCGGTGGACTGAACCAGATCATCGTCATCACGGGCGTCCATCATATCTTCAACCTGCTTGAAATACAGCTGCTTGATGAACTCGGGGCGAACCCTTACAACGCAATCGTTACCGCCGCTGTTGCGGCACAGGGTGGGGCAACACTTGCGGTCGGTCTGAAGACGAAATCGAAGAAGCTGAAAGCACTGGCGCTGCCATCTTCATTTTCAGCATTCCTCGGTATTACCGAACCGGCAATATTCGGTGTCAATCTGCGCTACGTCAAACCGTTCATTGCCGGTCTCATCGGCGGTGCAGCTGGTGGTTTCGTCGCCTCCATATCAGGGCTCGCTGGCACCGGCATGGCGATCACCGTCATCCCGGGTACGCTGCTCTATCTGAATGAACAGATCTTCATGTACATCCTGGTCAATCTGGTGGCGATTGCTGTGGCATTCGTTCTGACATGGATGTTCGGGTATAGTGATAAAGAAGCCGAAAAAATCACAGAAGAGTAGAGGGAGTTTTGAAATGTTTCAAAAAAGCGCGTTCCAGAAGCATATTGATGAAAAGGTTGAGGATAACAGGCGCTTGGTTGAAGCGGATCCGCATCGGCTGGACTATCATCTGATGCCGCCTGCAGGCCTTCTGAATGATCCCAATGGACTGATCCATCACCAGGGCATATACCATGTCTTCTTCCAGTGGAATCCTTTTGAAACAGCCCATGGAAAGAAGGCCTGGGGGCACTATGTGTCGGCAGATCTGATCAATTGGACACTTGAGCCTGCGGCCCTCATTCCGGATGCGTGGTATGACAAGAATGGCTGCTATTCCGGCAGCGCCGTCATGCACGATGGCAGGATGCATCTTTTCTACACCGGCAATGTGAAGGATGAAGGCGATAGAAGATCCACGTATCAGTGTCTGGCAGTCTCAGAGGACGGTGTGGACTTTGAGAAGAAAGGTCCGGTACTGCATCTGCCGGATGGCTACACCCCCCATTTCAGGGATCCGAAAGTGTGGAAAGAAGGCGACCGCTGGCTGATGATCCTCGGAGCCCAGAATATGCAGGGCAGAGGGGAAGCGGTCCTCGCAAGCTCAAACGACCTCACGGACTGGGAATTTATTGGGCCAATTGCAGGCAGTGGGATGAATGGACTTCCGGACTTCGGCTATATGTGGGAGTGCCCGGACCTCTTCACGCTTGATAGCAAAGACATTCTGATCGTCTGTCCGCAAGGGCTGGAAGCAGAGGGAGATGACTATCCCAACCTGTTCCAGGCCGGCTACTTCGTGGGAGATTTCGACTCAGTGGCCAACACGTATACACATGGTGATTTTGTGGAACTGGACAGGGGATTCGATTTCTACGCACCACAGACATTTACGGATGATGACGGACGCAGAATTCTGATCGGCTGGATGGGAATGACGGATGACCAGGAACAGGACCAGCCGACAATCCGGAACAACTGGATCCATGCATTGACCATTCCACGCACACTCGAAATGAGAGATGGTGTACTGGTGCAGCAACCGGTTGCCGAGCTCAGGCAGCTGCGCGGAAAAAGAAAGCACTACTCCCAGCTGGCGTTGGAGAAAGACGTGGCATTCCGTGAAGTCGCTGCACCATCGAGTGAAATACTTCTGAAATTCAACCGTCCGGTCGATGGCAGGTTCGAAATGGAGATCAGGAACGACCTGAAGATCTCCTATATGGATGGACGGTTCACTGTCCAGAGGAAAACTTTTGACGGCGCGTCTTCCGAGCAGCGTACTTTCGCTCTTGATACACTTTCCGGGCTGCAGATTTTCCTGGATCGTTCATCTGTGGAAATCTTCATCAATGGCGGAGAAGCGGTCGCGACGAGCAGATACTTTCCTGCAGAAAATGATGACACGATTGAAATCAGAGGACATATGTATTTCGATCTTTCCTTATGGACACTTGAAGGCAGTGCAATAAATATGTTCTGAGCATAAGATCGAGCCGGGCAGCTGCCCGGCTCTTTTTATTTGAAGTCCAATCAATTGTATCAATGTTATAAAGTGGGGCGTCTATGGTACATTCTATATAAAGGAAGCTATACGGAAGGGGATGTGCAAAAATGACGGACAATATATTCGACAGCATGGCAAAGCGCTATGATACAGAAGATCGGAAGGCGCTCGCCGATGTCATTGCGAATGAATTCAGGCGGGAGCTCGCAGGACACGAGTATCACTCGATGCTCGATTACGGCTGCGGCACCGGGCTTGTCGGCCTGCAGCTCACAGATATGTTCGACCGGACGACGCTTGCTGATGCATCGGACCAGATGGTGCAGATTGTGAAGACCAAGATCACTGATGAGGGGCTTGAACATGTGGAGGCAATCCATCTGGATCTGACTCGGGAACAGGCGGATATTGAAGTGGATGTCATCATCATCTCACTCGTCCTGATCCATGTACCGGAAGTTGAGGTGCTGTTGTCAGCACTGTATAAAACTTTGAATCCGGGCGGCAGACTTCTGATCATCGATTTTGATAAGAACCATAATGTCTACCACCCAAAACTGCATAACGGATTTGCACACGAAGAAATGCGCGGTCTGCTTTTGGAAGCAGGCTTTACGCCGAGTGCTGTCAGAACGTTCCATGAAGGTCAGCAGCTTTTCATGAAGCAGGATGCCTCCATGTTCATCACAACCGGCAGCAAGTAGCACAGCGCCATACACCAAGGAGGAGATATCATGAAAAAGAGAAGCGCGCTGCTGATACTGATCGGCATCGTAGCACTTCTGTTCATCGGGACAGTCAGCTACGGCATCCTCACTCCCAATAATGCATACCAGCACCATACAGGTCTCGGCGAATCGATTGATATATCTCCGGATGATGAGCATCTGGCGTTTTCCTATTATAAGGATGGTGAACAGTCCATCTATCTCGGAAACCTTGAAAACGGCAGTACGGAGGAAGTGGTGCCGTCCGGTACAGCCCAGAATAGCCACCCTGAATTTTCACCGGATGGAAAAGGCATGATCTATTTTGCTTCGCAGGAGGATGGGGTGAACATACTCCACTATCTGCCCGCACCGGGGGAGGAACCGATCCAGCTGACTTCTGATGATATGCATGTGTTTGAGGCAATCATTTCACCGGATGGCAATACCGTGTATTACATCGCCATGCCGTCAGCGGACTTCAATCAGCCGCCTGGAAAGCAGGACAATGGCAGTGATATCCACCGTGTCGACATCGACAGTGACTCGCATGAGAAGCTGACTGATAAAGATGCTTACGATATGCGGGGACTGAATATGTCACAAGATGGCGAGACGCTTTATTATGCCGGTTCTGATGCTGGTGAGGTCATGACCAGCTATGATATCGAAACAGGTGAGGAGGCGGAGTACCATGTTTCCGATCTGCCTGACTATGTTTCACAACCGACGCTGTCACAGAATGGGGCGCAGCTGGCCTACGTCGCCCAGGATGGGGAAAACGAAAATGGCACATTCATCTATGAGCTGTTCCTCATGAACACCGAGAGTGGAGAGACAGAGCAGCTGACGGACTATGGCGCTTCAGTCGCTTCACCTGCATTTTTCACCCATACCAATCGTCTGGCACTGCTGGCTGAGGAAGATTGGCCGAGTGAACCGTCGGAATTCGAGCTGATGACCGTGTCCGAAAATGGAGGCGATCTCACCAGCATCGATCTGGCGCTGCCTCAAGATGGAAACGGCATTGGGTTCTGGGCGTTTATCGACCGGATGGTCAATGCAGTGACCCTGTCGGTACTCTACCTGCTGATGTTCGGTCTGTCCATTGCGTACATGCATATGCGGAGCAGGACCTACCTGCCGGTCATCATCAGTGCAGTAGTCGCAGGTCTCACTATCGTCGGTGCCATCATCGCAGTAGCCAGCAACCCGTGGATGGCCATCGGCCTGACGACGCTGGCCATATGGCTGGGCGGTTTTACGTTGATACTCTGGATATTTGCATTTGCATATCGGAGGATGGCAGGGGAAGCAATATAGGGGAATGCCGAAATATACAAGCAAGGGAGCAGACAGATGTCTGCTCCCTTATTTGGATTTTTTCATTAATCTCATTGTTCCTTTTTTGTTTTCTATCATCATGCATTTGAGTGCCACATTGAAGTTTGTTTCATAAACGAGCCTCACTTATTTTCATGCTTCCACATATTTTTCCAGATGGCTGGCTGTTACTGAATTCTCGACTTCAAGCAGTCCTTGCGGTGCACCGCTGTAGAGGATGCGTCCACCTTTTGCACCGGCACCGGGGCCGACATCGATGATCCAGTCGGCATGGGTCATCATGGTCAGGTTATGCTCGATGATGACGACGGTGTTGCCCTGGCTGATCAGCTGCTGGAAGCACTCGAGCAGTGTCGGTATGTCATCTTCATGCAGGCCGGTCGTCGGTTCATCGAAGATGAATGTCCTGCCGGTTGCGTCACTATCAAGATGGCGGCTCAGTTTGACGCGCTGGATTTCTCCGCCTGAGAGTGTATCGAGCGACTGGCCGAGTGTCATATAATGCAGTCCGGTATCTTTGACCGTTCTGAGACGGTCGGTGACGCGGGTATTGGTCGTAAAGATTTCTAGTGCCTCTTCGACGGTCAATGCCAGAATATCTGCGATGGAATAGCCATCGACTTTGGCTTCGAGCACTTCCGGCCGATATCTCGTACCGTGGCATACTTCACATACTTGGGAGAAGTCCGGCATGAAGGCGAGCTCGGTCTTGATGACGCCTTTGCCGTTGCATTCCGGACAGGCGCCTTCAGAGTTGTAGCTGAACATGCCTTTTCTGAGCCCGGTCGCCTTGCTGAAGAAAGTGCGTATCTCGTCGAACAGATCCATATAGGTCAGCAGGTTCGAGCGGTTGGATGCACGGACCGGCTTCTGGTCGATGAAGATGGCATCCCTGTCCTTCTTGAAGCCGGTACGGATGAGCGTACTCTTGCCGGAGCCGGCGACGCCGGTGATGATGGACAGTGCTGATTTTGGTATATCGACAGAAACGTCATGCAGGTTGTTCTTTGTTATATTTTCCAGGCTGATGAAGTTTTCCGGTTTCCTTGGATCCTGCTTCAACTGATGCGACCGTTTCAGTGCCGTGCCGGTTGGTGTATCGGACGCTATCAGTTCCTGGTACGTGCCTGTGAAAATCACTTCACCGCCATGCTGGCCGGCGCCGGGGCCGATGTCGATGACATGGTCGGCAATATCGATGACATCCGGGTCATGTTCTACGACAAGCACCGTATTGCCCTTATCCCGGATCGAGCACATGATTTCATTAATCTTCTCGATATCTTCGGGGTGCAGTCCGACACTCGGCTCGTCGATAATATAGACGAGATCGGAGAGCGGACTGTTCAAGTGGCGGATCAGCTTGATGCGCTGTGATTCCCCGCCTGACAGGGAAGGGGTTTCGCGGTCAAGCGTCAGGTAGTTGAGGCCGACGTATGCGAGCGACTCCATCTGATCGAGCAGTGGCCGGATGATATACTCCGACTTTGGATCATCGAGCTTTTTCAGGAAAGGGATCGCCGCTTCAATGGACAGATGGGTGAAATCCGCGATATCGAGTCCGTCTATTTTACATGACAGCACCGTGTTGTTCAGTCTTTTCCCGTTGCATTCCGGACACTTGCGGCTGGTGACGACACGTTCCACATCATCCATGAACCGCTTCTTCTCGAAATTGTCATTGAGCAGGAAGGAGCGTCTGAAGCGGTGGACGAGCCCTTCGAACTTTGCGGTCCTCGGCCAGTTGTCCGGCGGATCCTTCAGCTTCTTCGGCTTCGTATAGAGGAAGGTCTCCATCTCTTCATCGGTGTAGTCCCTGAGCTTCTTATCGTTGTCGAACAGCCCGCTGTACAGATAGCGTTTGCCGCGCCAGCTGTCGGGTCTGAATGAAGGGAAGCGGATGGCGTCCTCATTGAGCGACCGGTCATAGTCGATCAGCTCATCGAGGTCGATGTCCTCCACATAGCCGAGTCCCTGGCACCGTTCGCACATGCCACTCGGATTGTTGAAGGAGAATATGTTGGAGTAGCCGACAAATGGTTCTCCAATGCGCGACCAGAGCAGGCGGACGGATGAGTAGATGTCGGAGATTGTGCCGACAGTGGAACGGGAATTCCCTCCGAGCCGCTTCTGGTTGATGATCATCGCCACCGGCAGATTCTCGATCCGGTCGACATCCGGCTTCTCATACTGGGTGAGCTGGTTCTGGATGTAGCTTGAATACGTCTCATTGAGCAGCCGTTCCGATTCTGCAGCCAGTGTACTGAATACGAGGGACGACTTGCCGGAGCCCGAGCGTCCTGTAAAGACAGTCAGTTTATGTTTCGGTATATCGACGCTGACATTTTTAAGGTTATTCTGGTTCGCACCTTTGATGCGTATATATGACATAACTTTCACCTCTTCAGTCCAGTCTACCCGAAGAAGCCATCCGGGACACGTCAAATTACGATAAAAGACGAGACGTGTTTATTCCAAGGTGGTTCCAGGGAATGATAGAAGTGGACACAATAGAAATTAAAGAAGCTGGCGCAATAATATAAAAGGAGCGATTGAATCATGAAAGCATGGCAACTGAAAGACTCCGGAAGCATCGATAATCTGAAGTGGGAAGACGTGGATGATCTTCATGCAGATTCAGGCGAACTGGTCGTCAAAGTGGTCAGTACTGCGCTCAATCCGGTGGACTACAAGCTGATCGAATCCGGCAATCCAAAATGGGACTATCCGCATACGCCAGGTGTTGACCTGTCAGGTGAAGTGGTGGAAGTCGGGGAAGGCGTCTCAGACTTCGAAGTGGGAGAGCGCGTTGCGATCCATACGGATATGAGCAGGCCGGGGGCATTCGCCGAAACAGCGGTCGTCAATGCAACGGCTGCTGCAAAAATACCGGACGGTGTAACATTTGATGCGGCAGCGGCATTGCTCACTGCCGGAATGACGGCGTACCAGGCAGTCGTGCAGAAACTGAATGCTGCAGATAAGGAGACGATTCTTGTCCACGGCGGTTCAGGCGGTGTCGGCGGATTTGCAGTGCAGCTGGCGAAAGAGCTCGGTCTCACTGTATACACAACCGCATCCGAAAAGAGCCATGACAGAGTGAGAGCCCTCGGTGCTGATGTGGCAATCGATTATAAGAATGAAGACGTGACCAAGCGCATCATGGAAGAGACGAAAGACGAAGGCGTCGATCTGATTTTCAATACAGTCAGCTCGGAAGAGGCGACAGCAGACCTCGATCGACTCGCATTCGCCGGGCAGCTGGCCTATATAGCCGGCGCACCGGATACGAGTGACGTAAAGCCATTCACATTGTCACCTTCCATCCACGAAGTCGCACTTGGTGCGGCGCACGCCAGCGGCTCTGAAAAGGCAGTGAAGAACCTCGCCTATATGGCAAGCGAACTGATGCAGAGAGTGGCGGCAGGCAATCTCGATCCGGTCATCAATGAAGTGCTTCCACGCGAGGAACTGCCGGAAGGGCTGAAGAAAGTGAAAAATAATGAAGTCGACGGGAAAGTCATCGTCAGAATGCAGGCAGAATAGTCATTAAGAAG
This sequence comes from Salinicoccus sp. ID82-1, assembly GCF_021991715.1. NCBI lineage: Bacteria > Bacillati > Bacillota > Bacilli > Caryophanales > Staphylococcaceae > Salinicoccus > Salinicoccus sp. ID82-1. The sequence continues at coordinate 174,678 of NZ_JAGFLY010000005.1, forward strand.
CGGGATGCACCTTGGTGCATCCCGTTTTTTGTGTCTTATTACATATTGGATTACAAATGCTTTTTCCTTCTATTTTCTGCCGTACGAAAAATCTTTTCGTCTTCCCTTTTACCTATAGCAACAATTTCGATGATTTCAATGTTACCTTCGGATGACACTTTGAAAATCAGGCGGATTCCAATTTTATGGGTTTTCAATTCCTTAAAACCAGCCGGTTTTGAGTAATGTGTATTTTCTAGATCTTTACCTCTCTGATCCACGTACAATCAGTCGTGCTTCATCTGCTTCGACCCACCGTTTCATTGTACCATCCAGTTTATTATAGTCTCTTTCGGCTTCTTCCCAGAAGTATACCTCTGCCATCAGTCAAACAAGTCCTTGTCGGGCATGGATTCAAACGGATTAGGTTGGCTTGATGCTTCCAATACTTCTTCTGAAGGCACAAGTTTTCCTGGTCCAGCATCTACTCGTTTTTGAAGTTGGCTATAAAAGAGCTGATCTTCCATTTTTCTTCTCGCAGATGGCCTTGCCGTCATACCCGATTTCTATGGCAAAGCCTATCAGAAAGCAGAATTCGAACGTGTGTGGGAAGTATTCAGAAGAGGCATCAGAGCGTCATGACTACGAGGAACGAAAAAGAAAGAGAGCGGACTGTAGACAAAGTCATAGTAAAATGACATGTCTGCAGTCTTTTTATCGGGATGCATAGGAATCTGCAGATCAGGGGAAGAGGATGTTGGGATCAACAGGCAGCGGGTGCAGGATGGAAAAGTGGATTTCCCGAACGATAAGCGGCTCTTTGTACTTGCTTCATCAAGTTTTTTTGGGGTGTGCCAGTGGGAATGAGATTAACCTCTAACTTGCCATGGTAGCGCCTACGATGGTGAATTAGCCCTCTAACTTGCCATGGAACACCCACGATCGGGGATTCATCAAAATACATAAAAAGAAGACAAACTCCGTGTCAAAACGGGGTTTGTCTTCAATCTGCTCTCTTTCTCATGTATGCTCCAACTTCGTTCTGATGCAAATCAGGAACTCCCGGAAATTGAATCGATGTTCAACTTCCGGGGGTACTGTGCTTTTATTCCCCTACAGGTTCTCAAAGAAATCCTTCAGTACTTTCACAGCCTGCGTAAGGTCTTCGATGTGTGTGAATTCTTCAGGGTTGTGGCTGATGCCCTGGATGCTTCTGACAAACAGCATCGTCACGGGGAACTTTGTGCCGACGGTCATGGCGTCATGGCCTGCACCGCTCGGCAGGTGGATCGGCAGCAGGTCGTGGCGCTTGAATGATGCTTCCATCCTTTCAATGACTTCGGGATCGATCGGGATCGGCGTGACGCGTGTGGTCAGGTCGGTTTCGACGGTGATGCCACTGTCATGGACGATGTCCTGCGCATGATCGGCAACTGCCTGGATCAGTTTCGACTGGTTTTCTTCGTTGATGTCACGTGCATCGACGACGAGCTCGACTTCGCCAGGGATGACGTTGACGCCACCGGGACTGACACTCATCTTGCCGACAGTGGCGACGGCGGTCTGACTGATGCTTTTAGGGATGCCAGGCAGGGTGCTGATAAATTCTGATGCCTTCACAAGCGCGTCCTTCCGCTCGGTCATCGGTGTACTGCCGGCGTGCCCGGCGGCACCGTGGAATGTGATCTTCGTCCGCGTCGCCCCTGCGATGCCACTGACGATACCGACCGGCAGATTCTTCTGTTCCAGCTGCTTGGCCTGCTCGATATGTATTTCGGCATACATCGCAATCTGCTTGCCGGGGCCTTCGGCTGTCAGGAACTGCTGTCTGTCGGAGCCGATATTGCGGATGACTTCATCGAACGTCTGCCCATCCGGGTCACGGTACTTGTCGAGTTCCTCCTCGGTCATCAGACCCATGAACGCACGGCTGCCTGTCAGTCCACTGCTGAAGCGGCTGCCTTCCTCATCGGAGAAGATGACGACTTCAAAGTCATACTTCGGCGTGTAGCCGGCCTCGTGCCACAAGGTGACGATTTCAAGTGCCGTGAGTACACCGGCTGCACCATCAAAGTGCCCGCCGTCCGGTACCGTGTCGATATGGGAACCGGCCATGAATACTTTGGAACTGTCTTCCCCCTGATAGGTGCCGAACACATTGCCCGCGCCGTCTTTTCTGATCTGCATGCCGATCTCCTGCATCCATTCGATCACCTTGTCCTTGGCCTGTGATTCCTCTTTTGAATAGCCCATTCGTTTGGCGCCTTCATTTTCCGTCCGGCCGATTTTGGAGATTTCCAATATGCGTGCATGGAGTCTCTCGCTTGTCGGATCCTCCAGTTTTTCTGCTGCCATCTTGTCTGTAAATAATCTCATCATTCATTCTCCCTTCTTATCTTCTCTTTGATAATAAACCATGAAGGTTTATAATAAAAGTTAGAATATTCAGTAGAGGGGTGGAAGGAATGGAGATCAGACAATTTGCCGAGAACGCACTGACGATCTATCTGGGTGACGAGATCGACGAAAGGATCAACCGGCAGCTCGTGGCACTGCGGCATCGGATCGACGAAATGGAAATTGAAGGCATCGGGGAGGTTGTCCTCTCCTATACGAGCCTCATCATCTATTTTGATATTTTCAAAACGGATGTGGATGCCTTGAAGGCGGCAGTCGATCAGATTGACGAGACGGCGCTGCTGGAAGCGGAAGTATCATATCGTGTGATTGAGATTCCGGTGTGCTACGGCGGTGAATACGGACCCGATATCGACAGTTTTGAAGAGAATGGATTGTCGGCTGATGAAGTGGTCGAGCTGCATGCCAATAAGGAATATCTTGTCTATATGCTCGGTTTCATGCCGGGGTTCCCATATCTCGGCGGGCTCGACGAGCGGCTTCATAAGGCGCGTCTCGAAACACCGCGGGTACGCATTCCGCCAGGCTCCGTCGGCATCGGCGGCAAGCAGACCGGCATGTATCCATTCGAATCTCCCGGCGGCTGGCATCTGCTCGGGCGGACGCCTGTGCCTCTATTCGATGAAAACCGGGAAGAGACCATCCTCTACGAGGCAGGGGACCGCATCATCTATCGTCCGATCGATGCCTCCGAATACAAGGAGATCGCGTCCCGGATCGAAGCTGGAGACTATGAAATCCAGTTCGAAGTGAAAGGAGGATCATGATGACGTTGAAAGTGACACGCCCCGGACTCTATACGACCGTCCAGGATCTTGGACGCTTCGGCCACCAGTCGGAAGGCTTTTCACCAGCCGGCGCAATGGACTACCGGGCGCTCATGCTCGCCAACCAGCTGCTTGGTAATGAAGAAAATGCACCGGGAATCGAGATGACATTCAAAGGTGCCACATTCGAAGTGGTGAAGGATACGGTGGTTGCCACTGCAGGTGCGGATATGAAAATGAAGATAGACGATGATCACCATCCTGCTGGTGTACCGGTCCATGTGGCAAAGGGCAGTACCATCGAGTTTGGAGCGGCTGAAAATGGATCAAGGACCTATCTGGTGGTCCCGGGCGGATTCAAGGTGGAAACGGTGCTCGGCAGTGCTTCGACCCATGTCCGCAGCGGCATCGGCGGCTATAAAGGCCGGCCGTTCCAGGTGGGGGACGTACTGCATGCCGGCGCAGCCGGTAGCGCAACACCATACAGAATAAAGGATTTTGACGATGGTGACGGAATGGTGCGGGTCATACCGGGCCAGCAGTTCGACCGTTTTGATGACGATATGAAGCAGCAGTTCTTCAGCGCATCGTATGCCCTGACGAAGGACTGTGACCGGATGGGCTTCCGGCTCGATGGACCGGAACTTGTGGCCACTCCCGGCCATGATGTGCTGTCGGAACCGACACAGCTCGGCAGCATCCAGGTGCCGAAAGGCGGTCGGCCGATTGTACTGCTCAATGACAGGCAGACCGCCGGCGGCTATGCACGCATCGGTACAGTGGCCCGTGTTGATATCCCGAAATTTGTGCAGAAGCAGCCGGGCGATATGGTGAAGTTCATCGAGATCACCGTCGAAGAAGCAAGCACGCTCCATCGGGATGAGATGGAGCGGATCAGAAGTGGTGGATATCTGGAAATCAACAATGCTTTCCGGTCTCACGGGCGACCTGTGGCCAGGAAAGTCGCAAGAATAATGAAGAGGTGATGGCGTTGGATATTGAAGAAGTAAGAGCATATGCAAAACTGTTGAATGAAGAGAATCTTAAAGTACTGACCATCAAGGATGGGGATTTCAAGATCCATCTCGAGGCGCATGCTGAGGAATCGGCTGTTTCAGGCACACCTTCTGCACCGAAGCAGAGTGCCGATGAAACGGATGCTACCTATACCGTCAACGCAAAGCAAGTGGGTACATTCTTTATTGAGAAGGAGGAGAACAGTGATGAAACGTTCGTCTCCGTTGGAGATTCAGTCAGTAAGGGAGACACGCTTGGTGTCATCGAGGCGATGAAGGTCTTCAATGAAGTGAAGGCGGATGTTTCCGGTACGGTGGAAGAAATTCTCGTCGGCAATGGGGAGAGCGTCGAGTATGATCAGCCGCTCTTCTCCATCAGCAAAAAGGAGGACTAGCGTGAAAAAGGTATTGATCGCAAATCGTGGCGAAATCGCCGTCAGAATCATCCGGACGCTGAAAGAGATGGGTCTGCACAGTGTAGCGGTCTATTCCACAGCGGATCAGGACAGCCTTCACGTGGCACTGGCGGATGAATCCATATGCATCGGCCCGGCCAAAAGCATTGATAGCTACCTCGATATCGAAGCGATCGCCGCCGCCATCGAAGTGAGCGGTGCGGATGCGGTCCATCCGGGCTACGGCTTCCTGTCCGAATCGGAAACTTTTGCGAGACGCATGGAAGAGATCGGTGTCACATTCATCGGACCAACAGCAGATACGATCTCCCGCATGGGGGACAAGGCGATGGCGCGCCAGACGATGAAAGAGGCGGGTGTACCCGTCATCCCGGGCAGTGACGGGGTCATCGACAGCTTCGAGGAAGTGGAAAGCGTGGCTGAAGATGTCGGCTATCCGCTCGTCATCAAGGCCGTATCCGGCGGTGGCGGCAAGGGCATGCGTTTCGTCCATGAAGCTTCCGAGCTCGAAAAGCAGTTCAAGGATGCCAGAAAGGAAGCAAAGAATGCGTTCGGGGATGACCGCATCTATATTGAGAAGTTCATCGAGCGTGCACGCCATATCGAAGTGCAGGTCGTCGGTGACGGCAATGGGTCCGCCATCCATCTGTACGAGCGGGACTGCTCGATCCAGCGCAACAACCAGAAGCTGATCGAGGAGGCGCCGGCTGCCATCCTTGATGACGCATCAAGGAAAGAGATTACTGAACGTACGGCAGAAGCGGTGGCAAAGCTCGGCTACAGAGGTGCCGGCACGGTCGAATATTTATATGTGGAATCGGAAGATGCCTTTTATTTCATCGAAATGAACACACGCATCCAAGTGGAGCATACGATTTCGGAAGAGATTACAGGCATCGACATCGTCAGACTGCAGCTTGAAGTGGCTGGAGAGGGGGCATTGACGCTGACCCAGGATGAAGTTTCCATCAATGGATTTGCGATTGAGTGCCGGATCAATGCGGAAAATCCGGCAGACAATTTCATGCCGGCCCCAGGCCCCATCGACACACTGCATTTCGGCATGGGACAGGGTGTCCGGATCGATTCCCATATCTATCCGAGCTACGCCGTGCCGCCGCATTATGACTCCATGATCGCCAAAATCATTGTCCACGGGGTATCAAGGAAAGCGGCAATCAGAAAGATGATGCACGTGCTTGATGAGACTGTCATCGGTCCTGTCGAGACGAATCTCGATTTCCAATCCTATCTGATGAACCACCCGAACTACCAGGACAACAATGTGGATATCAAATTTCTTCAGAACAATCATATCATCGACCAGAAAGGGGAATGACCATGTACACAGTAGATCTGAATGCAGACCTTGGGGAGAGCTACGGCAACTATTCGATTGGCAATGATCGGGAGATCATCCCGCTGATCTCTTCGGCAAATGTCGCCTGCGGCTTCCATGCCAGCGACCCGTCGGTCATGCTTGAAACTGTAGAACTGATCAAAAATAGCGACACAACCGGCATTGGTGCCCATCCTGGATTTCCGGATCTGATGGGATTCGGCAGACGGTATATGGACATGACGATGCCTGAGGTGCACGCAATGATGCTGTATCAGCTCGGTGCACTCGATGGCTTCTGCCGTGTCGCAGGGGTCACGATGAATCATGTCAAACCGCACGGTGCCCTGTACAATGCCACCTTCAACGATATGGAGCTGGCTGAAACCATCGCCCAGGCGGTGAAGGATTATAATCCCGAGCTAAAGCTGATGGGACTGTCGAACCAGAACCTGGTGAAGGCGGGCGAGTCTGCAGGTCTTGCAGTCCGTCATGAAGTATTCGCCGACCGGGCGTATGAGGATGACGGCACACTCGTCAGCCGCAGAAAAGACGGTGCCATGATCACGGATACTGATGAAGCCGTCAGACGTGTCGTGCGCATGGTCAAGGAAGGCAAAGTGGAAAGTTTGAACGGCACGGATATCGACATCCAGGCCGACAGCATCTGCGTCCATGGAGACGGTGCGAAAGCGCTCGAATTCGTCAAGGAGATCAGAAAGCGGCTCGGAGATGAAGGCATCACCATTCAAACAATGTAGGGAGGCGTTCGGTTATGGAGAATAGACCTAAAATGACTGCGATGCAGCGTCGTCTGCTTTTCGGTGCAATATTCCTGATGGCGACATCATCCATCGGACCGGCATTCCTGACACAGACGAGTGTGTTTACCGAACAGTTTCTGGCCAGTTTCGCATTCGCCATTCTGGCATCGATCATCATTGACATCGGTGCCCAGCTCAATATATGGCGGGTGCTGAGTGTTTCCGGGAAGCGGGGCCAGGACGTGGCCAATGCCGTATTCCCGGGCCTTGGCTATCTGATTGCATTCCTGATTGTGCTCGGCGGATTCGCATTCAACATTGGCAATGTCGCCGGTGCCGGCCTCGGATTCAATGCCATCTTCGGCTGGGATCCACGTATCGGTGCCGCTCTTGCCGGCGTCATCGCCATCATTGTATTTCTGCTGAAGAACGGGCGCGCGGTCATGGATGTCATCATCCAGATTCTTGGTGTGCTGATGATCGCCATTACAGCTTTCGTCATGATCCGCTCCAACCCACCATATGGCGAAGCGGCCTATAGAGCCATCATTCCGGAAGAGCCGATGACGCTCTTCCTGCCGATCGTCACTCTGGTCGGCGGGACGGTCGGCGGCTACATTACATTCGCCGGCGCCCACCGTCTGATCGAAGCGGGCATTACGGGCAGGGAAAATCTCGGTTTTGTCAGCAGGGCGGCGAACTACGGCATCCTGACCACCGGCGTCATGCGTGTACTTTTGTTCCTGGCAGTTCTCGGTGTCGTCTCCGGCGGTGTCGCGCTGGATCCGTCAAATCCGCCGGCGTCCGTCTTCCAGATTGCGCTCGGTGACATCGGCATGCAGATATTCGGTGTGGTCCTTGTGGCAGCGGCGCTGTCCTCTGTCATCGGGTCCGCCTATACGAGCGCATCCTTCCTGAGGTCTCTTCATAGGGTGTTCGATGACTACAACAATATCGTCATCATAACGTTCATCGTCATTTCGACACTGATCTTTACATTCATCGGCCGTCCGGTCGCACTGCTGATTCTCGCCGGTGCCTTCAATGGCCTCATCCTGCCGCTGACGCTTGGTGCAGTACTCCTCGCTTCAAGGAACAGGAAGATTGTAGGTGACTATCGCCACCCGACCTGGATGATCATATTCGGTATTGTCGCCGTCATTGTCACGATTGTCGCTGGCGTCATTTCGCTCCAGGGTCTTCAGGACCTCTGGGCAGGATAAGGAGGCATACCCATGGAAGCAAAACAGTTGAGGCAGGAAATCAGAAGCGGCGCATTCAACCGGACGACCTCCGGTGCAGCTGGTAATAATGTCCAGGCCAACATCGTCATTCTGCCGAAAGCATACGCATTCGATTTTCTGCTCTATGCAATGAGAAATAAAAAAGCCGTCCCTGTCATCGAAGTGATGGAGGACGGTATGACCGAAAGCATGCATGCAGCGGGCTCCGATATCCGGACTGATATTCCGAAGTACAATATCTACAGGGATGGCGTGCTGTCCGAGACAGTGACGGATGCTACCGGCTACTGGCGGCCTGACTTCGTCACTTTCCTGATCGGCTGCAGCTTCACTTTCGAACAGGCCATACTTGAAGCGGGGGTTGAAGTGAAGCACATTGCACAGGGCAGGAATGTCGCCATGTACAAAACGGATATTGCGACTGCACCGGCGGGTGTCTTCTCCGGTGAGCTGGTCGTATCGATGCGCCCTTTCAAAAAGGAGCTGGTGGAGATGGTGTCCGATATTACAGCCAGGTTCCCGAACATGCACGGGCGGCCAGTGCACTACGGCGATCCAGGAGCCATAGGGATCCCGGATATCATGAAGCCTGATTACGGCGAAGCGGTGGACATCGAAGACGACGAAGTGCCCGTATTCTGGGCATGCGGGGTCACGCCGCAGAATGCCGCCCTCAATGCCAGGCCTGAAATCATGATCACTCATGCGCCGGGTCATATGTTCGTGACCGACATGCACAACGAAGATTTCAAGGAGACATAGAGTATCATACCCAGCGGAATTGTGGTCCCGGCCATGATTCCGCTAAATTTGCACTTTATTTCCTACCAGTTTTATATGTATAATAAGTAAAAAGAAGAGAGGGTGGAGAAATGAAAAAAGTATACTTATTTCTATTGATCTGCATTCTGGCACTTGCCGGATGCACAGATGACAGCAATGTCGATGAACAGGCGGCTGAATCGGGAGATCCGAGCATGGGCGGGGAGGATATCGGCTTCAGCCTGCAGGCACTGCCGAGCTCGCTTGACCCGCATGCAGCGAACGACGGGTATTCGCTCTATGTCATGATCAACATCTATGAGACGCTGGTCCGGATGAACCAGGATCTGGAGCTCGAACCGGGTCTGGCGGAATCCTATGAGCAGGTGGATGATACAACGTGGGAATTCAAACTGCGTGAAGATGTAACGTTCCATGATGGCAGTCCATTCAACGCCGAAGTGGTCAAAGCCAATCTGGACCGTGTACGTGATCCTGAAGTCGGGTCACCACTCGAGTTCCTGTTCACTGAAATCGAGGAAGTCGAAGTTGTCGATGACTATACTGTAAATATCCATACCGCAAGACCATTTGCCGCACTGCCGGCACACCTGGCACATCCGGGTGGCAGCATGATCAGCAAGGAAGTCATCGACCAGGACTATGAAAACATGGAGAATGGCGGACAGCCGCTGACTGAGGTCAATGCCAATCCTGTCGGTACCGGATTCTTCGAGTTCGAGGAGATTGCGGAAGGTGACCATATCACACTGATACGCAACGAAGACTACTGGGGCGAACCGGCGAGTCCCGCTTCAGTGACATTCAAGGCGGTGCCTGAAGATGGTACGAGAATTGCAGAGCTTTCGACAGGAGATGCCGATCTCATCTATCCGGTGAATCCGAGTGATGTCGAGCGTATCGACAGCACGGATGGTGCCCGAGCCGAACAGCATGAAAGTGCAAGCATGTCCTATCTTGGGTTCAACCTTGAGAAGGAACCATTCGATGATCCGAACGTCAGACGTGCCATCGCCATGGCGATCGACAAGGAGGCCATCATCAACGAGATGCTCGAAGGCATCCCAGCTGTTGCCGAAACACCACTCAACCCGACAGTGAAAGGCTACAGCGAAGACCTTGAGCCGATAGACCATGATATGGAAGCGGCGCGTAGCCTGCTGGAGGAGAGCGGCTATGCCGACGGATTCACAGCAGAAATCATCGTCCGTGACCGGACGACTTCGGATATTGCGACCTACATCCAGCAGGCACTGCAGGAGTTGAACATCACGCTTGAAATCAGGCAGATGGAGTCCGGTGCGTATCAGGAATATACGGCCAACGGCCAGCATGACATGTTCATGGGCAGCTGGGGGACGGTGACACTGGATGCGGACTACGGTCTCTATCCGATGTTCCACTCCGACAACCATGGTGCACCAGGAAACAGAACATTCTATTCAAATGAAGAAGTGGATACACTTCTCGACGAGGCAAGAACGGAAACAGATGAAGCCGCGCGCATGCAGATGTATGAAGATGCGCAGCAGATCATCATCGACGAGGCGCCGCTTGTGCCGATCTACCATTCGGTACTCCTTGCCGGCATCAATGATGAGCTTGAGGGCTACTTCCAGTATCCGAGCAGCTTCCCGTATTTGAAAGACCTTCAATAGACACGAGCTTCCATCGTAAAGATGGGAGCTTTTATCATATTCTGGTATAGTGGAATGGATATGAGGTACACGAAAGGATGAGAGCATGAAGACATTGCTTCTGACGGGATTTGAACCGTTTCTGCAGTTCAATGAGAACCCGACCGGCACAGTCGTGAAAAAGTTTGATGGAGATGTCATCGGAGACTACAAAATAGTGGGGCGGATCTACCCGGTTGTATTCGATCAGATCAACGGCCTGATTGCCGACGATATCGAGGAGGTAAAGCCCGATGCCGTAGTCAATCTGGGTCTTGCAGGTGGCAGGCATACGGTGCATATCGAACGCATCGCCATCAACTGCATCGACGGCCGGACGGACAATGCGGGATTCAACCCGGATGGTGAAAAGATCGACGAAGCGGGACCGGATGGTCTGTTTTCCACTTTGCCGATCAAGCGTCTCGAGAAGGCGTTGAAGACAAATAACGTGCCTGCTGACATTTCGAACACTGCCGGAACATACCTGTGCAACAATCTGATGTACACCACCCTCAACATATTGAGGCAGAAAGACATCGATATCCCGGCCGGTTTCATCCATGTACCTGCCCATCACGAAATCGGGGCGGAAATTGGTGTGCCAAGCTGGTCGCAGGATGACATCAACAAGGCAGTCGGCATCATTTTGGGTAATATATAGTATCTTGAATTCATAGGAGGATGATCATGGAACTCAGGCGTGTAGAGGATTATGATGCAATGAGCTTGCTGGCGGCACGTATCGTGTTTGATAGAATCGTCAACTCCGAGCGCCTTGTGCTCGGACTCGCAACAGGATCAACACCGGAGGCGATGTACGATCATCTCGCGGAGATGCTGAATCGGGATAAAGTCGACCTCTCCCATGTGTATACCGTCAATCTGGACGAATATGTCGGTCTGTCAGAGGGTCATCCACAAAGCTACCATCATTATATGGAAACCATGTTTTTCAGCAAGGTCGATATTCCGGCCGACCATACTTTTCTGCCCGATGGCAAAGCTCCGGACCTCGAAGTGGAAGTCGAACGCTATGAACTGCTGATCGAGGAGCTTGGCGGTGTCGACCTGCAGATTCTCGGCATCGGCAGAAACGGCCATATCGGCTTCAATGAACCCGGTACCTCCTTCGACTCCAGAACCCATGTCGTCAATCTGGCAGAAAGTACGGTGAACGACAATGCCAGATTTTTCGATACGGTCGACGAAGTGCCGAGACAGGCCCTTACAATGGGACTCCACACCATCATGAACGCAAAATCCATACTCCTGCTTGTCTCAGGAGACGAAAAGGAAGAAGCACTCGAATGCATGATCGACTGCGAAGTGTCGGAGGAACTGCCGGCAACCATACTGCAGACACATCCCGATGTGACGATCATTGCAGATGATGAGGCATTGGAATAGAAAAAGTGCAGCCGGCCGGCTGCACTTTTCTTATTCTTTTCTGACACGTTTCAAGTTTTTGAATATGCCATTGCTTGTCGACAGTACGCTGTTTCTATAGACGCTTGCGGCAAGCCATATAGCCAGCGCAATCGACACGAGAAGTATGGCGACGCCGATCAGCAGGGGCATCTGCCCTGTCTCTTCATTCATCGCCCGAAGGGGCATGACGAATGGAGTGAAGAGCGGAAAGTAGCTTGATATTCTGACAAGCAGGTTATCGGCACTGCCCCATAGATTGAAGATGGCAATATAGAACCCGATCAGCGAGAACATGGTGACGGGCAGCAGTGCCTGCTGCAGGTCTTCCATTCTGCTGATGAACGAACCGAGCATTGCAGAGATGGACAAGTAGAGTATAAGCCCCAGGATCAGATAGATGAAGGAATAGACAATCATCGTGGCTGTCTGGTCATTTGCTTCGAGCCCGAATTCCGAAATGAGGTCGCTGAAATCGAACAGCTGAATCGCAGCGAATATGGCAATCAGGAATATGGCGAGCTGTGTCAGACTGACGGAGATCATGGCTGTGATCTTGGCGAGCAGATGGGTCACTGGCGGTACGCTGGAGACGATCATTTCGATGACTCTTGATGTCTTCTCCATGGCGACTTCTGTTCCAATCTGGCTGGCGTAGTTGATGATGATGAAGAACATGACGATGACGGTCACATAGAAGACGACCATGTTGAGTATATTTATATCCGGCATCCCATCGCCTTCAGAAGCAGTGGCTTCCTCTTCTTCCGGATCTCCAGCAGCTGAAGCGATATCGTATGTAATATCAGGGGTGGCGTTCAGTCTTTGTGCTTCTTCCGGAGACAGGTTCAATGACTGTATGGTCGCACTACGCTGCACTTCACCAAGTGCCATTTCGATATCACTCATCTGATCGCCAGGTATTTCCTGGTCGGCTTCGATTGTAAAGGTCATCGGTTCTGTTTCTTCGATGGTCAGCAGTGCTTCGCCTTCACCCAGCTCCCCATCATTCTCCGAGACTGAGATGTCGGTTTCAAGGGCATTGAAGACTGTTTCGAACTGGGCCGCTACGGCTTCATTGCCTTCAACTTTAATCGTTGTCAGTTCTTCCGATGAATCGAAGATGCCGATGATCTTATCGAAGTTGGCTCCGATGAATATGAGCAGTACAATGATGAGGGTACTGATCATGAACGATTTGGCACGGACTTTGGACAGGTATGTCTGTGAAAAAGTAGCGAGAAATTTACTCATAGCTCATGTCCCACCTTCGAAATGAAAATATCGTTTATGGACGGTTCATTGACCTGGAACCGCTTGAAGTAGCCGAGTTTGATGATTTCGTTGTAGATCGGCTCAGCGTACGATTCATTTTCAATTTTAAGTATGCTTTTCTTTCTGATCTGCTTCATATCAATTACACCTGGCATATCGCGCAGGAATTCGACATCATGATCGCCTTCGATGATGATCTCCTTCTGGCCGAAGTCGCTCTTGATCTCATCGATGTTTCCGCTGATCACCTGCTTGCCCTTGTTCAGGATGCAGAGTGATTCGCACAGCTCCTCCACATGTTCCATGCGGTGGGTACTGAAGATGATGGTTGCGCCCTGGCGGTTCAGGTCCTTGACGGCGGTTTTCAGAATTTCGACGTTGACCGGGTCCAGCCCGCTGAACGGTTCATCAAGTATGATCAGTTTCGGATCATGGATGATGGATGCAATCAACTGGATTTTCTGCTGATTTCCCTTTGATAGTTTTTCTATCCGTTTGCTGCGGTTCTCGGGTACACCGAAGCGTTCGAGCCATTCATCGAGTTTCGTATCGACTTCCTTTTTCGACATGCCCTTCAGCTGGCCGAGATAGCGGATCTGCTCTTCGACTTTCAGTTTCGGATGCAGACCACGCTCCTCGGGCAGGTAGCCGATGTCGTTCGTCACACTATAGTCGATCTTATTGCCGTTATAGGTGATTGTACCTTCAGACGGCTGAAGCAGTCCAAGAATCATGCGGAATGTCGTTGTCTTGCCGGCGCCGTTGCCGCCGAGAAAACCGTACATGCTGCCTGCGGGCACAGTCAGATCGATGTGGTCCACTGCCGTCTGCCCGTTGAAGCTTTTGGATAGATTTCTTATTTCCAGTGTCATGTTTATCCTCCTTTATCAATCTAAAGATATTTTACCATAGAGCAATGAAGGGGAATAATATATACTGGACGAAATAGCACGATAAATGAATGGATGGTATGGATATGGATAACAAGACCAGCCTGAAAGATTTTCTAGAACTGATCAGGCAGACAAGACTGAACAAGGGATTGTTCGCGGCAGGAATATTCCTGACACTGATCGGCACAATCGGTTCTCTTATTGTGCCGCTTCTGACACAGAGTTTCATAGATGGCTATGATACCGAACTGTTCTCGACCGGACTGATTGCGCTGATCATTGCAGTTTTCGTACTGAGTGCCGCTCTCGACGGAGTGGCCTATTATATTCTGGCACGGATTGGACAGACCATCATCCTAAGGCTCAGGGAGCGGGTATGGGACAAGTTTCTGAAGCTGCCGATCCGCTATTTTGATCAGACGAAAAGCGGCGAGTCTGTCAGCCGGGTCGTCAATGATACGGCCATCATCAAGGATCTGATCACGAGCCACTTCCCGCAGCTGATCAGCGGTATCATCTCGGTCATCGGGGCGGTAATCATACTGTTCATCCTTGACTGGCGGATGTCACTGATCATGTTCATCGCAGTACCGGTGTCGCTTGTCATCATCATGCCGCTTGGCAGGAAGATGAGTCGGATTTCCCGTGCGCTGCAGGACGAGACGGCTGCATTCACAGGTGTCATACAGGAGACGCTCAGTGAAATGCGTCTTGTCAAATCGTTCAATGGAGAAGCGTACGAACGAAAAAGAGGGCGCACCGGCATCAGATCTCTCTACGGCTATGGTATGAAGGAGGCGACAATCAACGCCTTCCTGTCACCGATCATGGGTACGGTCATGATGTTCGTCATCATATTGATCATCGGCTACGGCGGGCTCAGAGTTTCTGAAGGGACGCTCAGCATGGGCACCATGGTGGCGTTCCTGCTCTACCTGTTCCAGATTATCATGCCGATGACGATGTTCGCCATGTTCTTCACCGAGTACAACAAGGCGCTCGGGGCGACGGAACGGATCATCGGGATACTCGGCAAGGAGGAGGAGGGTGCTCAAGATAATACACTCGAAACCTCACTCGATTTCAAAATACTCGCGTTCGACAACGTCTCATTCGGCTATGATCCGGACAAGGAGATTCTCCACCAGATCAGCCTGACAGCAAACAGCAATCAGAAGGTTGCATTTGTCGGCCCGAGCGGCAGCGGCAAATCAACGATCTTTGCACTGATCGAAAGGTATTATGATGTGGACGCCGGCAGCATAACTGTGGATGGCACGGATATAAGGGACATTCCATTGAATACGCTACGGCGCCAGATCGGCTATGTGGCACAGGAAAGTGCCATCATTTCGGGTACAATCCGCGATAATATCACCTATGGGCTGGAAAGCCATGAATATACAGAGGCGGATGTCGAGCTCGCCGTCAGGCGCTCCTACTCCCACGAGTTCATCGAGATGCTTGACCAGGGCCTGGATACGGAAGTCGGGGAACGGGGCATCAAGCTGTCCGGCGGCCAGCGCCAGCGCATCGGCATCGCCCGGGCATTTCTGAAAGATCCTAAGCTGCTCATGCTGGATGAAGCAACCGCAAGCCTCGACTCGCGGTCGGAAAAGTTCGTCCAGGAGGCACTTGATGATCTGATGCAGGGTCGGACGGTGCTTGTCATTGCACACAGACTGTCCACCATCATCAATTCGGATCGCATCTTCTTTCTCGATAATGGCTACATCACAGGAGAAGGAACACATCGGGAACTGATCGAGAACCACACGATGTACCGCATTTTTACAGAACAACAATTTGGATAAAGTTAAGAGGAATAATCAATGCGTCAATTATATGAAGCGTTCCAGCCGGTCATTCCGGTATTCATCATCCTGTTCATCGTCGTCGTCATTGCCACACTGTTCATCAACAGGAGGGCAGGGTACCGGATGGACAGCATGAGAAAAAGAGTAGATTTCATCGTCCATATCGGACTGATGATGACCATCATCGGCATTCTGCTGCTGACACTGCTGCCCAGTTCGAACCCTGAAAAAGTGACCCAGTTCGTGCCTTTCTACAGTATCCTCGATACATTCGAGTATGCGACAGACCGCGCCATCATCAATTCCATCGGGATGAACGTGCTGCTGTTCGTGCCTTTCGGGCTGTTCATGTACCTGTTTTGCAGAAATGAATTTCTGACCACCATCATCGCCTGCCTGTTTTCAATCACAGTGGAGGCACTCCAGTACTTCCTGCCGATCGGGCGGATTTCCAATGTGGATGATGTCATCCTCAATACTCTTGGCGCCATCATCGGCATGGTGGTGGGCGCTGTATTCTCAAAATTGGGAATTGTTTATTACTTCTTTGGAGCGGGTAAGGAAAGTAATAAGCATTAAGGGGGTATGTTGCATGCATAGAAAGTTGAAGAGTCTCGATAACGTTGAATTGCGTGATGATGAAGTCGTCGGTCCTGAGATTGTAGGGACCATCGAGTATGAAAAGGATGGGTTCCATTCTTTCTATGGCGCAATCATTACGACAACACAAAGGGTATTTGTCAATATCAGGCGTGAAGATGGGATTGAGAGCCATCCCGTGGAATATAGTGATATTTCCGGCATCAGTACTGAAAATCTCCTGATGGTGGGGAACATCATCCATATATGGATCGGCAATGAAATCAAGATCAGCATGAAGAGCGTTTCTGATGGGAAGCTCGACAGATTCCTGA
Organism: Salinicoccus sp. ID82-1; assembly: GCF_021991715.1. Taxonomy (NCBI): domain Bacteria; kingdom Bacillati; phylum Bacillota; class Bacilli; order Caryophanales; family Staphylococcaceae; genus Salinicoccus; species Salinicoccus sp. ID82-1. Next base: position 191,407 of record NZ_JAGFLY010000005.1, read on the forward strand.
GCTTCCTGTACAAATACAGGTCCCGCCAACTGCGTCTCGATTCCGATGCATCATTGAACAGGACCGAGAAGGCTGGATAGATACAAATATGAAAATCGGGCAGCGGCCCGGTTTTTTTTATGTTTCCATTCATTTTCTTTGAAAAAATCATTGGTGTATAATGAAGTGGAATCAGAGAAAGAGGATGAATGAATGAAATTAAGACTATTACTTGCGGTCATGCTCGTGTTTGTCATGTCGGCGTGCAGCAGCTTCAGGGAGACCGGTGTGTCAGAAGACGGCACGATCCGGCAGATCATGACCGAACATACTGAAGAGATTGATATACCATCCGACCCTGATCGGGTTGTACTATTCCGGACGACTGACGCCGGCAACGCGGACCTTCTGGGTGGCAATGTGGTCGGGGTCAGCAATATTGTCAAAGGTACACAGCTTGCAAAAGAACATCTCGATGAAGGTATCACCTATCTGGAGCACGGTGATCTGGAGGCTTTGAAGGCGCTCGATCCGGACCTGATCGTTACATTTGCGCCGGATGAATATGTTTTCCAGTACGAGGAGATTGCACCGACGGTGCAGATGAGCTACACTGCGTCTCCATTCAGTCCGTTTCGGGACAAACTCTATTTGACGCATCTTCATAATCTGGGTGTCGTTTTGAATAAGCAGGCGGAAGCGGAAGCTCTAGGTGATGAGTGGCTGGAGGAGACGACAAGGTTCCAGCGTGAAGCGGGCGAGGCGGTCATCGACAGCCAGGCGCTTGTGCTGGTGGAAGCATCCGGTTCATACTATGCATATGGCAGATATTCCGCATTCGGAACGGAAGCGGTATATGATGTACTGAATTTCCAGATGGATGAGGCATTGGAAGAAAAGCTGCGCGAAGGACCATTTGAAGTGGATATTGCGGATCTGGATGCATACGAAGCGGACTATGTGTTTGTAAATACGAAGGATATGGACAGTGGCGTAGCCAGGAAAATTGCCGATGTGATGGGAATTCAAGAGGATCATGTCATCATGCAGGATTACGAGGACTACCGCCTGAACGATCTGATTTCAATCGAAATGCAGGTGGAGGCGATCCTGGAACAGATCAAACCATAGGAGGGCACAATCATGGCACAGAAAAGCGTGTTTCCCGAGGAGTTCGGATACTACTTTTCAGAAGGCAGTTTTGAAAGGATCTACAACCAGACAGTGCAGGATTTCAAGCTGCAGATGGGCATCGACACGTTTGTCGAGGCGGCCCGCGAATTCAATCATGATTCGGGTGATTTCAATCTGAAGCACTCGAATCAGTTGGAGCCCGGCATAAAACGGTACCAGTGGGTGAATACGGAAGAGACCAGGATGATCACAGTCGCCTACAGCAGCAATGGTGAAATCATCGGCATCCAGTTCGATAATTATGAGAAGTTCACAACGGACAGGGGCACATCGATCAACACATACCCTCTGCCGTTCGAGGGAGAATGGTTCGTGCTGTGGGGCGGCAATGATGCCTTCCTGAACTACCATTACCCATATGCCCACCAGCGGTATGCCTATGACTTCATCCGTAAAGCGGGTGGCACAGCATTCGAAGGCGATGTGGAAATGCTTGAAGCCTATCATGCGTTCGGCTCAGAGGTTGTGGCACCAAGGAGTGGGGAAGTGGTCAAAGTAGTGAATGATGTGGAGGACAATCTGCCGGGGTATCCCAATATGACTGTGCCTGAGGGCAATCATATCATCATCAGCCACGGCTACGGTGAGTATTCGCTGCTTGCCCATCTGAGAAAGAATTCAATCACTGTCGCAGAAGGGGACACTGTCAAGACAGGCGCAAGAATCGCCCAATGCGGCAACAGCGGTGCATCGGATACACCGCATCTCCATTTTCATGTGATGGATAGCAGAGATCCATACAGTTCCCGGTCAATACGCATCCAGTTTGCGGAACTGCGTGAGCCGAGACAGGGCGATACAGTCAAAGGTAGGAGTTGGCAATGATCATCCGGGCGCAGGGACCTTTCGACTATGCTTTGAACTATGAATTCATGGCCCAGCAGGATGACTGCCTCTATCGTACCGAAAACAATAATGTCAGAAAAGCGGTCTCCCTGGACGGTCAGCGGGTATTGCTCGAGGTCGGGGAAGGGCCGGAGAATGCTGTCGAAGTGGATATCCTATTGAATGAGGGGGCCGCTGAATCCGATATCGCCCAGTATGTTGCGGAGTGGTTGGATCTTGAGTATGATATGGCAGCGTTCTATGACTTTGCCCGGAAGGACAAGCGGCTGGCGGCAGTTGTCCAGGAGCTGTACGGCTACCGCATGATATGTACGCTCGATATGATGGAGGCGCTGACGTGGTCGATCGTCGGCCAGCAGATCAATATGAGATTCGCTTTCATTCTGAAGCGACGGCTGGTCGAACATTTCAACCATTACATCGAATTTGAAGGGGAGAAGTACTGGCTGATGCCTGAGGCCCGGGAGATATTGTCACTGGATGTTGAGGCGATGCGTGAAATGCAGATTTCCTACAGGAAAGCCGAATATCTGCATCGTTGTGCAGAAGGCATCGAAACCGGCATCCTCTTAAAGGCTCATCTTCAGCGTATGGGCGGCTACCAGGAGGTACTCGATCATCTGACCAGCATAAAAGGTATCGGACCGTGGAGTGCCAATTCGGTACTGATGCGGACTTTGAAGTTCAGAAATGCGGTGCCGATCGGTGACGCAGGTCTCAGAAATGCAATCAGGATAACCGATAATCTCGAAGAGAAACCGAGTGCTGGATACATCCGTTCAGTGACGGACGAATGGGGTGATAACGGCGCCTATGCAACACTCTACATGTGGCGCATTCTCGGCTAGCGGATGAAAAAGAGCCAACCATCAAGTATGGTTGGCTCTCGATATGAGTGGGGCTACTTGCCGTTTTCGTTTTCCCTGCGCAGGACGAGTACAAGGGAAACCATGCCGACAATCAAGAGACCGATGATCAGCAGTCCCTGCATTGATGGGTCGATGATGCCGTCAAGGAAGACATAGATGGCAAATAGTGCAATGATGGTCAGTGTGAAATTCAGCCACTTCAATGTATTTCTGTTCATTCAACTGCTCCTTTGAGGTCGTGTGCTCGAGTTTCTTTAAAAGCACTTTTCATAATGGTATCATATTAGTGAAGTATAATTCTAAAGAGGAGGCTTACAATGAACTATATTATGAGTGTGCAGCTACTTCCTCATCACCCGGAAGCAAAAGACCTCTACAGCCACGTTGGTGGTGCGATTGAAATTATCGAAGAGAGTGGATTGACCCACTTTGTAGGTCCAATGGAAACGACGGTCGAGGGCAGTATTGACGAGCTGATGAATCTGATCAAGAAATTGAACAACCACCTGGCAAATGAAGGGTGCGATAAAGTCATTTCGAATATCAAACTGATCCAGTCCACCGAAGCAATCAGAATAAAGGATATTCTTGGCGACTACTACGAATTTGATGATGAAGAATAGAACGGAAGACGGTCTGTACTTTTGTACAGACCGTCTTTTTATTTGATGGGTTCGCTTCTGATGTGGAATCGGACGCCGCGTGGCCCTTCGACACTGAACATGCCCCCGATGCCTTCGACGACATCCAATGTCAGGCGGGTATGCTTCCAGTATTCATACTGCCGGTGGTGCATGTAGAAGGGGACCCCTTCGACTTCGCCGAGCTTCACGTCGGCATCGCCGATGAGCATGGTGCCTTCCTTCAGGCACATCGGGCTCGATCCATCGCAGCAGCCGCCGGACTGATGGAAGATGAGATTTCCGTGTTCTTTCTTCAGATCCCTGATCAGTGCTTTTGCCGTTTCTGTCGCGTCAACGGCATTCAATGTTTCCATCTAGAAGAATCCTTTTGGTGATTCGCCATAGCTGATGAGCAGGTTTTTGGTCTGCTGATAATGACTGAGCATCATGAGATGGTTCTCACGACCGATACCGCTCATCTTGTAGCCGCCGAATGCTGCATGGGCAGGGTAGTCATGGTAGGTGTTCACCCATACACGACCGGCCTGGATGGCGCGGCCGAATCTGTAGGCCTTGTTCTGTGAGCGTGTCCATACACCCGCTCCAAGTCCATACAGTGTATCGTTGGCAATGGCGATGGCTTCGTCATCATCCTTGTAGGTTGCGACAGCAAGTACAGGACCAAAGATCTCTTCCTGGAATATTCTCATCTTATTATCGCCTTTGAAGATGGTCGGTTCGAAGTAGTATCCGCCTTCGATATCCCCATCCACTTTCTTGACGTTTCCGCCTGTCAGTATTTCAGCGCCTTCTTTTCTGCCGATGTCGAGGTAGGAGCTGATCTTCTCCTTCTGTTCCTTCGAAGTCTGTGCGCCCATCATCGTATTGACATCGAACGGGTTGCCGACTTTTATTTTCTCGACACGTTCGACGACACGTTTCATGAATTCATCAAAGATGTCCTCATGGATGAGCGCGCGGGAAGGGCATGTACAGACTTCACCCTGGTTGAGTGCAAACATGACAAGTCCTTCGATTGCCTTGTCGAGATAGTCGTCATCCTGGTCCATGACGTCCTTTGCAAAGATGTTCGGTGATTTTCCACCGAGCTCAAGTGTGACAGGAATGATGTTCTGGCTTGCATTCTGCATGATGATGCGGCCTGTCGTCGTTTCCCCCGTAAAGGCGAGCTTGTTGATCCTGTCATGTGTTGCCAGTGCCTGACCGGCCTCAGAGCCGAAACCATTGACGATATTGACGACCCCTTTCGGAATCAGATCCCCGACAAGCTCCATCAGATGCAGTATGGTCGTCGGTGTCTGTTCCGCCGGCTTTAGTACGACCGAGTTGCCGGCCGCAAGTGCCGGTGCAAGCTTCCATGTAGCCATCAGCATCGGGAAGTTCCAAGGGATGATCTGGCCGACAACGCCAATCGGTTCATGGAAATGGTAGGCGACCGTATCATCGTCAAGCTGCGAGATGCCGCCTTCCTGGGCGCGGATGGCACCGGCGAAGTACCTGAAGTGGTCGACGATGAGCGGCAGGTCGGCATTCAATGTTTCTCTTACTGCCTTGCCGTTCTCGAATGTTTCAAGGACTGCCAGCTCTTCGAGATTCTGTTCCACCCGGTCTGCAATCTTCAGCAGAATATTGCTGCGTTCGGTCGGGGAGGTCTTTCCCCATGACTCCTGGGCCCTGTGGGCGGCTTCCACTGCCTTGTCGATATCTTCCTGTGTAGAGCGCGGAACTTTTGAAACCACCTTTCCGATGACGGGCGACTCGTTGTCGAAGTACTCTCCATTTACCGGCGGAACCCATTCCCCACCGATGTAATTTTCATACTGCTCCTTGATCTTGTATTGTGCATCCTGCTTGTTTGGAAAGTCGAATACCATTATGCATACCCCCTGTTTAGTATGCCTTCATTTTATTCGAATGTTCTGTTATTTGCAAGCGCTTTCAATTATTGGATTTGGTTTACGTGGGAAATTGAATTATAATGATCTTACAGTCAATGAGCGGAGTGATGGAATTGGGAAAATGCCCCTACTGTAACCATGAATGGACATATAAGGAAAAGCTTCTCGGCTATGCGCTGAAGCCGCGCACACGGGTCAGATGCCCGCACTGCAGGGAGTATCTTGAACCTTCGACTCTGACGATCATCTATGACTATATCGCAATATTCGGTATCGCGCTGATGGTGTTTCTGCTCATTCCGATCATGGGACTTGCGATCTCCCTGTCGATCATACTGAGTGCTGTGCTGCTGGCGGTCTATCTGGGCGTGTTTCTGCCTTTCACTGTGCGTTTCAAAAGGTATCGCTATAATATGGGAGATTAGAAGATGGGTGTCGGGCCCATCTTTTTTTGGTCAACTTGCTTATATTATTCAGTATGATAGTCTAACATAGTGCGTCTAATTGAAAGTATAAAATTACAAGAGGTGATGACATGAAAAAGTATCAATTGATGGATTGGCCGACTTTTCTGGTATCACTGTTGATTTTGATATCAGTGGTTGTGCCACTCATTGCATTTCCGGAAGCGAGCCGCGATACCATTCTGCAGTTGAATGAATGGGTGACTACCGGACTCGGAGCCGTCTACCTGGCTACAGGGCTTGCGGTATTCTTCTTTGTTCTCTACATAGCATTCGGAAAATATGGACAGGTGACACTTGGGAAGGAGTCGGACGATCCCGAATTCGGCACATTCAGCTGGGCAGCCATGCTCTTTTGTGCAGGCATCGGTTCCAGCATTTTGTACTGGGGTGTCATAGAGTGGGTCTACTACTATCAGGCGCCGCCTTTCCACTTGGAACCCGGAAGTGAGGAAGCAATCAATTACGCTTCTGCATATGGCATCTTCCACTGGGGGCCGATTGCATGGGCGATATATGTACTTCCTGCCTTGCCCATTGCCTATTCCCTCTACGTTAAAAAAACACCGATATTGAAAATCAGCTTGGCCTGTGAACCATTGCTTGGAAAATATACGAGAAGATGGCCCGGCAAACTGATCGATGTTCTTTTCATCTTCGGTCTGCTGGGTGGGGCAGGAACGACGCTGGGTCTCGCCACTCCGATGATTGCGGCAGGCATGGAGTCCTTGTTCGGCATTGATGGTGAGGGAGCCACACTTCGGATCGGTATACTGATTACAGCAACTGTGATCTTTGCGGCCAGTGCCTATTCAGGACTGAAGCGTGGAATAAAAGTGCTCAGTGACATCAACCTTTGGTTGACTTTCCTGCTGCTTGGGTTCGTCTTCATCGTTGGACCGACGGTATTCATCATGGAGACGACGGTCTCCAGTGTCGGGCTGCTGCTCAAGGATTTCTTCAGGATGGCCACGTGGCTTGAGCCGTTTGGCGGCTACAATGGTGTGCCTGCAACATCGTTTCCACAGGACTGGACGGTGTTCTACTGGGCATGGTGGCTCGTCTATGCACCATTCGTCGGACTCTTTATTGCACGTATTTCAAAGGGGCGCAGACTGAAGGAGGTCGTGCTCGGTACATTGCTCTATGGCACACTGGGCTGTGTCCTTTTCTTCGGCATCCTTGGGAACTATGGGTTATGGCTTGAACTTTCCGGTACGTTTTCTGTCACAGAAGTCATAAACAATGAAAGTGGCGAGGCGGCAATCATGGCCATCATCGGCCAATTGCCATTCGGCAAAGTCACGACAGCATTATTCATCATTACTGCGCTGATCTACCTGGCGACAACATTCGATTCCGGTTCGTATATCCTTGCTGCCACAACGCAGTCCGAAGTGGAGGGGGAACCTTACAGATGGAATCGCCTGTTCTGGGCATTCGCACTGTCAGTATTGCCGTTCTCACTGATGCTCATCAGCGGTGAGGATTCGCTCGGGCTCCTGCAGACAGCTTCGATTGTGGCAGGGGCGCCCCTTATCGTCATATTCACCATGCTGATGATATCGTTCATAAGGACGCTTGGTGACGATCGGATCAAGCTCGAGGAAAGACGCAGAGCCCATAAGGAAAAAGAAAGACGCACTCTCTCGATTACTCACGCGAAGCGCGATAAATGGTGGGAGTAGAAGAAGCCTGCGGGACTAGAAGCCCCTGCAAAGTATCTACTTTGCAGGGGCTTCTTCTTATGGTCAGTCATTGTATTTCATGTTTGTATCCAACTGTTTTCACTCTTTAGCATAGGGGAGGCTACATGCAGATGAGCCTGGAAGTGGAATCAGAAGACTCTTTCCCCATTGATGATCGTATGCTTCAAATTCGATGCTTCATCATAGATGACCAGGTCGGCATCCGCACCTTGCCTGATGACTCCCTTGGCATCGGTAAGACCAAGTTCGACAGCGGGGTTGTATGCGCTCATCCGGACGATATCGGTCCAGCTGCAGCCGGTGTAATCGCGCATGTTGCTCACAGCCTGCTGCATCGTCAGCACGCTGCCGGCGAGTGTACCATCCGACAGTCTGGCCTCATTGCCGGATACATGGACCGTCTGCCCGCCGAGGTCATATTCCCCATCCGGCAGCCCTTGGGCCCGCATCGCATCGGTAATCATGATCAGGCGCTCCGGAGTGATGGTGTCAAAGGCGAGCTTCACCATTTCAGGTCTGGAATGGACGCCATCAGCGATGACCTCCACATATGGCTGTTCCAGATATGAGAAGCCGACCACTCCCGGCTCGCGATGATGCAGTCCGCGCATGCCATTGTAGAGGTGGGTGATGTGGGATAGTCCATTGTCCTGCGCATTTTTCAAAGTATCATATGTCGCGTCCGTGTGTCCGGCAGAAGGGATGATATCGAGTGCACGCAGCGCCTCGAGAAAAGCACCGTCATCCTCTTCAGGCGCATAGGTCAGCAGGCGGATGCGGTTTCCTGATAGATCCTGAAGATGCCGGAGTGCTTCCTCATCCGGAATGATGATGTGCTCGGGATTCTGTGCGCCCGGATGCCTGCTTGAGATGAAAGGTCCCTCCAGGTGGACACCTAGCAGTTTCGCACCGGAATCATATTTGTGGTCGGCCAGATTGATCAGCGCCCGTTCTATATCGGCGAAAGGTGCAGTCATGGTCGTAGCGAGAAACGCGGTCGAACCGGTTCTCGGCAGGTGCGTGGCAATCTTTTCGAGATACTCCATGTCCGCATCCATGGCATCGACGCCGGCAGCACCATGGATATGCATTTCAATCGCTCCCGGCAGGACGTACATATTCTCCGCATCAAGCGCATTGCCGACTTCAGGACAGCTTTCCATAGGGCCGAAATCTTCAATACTGCCATCACTGCACATCAGCCAGTGGTTTTTGAGGGTTGTCTCATGGGTTACGAGGTTTGCATTTCTAATCAGAAGCTGCATCATCTTCCGTCCCTTCCATAATCATTAGTCATTCCATTATAGTATACCTTGTAAAATTCTTATACACCTCTCCATATGACCTGTGATATATTATTTGTAAGCACTTACATAAAAAGAGGGAGGGATTTACATGCTACGTTATATTCAGAACATGGGGCGTGCTTTCATGCTTCCGGTGGCAGTCCTGCCAGCTGCTGCCCTGCTCCTTGGTATCGGCTACGCACTTGACCATGAAGGCTGGGGTGCAGGCAACTCGGTGGCTGCGATGTTCATTACTGCCGGCAACGCAATTTTGAATCATCTGGCCATCCTGTTTGCGGTCGGTCTCGCTTTTGGCATGTCGAAGGATAAGAATGGTGCGGCAGCCATCGCCGGACTCGTCTCGTTTCTCGTTGTTACAACGCTGCTCAGTGCCGATTCAGTGGCACTGCTGCGTGGAATCGAAGTGGACGCGGTAGGGGAAGCATTCAACGTCATAGAGAACAATGTATTCATCGGCATCATCACCGGACTGGTCAGTGCTGCGCTCTATAACCGCTTCAGTGGCACGAAGCTGCCGGACTATCTGGCTTTCTTCAGTGGCAGAAGAGCCGTGCCGATCATCGCTGTATTTGTAATGGTGCTGATCAGCGGCATTCTATACTTCGTATGGCCATTGATGTACAACGGACTGTTCACCTTCGGAGAATGGATCAGCGGCATGGGCGCCATCGGGGCCGGCATCTACGGGTTCTTCAACCGCCTGCTCATCCCGACAGGGCTGCACCATGCACTGAACTCGGTTTTCTGGTTCGATACTGTCGGCATCAATGACATCGGGAATTTCTGGAACAGTTCAGGGGAAGAGGGCATTACAGGCCGCTACCAGGCCGGTTTCTTCCCGATCATGATGTTCGGCCTGCCGGGTGCGGCACTTGCCATGTACCATACGGCGAAGACGGAATATAAGAAGGTGGCCGGATCCATTCTTCTGGCTGCTTCATTGACAGCATTCCTGACAGGTGTAACGGAACCACTCGAATTTTCATTCATGTTCCTGGCGCCATTGCTCTATGTCGTCCATGCACTGCTGACAGGCATATCCCTGTTCATTGCGGCACTGTTCGAATGGACTGCCGGTTTCGGCTTCAGTGCGGGTCTGATCGACTTCGTACTGAGTACACAAGTGCCGATTGCGAATCAGCCGTATATGCTGATGGTACAGGGTGTGGTGTTCTTCGTGATCTACTATGTCATCTTCAGAGTAATCATCACCGCACTCGACCTCAAGACGCCAGGCCGTTCCGATGCGGTGCTTGAAGCAGAGGCGCCGGCTGGAACGGAAGAAGGGGAAGACCTCAAGTCGGCGCATAACGACAGATACTCCAAAAAAGCCGATCAGATTCTGATCGGTCTCGGCGGCAAGGACAATATTGACACGATCGACTACTGTACGACACGGCTGCGCATGAATGTACATGACGATGCTCTGATCGACGAGGAGCAGATCAAAGCAGCAGGCGCCCATGGTGTCATCAAGCCGGGCAGGAACAACGTCCATGTTGTGGTCGGTACTGAAGTCGAGCATGTGGCAGAGGAAATGAAGCGTCTACTTTAAAATACCAATAGGGCATCTCAATCGAGATGCCCTATTATATTGCGCGAAGAAATTAGTATATAATGGAGAGAGACTACAGTATAGGAGGAGGCGCATGATGTTTACATTTCATCATCCAGTTGAAATCAGATTCGGGGAAGGGGTCATTTCCCAGATCAACGAAATTGTAAAAGAACAGGGGTATACCCGTGTCGTCATTGTATCTGCCAATTCACAGATAGAGAACGGAGTCATCGAGTTCATAAGGACCCAGCTTGGGGAAAGCGTCAAGGAGATCGTTTCCGATATTGAAGCGAATCCGACTTTGGAAAATGTCGCAGCGATTGTCGAGGCGATGGATGCACATAATGTCCACGCAGTCGTAGCCGTCGGTGGCGGTTCTGCAATGGACGCCGCAAAAGCCGCAGCGGCAGCCTACATGCAGGGGATTGAAATCGAAGACCTGCTCGGCCATGACGACTTTACACGGGCACTGCCGATCATTGCGGTACCCTCAACAAGCGGCTCCGCATCCGAAGTGACGGCTTCAAGCATCATCAGTGACAAGCGCCACGAACTTAAAATCCCATTGATCGGACCGGCACTGTATCCGAAGACGGCCATTGTCGATCCGGAACTGACGTTGACATGCCCGCAGAGTGTCACTGCCATTTCCGGCATCGATATTCTATGTCACGCGCTCGATTGCCTCGGGTCGGTCAAGAACAATCCGATATCCGATGCACTAGCCATCCGTGCATCGAAGCTTGCGTTTGAAAATCTGCTGACCGCCTATCAGGAGCCGTCAAACAGGCAGGCACGCAAGAACCTGTCACTGGCAAGCATGACGGCAGGCATGGCATTCAGTCAGACGGGGACATCAGGTTCCCATGCCATGAGCTACTATCTGACCTCCCATTATGATGTGCCGCACGGTGAAGCGTGTGCATTTTCAATGGATGCGTGGTATGCAGCCAATGCAAAAGCCAATCCGGCACTCGAACAGCATGCCAGGGATATCGGGTTCGATGATGCCGAAGCTTTGAGTAAAGCCTTCAATAAGCTGAAAAGTGAGATGGGTCTGGCTGTGACATTCGACGATCTCGGCATCAGCCGGGAGGATATACCAAAAATTGCTGAAGAAAGTCTGCGGCCTGCCAATATGAAAAACAATATTGCCCAGCTGTCCCGGGATGAGATCATCGAAATGCTTGAGGGAAAGTAGAGATGTGCCATGAAAAAATGGACGCTGTCTGCACTATGTATTCTATTCCTGATTATCGTGGGGTGTAGTGGTATGGAAGACAGAAAGGATTATCTTGTTGGTGTCAGTGGAGAGTTGACGGAAGAAGATCTTGCGGCGTCGGGTCTGGAGCAGGAGGATATCAAGCACCGGTATTCACTGATGAAGGTGTATGTCATTACAATGACCGAGGTCGAGGCACAGGAGATTGAAACACTTGATAAGGTGAACTATGTAGAGATGGATCAGGAAGTCCGGATTCCTGAACAGCGGAATGAAAAATGAAGTCATGAACAGAGCCATGCCGCCGCTCATCCGCAGACCAAAACCCGAGGATGCTTCTGATGTGGCCAGAATATGCCGGCTCGGATGGCAGCAGACCGTGGAAGGCAGGCTGTCAGAAAGCCATCAGCAGCAGATCGTTGATTTCTGGTATGCAGAATCCAAAGTGCAGCAGGACATCGGCCGGGGCCACTACAGCTATGTGGCGGTAGTGGATGGCCGTGTCGCCGGTGTAATCGGCGGCGGGAAGGCGGGTGCAGATGCTGCTGAGATCCATGTGTTCTATGTGGATGAAGCATACAGATATCAGGGTGTCGGCAGTATGCTGCTCGATGAGCTGACCCGGCACCACCACCAGAAAGGCTTCCAGTCGCAATGGGTATCCGTGCAGGAGGGAAATATGTATGGACTGCCTTTTTATGAATCCAGAGGATTTGAATACGCTGGCAGAAAAGTCCGGTCGACAGGCACGGGGGAAGTGCAGATTTCAGTGAGATACAGACGGAGTATATAAAAGCGCCTGCGCACTCATTGCGCAAGCGCTTCTATTGCGTCTCTGGCGATCTGGATGTGGTATTCCATTCTTTCATCCAGGTCTTCCAGGAAAAATGCAGCTTCACACTTGGCAATATGTTCTTTAGCAGGCTCTGGATCATTGAGTGCGATCTGGATGAGTGCCATCAGATGATGCGTCTTGCCAAGATAGTATATGGAGTTGTTTTCCTGGATTCTGATCAGCAGCCTGTAGCATACATCCAGTGCCTGGACGTACGAAAAACTATTATAGAGGCATATCGCATAGCCGTAATGGAGCTGGATGATCATATACTGGTCGAAATCATTCACGTGCTGGAAGTCCATGATGCGCTCCCTGTGCCTATGGTAGAGGGCAAGCGCATCTTCATACCGGTCCATGATCAGGTAGAGGTCACCAAGTGTATTGATGATTTCAAGCTCGATCCGATTGACATTTTTCGTTTCCGCTATGAGTTCGAGCAGAATCTTTTCCGATGCCTCGAACTGGTCATCATTGCGCAGATCGATCGCCGTGTACGTACGGTAGACTCTTTCATAGTTGCGGTACTGCATATCGAATTCCGGATTATCATTGATCGTTTCCTTCGCATCCTGCAAGGTGACCTTGAGAAGGTCTTCATGGCTGAAGTAGACATATTCACGAAGCATGTCCAGATAATGGTCGATCAGAGCATACTCGGAATCATCATCGACAAACAGCGTCTGCATCGCGACACCAAGACGCTGGCACAATTTATACAGCACTTCCGCCGCAATCGCAGTATCTCCACGCTCAAACCGGTAGATGGTCGTCATGCCGCATATTCCTTCTGCCAGATCTTTATGAGTAAACCCTTTCTGCTGTCTAATCTCCTTGAACCGTATGTGATATCTCATAGGTAGACCCCTCTTCTGAAAAATGTTCACAATTTTTGCATATGTGAATATTGCGATAAATTAAATGATAATGCATAATATAATTATAAACAACGGAGGTGGTGATGGCGTGAAGAAACTTATCAGTGTTGTCGTATTGAGTACTATCCTATTGGGCTCAATCTCAGCAGTTAATGTCCCAACAGCAGAAGCGAGTGTTGTGAAGGATGGCTACGGAGAAGTCGGTACTTTTGGTAAAGGTTCTGGTTATCTTCCTGATGGCAGGCCAGCCCCTATCGGTGTTTATTAGCAACTTCTAGTAAGTTCATTTTTTCCTTACCCTTAATTGGATTCCTCCTGCCTCTAAATGCACCCGACCTCTTAATTATTTAAGGCAGGAGGTCTTTTTTTTATGCCGATTTTTATGCCGGTGCATGATATATCAATGGAATAATATTACCATATTACCCCTTTTTACATATACTGATGCGCTTCATTCTAAAATGCTGTCTGTTATAATGATTATATTAAAAAAGTTGTGATGGAGGATTCGATGAAGAAATATATCAGAGTCGTCGGTGCGGTCATAGTAAATGAACAGGATGAAATATTGTGTGCACAAAGACCGGAAGGCAAGAGTCTCGCTTTGATGTGGGAGTTTCCCGGGGGCAAGGTCGAGGCGGGGGAAGCGCCACGCGCGGCATTGAAGCGGGAACTGATGGAAGAGATGGACTGTGAAATCGCCGTCGGTGAGAAGATTACGACGACTGTGCATGAATATGATTTCGGTACTGTCGAGCTGACAACCTATTATGCAAAACAGCTGACTGGTGAAATCCAGCTCCTCGAGCATGTCGATATGAAATGGCTCTCACGTAAAAATATAGGTACTCTGAATTGGGCACCTGCCGATATTCCGGCAATCGAACTGATCAGGAATGGCAGCCCTGCGAAATAGGAAAAACAACCCAGACCATCCGGTCTGGGTTCAGATTGAAGACAAACCCCGTTTTGACACGGAGTTTGTCTTCTTTTTATGTAATTTGATGGATCCCGGATCGTGGACGTCGCCATGGCGAGTTAGAGGGTTAACTCACCATCGTGGGCGCTGCCATGGCGAATTAGAAGGCTAATTCACCATCGTGGGCGCTGCCATGGCGAGTTAGAGGGTTAACTCACCATCGTGGGTGCTACCATGGCGAATTAGAAGGCTAATTCACCATCGTGGACGGCGCCATGGCGAGTTAGAGGGCTAATTCACCATCGTGGGTGCTACCATGGCGAATTAGAAGGCTAATTCACCATCGTGGACGGCGCCATGGCGAGTTAGAGGTTAATCTCATTCCCACTGGCACACCCCCAACAAACTTGATGAAGCAAGTACAAAGAGCCGCTTATCGTTCGGGAAATCCGCTTTTCCATCCTGCGCCCGCTGCCTGTTGATCCCAGCATCCTCTTCCCCTGATCTGCAGATTCCCATGCATCCCGACAAAAAGACTGCAGACATGTCATTTTACTATGACTTTGTCTACAGTCTGAACCCAGACCATCCGGTCTGGGTTTTATGTTGTTTATACTGGCATGAAATAAGAATTTTCAGTATAATTGTTTTTATATAATTTTAAGGAGTGTTCCATTTCAATGAAAGTTTCCATAGTTGGCGCAGGTAATGGTGGCATTGTTGCAGCAGCTGATCTGACTTCAAGAGGTCATGAGGTGACGCTCTACCATTCCCTGCAGGCGCTGAAAGATCCACATGAAGATATTATGCAGGGCAAGGTCCATTACAGAGGAGAGCCGCTCTATCTCCACAAGTTTACGCAGGATCCGCTCGAAGCGGTGAAGGGCGCAGATGTAATCATGACATGCCTGCCGACGCACATACTTGCCCAGATGTTCGAAGAATTCATTCCGTATCTTCAGGATGGACAGATGATCTTCATCAATGGTGCCAGCGCGATGAACAGCGTGGTACTGAGCAATATACTCGAGGAGAAGCGCCCGGAAGTTGATGTGCTCATCGGTGAATCCATGTCGCTGACCTATGCTGCACGGTATGACTACGAGGAGAATGATGCAGATATCATTCTTAAAAGTAAGCATAACCTTTTCAGTGCCTATCCGAGCAGCAACACGGAAAGGATGATGGAAAAGCTGACTGTGCTTTATGATACGCTCGTACCGGCACAGAATATCATCGAGACGGCGTTGAACAACGGCAATCCGGAGAGTCATCCGGCGCCATCGATTCTCAATACCGGCACCATCGATAACAACGGAGACTCATTCTACCTCTACCGTGATGGGGTGACGAACCATACGGTCAAGGTGATCGAGGCGATAGACAAGGAACGGCAGAAAGTATGCGAAGTGCTTGGATTCGAGGTGCTCGACAAATCCGCCCGCTCCGAGCGGAGCACATACTTCGAACCGGATAAGCCATTGAAGGAGCAGTATAATGAAAGTCCGGTATTAAAAGACCTTGTAGGTCCGGTCACTTTGAACAACCGCTATATTGTTGAAGATGTCGGTTATGGGCTCGTACTATGGAAGAGCATCGCAGAAGCGGCGGCAGTCGAAACGCCGGCGATCGATTCAATCATCCACCTGACTTCCCTGATGCTTGAAGTGGACTTTACACGTGAAGGGCTGACACTTGATAAGATGGGTCTCGATAAGACACGTGACCTGAATCTCCAAGTATAGAAGAATCCTCGACTGGTACCAGTCGAGGATTCTCTCTATTCATTCTTATTATGGATGATGGTCTCCGCACCGCGGTTCTCGGCGATTTCCTTCGCTCGTTTCGTCGCGTCATTCTTATTGTCGTACGTATTGCTCGGGCGCTTTGCCCCTTTGGTCTGGACTTTCCATTCATCGTCTTCGAAGAATACTTCCACGTCATTGTCGGCAATCTTGCCGCCCTGCTTACCCGGATCATCTTCATGTTCGGTGACATCTTTATTTTCCAGTTCATCCAGCTCTTCTTTTGAAGCATCAGCATACCATTCCTCTGCCTGGCTCGTACCGATCGGGATGGCACGTCCGTCATCGTAGCCTTCTTCAAGGAGGGCATTGATGATGTCGATCGCCTTCTTCCGTTCAAGCTTCTCCATATTCTTCAAGGAATCGGGATAGTCATTCATTGAATAAGGCATTATCATTTCTCCTTTTTTAGATTCTCTAGTAGTATAGTACCCATAAATCATAAAGTTAAAGGTGATAATATGCTCTACACATTCAGCGTGACATCCAATGCACGTGCCGAGTACATCAACATCGATGCGCTCATTGAAGAAGTACTTGAAAAGAGCGGTGTCCAGTCGGGCATCATGACAGTCTTCACGCCGCATACGACAGCCGGCATCACAATCAACGAAAATGCAGATCCGAACGTAACACGCGATCTGGTATATGGAATGAACGAGACATTCGATAATAAGAATGAATACAGGCATGCGGAGGGGAATTCCGATTCACATATGAAGTCCTCCCTGACAGGTGCCAGTGAGACGCTGATCATCGACGGCGGCAAAGTCATCTATGGAACGTGGCAGAGCACGTACTTTGCGGAATTTGATGGTCCGCGGACGCGGAAAGTGCACATCAAAGTGATTGAAGGATAAAAAAAACCTGCACTGGTTAGGTGCAGGAAAAAATAGGAGAAATTTTATTAAGAAAATGGAATAGGTTAGTTAATATCTATTAACTACTTCTATAATACTGAATTTTCAGATAAATTACAACCCCTATGTTGAATTTGTTGAATTTATTTTGGAATTCAGGGTACAGTAGGTTAAATAACTTCTTGGAGGTCAATCATGGAACTTTTAAAATCAGTGCTCGGTCTTCTGTTGAAAATCATATCAATACTCGTCATCATTACGACAATCGGTGCAGTGGTGCTGGCATTCTTCCTGAAGAAGGATGTAGAGGAGATCAAGGACTTCACAGAAAAGCTGAAGCGTGAAATCGAAGCAGAAAATAAATGACGGATATGAAGCTGGCCTGAAAAAGGTCAGCTTTTTCATTGCATGAGTTTGACCCCGACGGGTGGTATGATATGCACGAAATTCGCCGGGATCTGCTGTAAATTTCAGGGTGAGTGATAAAAGTGTTGAAAAAATCCTTTAAAACCTTTAAAATGGTTAAGGCGGTTCAATGTAGACGAGGAACACACTGACATTGATTACCATCGTTTCATCCTCGCATAGGATGATCAACTGGCCAGTTGAAATGGAGTCCGGGTCATCTTCCAACAGAATTCCGGACGTGGTATAATAGAAATATTATTCCAATTGGATGTTCCTCACCGCAAAGCGGAATAGGTAAAGAGTAAAGGAGGCGGAACTGATGAGAGTAAATGTAACTTTGGCCTGCACTGAGTGCGGAGATCGTAACTATATTACGACTAAGAACAAAAGAAACAACCCTGAGCGTATTGAAATGAAAAAATACTGCCCAAGATCCAACGGATACACAACACACCGTGAAACAAAATAATTGATCTGCCGTCCTTTGGGGCGGCTTTTTTTATTTGCCGAGGCTCCGGTCCCGGCTGCATCATCTTGAGTATAGTGTGGTATATTGATTGAAAAAAGGATAAAGGAGCTTTTTTATGACAACGATCATGGATGGCAAGGCGGTTGCGGCACATCTTTCCGAGGGAATCAGGGATGCTGTAGAGGAGTCCCGGAAGCATGGCATCAGACCGAAAGTTGCGTTTGTCAGGGTCGGCGAACTGTCCGATGCAATCTCTTATGAACGAGCGGCGATGAAACGGTTTGAGAAGCTGTCCATCGATACGGAGCAGTTCCATTTTCCGGCGGATGTTTCGAACAGGGCCTTTCTGACGAAATTCCGGGAGATCAATGAGGATTATGCCATCAATGGCATCCTGCTGCTGCAGCCGCTGCCTGAGCATATTGATATGAAGCGTGTAGTGGAGCTGATGAATCCGATCAAGGATATCGACGGCATGACCCCGTTCAATCTGGGCCAGGTACTGACGGATGAGAGCAATCGTCTGGAACCATGTACACCGGCAGGGGTGATGGAAATGCTCGATTTCTACGACATCAATCTCGAAGGCAAGCATGTCACGGTGGTCGGGGCGAGTGCCGTAGTCGGCAAGCCGCTGTCGCTGATGCTCATGAACCGCAATGCCACAGTGACGACATGCAATGTGTATACAGATGACCTCATCGGCAGATGCAGGGCGGCCGATATCATCATCAGCGCAGCAGGTGTAATCAATCTGATCGGGCCTGAGCATGTCAAGGAAGGGGCGGTCGTCGTGGATGTCGGCATCAACTTCAATGACGCAGGCAGGATGGTCGGTGATGTAGATTTTGACGCAGTGAAGGACAAGGCGTCGCATATTACTCCTGTGCCGGGCGGCATCGGTGCCATTACGACGACGGTCCTCGTCTACCATCTGATGCTCGCGACCGATTATCAGAAGGAGCCGGTCCTTTTCCTGGAACGCTAATATCAAGCCACGCAGAAATTTCTGCGTGGCTTTTTCATATCATGACGATATCGAGCACATCAATGAATGAAATGAATATCATCTCCTCATCCGACCTGTCCGTCGGCTGTCCGATGAGCACCATGCTCCACGTATCGACCTGTATGAGCTTGAGATCCGCTTTGAAACGGAAACCGTCATAATAGTATTCGACCCTGATGCTCCGTTTGTCATGCAGTGCCTTTTTCAGAATACGATTCATCTCCTCCAGCCGGTCATCCGACAGGATGGGCCGCGCCACCTTCATCTGGTCTTCAATCATGCCGGCAACCTTCTCAAACTGCTCGGGCATGGTGGCGAAGGGCGCCCATTTGATCATTCCGCGTCCTTTGGGAATATTCGAGTCGAGTTCCTCCATTGGTATTTTCCGATAGTCCATCCGCATCCCCTTCTCTGCCTGTTCGTGTATATGGTTCAATTATACGAACATATGTTCTGCATTTCAAGAAGTATTAATTCTTTTCATTTAGGGTATGGTTACTGGTGTGCTAAGATAATAAAAAAAGCGTAGGAGGAATTTCAATGATTGGGTATGTCGGCACCTATACTAAGGAACATGGCAAAGGAATCTACAAATTCGAACTGGATGCTGAGGCGGGCAAGTTTATTTCGATAGAAGAAGCGGCGGAGACACCGAATGCGACCTACCTGGATATACAGAATGACCGCGTCTACGCGGTAAAGAAGGGCAAGACGAAAGCAGGCATCGCAACATTCGGCGTCAGCAACCTGGAAACGGGAGAGCTGCGCTTCATCGAAGACTGTCTCGAGGAAGGTGCGTCCGGTTGCCACCTGACACTCACATCCGATCAAAACCATCTGGTCGATGCAGTCTATCTGTCAGGCGAAATCAGACTCTATCGTGTGGATGAGCGCGGCGTCGTGACCGAGCAGCTGGATGTCTTCCAGGTGGAAGGGGACGGACCACATGAGCGTCAGGATAACCCGCACTCCCACTTCGTCATCGAAACACCGGACCTCAAGTATATTGCGGCAGTCGATCTCGGAGCAGACAAGATTGTGACGCTTCAGATCAAGGACGACAAGCTTGAAAAAGTGACGGAGACGAAAGTGGCAGCCGGCAGTGGACCAAGACATCTCGTCTTCGGTGATGGGGGTCATTATGCCTACATCTTCACCGAACTTTCCAATGAAGTGATTGTCGCCAACTACCACGACGGTGAATTCTTCCCTGTGGAAACGTACTCCGCACTGCCGCAATCCTTCGACGGCCATTCCCAGGGAGCGGCCATACGCAAGCATCCGAATGGCAAGTACATCTATGTGTCCAACAGAGGCCATAACAGCATTGCCGTATTCGAAGTCGAAGGGGAAGGCAAGTCGCTCAAGCGTATCCAGATTGAATCCACCAACGGAGACTGGCCACGGGACTTCAATATAACGCCGGATGGCGACTATCTCGTATGTGCCCACGAAAGTTCACATAACCTTGTACTATTCAAAATAAACGAAGACGGCACCATCGAAAGGCAGGAAGGTGAAGTTGAAGCACCGGAAGGCGTCTTTGTCGGATTTCTCTAGATGAATAGGAAAGGCATATGGATCATCCTTATTCTGGGATTGATTGCTTTACTTCTGCTGTTTCTGCCTCTGGCGGATCGTACAAGCAAATCGGAACGTGTGATTGTCGATCATACACTGCATGAAATCGTCCATCCCGGATGTTTCGACCAGGCGGAGACGACAAACTACCTCGACGAAGTCTCATTTTCCAGAGCGACGGAAGAGCTGGGCTACCGGATTGAGGATGCGTGCTCAAAAGAGCGGCTTGAAGCAGGCAAGGAAAGTGTAATAAGTAAAATATTCAACGAATGAAAATATGCTGATAATATTGATTTTTCAGAAAAATAGTGTTATTATTTGGACATACCATTTTTTCATTCTTTCAACTATTATTTTTGGAATTCCTTCCAGTAGAATACCCCGCCATCTTCATGGCGGGGTATTTTGCTGTCTATTATTTGATTTTTATATCGTCATAGCTTGAATCACGGATGGCGAAGGCGACGTAGGGACATGTCGGCTGGACCTTCTTATTGTCTTCACGTGCCATTTCCACGATTTCGTCCACAAGGTCTCTGGCCAGTCCTCTGTTTCTGTGCTCCGGTCTTGTATACGTGCTTGTCACATCATAATATTCGTCAGTCTCATGATAGATGAGTTCTGCGATGACATCATGTCCTTCTTCCAGATAAAGTCTGCCTGCCTCTTTTTTCAGCATATTTCTGCCTCCTTATGACAATGCTTTAGTGATCTGCGGTACAACCTGCTTCTTGCGGGAAACGACACCTTCAAGAATTGCTGAATTCTCATCCAGGGCAACGTCGAATGCCTTTTCCACAGACTGTGCTTCTGTTCCAAGTGCGAGAATTCTTGAATTGGAATTCAGAATGTCCGTTACAACCAGTACAAACAGGTCATAGCCTTCCTGTTCAATCTGTCTGTTGATGGCGTTTTCCAGTTCATCTCTTCTGTCGAATACTTCATCTACATCGATGACATTGATCTGTGCAATGCGTGTCGTCCTCTGCCCCATCTCGAAGGATTTGGCATCTGCAGTAATCAGTGCATCAGCCGTCTTGTCCTTTGTGGATGCACCTGATTTCAGCATTTCGATGCCATAGCCCTCAATTTCGATGTCCGCCATCTCGGCGAGTGCCTGTGCAGCTGTTCTGTCAGCTTCCGTTGTTGTCGGAGATTTGAACAGCAGTGTATCGGAAATGATGGCGGAAAGCATGAGGCCGGCCATTTCCTGTGAAATCAGCAGGTCATTCTCCTCGTATACTTTCTTCAGGATGGTTGCGGTGCATCCGACAGGTTCCGCACGATAGTAGAGTGGGGATTCCGTCTGGAAGTTGGCAATCCTGTGGTGGTCATACACTTTCAGGATATCCGCCTTTTCGATATTTTCCGCCGACTGCTGGAATTCGTTGTGGTCGACGAGGATGACCTCAGCGCCCTCTTCAAGCGACTCGAGCAGTTCAGGGGCTTTCACACCGAAGTGGTTGAGCGCATATTCCGTCTCGGCCCCGATTTCACCAAGGCGGTAGGCGGCTGCGTCATTGCCGAGCTGCTCCTCGATGTCTGCCGTAACAATTGCTGAAGTGATTGTGTCCGTATCCGGATTCTGGTGGCCGAAAATTTTAGTTTGAGTCATAATGTTCATTCTCCTTTGATTATGATATTACTTTTCCCATTTTATCACTGAAGTATGCATCCTTCTATGGTTCTACAGTCGCGCCGAGGGCATTTTTGAAATGTTCGAGGGCCATCTCGTGTGCCGGCGGATTGAAGGATGCCACACAGGAGGCCGGGACGATGATGTCATAGCCGAAATTATAGGCATCCACTGCCGTATGCATGATGCAGATGTCGGTCACAAGACCGGTCAGTGTCACAGTGTCAATCTTTCTTTCCAGCAGCAGCTGGTTGAGCGGGGTGCCGGCAAAAGAACTGTAGCGCCTCTTATCGATGTAAAAGACGTTTTGTCGATCCTTGATCTGCTGATAGACCTCACGCACTTCACCATACAGCTCACGGCCGCCCGTCCCTTCGATATTATGCGGCGGGAACAGCTTTGATTCCGGATGCAGTCCATCATCATCAAAATGAAGGTCCATCATGAAGAAGATGGGCACACCCGCCTCATATGAAGTCCGGATCTTCTGGACGAGGGCGGCTTCAATCGCCTGGGCGGCCTCTCCGGCAGTCAGGCGGCCTTCCGGTGCGGCAAAATCGTATGAATAGTCGATGACAAGCAGTGCATTGTTCATTCATTGTCCTCCTTCGATTTCCGATATGGGTGATCATGGTTCTATTGTGCCACAGTCCCGCGTCTGACCATAAACAAAATGTTCAATATGAGAATCACGATGATGGCGATGGTGAAGAAGCTGAAATAGTATGCCCCATCTGTCGCTGTAATGATGTACCCGCCGATGACGGGACCGGTGATGCTGCCGAGGCTGAACATGATGCCTGCCATCAGATTTCCGGCGGGCAGATTGAACTTCGGCGTAATATCGGTCATGTAGCTGATGCCGAGGGAGTACATCGAGCCGACAAATACACCGGCCAGTGTAAACAGCAGGAGCAGCATGATGAATGAGCTGTTGAACACTTCCATGAAGAAGAAGGTGACGGCACCAAGACCGAGGAGCACCGAGATGAGCCTGCTGCGTCCGATCCTGTCACCAAGCGAACCGATCGGCACCTGCAGCAGTATGGCTCCGAAGCTGAATGCCGGCAGAATCCATGTAATATCGGACAGTTCAAAATTGTTGCGGATGGCAAATACCGGGAAGTTGCTGTTCAGGGAAGCCTCGAAGATGCCGAAAAGCAGCGGGAACAGAAAAGCGATCCAGCTGGTTCTGAGGACAGCCTTGAAGTTCTTGAAGGTGTTGAAGACCGTCACCGGCACGCCGGATTCGATCGGTTTTGCATTTTCAGCTCCCTTCAAGAGGAAGATGAGCGGCCAGCCGATCATGGTGAGCACACCTGAGACAAGAAACGGCAGCGGCTCCCAGATGGTGACGAGCTCGCTGACTTTCGGTCCGATCATGAAGCCGAGCGAAAAGAACAGGCCATAGAATGCGATGACCTTGCCAAGCTTGTGCTGCGGTGTACTCTGGGTCAGCCATGTCTGGGTGCTGAAGTGGAGTACATTGTCGCCGATGCCGACGAGCAGGCGCAGCAGAAACCATATCCAGATGGAATCAAGCACCGGAAACAGGAACAGGCAGATGCCGACGATGATGCCGCCGGCGATGATCATCGGCCTGAATCCATATTTTCTTAAAGGTCCTTCTATGAAAAGGGCGGATGCAAGCACCCCTATGTAGAGCCCTGAGGCATGCAGCCCGTTGATTGTCGCGTGTATTTCCCGGTTTTCGAAGATGAAGGAGATGAGGGGGAGAAGCATCCCCTGTGAGAAGCCGGATATGCAGACAATGAGGGATAGGACGATAAAACGCGCCCTGAAACTCTCGAATTTCATGATAATCCTCCTGTTATATTATGTTGATGAAAAATGGTTGTGTTAGAATGATTATAACTGATTTACAGCACTTCATGGAGGGACTGGAACAAATGTATCAATTTGAAGATGACAGTTTTATGCTGCACACCGATCTTTACCAGATCAATATGGCTAAAACCTATCTGGAACAAGGTCTCGCAGATCGCACGGCAGTATTCGATCTCTATTTCAGGAACATGCCGTTCGGCAATGGATATGCCGTATTCGCCGGTCTTGAGCGCATCATCAATTTCCTCGAAAATTTCAGGTTCTCGGACTCCGATATCGAATACCTGCGGTCGATCGGATATGATGAGGACTTCCTTTCGTATCTTCGGGATCTGCGTTTTACCGGCAAGGTGCGTGCGGTGGAGGAAGGCGAAATCGTCTTCGCCAACATGCCGCTCGTCCAGGTGGAGGCACCGATCATCGAGGCGCAGCTCGTGGAGACGGCGCTGCTCAACATCGTCAATTTCCAGACGCTCATTGCCACAAAGGCGAGCAGAATCAGGCAGATCGTCCCCGAAGGGACACTGATGGAGTTCGGTACACGCCGCGCTCATGAGTTCGACGCCGCCCTCTGGGGGGCGCGTGCTGCAATCATCGGCGGATTCGACGGTACGAGCAATGTCAGGGCTGCGAAGCTGTTCGGTCTTGAGGCGAGCGGTACACACGCCCATGCGATGGTCCAGGCATATGGGGACGACTACGAGGCCTTCAGGGCCTATGCCGACACCCATCAGAACTGCGTCTTCCTGGTGGATACTTTCGATACATTGAAATCCGGTGTGCCGAATGCCATCAAGGTGGCTCGTGAATATGGCGACAGGATCAACTTCATCGGCATACGGCTCGACTCGGGTGATATCGCCTACCTGTCGAAGGAGGCAAGGAAGATGCTCGATGCAGCCGGGTTCCCGGATGCGAAGATCATCGTCTCGAATGATCTGGACGAAGTGACGATACTCTCCCTCCTGTCCCAGGGTGCCAAAGTCGACAGCTGGGGCATCGGCACCAAGCTGATTACGGCCTACGACCAGCCTGCGCTCGGTGCCGTGTATAAGCTTGTGGCCATCGAAAATGAAGCAGGGGAACTTGAGAACCGCATCAAAATATCCGGCAATCCGGAAAAGGTGACGACGCCCGGCAAAAAGAATATCCATCGCATCATCAACCGGAACACAGGCATGTCGGAAGGTGAATATATTACACATTTTGGGGAAGAGATAGAGGAGGATGCGCCGTTGCTCATGTTCCATCCGATCCACCCGATGAAACGGAAGCTCATCCGCTCCTATGATACCGTGGAGCTGATGAAGGATATCTTCGTTGATGGAGAATGCGTCTATGAAATAGAGACCACCGGCAGGATGAAGCAGCGACATGAACAGGGGCTCACCCTGCTATGGGAAGAGTACAAGCGTTTCCTGAATCCTGAGGAGTACCCGGTCGACCTCTCGAAAGCATTGTGGCAGATCAAGCAGGACCTGATTGAAGAAGCAAGTAATAAAACATTGGAGTGATATGACATGAAACCATTGCAAGCAGAGATTCTGAAGGAATTCCATGTAAAGCCTGAAATCGATCCTGCAGCGGAAGTCAGGGAAATCATCGATTTCATGAAGGACTACGTAAAGAACTATACATTCATCAAGTCATTCGTGCTCGGCATCTCCGGCGGCCAGGACTCCACCCTACTCGGCAAGCTCACCCAGATGGCTGTCGATGAGCTGAACGCGGAGACCGGTGCCGGCTATGAATTCCATGCACTGCGCCTGCCGTACGGCGAGCAGAATGATGAGCAGGATGCACTGGATGCGATCGAGTACATCCAGCCGACACATACCGCGACCATCAATATCCGCCCGAACGTCGAGCGCAGTGTGGCGTCGCTCAAGGAAGCAGGATATATACTGAGCGACTTCGTCGAAGGCAATGAAAAGGCACGTGAAAGGATGAAGGCCCAGTATGCGGTGGCTGCTTCCACGGGGGGTGTCGTTCTTGGGACCGACCATCCGGCGGAAGCGATCACCGGATTCTATACGAAATTCGGCGACGGTGCAGCCGATCTGATTCCTCTGTTCGGACTGAACAAGCGTCAGGGCAGAATGCTGCTCGATCACCTCGGAGCGCCGGATCACCTGGCCAATAAAGTGCCGACAGCGGATCTCGAGGACGACAGGCCGCTCATCAGCGATGAGGAGGCACTCGGCGTCAGCTACAATGCCATCGATGATTTCCTTGAAGGCAAGGAAGTTTCTGAAGAAGACTATGACACGATCATAAAATGGTATAAAAAGACACAGCACAAGCGGGACCAGCCCTACAACCGCTACAACAAGCCTGCCTATGAAGAGAAGCAGGAAGAGCAGTAGTTTAGAAAATGGAAAAGATATACTCACTCAGGAAAGGTAGAATGGAATGATAACAGCCATATCACAAAACCCCTGGCTGATGGTACTGGTCATCTTCGTAGTGAACATCGTATATGTCAGCTTCCTTACGATGCGTACCATCTCTACATTGAAAGGGTATCGCTACACAGCAGCAGCATTCAGTATCCTTGAAACGTTCGTCTACGTCATCGGACTGGGTCTGGTACTTGAAAACCTCGACCAGTTCCAGAACGTCGTCGCATATGCACTCGGTTTCGGTGCCGGCATACTGGTCGGCCTCAAAATAGAAGAGAAACTGGCGCTCGGATATCTGGTGGTCAATGTCATCACTTCCCAGAAGGACAAGGACCTCCCGACAAACATCCGGGACCTCGGCTATGGCGTCACGCACGGCTATCAGTACGGCCGTGACGGCGAGCGGACAACCATGCAGATACTGACACCAAGAAAGTATGAGCGCAAACTGATCGACACCATCAAGGAACTGGATGAGAAAGCGTTCATCATTACACATGAACCTAAAAACATCAATGGTGGTTTCTGGACGAAGGGCGTCAAACGCAAACGTCTCAAAAACTACCAGCCTGAAAATGTAGAGGAAGTACTGGAAGAAATTTCTGAAGCAAGGGAAATGGAAGATGAAAGAAATGCCGAAAAAGAAAAAGTTTAAAGTGGCGGAGAATGAATCACTGGGTGAGTGTCTCGCGCGGATGCGCGAGGCCGGCTACCAGCCGGTCAGACGAACGGAGCAGCCGGTCTTCATCGAAAGGGATGGAGAGCTTGTTGTCGATCACCAGGAAATAGTATTTGAAGGAAAAAGAATTGAAACTGAGGCGGATAATTAGGATATCCGTCTTTTTTATCGAACGTTTTCATTTTATTATAAAAAAATGTTCGTTTTTTAATATGATTTGTTATAATGGAAAAGAAATAAGACTAAGGAGCGTGTATGCATGATTTCTCGTTATTCCCGTGAGGAAATGTCCCGGATATGGACGGAAGAAAACAGATTCAAAGCCTGGCTGGAGGTTGAGATCCTAGCTTCTGAAGCGTGGGCGGAACTCGGCTATATTCCAATGGATGAAGTGAAGCGGATTCGTCCGAATGCAAAGATTGATGTGGACCGCATCAAGGAGATAGAAGCCGAGACACGCCATGACGTTGTTGCTTTCACACGCCAGGTATCGGAGACGCTCGGTGATGAGAAGAAGTGGGTGCACTACGGACTGACATCGACGGATGTTGTCGACACGGCGCAGAGCTATATGATCAAACAGGCAAATGAACTGCTTGAAGAGGATCTTGAGAAATTCATCGAAGTGCTGGCCGACAAGGCACGCGAACATAAGACGACGCTGATGATGGGACGTACTCATGGTGTACATGCCGAACCGACCACATTCGGCATCAAGATGGCACTGTGGTACATGGAGATGAAGCGGAACCTTGAACGTTTCAAAAATGTCAGGAAAGAAATCGAAGTCGGCAAGATGAGTGGGGCCGTCGGCACATTCGCCAACATCCCACCTGAAGTGGAAAGCTACGTCTGCGAGCATCTTGGCCTCGGTACAGCCGAAGTGTCCACACAGACATTGCAGCGCGACCGCCATGCCTACTACATAGCGACACTCGGCCTGATCGCGACGTCCATCGAGAAATTTGCGGTGGAAGTGCGTGGACTGCAGAAGACCGAGACGAGAGAAGTGGAAGAGGCGTTCGGCAAGGGCCAGAAAGGCTCCAGTGCCATGCCGCACAAACGCAATCCGATCGGCAGCGAGAATGTCACAGGGCTCTCCCGTGTCATCCGCGGCTATATTACGACTGCCTACGAAAACGTGCCGCTCTGGCATGAACGCGATATTTCGCACTCCTCAGCAGAGCGGATCATGCTGCCTGATGTGACCATCGCGCTCGACTATATGATGAGCCGGTTCACTGGCATCATCAGAAATCTGACGGTATTCGAAGATAACATGAAGGCGAACATCGATAAGACATTCGGACTGGTCTATTCACAGCGTGTCATGCTGACACTGATCGACAAAGGTCTGGTCCGTGAGGAAGCCTATGATCTCGTCCAGCCGAAAGCGATGGAATCATGGGAGACGAAAGTGCCTTTCCGTGAACTTGTAGAGCAGGACGACCGCATCCAGGAGCTGCTGACGGAAGCGGAGATCGATGACTGTTTTGATGAGACCCATCACCTGAAGCGTGTGGACATCATCTTCAGAAGAGCAGGCCTCGAATAGCAGTATGCTCTTAGACATCCGGCGGAGATATGGTAAGATGAAACTACCGATTGCCAAAGGAGCGGTTTGATGATTAGAAGTATGAAAGCGGGTATGCTGTTGGCCCTGCTGCTGATGGCGGGCTGTGGTGTGACGCTGAGCGAAGAGCAGATGGCGCTGCATGAGAATTTCGAAAGAACTTATGAGCCGGCACAGATCGGCAACCTCGAAGCGCTGCCGAATGTTGAAGTGATTGATGGGGTCACCTATGTGGACGGCATCCTCATCGTCAATAAGGAGATTTCCCTGCCGCCGGACTATGCACCGGGCCTGCAGCCGGAAGTCGTCGCAGCCTATCAGCAGATGTTCCAGGACGGGGCGGCACGTGGACTTGATTTCGTCCTTGTCAGTGACTTCAGGTCGTATGACTACCAGGCCCAGCTCTATAGCAACTACGTGGCACGGGATGGGCAGGAAGCCGCTGACCAGTACAGTGCAAAGCCGGGCCACTCCGAGCACCAGACGGGGCTTGCGATTGATGTAGGATCGGCAGACAGTGCAACCACGCTGAAAGTATCATTCGGCGACACGCCTGAATTCCAGTGGATGAAGGATGTCGCGCATGAATATGGATTCATCATCCGCTACCTTGAAGGCAAGGAGGACATCACCGGGTACATGTATGAACCATGGCACTTGAGATATGTCGGTGAGGAAGCGGAAGCCATATATGAAAGCGGACTGACCCTGGAGGAATACCTGGGCATCGACTAGTACGGACCGACCGGCCTTTGCCGGTCGGTTTTTTGTATTTTTGCCATCTGCAAATCACATATAATAAAACAGTTCAGGTCTAAAAATGCTATAATATCCTTATGAATTCTGATGGGAGTTTTATATATGCTTAAAGATTGCAAACATGTATTCAAGTTGGATCCGGCGAAGGAAATCAGTGATGATGACCTGGCCGCAATCTGCGAATCTGAGACGGATGCCATCATCATCGGGGGGACGGATGATATTACCGAGGACAACGTTCTGAACCTGATGGCGCGGGTGCGCCGCTTCTCGGTGCCGGTTGCGCTTGAGATCACATCGACCGACGCCGTCGTGCCGGGGTTCGACCACTACTTCATCCCGGCTGTGTTCAATACGGCGGATATGAAATGGCAGCATGGACTGATGCTCGAAGCATTGGCGGAATACGGTCATCTGCTCGACTATGATGAAGTTTCCCTGCTGCCATATATCATTATGAACCCGGAATGCAAGGCGTTCAGAAAAGCCGAAGGGAAAGTGGTCGCGCCTGAAATGGTGACGCACTACATCAACATGATGGACAAGCTCTATCGGACACCTTACATATACATCGAGTACAGCGGCACATATGGTGATCCGGAAGTGATGCGGACGGTACAAGAGAACGTGTCGCAATCGCATGTCATCTATGGCGGTGGCATCACCTCGAAAGAGGAAGCAAAGGAAATGGCGCAGTATGCCGATACCATCGTTGTCGGCAACATCATCTATGACAGTGTAAAAAAAGCATTGCGTACAATCATTAAATAAATTGGAGTTTTGATTATGGATCTGAGTTTGATGAATAAAGAACAGAAGAAAGCCATCCAGTCGACGGAAGGTCCGCTTCTTATCATGGCGGGCGCCGGCAGTGGCAAGACGCGTGTGCTGACGCACCGGGTGGCCTACCTGCTCGAAGAGAGAGAAGTACCTGCCAGAAACATACTGGCCATCACCTTCACCAACAAGGCTGCCCGTGAAATGCGGGACCGTGTATCGGCACTGATCAGAGAAGGTGCACAGGATATGTGGATTTCAACATTCCACTCCATGTGTGTCCGTATTCTGAGGAGCAACATCAATCATCTGGGATATGAAAACAGCTTCTCCATCCTTGACCCGACGGACCAGAAATCGGTCGTCAAGGATATTCTGAAACGACGGAATCTGGATCCGAAGCAGCACAACCCGAGAAACATCATCGGCTTCATTTCCGACAAGAAGAACCAGCTGATCCGTCCGGAACAGAGCATCCACGAAGCTGTCGCCTACCCGGATACACTCTACAGTGAGATGTACCATGACTACCAGCAGATCCTCTACCGCAACAGTGCCCTTGATTTCGATGATCTGATCATGCTGACGATCGAGCTGTTCGACAAGGAGCCGAAAGTGCTGGAATACTACCAGAACCGCTTCCAGTATATCCACGTGGATGAGTACCAGGACACGAACCATGCCCAGTACCGTCTGATCACACAGCTGGCTGCGAAGTACCGCAACATATGCGTCGTCGGCGATTCCGACCAGTCCATCTATAAGTTCAGAGGGGCGGATATCTCGAATATCCTGAACTTCGAGGATGACTATCCGGAAGCGGTGGTCATCAAGCTCGAGCAGAACTACCGTTCAAGCAAAAATATTCTGGATGCTGCGAATGCGGTCATCGAGAACAATACGGAGCGTAAGCCGAAAGCACTGCGCACCGAACGCGATGGCGGACCGAAGCTGCAGAACATCGTGGCGGACTCGGAACGTGGGGAAGCGGAGGAAGTGGTCGGCAACATCCTCGATCTGTCGAACAAGTACAGTCACAGCGACATGGCGATACTCTACAGGACGAATGCCCAGTCGAGGGCGATCGAGGATACATTCGTCAAATCCAATATTCCGTACAAGATGGTCGGCGGCATCAAGTTCTACGACCGCAAGGAAATCAAGGATCTGATGAGCTATCTGAAAGTGATACTGAATCCGAATGACGATATCAGCTTCGAGCGCATCATCAATACGCCGAAGCGGGGCATCGGACCGAAGACGGTCGACAAGCTGAAGGCGCATGGCCAGGCGACCGGCATCAGCATCTTTGAAGGCATCAAGGAATCGGATTTCATCGGCATTCCGAAGACGGCAGTCGTCAAGCTGATGGGACTCGTCGACCTGCTGGAGCAGCTTAAAAAGAAATCCCGGTTCATCACAATTACCGAGCTTGTGGATGAAGTACTTGAAAGTACAGGGTATATCGAAGTGCTGGAGAGCGAAAAGACCATCGAGGCAAGAAGCCGCATCGAGAACCTGGAAGAGTTCAAGACGGTAACTCGTGAATTCGACCGGGATAATGAGATTTCCGATGAACTGCTGTTCACTTTCCTGAGTGATATGGCACTCGTATCGGATCAGGATGGCGTCGAAGATGACAGTGGTGTCACAATGATGACAATGCACGCTTCAAAAGGCCTCGAATTCAAAGTGGTCTTCATCGTTGGTCTCGAGGAGGGCATATTCCCTTCAAGACGCGTCATCTATGATGACAAGGAGCTGGAGGAGGAGCGCCGTCTGATGTATGTGGCGCTGACCCGTGCAGAAGACCATCTGTTCCTCTCAAGGGCGAACAGCCGCATGATCTTCGGTAAGACGGAATCGAACATGCAGAGCAGATTCCTGGCAGAGATACCGGAAGAGCTTGTGGATGGCAGCGGTGCATCTGCACAGGCCGATTTCTTCAGCAGTGGCAGCGCACCGAAGAAGCGGATGCCAAAACGCAGCCGCATTGTTACAAACAACAGCGGCGTCAGCTTCGCGATCGGTGACAAGGTCAGCCATAAGAAGTTCGGTGACGGCATCATTTCTGCAATCAAGGGAGAAGGGGACAGCCAGGAACTCGATATCATTTTCACCAAAGTCGGTGTCAAGCGGCTGCTGGCCAATTTCGCACCGATTGAAAAGAAGGAGTAGGTCGATCAATGGAAGAGAAAATCAAGTCACTGCAGGATAGGCTGAACCGGTATAACTATGAGTATCACGTGCTCGATGCACCGACCATTCCGGACAGCGAGTATGACAAGCTGCTGCACGAACTCATTGCGCTCGAGGAGCAGCATCCTGAATACCGGACGGATTCCTCTCCGACAGTCAGAGTCGGTGGCGCGGTGCTGAGCCGTTTTGAGAAAGTGGCGCATGACACACCGATGCTGAGCCTCGGCAATGCTTTCAATGAAGAAGACTTGAGAGCTTTCGACAGAAGGGCAAGGGAAGCTGTCGGTGATGTGGAATACATGTGCGAACTGAAGATAGATGGTCTGGCCGTTTCGCTGAAATATGAAGCAGGCCAGCTTGTACAGGGAGCGACGCGGGGAGATGGCACGGTCGGTGAGAACATCACTTCGAACCTGCGGACGATCCGCGCGATTCCGCTGTCACTCGACCGCCCGCTGTCATTCGAAGTGAGAGGCGAGGCATACATGCCGAAGCCATCATTTGAAAAGCTGAATGCCGAAAAGGAGGAGAATGGCGAAGCACCATTCCAGAATCCAAGGAACGCAGCCGCCGGCTCCCTGCGCCAGCTTGATCCGAAGCTTGCAGCCAAAAGGAACCTGTCCATCTTTCTGTACAGCGTCAATGATCTGACGGAGCTTGAGGCGGATACGCAGAGCGGCGCCCTCGATGAGCTCGATGACGCAGGTTTCAAGACCAACAAGGAGAGAAGGCTCGTCAGTGATATTGAAGGCGTGCTCGAGTATATCGAATACTGGGAGAACCATCGCAATGATCTGGAATATGACATCGACGGCATCGTCATCAAAGTGAATGCCTTCAGCAGCCAGGAGGAGATGGGCTATACGGCAAAATCTCCGAGATGGGCGATTGCCTATAAATTCCCGGCCGAGGAGGTTGTCACCGATCTGCTCGATATCGAACTCACTGTCGGACGTACAGGCGCAATTACACCGACGGCCATCCTCGAGCCGGTCAAAGTGGCAGGCACCACCGTCGCACGGGCTTCACTCCACAATCATGAGCTAATTGAAGAGAAGGATATACGCATCAATGACAAGGTGATCATACGCAAAGCCGGTGACATCATCCCGGAAGTGGTGCGTCCGATACTTGAAGAGCGGACCAGCCAGGAAGTTTACAAGGCACCGACAAAGTGCCCGGGCTGCGGTCATGAGACGGTCAAACTGGAAGATGAGGTGGCCATCCGCTGCATCAATCCCGGCTGTCCGGCACAGCTTGTCGAAGGCATGATCCACTTCGTATCGAGAGGGGCGATGAATATTGATGGACTGGGTGAAAAAGTGGTCCGGCAGCTTTTCGATGCCGGTCTGATCAAGGATGTCGGTGACCTGTACGCATTGACCTATGATGACCTTATCCCGCTCGAACGGATGGGGGAGAAGAAGGTCCAGAACCTCCTCACAGCTATTGAAGCATCCAAGGAAAATCCGCTCAGGAAACTTCTTTTCGGACTCGGAATGCGATTTGTCGGTACGAAAGCGTCCGAGCTGATTGCGGTTGAATTCGGCTCGATGGATGCGATCATGAAGCAGCCTAAGGAACGATTTATTGAAATTCCTGAGATTGGTGAAAAGATTGCGGCTTCCATCGTCACCTATACGGAGCACCCCGATTTCATAAAACTGGTGGAAAAGCTGAAGGCGTTCGGTGTCAATATGACTGAAGATGTCAAAGAAGCATCGAGTGGCCAGTTTGACGACATGGTATTCGTACTGACGGGAAAACTGACAGAACTGACACGTGGAGAAGCCAAGGAAATGATTGAGAATGCCGGTGGCAAGGTGACAGGCAGTGTATCCGGCAAAACGGACGTCGTCGTTGCAGGGGAAGATGCCGGGAGCAAGCTTGAGAAAGCGGAATCCCTCGGTGTAACTGTCTGGAACGAAAAAGAATTCATTGAGAATATGGAGCAGTAGTCATGAAGAAGTATATAATATCTTTTCTGTTTCTGTCAGTCTTCCTCGCAGCATGCAGCCCCGAGGAGACACCCGAACAGAATGAGGCGGCAAATGAAGGAGAAGTAAGTACATTGCCTGCAGAGGAGCAGGAGGAGACGGCAACCACGAGCAGTGGAGACGAATACTACCGCACTGTCATTCCCTATGAACTTTCTCCTTCGCGGGGACTGACAAGCTCCAATATGGTATCGAGCTACAACATCGAAGCGTTTGAAAAAGGTCTGTTCGAGCTGAGCCGCGAATCATTCAGCCCCGAAGAATATGTATTCAGGGAAGGGCAGGTGTTCACCGAAGAGATGATCCGGGGATATCTCGGCCGCGCCTATACGGTGGAAGAGATAGAGGCGATGTCGGAAGAGGAGATGGCCAGCAATAACGCATTCAGCAACCTTGGACTGAACCCATCTGTGGAAGGTGAGACCGATCCTGAAAGGATTGCCGCCGAATCCCCTCTGTACCTCTCCCACATACTTGAGCAGAACTATATGGTGGAGAACGACGGATCATTCGATTTTTCAGGCATGACCATCGGTCTGGCGATGAACAGTGAATACCAGTATCAGAAAGAGCAGTATGGTCCGACATTCACCAGGGAACTGGATGCCGACACAATCAGGCAGGAGGGCGAGCAGATGGCCCAGGAGATTCTTGAACGCATCCGGGCCAACGAAGACTATCAGGATATCACCATCAGATTCGGCATCTTCGTACAGTCGACCGATACTGCCATTGTGCCGGGTAATTTCGTGTCCACAGCAGAAGTGGCACCTGGAGCGGATCAGATAGACAGCTTCGAGCAGGTCAATGCAGCGTATGCGCTGCTGCCTTCCTCTGAAGCAGGGACCATCAATGAAGAGATCAACAATGAATATATCAATTTCAACAGGGATCTGGAGTCGTATTTCGACAGTTTCACAACGTCGGTCGGACAAGGCTACTTCATGGATGGGACGCTCGAGCGTCTGACGATAGAAATTCCTCTGGAATACAGCAGCAGGGGCGAGGTGATCGGGCTGACCCAGTATGTCAGAGGTCTGGTATCAGAACATTTCAATGATACGGAAGTTGAAGTGTCGATCAAAGATAAAAACAAGACTTATTCACTCATCACAAAATCCGGAGAAGAAGATGTCAGCGTGCATATATATGAATAGCAGACATGAAAAGGCCGCATCGATGAATATCGATGCGGCCTTCAATATGCTATCTGTTATTTTTCAGAATACTTGTCGTTTCATCAAATTCAGCTTCCATCTCTTTCGAAATGCCTGTGCCCTGGGTCATTTTACTTACAATGATGGCTGCAAGTGTCGAAACGATGACGCCCGGTATGATTTCATACAGGCCTGTACCGAAAGTACCGGCTGCGATCCAGATGATGACCGTTGCTGCACCTGCAATGATGGATGCGACAGCACCGGAGCGTGTGAGTCCTTTCCAGTGAAGGGAAAGCACAACAAGCGGCCCGAATGCAGCCCCGAATCCGGCCCATGCATTCGCAACGATGTTCAGGATGACGGAGTCTTCATCCCATGCGATGATGATGGCAACAATGGCGACGAGCACGACGGAAAGACGGCCAAGAAGCACAAAGTGCCTATCGAGTTCCTCTTTGGATTTTGTTTCCTTATCCAATGACTTGCGTCTGACGATCTTGTAGAAATCCTGTACCAGCGAGCTTGATGTAACAAGGAGCTGCGAGGAAATCGTACTCATGATTGCGGCCAGAATTGCCGCAAGGAAAAATCCACCGATAAGTGGATGGAACAGTACCTGGCTCATCAGAATCAGGATGGTTTCCGGATCGGCTACGTCATTGGCTGTGGCATCCGTGAATGCAATTCCGAGCAGTCCTGTAATACATGCACCGATCAGTGCGATGGACATCCAGGTGATGCCGATGCGTCTCGCATTTGGAATGATCTTATGTGATCTGATGGACATGAAACGCACGATGATGTGCGGCTGACCGAAGTAGCCGAAGCCCCAGGCCAGGTTACTGAGTATCGTGATGATTGAAACGCCGCCGATGAATGATAAGTAATTGGCATCAGCCAGTGTGCTGAGCTCTTCAATTCTGACGAAAGGTTCAACACCTTGCCCAGTAAGGTTCAGCCATGCGACGATTGGAATCAGTACAATGGCAATGAACATGATTGTTCCCTGGAAGAAGTCTGTCAGACTGACTGCGAGATATCCTCCAAAGAAAGTGTAGATGACAACAACAGCTGCAGTGATGAACAATCCCCAATGATAAGGGGCATCGAATGCACTCTGGAACAGTTTACCGCCGGATACCATTCCGCTGGCTGTATAAACTGCAAAAAATACTACAATAACAATACCAGAAACAATTTTTAGAATATGTTTGTTGTCCTTGAACCGGTTTTCGAAGAAATCCGGAAGCGTGATCGAGTCGTTGGACACCTCAGAGTAGACTCTGAGTCTTGGTGCCACCACCCAATAGTTTACATACGCGCCGATGGTCAGTCCGATGGCGATCCAGATGCTTGAAAGCCCGACGCTGTACATGCTGCCCGGCAGACCCATGAGCATCCAGCCACTCATATCGGAAGCGCCGGCTGAAAGTGCCGTGACCCATGGCCCGATGTTGCGGCCACCCAGCATATAGCCGTTGAGATCGGATGTGGATTGCTTGTAGGCATAGAATCCGATGCCGATCAGTATGGCAAAGTAGATTGCCATCATGATGTACTCCTGCCATCCAGCCGTAAAAGTAAATTGTGCTGAATTCAGTATCATTTTATCTCCTCCCCTTAAACACAATACAAAACCTGGTGTACCAATGCAAATTGATTCTGTGGAATTCCATGCCCCGAACCGCCTCAATCCTTGATGTGATAGCCATTGTGACGGTATAAAATTACACAGTTTAATTATACTATACATAATTTCATTTAAAAAGAATATTTAGAAAATAAAGAAAATAATTTTACACTATTGGGCCCATTTTACATTATCGAAATAGATGGAATAGATTTTTAAAGTAATGTTTGATAAAATTTATATGTTCTTTATTAGAAATGGAGGGAACAGGATGTCTGAGATCAATCTGGATACAGTAAAACACGTGGCCAATCTTGCACGTATAGAAATACAAGATGAAAAAGCGGCGGAAGCCTTCACAGAAGAACTGGATAAAATTGTGGACTATGCCCATCTTCTTGATGAGGTGGACTTGAGTTCGACGACACCGATGTTCCACGCAGTGGACTTGAAGAATGTCCTGCGTGAGGATGACAAACAAGCGCCTCTGTCCCAGGAAGAAGCGCTCAGCAACGCCAAATCTACACAGGACGGCCAATTCAAAGTGCCGAAAATGCTATAAGGAGGGCTCGTGTGAACATTCATGAACTGACAGTGGAAGCACTGTACGATAAGATACAATCCAAAGAAACCAAACCTTCTGAAGTAGTGGGTGCGCTATTCGATAGAATCGAAGCGTCTGATGAGACAATCGGTTCTTTTTTATTTTTGAATAAGGAAGATGCATTGAAACAGGCAGAAGCGCTCGACCAGCTTCAGGAAGACGATAGGATGGATGGACCGCTTTTTGGGATACCGATGGGCATCAAGGATAACATCTGTACGAAGGATATACTGACAACATGTGCGAGCCGCATGCTCGAAGACTTCAGGCCGGTCTATGATGCAACGGTCATGGAGAAGCTGAATGACTCGAACGCCATCCTGATGGGCAAGCAGAATATGGATGAGTTCGCCATGGGCGGTTCCACTGAGAACTCCTATTTCAAAAATGTCCGCAATCCATGGGATCTGGACGCTGTACCGGGCGGCTCCTCAGGTGGCTCGGCAGCTGCTGTGGCAGCAGGATATGTACCATTCTCCCTCGGTTCCGACACGGGCGGCTCCGTCCGCCAGCCTGCTGCATTCTGTGGCGTTGTTGGAATGAAACCGACATACGGACGCGTGTCCCGCTATGGATTGGTCGCCTTCGCCTCTTCCCTCGACCAGATTGGACCGATTACACGCAATGTCAGGGACAATGCGAAAATTCTTGGACTGATTTCAGGTAACCACAACAAGGATGCAACAAGTGTACCGGATCGTGATGCTGATTTCCTCGAAGGCATCAATAAGGATCTTACCGGCATGAAGATCGCCCTGCCGAAGGAATTCATCGGCGAAGGCATCAGCACGGAAGTGGAGGAATCAGTGAAAAAAGCGGCAGAAACTTTCAGATCGCTCGGTGCGACAGTGGAGGAAGTCTCCATCCCGCATACCAAATATGTCGTCAGTGCCTACTATCTGATCGCTTCCAGTGAAGCGAGCTCCAATCTTGCACGCTTTGACGGCATCCGCTATGGCTACAAAGCAGAAGGTGCGAAGACGCTTGAAGAGCACTACAAGAAGACACGTGCCGAAGGCTTCGGTTCCGAAGTGAAACGCCGTATTCTGCTTGGTACATTCGTCCTCAGTGCAGGGCACTACGACCAGCACTACATCCGCGCACAGAAGCTGCGTGGTGTAATAGAGCAGGAAATGAAAGAAATCTTCAATGAATATGACCTCATCATCGGTCCGACAGCGCCGACACCTGCCTATAATATCGGTGAGAAATCCGATGACCAGCTGGAAATGTACAAGGATGACATCCTCACGATTCCGGCCAATCTGACAGGCATGCCCGCACTGTCCATACCGAGTGGACTGAGTGCTTCAGGACGTCCAATCGGTCTGCAGCTGATCGGCAACCACTTTGATGAGCAGAAGATATACAATGCAGCCTTCAAATTCGAAGAGCAGTTCAATCTGCATGAAGAATTGAAGCAGCTGCAACTGGAGGTGCGATAATGCATTTTGAAACCGTCATCGGACTCGAAGTCCACGTTGAACTCAAAACAAATACGAAAATGTTTTCGGATGCACCTGCACACTTCGGTGCCGAACCGAATACGAATCTGAGTGTCGTCGACCTCGGCTATCCGGGTACACTGCCCGTACCGAACAAGGAAGCGGTCAACTTCGGCATGAAAGCAGCCATGGCACTCAACATGGAGATTGCCGACGTCACCAAATTCGACAGAAAGAACTACTTCTATCCCGATAATCCGAAAGCCTACCAGATTTCCCAGTTCGATCAGCCGATCGGTGAGAACGGCTGGATAGAAATCGAAGTCGGTGGAGAAACGAAACGCATCGGCATCACGCGTCTGCACCTGGAAGAGGATGCAGGAAAGTCTTCCCACAAGGACGACTATTCACTGGTCGACTTGAACCGCCAGGGCACACCACTCGTTGAAATCGTCTCCGAGCCCGACATCAGAACACCTGAAGAGGCATATGCATACCTTGAGAAGCTGAAGGCGATCATCCAGTATACCGGCGTATCCGACTGCAAGATGGAGGAAGGTTCACTCAGATGTGACGCCAACATCTCCCTGCGTCCTTACGGCCAGGAGGAGTTCGGTACGAAGGCCGAGCTCAAGAATCTGAACTCCTTCACCTATGTAAGGAAAGGGCTGGAATTTGAAGAGAAGCGTCAGGAGAAGGTGCTGATGAAGGGCGGAGAGATTGCCCAGGAGACACGCCGCTTTGACGAGAAGACGGGGGATACCCTCCTGATGCGTGTCAAGGAAGGGTCTGACGACTACAGATACTTCCCGGAACCGGACCTTGTTCAGATTCACATCGATCAGGAATGGAAGGACAGGATCAGGGAAAGCATCCCGCTTCTTCCGGACGCGCTCAAGGACAAGTACGTCAACGAATACGAGCTGCCGGCATATGATGCACATGTACTGACGCTCAAAAAGGAGACATCCGACTTCTTCAACGAAATGGTGGAAA
Source organism: Salinicoccus sp. ID82-1 (assembly GCF_021991715.1). Lineage (NCBI taxonomy): Bacteria > Bacillati > Bacillota > Bacilli > Caryophanales > Staphylococcaceae > Salinicoccus > Salinicoccus sp. ID82-1. The sequence goes on from NZ_JAGFLY010000005.1 coordinate 231,566, forward strand.
CACACCAGGCGGATATCAAACAGGCATCCAACTGGCTGATGGGTGGCGTCAACGAGTACCTCAACAAGCAGCAGGTCGAGCTCGGCGATACTGAACTGACACCTGAAAACCTTTCTGAAATGATAGCCCTGATCGAAGATGGCACCATTTCAAGCAAGCAGGCGAAGAAGGTCTTCACCAAAATTGTTGAAAATGGCGGCAGTGCCAAGCAGATCGTCAAAGACCTCGGCATGGAGCAGATTTCAGACCCATCCGTGCTTACCGGCATGGTGACGGAAGTACTGGATGCGAATCCGCAGTCCATCGAAGATTTCAAGAACGGCAAGGACCGTGCCCTCGGCTTCCTCGTCGGACAGATCATGAAGAAATCAAAAGGACAGGCCAATCCGAAGATGGTCAATCAGATTCTGCTGGAAGAAATCGACAAAAGATGATCAGGATCAATATATCCATTTAAAAACGCTTGGGTGAAAACTTCACCCAAGCGTTTTACTGTGCCATGAATTCGTATATATTCTGTACGACCTGCATTTCGGATGCAGGTGTCATTTCATCCGTCTCGTAGTCATAGAAGTCGCCTTCTACGGACACGTCCTGGTTGTCTATATAGTAGTAGTCGCTGGCTGTGAGATCATTGCTCTCCTCTTCGAGTACAGCAGCAAGGTTTTCATGCTGATGAACATTCGGGTTGCCGAGAATATAGACGACTTTGCCATCATCATAGAGATTCATGTAGGCATTTGTCAGACGATCCAGATTGCGCTCAGGCAGTACCTCGGCATTATAGTCGCTGATCTGCAGCGCGTCCATGATGACGGCATCACTGTTCGCATTGACAGACACTGCTTCGAGCTCTGGTGTAGTGGATGCCAGGTCCACCCGGTTGAATTCGATGTAGTCTGAGCCGAACTGTTCCGATAATGAATCGATGAAGCTGTCGCTGTAGTATGAAGGAATGACCACATCGATGATCAGTGCTTCATTGGCAACCACAGCTTCGGCATAGGCTGCTTCGAGCGACTCCTGATTGAACGTCAGCGTATCGCTCTCCTCTGAAGGTTCGGTGGATGCTTCCTCAGTCACTTCTTCCGTAGAAGTTTCAGTGTTTTCCCCGCTGGTCTCTAAAGTGGCTGGTTCGTTGGTTTCTGCCGGTCCATTCGCTATGGATTCACTGTTATCCATCGTTCGGTCCATGCCGAAATTGATGTAGATTCCGGCGCCGAAAATGATGACAAGTAGAATGATCAGTACTTTCTTCATGATGCCCTCCTTTAATGTAGTACACATACAATTCATCAAATATGATATAATGTTGAAAATAAATTTTTTTCAAGTCAATTATACACAAAAATTTTAATGAATGACATAACTAGGATGATTAATGATGAACAGTGACACAAACTATCAAAAGGCGTTGCATTGTTATATCCAGGCCTCATTGAACATTCTGAATCACTTCAGGACCAGTGTAAAGGAAATTCACCATGTTGGTTCCACAAGCATTCAGAATATGAACCTGCCTGGTGAAGTCGATGTTCTGCTGCTGATAAAGTATGAAGATAATATAGATAAACTGGCAGATCGTTTGACGGGGGTAGGCTACGACAAGGTTGAAGACTTCTCCAACGATTATATCGAGGAGGTCGTTCTGCGCCATACCCATGAGAACCTCGAAGTGAATTTCATCATGATGCACCACGAGTCGGAACGGAAAGATGAAATCCTTTACTGCAGGAATAGAATCGAGGAGAATCGGGAGTATACTGAGCGATTCAGACGGTTGAAGGCTGCCCATCTGAACGCACGTATTGCTGATGATGAGTACCAGGAGAGGAAGTCCAATCTGTTTTCCGCTGTTATGAATATGCAGGAGGATGCAGGCGTTGTATAGGCTCCTCTTCATTTTCAACTGTTTCCTTATCGGAATCATGATTCTTGTATCGACGACCAGCCACGACACATTGCTGCATGCGCTGCAGATCATCGTATTTGTATTGAGCGTCTATCTTTTCTATTCATACACTAAACAGAATAATAGGAGAAGAAAATGAAAACTGCGAGAATTATATATAATCCGACTTCCGGCAGAGAAGTATTCAGGGAATCGCTGGCAGACGTACTGGAGCGGTTCGAGATCAATGGCTATATTACGAGTACCCATGCAACAACTGAGATGGGGAATGCAAGAATTGCTGCAGAGAAAGCATGTGAGATCGGGTTCGATCTGATTGTGGCTGCCGGAGGCGACGGTACGGTGAATGAGGTAGTCAATGGCATGGCCATTTTTGATAGACGGCCTTCTCTCGGCATCATTCCGATCGGGACCGTCAACGATTTTGCGAAAGCTTTGAACTTGCCGACAGATATAATGGAAGCGACCGACACAATTCTCAATGGCATGGCTGCGAGCATCGACATCGGGCTGATGAACAGCAAATACTTCATCAATATTGCAGGCGGCGGCAAGATTACGGAAGTATCCTACGAGGCACCGAGCAAGCTGAAATCGATCATCGGTCCTCTGGCATACTATGTCAAAGGCATCGAGATGCTGCCTAAAATCAGAAGTACCGATGTCAGAATCGAGTATGATAATGAAGTCTTCGAGGGCAAGGTGATGCTTTTCCTTCTTGGTCTGACGAATTCGATCGGCGGATTCGACAAGCTTGTACCCGATGCCAGATTGAATGATGGGAAATTCACCCTCATCATAGTGGAAGAGGCGAGTATTGCCGAAATCGGCCATATCATGACGCTTGCGACAAGAGGCGAGCACCTGAAGCATCCGAAAGTCCATTTCTTCAAAGCAGAGGAAGTGAATATTTCTTCGTTCGAAGAAGTGCAGCTCAACCTGGATGGGGAATTCGGCGGTGTCCTGCCGGCACGATTTACGAATCTGAAGCAGCATCTGGAAATCCGGGTGCCGGAGTCATTCTATGATCAGCACATATTGACACTCGAAGAGGAAATATAATCTGCCTTTCAGTCTTATATTTCCAGGGTTCAAATAAATGATAGTGGGTAAAAGGGAATATGCCAGATGCATCCTTCATAATATGCGCAGCATACTACATGAAAAGAGGTACGTTTTATGTTTGGTATTCCCGACCTTATATCACTGATCATATCTGCTTTCATCATACTTCCAATTGTTGTGATCATGAGAGAGATGGGATATGTGATTGCAGGTCTTATCTTTGGAGCAAAAAACAGCAGGCTTACGCTCGGCTCCGGCCCCAGGCTTTTCAAACTGGGAAAACTGGACATACGTAAGCACTACCACCTATACAGCTGGTTCTCATACGATGAACTGAGCAACCAGAGCAGATTTGCCTATGTGATGATCTATGCCAGTCCGATTCTGATCAATGTCATATCCGGTCTTACCATCAACGGGCTGCTTGCGAATGGATATATGACAGAGCAGGCGACTTTCTGGAACCGTTTCATCTTCTACACATTCTATTATGTTCTTTTTGATGCAATTCCGATGAAGACGGTCAACGGCATGCCGAACAACGGAATGCTGGTCTATGAAATGCTCCGCTACGGCAAACGTACGGACCGCAATAAGGAACCTTTCATCCCGGCAACTTCCGAAGTGGAAAAGGAGTATCAGGAAGAGATGCATGAGATGGAAGAGGAAGTGGAAGAGGAGAAGCGGGAAAGGAAAGAAGAAGAAGAGAAGAAGGAAAAAGCGCGCGAAAAGAAAGAGGAAGAAAGAGAAAAGCGCAAACAGGCAGAAAGAGAAAGCTGAGTGGCCAGGCCACTCAGCTTTTATTTCTACTCGTCGTATTCAGGATCCCTGTGGGAAGGATAGAGGCTCAGGCCGCCATCCGCAACAATGGTCTGCCCTGTAATGTAGACGGACTGTTCTGATGCCATGAATGCTGCGATATTGGAAATATGCTCCGGTTCGCCAACATAGCCCATCGGTACAAAGTCATCCGCGCCTTCCTTTTCCTCCGGTGTGGAGAAGAAGTCTTCATTGATCGGCGTGTTGATGCTGCCAGGTGCAATATTGTTGATACGTATGCCGAGCCTGGAATATTCAAGTGCCATGGACTGCGTGAGCAGTTTCAATCCGCCCTTGCTGGCAGTGTAATGGGCGTAATGTGGCCATGGAATGATTTCATGTACACTTGAAATATTGATGACACTGCCTTTCTTGTCGGTATCGAGGTAGTGCTTCACAGCTTCGCGTGTACCGATGAAGGTGCCACGGAGATTCGTGTTGATGACTTTGTCGAATTCGTCTACGGACAATTCATGGCTGCGTACATCATTCTGGATGCCGGCATTGTTGACCATGACGTCAAAACCGCCAAACTGATCGATGGTCTGCTTTACAAGATCGATGATCTCCTGCTCTTTGGTCACATCGCATTTCATGGTGACGACGGATGCTTCCCCACTGTCGAGATCATCAACGATCTTGTTCGCATCCTCATCTCCGCTATGGTAAGTAAATACAACATTCATGCCTTCTTCGTGGAATCTCTCCACTATCGACTTGCCGATACCGCTTGATCCACCTGTAACGATTGCTGTCCTGCCTTTTAGTTCCGAGTACATAAATTCACCACTTTCAATTGGATTCCTAATTTGTATACCCGGAATATTCCACTTCAAGCCTAAAGAATATGCAATTTTGATATAATGAATACAATCAATCAACCAGAGGTGTTCTATGAAACTGACGATTTTTGCAACAACAGATGTACACGGGGCAATCTACCCGTATGATTATTTCAACACTTCTTTAAAATCATCGAGCCTGCTTCATGTGCAGTCGTACATTGATCGATATAAGACGGAACACCCGGATGAACTGGTGATCACTGTGGATAATGGGGATATGCTCCAGGGCGATGTGTGGAGTGACTATGACTACAGGCATCAGGATACGCCACTCTTTGTGCCACAGGTAATGAACGGCATCTATGATGTCATCGGCATCGGAAATCATGAATTCAACTTTGGTCTCGACTACCTTCATAAAGCATATAGCCAGATCAATGCCGCAATCGTCAATTCCAATGTTGATTTCAAGGACCATCCGATAAAAGAGCGCATCAGTCCATATGTCATCCTTGAAAAGGGGACAGCAGAAGGCATCCTCAAGATAGGATTTCTGAGCGTTGTGCCGACACAGATACTCAAATGGGATCAGACGCATCTTGAAGGCAACGTGACTGTAGAAGATATGCGCACAACTGTGGAGCGGACAGCTGAAGAAATAAGGGCGGAAGGTGCCGATATCATCATTCTCCTGTCCCACTCCGGCATGAGCAAGCACCCTGATCACCTTAAGAGCTATGGAGAGAACCAGACACTGCTGATGACCATGATCAAGGATATCGATGGCATCGTCTTCGGACATACGCATGAATTTTTCCCGGATCAGATGCTGGAAGCGGAAATCGACAATATCGACCTGAACAAAGGCGCAGTCAACGGCAAGCCGATGGTCCAGCCGGGTGTATCTGCGAGCCACCTCGGCCAGCTGACGTTCGAGCTTGAGCGTGGTGAGGACTGGCATATCACGGATTCAAAGGCCCAGCTTATCGAAGCGGCAGACATGCCACTCGATGAATCGCTCAAAACAAAGTACAAAAACCTTCATGATCAGGTCTCGGATTATCTTTCGAAGCCCATTGGACACATAGACGAAGCCTGGCATACGTATTTCTCAAGAGTACTGCCTTCAAAAGCCGTCCAGGTGACAGCAGAAGCAGGCAAGGCATATGCCCGTGCTCTGATGGACCAAGGGGAAATCGAGACACATCCGATCATCGGGTTCAATGCGGTCATCAGAGCCGGCCGTGACGGTCCGGATGACTATACGGTGCTTGAAGCGGGAGAAATTACACTGTCTGCAGCCATTGATCTATACAAGCACACCAATATAATGACCATCATCAAAGTGGATGGCAGAACACTCAAGGAGTGGCTCGAATGGAGCGCTTCCCAGTTTGTAGAGGCATCTTCTGCTACAGATGAACTGCTTGCGCCGAACAGATCGAAAGACGGCTTCCCGAGCTACAATTTCGATGTTTTCTTCGATCTTGACTACACCGTTGATATTACACGACCGCCCCGGTACAGTGGGACTGCAAAGCAGATCAGCGATTCGGAACGCATTGTTGAAATGAAATACAAGGGCAGACCGGTGGAACCGGATGATTGGTTCATAGTGCCGGCAAACAACTACCGGGTATCATATACACCGTTTCTGAGAGATGCCGAAGTCGTCCATGAATCCTATCGGCATGTCCGGGACATCGTCGTTGAATACATGATGACAGAACCCGAGTTCGAACATAGGAATCCAATGACCATCATGCCTGCACGTAAATATAAAATGATGTCGGCGACAAAAGCCAGGGGCTATATAGAAAAAGACAGCAGAATAAATTATATCGAATCAATCGATGATGGATTCAGCTGGTACGAGATTGATCTAAGCAAGGAGGAGCAGTATGGCAGTAGCAAAGAATGACTATTACACAGCAACAGTAGAGGACTATACACATGAAGGCATGGGTGTCGTCAAGATAGATAACTATCCGATCTTCATCGGGAATGTACTGAAAGGTGAGGAGATAGAGTTCAAGGTCCTGAAGACCAACCAGAGATTCGGTTTCGGCAAAAGCATGAAGGTGATCACACCATCCGAAAACCGCATTGAACCGCCATGTCCGTACTACTATGCATGCGGCGGATGCCAGATCCAGCCGCTCAGCTACCCGGAGCAGCAGGCATTCAAGAAAGGTGCAGTGGATCAGAGCATCAACCGGATGGGCAAGCTCGACCGTGAGACGAAAGACGTCATGGCCATGGAGAATCCATTCAACTACCGCAATAAATCCCAGATTCCCGTCCAGTTCAAAGACGGCAAAGTGGAGATGGGTTTCTATCAGCCGAGAAGCCATAATATCGTCGACATTGAATTCTGTCTGATCCAGAAGGAGATCCACAACCAGCTGATGGTCTTCATCAAGGAACAGTTCAATAAAGAGCATGTCTCAGTCTACGATGAAGCAATGCACAAGGGGCTCATCAGGCACGTCATCATCCGTTCCAACCATGATGACAGCGAAGTCCAGGTGGCGTTCATCACCAACGGCAAGAAGAACATTTTCAAGAACATCATCAACGAAGTTACAAAAGCCTTTCCGATGGTCACAAGCATCGTCCAGAACGTCAATGACAAGAAGACCAATGTCATCTTCGGTGACGAGACGATTACGCTGTACGGAGAAGACTATATTACAGATACACTTCTCGGCAAGCAGTTCCGCATCAAGGCAAGGTCCTTCTATCAGGTCAACCATGCTCAGACCGAGAAGCTCTATCAGAAAGCCATCGACCTCGCCGGCCTGAAAGGTGACGAGACCATCATCGACACATACTGCGGCATCGGCACCATCGGATTGTGCGCATCGGACAAGGCAAAGAAAATCATCGGCATCGAAGTCGTTGGTTCCGCAGTCGAGGACGCGAAGGAGAATGCACGATTGAACGGCGTGGACAACGCGGAATACCACCTCGGAAAATCCGAAGAGGTCATGAAGAAACTCGTCAAACAGGGCGTCAGACCCGACGTCGTCTTCGTCGATCCACCTAGGAAAGGATGCCACCCCGAGTTCCTTGAAGCACTCGCAGAAGTCGCTCCGAAGAAAATCATCTACGTATCATGCAATCCGAGCACACTGCAGCGCGACCTGAAATACCTGAAAACACAAGGCTATGACATCAGTCCGGTCACACCGGTGGACATGTTCCCGCAGACGAACCATATTGAGAGTATTGTAGGGTTGGAGAGAGTTGAGTAAACAAAAATGAAAATTTAAAACTTTACATTGTAGCTTAAGAATGAAAACTTGACGTTCGCAATAATAAAGTAGTGAAGGTGTAATTGATATGTCAGAATCAGTAAGGGGAATTATTTTCAGTGCGTATGATAGGTTGGAAGAAGCACACTGGAATATTCACCAAATGGAATATAATTATCACGACTCTGATGCGTTTAGATATTCTTTAAATTCTTTTCTAAGAGTAATAAAAGAAGTACCTCAAATACTTCAAATGGAATTGCAAAGTAGAGACGGATTTACAGGATGGTATAAGGAGCAGCGTAAAGTTATAAACGAAGTGCCGTTAATTAAGAGTCTGTTTAAGCAAAGAGATATAGTGGTCCATCAATCTATATTGAAACCCAATAGCAGTGCAACCCTTGGCATCACAGAAGGAAGAGGCATTAAGTTGGGTTTAAATTTGCCACTCAACCCCTTTCAAGACAGCGATTTTCTTATGGTAAATTATTTGTTAACAGAAGCAAATAGTGATAGAGATTCAGATGTTCTAGGTATATTGAGTGATGACGAAGATCAATTACCTTGTATAGAAAGGTACTGGAGACTAGCCCCTTTTGAAGAAGATATTTTAGAATTGACTGTGCAAGCATGGGAGACAATCGCTTCTTTAATAAGAAATACGATAATATGGTTAGATGAAGATCCAAGTCAATTGAGATTAAGTATTGATTGCATACACACCAGTTCTTCAGTTGCTCTTTTAATTTATAAACGAGAGTGGATAGAAGTAATTAATGCTGAGATTAATAATGGAAAAGACATTAATGAATTGTTATATTTGATGAAGGTATTGAGGAATACCTACCAAGTGTGAAGATATTAAAAATTTTTATTCGTCTAAATCTCGAAAAGTACTTAATCTATTTAACTATTTAAATAAGTTCTAACATTATAGCTGATTTCGTTTTAAACAAATTTAGTAAAGAACATTTTAAAGTAACAACTTTCATTAGTCGGATAAAATATTTAATATAATCTATTGCCCAGTTCTTAACTTTTAGATCTGGGTTTAATTTACGTAATAAAATATTTAAGTTTTTAAGGCTACAGGTTACTTTTAAAGTAAATTACATTTAGTTCAAATAGGAAATAATTTTTAACAGCTTAGTGTTTCTGTTTTTAGTTTTAACCAAGTTTGAGGTATAAATATTGGTGCAAGGTAAAACCTATTTTAAGCGTCTTTTGAAATATCTAAAGGTAAGGCAAATGGGAGAAAAAGCATGAAGCAAATAGTAAAATTCATTCTCGGTCTCAGTTTCATCCTCTACCTCTATATTCTGATGGACTTGATGTTCATTCGTCCTGAAAATGGCATGTATGCTGGTCATTCATTGCTTGAATATATACAGGCGTCATCGAATTTCGTGCCATTCCGCACCATTGCCGAAAATATTCATGGAATAGCAGGGAATGGTATGGACACTGGCCTTGCGATAAGGAATCTGACTGGCAACCTGTTCATGTTCCTGCCGATGGGAATCTATCTGCCATTTCTGATCAGAAAGATAGATGGAGCGAGCAAGTTTGTTGTCGCCATGACCATCGTGCTCATTATCCTTGAGGTTGCACAAGTGCTGACAAGGAGAGGTGTCATTGATATTGATGACTACATTCTCAATATGGCGGGTGCATTGATGGGCTACGGCATCTGGAAGACGAAACTGCTGCAGAAACTGCTCAAGGGCATCTATTCCTAGCTCGGGCAGAATTTCAAATGTGAAATAAATGAGTATTTCCGGATTAAAAGGTTGATGTGGACGGCGGAACATATTAATATAAAGTATTGCTTAGGTATAACGTAACGAAAGGATTTGAATTTCGTATGAAAGATAATTTTTGGCGTGATCTGCCACGACCGTTTTTTGTACTGGCGCCGATGGAGGATGTAACGGATGTCGTCTTCCGTCATGTCGTGGCTGAAGCGGCAAGGCCGGATGTGTTCTTCACTGAGTTCACGAACTCGGACAGCTACTGTCATCCGGACGGCAAACAGAGTGTGCGTGGCAGGCTGACTTTCACTGAAGATGAGCAGCCGATGGTGGCACACATCTGGGGCGATAACCCTGAACATTTTCGGCAAATGAGTATCGGCATGGCTGAGGAGGGCTTCAAGGGCATCGATCTCAACATGGGCTGTCCTGTGGCAAATGTTGCCGGCAAAGGAAAAGGTAGTGGACTCATCCGTCGTTTCGAAGTGGCAGCGGAACTGATCCAGGCGGCAAAAGCAGGGGGATTGCCTGTCAGTGTGAAGACGCGTCTCGGATACACGGAACTTGAAGAGAGGCACGCGTGGCTGACGCATGTCTTCCAGCAGGATATTGCGAACCTGTCCATTCACCTTAGAACCCGTAAGGAAATGAGCAAGGTGGATGCACACTGGGAACTGATTGCTGAAATAAAGAAACTGCGTGACGAGATTGCACCGGATACACTGCTGACGATCAATGGGGACATTCCGGACCGTGCAACAGGTATGGAACTTGCTGAAAAGTATGGTGTGGATGGTGTCATGATTGGACGGGGGATTTTCAAGAACCCATTTGCATTTGAAGAAGAGCCGAGGGAACACAGCAGCCAGGAGCTGCTGGATCTTTTGAAGATCCACCTCGATCTGCATGATAAATACTCCGAAATTGAACCGCGTAAATATGCACCGCTCCATCGCTTCTTCAAAATATACGTCAAAGGCTTCAAAGGTGCAGGTGAACTGCGTAACCAGCTGATGAATACCAAATCGACTGATGAAGCGCGCGTACTGATCAATGAAGCAGAACGCACCTTGTCTGAAGAGATGGAAGCACAGCATTCCATATAGAAATAGCGATAGATGCCAGGGACATTCATGAAAATGGATGTCTTTTTTTATTGTTCCACTATAGTTTATCGTAGCGATGGAGCAGGGGTCATGTGGTAAAATGTAAATGAATCTGAGGTGGGTAGGGGGAGATGAATATGATCTATGTTGCACTGCTTCGCGGAATCAATGTGGGTGGCAACAATAAAATTGATATGAAAGATTTGAAAGTGTCTTTTGAGAATGCAGGTATGCATAATGTGGCAACTTATATCAATTCAGGCAATATTATTTTCTCGAATGAAATTCATGATCAGCATGAACTACCAGATATTCTGGAAGCGACGATTCTGCAGGACTTTAATCTCGACATCAGAGTGCTGATCAGAAGTTTTGAGGAAATTGAAGCTGTCATTGATCATCTTCCGGATAATTGGCGGAATGATAAGGAAAGAAAAAGCGATGTCCTGTTTCTATGGGAAGAGATCGACAATCGATCAGTGCTGGATGAACTCAAGATCCGTCCGGATATCGAGCAGGTCATCTATATTCCAGGAGCCATACTCTGGTCGATGGATAGGAAGGATCTGTCAAAGAGCGGCATGTCGAAAATAGTGGGGACGAAAGTGTATAAGAAAGTCACAATTAGAAATGTGAATACCGTCCGTAAGATCCACTCGCTCATGAATAGTGTCGATCGTTGAATCCTGCCCAGATTAATCTGGGCAGGTTTTTTTGTCCTTCTTCAACTTGATAGCACTGTATAATGTACCTGCTCATGCCGGAAATCTGATAAAATGTAAGTGAATAAATACACTGAAGGGGTGAGTGAAATGATCGGTGTGGAAATTGATATGGTTGTTGCTGACAGTCTGCAAGCCTTGGAACTCTATGAGCGTATATTTGATGTCAAACGCATTGAAGTGACAGATTTTCCAAAAGGGGAAAATGAAGTCGTCTTTTCATTGTATGATGTGAGGTTCCATATGCTGGACGAAAATGAAGCGTTTGAACTGAGGGCACCGAAACCGGATGATCCGAAGCCGATATGGTTCAACATCATGGTGCCGGATATCGAGGAAACATATGGCAAAGCCATGGAGGCAGGTTGCACAGAAGTGCAGGCCGTGACCGAAATGGCGGATTATGGTGTATCGAATGCGATGTTCAGTGATATGTTCGGCTACGTTTGGATGCTTCATGAAATTCATAGGGAAGTCGGCTTTGATGAGCGCGTAAAACTGTGGGAAGACCGTAGAGAAGATGCATAGTATATATCAGAAGGCCGCAGAAGTACCAGGAATCAAGCTTAGATTCAAAGCGCTGTTTTTCGACTGGCTGTTCATCCTCGTCTGTCTCGCGGTTGTAGCCATTCTTAATTTCATTATTACGTTTTTCATACTGGATGGCATTCCGCAGTATACCGCTGTCCAGGCGCAGCTGATTGCTACGTTCTGTTCCGTTGTGCCGATCATTCTTATATTTTCCTACATGGAAGGGAGAGCGCCATACGCCTCCTTTGGCAAACGAAGAACCGGGCTCAAAGTCGTCTATCGCGGAAACCCGGCAGCGGGCAGCCTGATCAGAAATACGATGAAGTTTCTGCCATGGCAGTTCGGACATATGAGTACGATCAGTGGCATATATGATGGCTTTGATACACCATTCTATATTACCTTCTATGCTCTATCCATGATTCTGGTGATTGTATATATAGGGATGGTTCTTGTACGGAAGGATCATAGGCATCCAGGGGATATTCTGGCGGGCAGTACTGTTGTAAAAGCCTTAGAGCAGTGATGTTTTTGAGTTTCCAGATAAAAATCAATATACTGGGCATAAGTACTGAAAATAGGAGATTGGTCTATGGAGACATGGGATATATACGATGTTTCACGCAATAAAATGAACAAGACGATGGTGCGTGGAAATCAGCTTGCACCGGGTGAGTATCATATGGTCGTTCACGTGTGCATTTTCAATACCAGTGGAGAGATGCTCATCCAGCAGAGGCAGCCTTTCAAAGAAGGATGGCCGGATATGTGGGATGTGACGGTGGGCGGCAGTGCGCTCAGTGGCGATACGAGCCAGATGGCTGCCGAGCGGGAGACGCTCGAGGAAATCGGTCTGAAATTGAATCTGGAGAATGTCAGGCCTACTATGACGATGAATTTTGGTCGGGGTTTCGATGATATCTACCTGATTGAAATGGATGTGGATATCAGGGAGCTGTCGTTGCAGTATGAAGAGGTCAAAGATGTAAAGTGGGCATCGAAGGCAGAGGTACTGGAAATGATTGAAGCAGGGACATTCATTCCCTACGAACAGAATCTGATCAGACTGTACTTCGATCTCGTCAATCGGCAAGGGGCGGTACGGAACTGATGGATAATATTGATGAAATACATATCAGACAGATCAGAGAAGACGAACGCGTACCGATGGCGCTGCTGAGAATTGCGGATCCATCCGAGCAGCAGATATGTTCGTACCTGGCAAAGTCTGATTGCTACGTTGCTGAAATGGACGGTGAGATCATCGGTGTCTGTGTAGCTGGGGAGACTTCCCGGGACGCCATCGAGATATACAATATTGCTGTTACAGAGGGACATCAAGGCAAAGGTCTGGGTAAACATCTGCTGATGGATGCCGTGGAAAGGTATGCTCAGTCAGGTTGGAAAAGCATTGAAATCGGAACCGGCAACTCAAGCATCGGCCAGCTTGCACTCTATCAGAAATGCGGCTTCAGAATTGATGGCATCATACACAACTTCTTCGTGGACAACTATGAGGACCATATCTATGAAAATGGCATCTGGTGCCGGGATATGATTCGCCTGAAGCGGGCACTGTGATCCATCATTTTGACCTGCAGCGTAAATTGCTATAAGATACTGTTGAAGTAGGAATTAAAAGAAATGAGGGTAAGTCCATATGAATAGGGTCGACAGCATTGTAGATGTAATCGGTAATACGCCGGTTGTGAAACTGAATAGGGTAGTCCCTGAAGGGGCTGCGGATGTCTATGTAAAACTTGAATTGTTCAATCCGAGCAAAAGTGTAAAGGACCGGGCGGCATTCAACATGCTGAGACAGGCGGAAGCGGATGGTGTAATTGATCCTGGTGGTACGATCATCGAGCCGACGAGTGGCAACACGGGCATTGGTCTGGCAATGAATGCTGCGGCTAAAGGGTATAAGGCCATATTCGTCCTGCCGGACAGCTCGACGAGTGAGCGGATCAGCCTGCTCAAGGCATATGGTGCCAAAGTGGTACTGACGCCGGCGGACGAGAAGATGCCGGGATGCATCAGAAAGGCGAAGGAACTGCAGGCGGAGATCCCGAACAGCTTTATTCCGCAGCAGTTCGAAAACTACGCGAATCCGGATATCCATCGTACGACGACGGCCATGGAGATTCTTGAGGATTTCGACCATGACCTTGATGCGTTTGTAGCGACTGCGGGAACAGGCGGCACGATTACAGGCACAGGCGAGGTATTGAGGGAACATCTGGAAAACATCCATATCACAGTTGTTGAACCGAAAGGTTCACCGGTGCTTTCAGGCGGACAGCCGGGCAAGCACAAGCTGGTCGGTACAAGTCCTGGATTCGTGCCGAACATACTGAACACGGATATATACGATGAGATCATCCAGATTGAAGATGAGGATGCGATCAACATGTTCAGGCGTCTGGCCAAGGAGGAGGGCATCTTTGTTGGTCCTTCTGCTGCAGCATCTGTGCATGCAGCCATCATTGTCGCCAAAAAATTGGGACCAGGCAAGCGGGTACTGTCCATCTCACCGGACTCGGGTGAACGCTACTTGAGCATGGGATTGATCGAATAGTAGTAATCAAGGCGGTGGATTGGATTCCATCGCCTTTTTTATGTATATTTACACGTAAATACATCAAGCATCTGAGGGGTGTCATATGGAAAAGATCATCAAGTTGGAAAATATACTATGGAAGCGGGACGGGGAAGAAATTCTGAAAGATATCAGTTGGGAAGTGAATCGGGGAGAGAACTGGGCGATCCTCGGTCTGAATGGTTCGGGGAAGACTTCACTTTTGAATATTATTACGGGGTACAACTATCCGACAGCCGGGAGTGCCACAGTACTTGGGACGGAATTCGGCAAGGCGAGTCTTCCTGAAATGAGAAAGAAGATCGGTTTTGTCAGCAATGCGCTGGGTAGATTTCAGCAGACGATGAACCGGGAGACCGTTGAAAACATCATACTCAGCGGCAAGTTTGCATCTTTCGGCATCTATCAGGAAATTACGCCAGAAGATGCCGAGCGGGCGGCAAGTATTCTGAAAGATCTGAGGCTCGAGTACATATCAGAAAAACGCTACGCCGTCCTGTCGCAAGGCGAGCAGAGGAGAGTACTGCTCGGCCGTGCACTGATGAATGAGCCTGAGCTTCTGATTCTGGATGAACCATGTGCGGGTCTCGATGTGCTGGCACGGGAGGATGTACTGTCGATGACTGAATCGGTTGCTCGAGACACTCTGCCACTGCTCTACGTCACCCACCATATTGAGGAGATTACTGATGCAATCAGTCACGTTCTGCTGATACGTGATGGAGAGATTATTTCGCAGGGTCCGAAGCAGGAAGTGCTGACGACAGAGAATCTTTCTACAGTCTACAAGATTCCAGTCAGAATGCACTGGGAAGCGGAACGTCCATGGATGTCTGTGGAGCGGCCAAATAAGGAGAGCAGGTGAATGGAATGATATCAGGACACCATCATATTTCCATGTTTACAAAAGATTTAAAAGAGAACAATCATTTCTATACGGAAGTACTCGGTCTGAGAAGGGTGAAAGTTTCCGTGAATCAGGGCGATCCGAAGATGTACCACGTCTTCTATGGTGATGCGCTTGGCAGTACAGGAAATGATCTGACGTTTTTTGAAATCGGCAATATCGGCAGCACCCATCCCGGTACCAATATGATCTCCGCCATCGGACTGCTTGTACCAAGCCATGAGAGTCTCCAATACTGGCAGCAGCGCCTGGATAGCTATGGTGTTTCGCACGAAGACATCACCCGGTATGGCAATAGGGAAGCACTCCGTTTCAATGATCCGGATGGCCTGGCCCTTGTACTGATCAATCATGACAATCAGGCTGTCCCGGAAGACTGGCAGCCATGGAGTGAAAATGACATAGAAGAAGGGCATCGGATTCTTGGCATGGGTACAGTGGAAATCACCGTGATGGACATGCCAAGCATCGTTTTACTGCTTGAGAACACCTTCGGCTATACCGTCGTCCATGGCAATGCCGAGGAAACGCTGCTTACTTCCGTTGCAGATGAAGTGTTCGGCGAGATTCTGATAAAAGCACAATCGGGACAAAAAGCACGCGCAGGGCGGGGCAGTGTGCACCACCTGGCCATCCAGTCGAAAGAACGCCCGCTTCTGGAATGGGACAGAATATTGAAAGACCAAGGATATGCAACGACCGGAATCAAAGACCGTTATTATTTCGAAAGTCTGTATTTTACAGAGGAGAATGACATTACCTTCGAAATCGTCGGTCCTGTATCCAGGGGATTCACTGCGGACCGGTCGGCTGAAACGCTTGGCAAGACACTTGATCTGCCGCCTTTTCTTGAGGAAAGAAGGGAAGAGATCGAATCCTATCTCAGACCGATTGAGGAGTGGACATAAACAAAGAGCGGCAGAAAACTCTGCCGCTCTTTGTTACTTGAACACGTCTTCATAGATTGCTTTGTCCGCTTCGCTGTATACATTGAAAACGATCCGATCGAAATGATGATCGTTCTGCTTGAGCCAGTTGCCGACTGTCGTGACAGCGATCTCTGCTGCCCGCTGCTTTGGAAAGCCGAACACGCCTGTTGATATGGCAGGGAAGGCAATCGTTCTGATGTCTTCAATTTCATGTGCCAGGTCAAGACAGGACTGGTAGCTTGAAATGAGTTCGGCAACATGCACATCGTTGAGGGGTGTTTCATTGGTCACTGCCGGTCCGACAGTGTGGATGACGTAAGTGCTCGGCAGATGATAGCCACGTGTTATTTTTGCGGTCCCTATCTCTTCATCTGATTTCTGACGGTGGATGATTTCGGCACAATCATCCCGCAGCATCGGTCCGGCAGCGGAGTGGATGGCATTGTCCACACAATCATGCAGCGGCTGCATGCATCCGAGCAGTTTCTCATTGGCGGCATTGACGATGGCATCGGCTTTGATGTCGGTAATATTCCCTTGCCAGAGTGCCATCATGTCGGCGCCCTGTATTCCATTCTCGGGGAAAGCTGAAACAATACTTGGAATCGAGGCTGCAGAAGTTGTCTGCTTCTCTGCTTTCTCCTGTTGCAGCAGTGCATCAAGCTTTCGCATCATTTCCTTTTTAAGTGGCAGTGGTTGTCTGATGTTGAGCAGGGCACGGATCAGTCTCCTTTTTGCGATCTGGTCATCCGGGATATCAATATCCTGCGTCCCTGCCTTTTCATTGCGTAATATCTCCAATACTTCATCCGTCAAAGTTTCCTTGCTGGTGTTTTCAGCCATCACCGGCTCGAACGGTTCGTATAATCTGATGGCATTTGCATATTCGGACAATTCGATGTTTGCCATTACAATCACCTCTTGCTTATATTCTGTCACGAAAATCCCTCGATTTCCACGCAAATGAATCATATGTATATCTCATCTTTTATTTCACATTTTATCGTTAATGGTTTTTTCCTATGGGTATAGTTACTATGAATGTTTACAGCAATCCATTGGAATAAAGCTGTGCAGAAGGATTGGGGTGTTGGGATGATGATTTTCTTGAAGCTGGTTCTGGCCGGAGCGGTTTCGGGAGTGGTTTTCACTCTGGTAATGAAGCTGATCCGTCTTTTTACCGGCAACAAGGCGGATGTTCTGTTCTATAACATCGACTACATCCCCGTACTCAAGCAAAGGAGCGATCATAAGCTGCTCGGCATCCTGTTCCACTACTTCTGCTGCATTGCGAGTGCAGTGGTGATGTATCTCCTGCTCGTCCCTTTCGGTTTTGAAACGGAGGTCTGGTCATTTGTCCTTCTGTCCACGTTGGGTGGCAGCATTCTCTATTTTCTTACCGGGCTGTCAGCGTCACCACCGTCATCCGATGATTATAGTGCATGGCTATACTGGACACTCGGCCACGCAGTTTTCGGTGCATGTGTCGGATTGATGGTTCGTCTTTTGATATGAATGCATTTTCTATATTGCACATTATAGTAAATCATCCTAAAATATTTGAAGCAATTACTATGAAAATCATGGATAATGTATATATAGATTAAGAGATACGGATAGGAGAGACTGTTTTGTCGAATCAGAATTATGAAACACATATAGTGGAAATAGATAAATTGGATAAGAAGGGATCGGGGATGGGTCATGTATGGCGTGACGCTGGTGGCAGCAATCCGAGGAAACTGAAACTCAACGTGCCGCAGACCCTCATCGGCGAGACGGCCAAGGTGACCGTGCCGAACCCGGATCGCAAAGTGGCCCGCTTGCTTCCGGATGAGATCGTATCGGAAAGTCCGGAACGTGTTGTGGCACCATGTCCACATTTCGAGAAATGCGGCGGCTGCGTCTGGCAGCACTGGACGTACCAGGGGCAGCTTCACTATAAAACGGATAAAGTACGTGGGTTTCTTCGTGACCATGGATTTGATGTGGATATTGTCGCAGATGCGATCGGCATGGAGACACCATGGGAGTACCGCAATAAGATGGAATTCACTTTCGGTCGTGATGGGGCGCTTGGTCTCCATGAACTGGGCAATTTCCGCAATATCATCGATCTCGATACGTGCCTCATTGCAGGAGACGAGATGGTCCAGGCGATGCTCGAAGTGTCGGAGTGGGCACGGGAGCATGAGCTGAGCGGATACGACAAGGATCAGCATACAGGCCTGCTGCGCAATCTGATGGTACGCCAGTCCCAGAAGACAGGTGAGCTGATGCTTGCTGTTTTTGCGACGGAAGGACCGTCTGAGGTCGAGACGGCTGTGGGGGACCTTGTTCAGAGACTGACGACTAAGTTCAGTAGCCTGAAAAGTCTGATGTGGATGGAAAATACCGACTGGGCCGATATGACTCAGTCGGAAAATACGCATATTCTTCATGGCCGTGACTACATCAACGATGAGATGTACGGCTATAAATATAGAATCTGGTTCGATACGTTCTTCCAGACCAATCCGCAGCAGGCGGAGAAGCTTGTGGAACTGGCCATTGAAATGGCTGAAGTCGAATTCGATGAACGCATGATCGACCTGTTCTGCGGTGTAGGGACATTCTCCCTGCCATTTGCCAGAAGGGTAAAGGAACTCGCAGGTATCGAAATTGTGGAGACATCCATCGAATCGGCCAAAAGAAACGCAGAAGACAATGGAATCGGCAACACCTACTTCCTGGCGAAAGATGCCAGAAGGGGAATGGACGAAGTACTCGAGTCATGGGGCATACCGGATCTGCTGATGCTGGATCCGCCACGTTCAGGTGCTGGAGGCAAGGTCATGCGCAGAATCGGACGTCTTGGAACGGACCGTGTCGTGTATGTTTCCTGCAATCCGGAATCTTTCGCAGAAGATGCTGCGTCACTCAGGGAATTCGGGTATGCACTCGAGAGAGTACAGCCAGTGGACCTCTTCCCCCATACAGTTCACGTCGAGCTCGTGGCACTTTTCAGAAAAACCAGTCCATCACTATAGACGATATTCTGATGGATACGGACACAGTATGAAGGAGGCAGTTATGAAGCAGTATCAATTTAAACTTTCGGTTGATTCGAATAGAAAAGTTTTGGCTATAGAAGACGATCACGATGAAACAGTCGGCTATGTTGAGAAAGCAGTTCTAAAAAACTGTGAGGAACAGAATACCTATTCATATACGTCCACACGGGGCACTTCTGTAGTACTCGGCTTGAAAAGGCGCCGCTTCAAGGATATGAATATTTCAAAATATATTATTGTGACAGATGATGTGCAGCATGTATTCAAGGAAAAACCGGGCAGAAATCTCCTGCAGTTCAAGATAGTCGGAGAGGTGGATGACCACCATATGAAGGTTGAAGAGAATTCCGATGGTGATATGGAAGCCCATATAGACAAAAGATATGTGGCTACAGTCAAGGAAAAAGGGCCGAATGGGAATACCGTCATCATGGCGGATACGGAGCTCGATGATCTGTCCATGAAATTCGGCATCATTGTCCTTATGTACTTCATGTTCAAGCTTTATAAAAGAGAGACATGGGATGTTGCCAATCTGCTGGAATAGGTGCGCATCATGAACAGTCTGGAGAGGTACCAGCCGGTCATCATACTGCTTGCTGTGTGCATCGGTCTCTTGATCGGCGGCATTGATGCCATAGGGAGTATGGCGGACCACTTCATTGCCCCGTTTCTCATGCTCATGCTGTATGGTCTTTTTCTACTGATGCCATTGAAGCGTGTCTTTACATCATTCAGAAAAGTGAAGTTTGTTGTGACGTCCCTCGTCATCAATTTCATATGGACCCCCATCATTGCATATCTGATCGGAATGTTATTTCTATCTGACCATCCGCTTCTATGGATCGGTTTCATCATGCTCACCGTTACACCATGCACAGACTGGTATCTTGTCTTTACAGGCATTGCAAAAGGGGACACTGTACTTTCCACCTCAATGCTGCCTATGAATCTGATACTGCAGCTGATTCTTCTACCTGTCTACCTCCACCTCTTTTTTGGATTGGAGCAGAGTATGGGACTGCCGGTACATACGATCATCGAAAGCATACTGACCATCATCGGCATACCGCTCCTCCTTGCCATACTGACGAGAAGGCTGTTTGGATCAGGGGGCAGGATGAAGCGGTTTTTCGAGCAGGCGAATGTCCTGTTCCTTGGCGTAGCAATTGCCGCCATGTTCGCCTCCGAGCGGACTTCACTGATTGAAAATCTGGATATTGTGCTGCTCCTCCTACTGCCACTGCTTGTATTCTTCACAATCAACTTCATTGGAGGCAGTGCTGCCAGCAGACTTCTGTCATTCAGCAAACAGGAATCAGTCAGCCTCATCATCATGACATTGGCACGCAATTCACCGCTTGCGCTCGCAATTGCCATTGCTGCCTTTCCAGACGAGCCGCTGATTGCATTATCACTCGTGATCGGGCCCATCATCGAATTGCCGGTTCTCGGCCTTGTTTCAAGAATACTGAACAGTTATAAATAAAAAAAACATCCAGTCTATTGACTGGATGTTTGCGTTTTAATACTGGATGGTCTGTACTGGGATCGAACCAGTGACCCCTTCGATGTCAACGAAGTGCTCTCCCGCTGAGCTAACAGACCAAGCTTTTATTTATCTGTCGGGACTCACAACAATTTCAACACCTGCCGGGCAGGTGGTCAGGTGATGAGTCACGCTTTAAAAACTACATATTCAAATTTACAATGATTCTCGTAAATTGTCAACAATGAAATTGCGTTTCATCTCCTATTTTTTCCGCGTTTTTTATGCGTTTTGCAGCTTCTATGCATTCAGCAATCCTATCAACAGCCCCTTCGAAGTCATTTTTGAACTCATGCTCCCATAGACGCATGATGTGCCAGCCGCCATCGTGGTAGTGGGTGTCCACCTCACGATCCCTTTCCATATTTCTCGCAAGCTTCTGATTCCAGAATGCCTGGTTGCTCTTCGGCCAATTCCCATGCTCGGGACAAACGTGCCAGAAGCACGAGTCGATGAAGATGACGACTTTGTATTTCTGTATGGCAATATCGGGTGTGCCTTTCAGTCTGCGCACATTTTTTCTGAATCTGTACCCTTTGGCCCACAATGCTTTCGTAATCCTGTTCTCAAGCTTCGACTGCGCTCTGATTCTGCTCATCGTGCGTTTCCTTTGTTCAGGTGTCATCATATCGGCCATGGAATCATCCCCATCCTACTTCAATCCTACCCAGGCGACGGAAAAATCATGCGATCAATATTCTATAATCTGAACGAATATGATCATCACCGATTGAGAAGCTCTTGGAATAGAAGGCTATCCGTAATCGCTGTACAGCTTTAAAAATCCGAATAATTTTTATTTAAAAAATGTTTTGACATTCATTTTTAATTCATAGTATTGTAGTATACATTATTAGAAATCCATATAAATACTTATCGAGAGTGGCGGAGGGACTGGCCCGATGACGCCCGGCAACCGTCAAGCTGTACAGCTTGACAAGGTGCTAATTCCTGCAGGAATCATATTCCTGAAAGATAAGAGGGGGTTCAAAGTTCTCTTCTTATACAAGAAGAGAACTTTTTTTAATAAATTCATATTCAAGGAGGAATCATCATGTCACAAGAAAACAACTCTACTTATGATCTCGAAACCATTTCGCTGCACGGTGGACAAGCTCCGGATCCAACGACCGGGGCAAGGGCGGTGCCGATCTATCAGACAACATCCTATGTATTTCATGATACGGATCATGCAGAAAGCCTCTTTTCACTGGATGAGCCGGGCAATATATATTCCCGCATCGGCAACCCGACCGTAGAAGTATTCGAAAAGCGCATGGCATTGCTTGAAGAAGGTGTAGCTTCAGTGGCGACATCATCCGGCATGTCTGCCATTACATTATCCATACTCAATCTGGCCAGCGCCGGTGATGAAATTGTTGCTGGATCGAATCTTTATGGAGGTACATATAATCTGTTTGCAGTGACACTGCCGCGCTATGGCATCAATGTCAAATTCGTGGATCCTGCAGATCCCGAGAATTTCAAGGCTGCCATTACGGATAGGACAAAAGCAGTCTTCGGCGAAACAATCGGCAATCCGGGACTCCAGGTACTGGACATAGAAGCGGTCTCTGCCATTGCACATGAAGCCGGTGTCCCGCTGATAGTGGATAACACCTTTGCGACACCTCATGTATGCAAGCCGATTGCACTCGGTGCAGATATCGTAGTCCATTCGGCAACAAAATGGATCGGTGGACATGGCACATCCATCGGCGGTGTAGTGGTCGACGGAGGAAGATTCAACTGGAATACGGCGAAATATCCGGAATTCACCGAACCGGATTCCAGCTATAATGGCATTCGCTACGCAGTCGACTTTGGGACACTGGCTTTCAGTACGAAGATTCGCGTTCAGCTGTTGCGTGACTTCGGCGCAACATTGAGTCCGCATAATGCATTCCATCTGATCCAAGGTCTTGAAACATTGCATGTACGGGTGGAACGGCACAATGAAAATGCTGAAAAGCTTGCCAGGTTTCTAGACGATCATCCAGCTGTCGAATGGGTGACATACCCTGGCCTCCCGGACCATCCATCCCATGAGCTGGCCAAAAAAAGCTTCAGAAATGGTTTCGGTTCAATCATCACCTTCGGTATCAGAGGCGGCAAGGCTGCAGGCAAGCAGTTGATAGACAATGTGTCCCTCTGGTCACATGTTGCAAATGTCGGAGATGCCAAATCACTCATCATCCACCCAGCTTCCACGACACACCAGCAGCTTACAAAAGAACAGCTGGAAGAAACGGGTGTACTGGAAGAGCTTGTCCGCCTGTCCGTCGGTATCGAATCGGTGAGAGACATACAGCAGGATCTGAATCAGGCGCTGGCTAAAGCAACCGGCATCGGAGCTGAAGAGAAACAGGAGATCATCATCAATGATGAAGGTGTCATCCGGTGGGCACTCGATTCGCCGACTGAAAAAGTGGTGGATGAGAGCGGCAATACTGTGAATAGGCAGAAGACACTGGCGGTCGTGGGATTGAGCGGAAAAGAAGCGAGGCCGAGCTACAGGCTTGCCCGTAAGATGCAGCGCCTTGGATATAGAATCATTCCGGTGAATCCAAGGGAGACGGAAATACTCGGAGAGAAATCCTATCCGGATCTCTCGAGTGTGCCGGAGCCTATCGATGTGGTACAGGTGTTCAGAAGTCCGGAAGCAGCAATTGGAATTGCCAGGGAGGCGGTGGAAGTGAATCCTGGAGTCTTCTGGCTGCAGGAAGGCGTCATCTCTCCGGAAGCTGCAGATATTGCTAGAGAAGGTGGTATACAGGTTGTCCATAATAGATGCACATATAAGGAAGCACAACGGCTGAAAGGGACCATTTCGACATATGCATGCGAAATATAGAATAGGAGGGGAAAAATGAAGAAATCAATTTTTAATCATAAAACGTGGATATTTCTAGTTCTGGTACTCGTCGTGGTGATGGCTGGATGTGGGTCGGATGAAGCGGAATCGGCTGAATCGACGGCCGGGCCGGATAAGATACGACTTGACTACGCCTACTATTCACCGACAAGCCTGGTGCTCAAGGAATTCGGCTGGGCTGAAGAGGCATTTGAAGGAGAAGGCATTGAAGTGGAGTGGACACTCAGCCATGGAAGCAACAAGGCACTCGAGTTTCTGAACAGTGATAGTGTCGATTTCGGTTCGACTGCAGGTGCTGCTGCTCTGATGTCGAAAGCAAATGGCGCTCCGATTAAAAACGTCTACATCTACTCGAAGCCGGAATGGACAGCACTTGTCAAAAATGCAGATTCGGATATAGAAGATCTGCAGGATCTGGAAGGTAAAAAAGTCGCAGCAACCCTCGGCACCGATCCTTACATTTTCCTGCTCAGGTCACTGAATGAAGAAGGTGTTTCACAGGAGGATGTGGAAATCGTCAATGTACAGCACAGTGACGGTGCCACTTCCCTGGCCAATGGCGATGTGGACGCCTGGGCTGGGCTGGATCCACACATGGCCCGTCTCGAAGTGGAATCCGGCGCGGAACTCTTCTATAGGGAACCGGATTTCAATACTTACGGCTTCCTGAATGTAAGAGAGGATTTTGCAAAAGAGCATCCTGAGTATGTTGAACGCGTGATTGAAGTATACGAAAAGGCAAGAAAATGGACACAGGAGCACCCGGAAGAAGCGGCTGAAATTTTGATGAAGGAAGCCCAGATCGACAAGGAAGTGGCTCAGAAGCAGCTTGAACGTAATGATTTTTCAAACGCTGTTCCTGGTGAAACCCATCACGATGCACTCGTTGAAGCAGGGAAAATCCTTCAGGAAGTTGAAGTGATCGACTCCGAAGTGGATATCGAGGCATTGACGTCGGATCTGATTGAACCGAAGTTTGCCGAAGAGACAGTTGAAGCCGCCGAATAAATTGCACAAGTAGGTGAAATGAATGGAGAAAAGTGTCGGACAGCTGACTGCAGTCCCCGCAAATGAACGCATTGATGAGAAAAAGACGATTGCAAGAAGGAAGAAGAGGGTTCAGCCAATCATGCTCGGCAGTATCCTGCCGATTGTCTTGATTGCGGTATGGGAAGTGCTGAGCCGAACCGGGATATTCCCTGCCTATCAACTTCCCGCCCCAACCGCAATACTCGCCACAATAAACGGCATGTTCCAGGATGGCACTCTTTTTACACATGTAGGAATCACTACATACCGTGTCTTCATAGGCTTCCTGATTGGTACAGTTGCTGCGATGGTGGTCGGATCGATTGTCGGTTTCTACGAAAAGGCGGAACAGCTTTTTGATCCACTGATCCAGGCCTTTCGCTCCATTCCCTCGTTGGCGTGGGTGCCCCTCTTCATTCTATGGATGGGCATCGGCGAACCATCGAAAGTGACGATGATCGCGGTCGGTGTCTTCTTCCCGGTGTATCTGAATATTATCGGAGGAATCGCCGGAGTGGACCGTAAACTGATCGAAGTCGGAAGAATGTATGGATTGAACAATCTTCAGCTGATCAGACGTGTCATCCTGCCAGCAGCACTTCCGTCATTTCTGACAGGAGTGAGAAGCGGGCTTGGCCTCGGCTGGATGTTTGTTGTTGCGGCCGAACTCATGGGAGCGAGCAGTGGCCTCGGCTACCTTCTGGTACTGGGTCAGAATACCCTATCGCCTGAAATCATCCTTTCAAGCATCATACTATTTGCAATTATTGGCAAATTGACGGACTGGATACTCAAAATCATAGAAACTCGGACACTGCATTGGCAGGATGGCATGGTGAAATCATAGAAGGAGGGTTCCGATGAGTCTGGAACTACGGAATGTCGGTAGAACTTTTAATGACAAAGCGGCGGTGAGGAATATTTCTTTTACAGCACAACCTGGTGAAATCATCGGCCTATTGGGGACGAGCGGTTGTGGAAAAAGTACGGTGCTGAGGGCAATTTCAGGACTCGATGACGCTTACGATGGTCGTATAGAATTCAATGGAAAAGCACCCGGGGCGGTCCGCAATGCAATCGGCTTCATTTTTCAGGAACCGCGTCTCATGCCATGGCTGACCGTATTGGAAAATGTCACATTTGGACTGAAGGGAACGAGAGCGGAAAAGGAATCGAAGGGGAAAACGTTCCTTGAAAATGTAGGGCTTGCCGGTAATGAAAATGCATATCCGAAGGAACTTTCAGGAGGCATGGCACAACGTGCAGCCATAGCTCGTGCCCTCGTCACCTCTCCGGAGGTGCTGCTGCTCGATGAGCCTTTCAGCGCGCTTGATGCGTTCACAAAAATGCAGCTCCAGGATCTGCTGCTGGATATATGGAAGACATATCAGACGACGATAGTGCTTGTCACCCATGATATTGATGAAGCCACATACTTGTGCGACCGCATCATTACACTGCGCGGACAGCCTGGTGAAATGGAGAGGGAGATCGCAATCAATGAAGCACGTCCAAGAACAAGAGGAAGCGGAGAATTGGCTGAATATAAGAAAGAGATACTGGACAGTCTTGATCTGAACCAGCCGGCAGCTGCTGAAAAATAGGAAAGGAAGTGGATATCTTGTCGCATAGAGAAGCAAAAATCATAGATCCCGTACCAGGTGCATATAATCTAGGGGACTACGATCATACGAGGCGGACATTCAGGTGGGATAATGCAGCGGATGGGTTGAAATTCAGATCAACAGGGAAATTGAACATCGCCTATGAGACGATCGATCGCCATGTGGAAGATGGTTACGGTGACAAAACGGCACTTCATTATGCCAATGGGGAAGAAAAGCGGTCCTATACATTCCAGGAGATCAAAGAGAAGTCGGATCACTATGCTCGGATTCTGAAGGAAAATGGCATCAGAAAAGGCGATCGTGTATTTGTCTTTCTTCCGAAAACACCGGAATGCTATATTGCAATACTATCAATCATAAAAGTGGGAGCCATCGCCGGACCACTGTTTGAAGCATTCATGGAGGACGCAGTAAGGGACCGGATCAACGACTGCAATGGTACACTTCTGATTACAGACAGGGATATGGTGGAACGTGTCCCTCGTGAAGATATTCCTTCACTGAAAACGATTCTTTTCGCTGAAGATATCGAGGCTTCTCCAGTCGAAAATGATGCCGGGGACCTTGTGGAATGGATGGACCCGGAAGATGGCATGCTGATCCACTACACGAGCGGCTCGACAGGCAAGCCTAAAGGCGTACTTCACGCCCATCGTGTCATAACGCACCAGTATCAGTCCGGTAGATGGGTCCTGGATATCAAAGAGGATGACATATACTGGTGCACTTCACATCCGGGATGGGTCACAGGAAGTGTATACGGACTGTTTGCCCCATGGTTGAACCGGGCGACAATCGTTGTTCAGGGCGGACGTTTCAAAGCCGAGAACTGGTACCAGCTAATTGCGGAACTCAAGGTGACCATCTGGTATAGCGCACCGACTGCATTCAGAATGCTTCTTTCGCAAGGAGAGGTGATCAGGAATTACGATCTTTCGTCTTTGAGGCATATACTCAGTGTAGGTGAGCCTCTGAACCCTGAAGTCATCTATTGGGCTTGGGAACAGCTCGGCGTAAGAATCCACGATACATGGTGGATGACGGAAACAGGTGCACATCTGATCGTAAACCTGCCGGGTGAGAAAATCAAACCGGGTTCTATGGGCCGGCCCTTCCCTGGCGTGGAAGTCGGCATTCTGGATGAAGAGGGCAATGAAGTCCCAAGAGGTGCAGTCGGGCAACTTGCCATCCGCACACCATGGCCAGGTCTAATGAAAGAGATATGGGGCAACAAGGATAAATTCGATTCCTACTTCAAGTATGAAGGCTGGTATATATCAGGAGATCTGGCCTATCAGGATGCAGAAGACTATGTGTTCTTCCATAGCCGCGATGATGATATGATCAACTCGGCTGGTGAACGTATCGGACCGTTCGAAGTGGAGAGCAAACTGATAGAGCATGAGGCCATCCAGGAAGCAGGTGTTATCGGTAAACCGGACACCATTCGCGGAGAAATTGTCAAGGCGTTCATCGTGTTGAGGGAAGGATTCGAACAGTCGGAAGCACTTCTTGAAGAGATACGTGTATTCGTCAAAAGCAACTTGGCTGCCCATGTGGCACCACGGGAGATTGAAGTGATGGAGGAGCTCCCAAAAACGACGATCAGTGGCAAAATACTGAGAAGAGAACTCAAGCAGAGGGAAATTGAGAAGGAAGGAACCAGTCTTTTGAGTAGATGACGCAGCCATCAATCCAAAGAACTTCCGCTTCATTCATAATAAAACAACTATAACAGTTGAAGAAAAGCGGCCCACTTTTGCAGATGGGCCGCTCTTCTTCAGCTATTCCTTCGTTTCTTCTTCATACTCCAGTATGTCTCCCGGCTGGCAATCGAGTGCACGGCACAATGCTTCGAGAGTGGAGAAGCGGATTGCCTTGGCTTTTCCATTTTTCAGTATGGACAGGTTGGCCATGGTAATGCCCACCTTATTGGATAGTTCCGTGACGCTCATTTTCCGCTTGGCGAGCATCACATCAATATTTATTCTGATTGTCATATTCTCACCTCAGACTGTCAGTTCGTTTTCAGTTTTGATGTTGATGGCTTCATCCAGCAGTTTCTCCAGTATGGCAGCGAAAAATGCAATGACCAGTGCTGCGAATACAGGCACCATACCCATGAGGATCAGACCGGGTGCATCATCGATTTCTGCTGCGATATAGACGAACGGCAGTATAATGAAGTAGATGCCACTGATGATGAATGCTGAAATCTTGATTTTCTGCAGTGCCTTGACCGACAGATTGGAGAATGCATCCTTCCGGTCAATATAGTTCAGAAGTTTAAAGCCCTGGACCAGCGCAAAGAGATAGGGCAGTACTGTCAGCAGTATGCCGATGACGATCGGATACAGGATCAGGGCATACTCAGGATTGATCGGGTTTCCTAACAGAAAGTATATCAGATAGACGAAACCGGCCAGGACGGGCAGGGCCATGAGTACGACAGCAGCTTTTAGAAATAAGGATGATCCACGTTTCATTTTTTACACCTCACATTATGATATATACTATCATATTACGTTATTTATCGTTTATCAATAAAATTATATTGATTATGAGCAATATTGAGAAGTGTTGTATAAATTCGTATAAATGGATTGTGTCTGGTGATGACTGTAGTAGTATTAGAGTAATTGAATGAATAAGAGGGGTTATATGAATTTGTTTTTGATTCTATCTGTTTTAGCTGCTTTGATGGCAGGTGTGACCTTCGGTATGGGACTGGTGAAGCACGCGACACAAAAAGGGCATAAGCAATCCTGGCAAACCTCCATCATGATGATGACGATTGCGATAGTGCTTGGTTTCATTGCTGCGTTGATGGATGAAGCACTTAGCCTCGGCACCGGTTTCAGTGTAGTCGGTGCATACCTTGTGCTGATGGCCATTGGGATCTTCATCATTCATCTGATGGAGAAGCAGGAAAATGCAAAAGGACATCTCAGATATGCTGGTATTGCTTTTGTCACTGCAGTGGCCGCTTTTGCGATCGCTTTCCTTGTTGCGGACTCCGATGAGAATCCGGTTCGTGAAATCAGCGAAACCTTTGGGGCCGAGGATGCAGCGCCTTCAGAGGGAGAGCGGATTCCTGTCACAGTAGCATCATTTATTGATGGAGATACGACGCGGTTCAACTTTGATGGAGAAGAGGCGTCTTTCAGATATCTGCTTATTGATACTCCCGAAACGAACCATCCGAGAATCGGTGAACAGCCGTTTGGCAAAGAGGCCTCTGCAAGAACAAAAGAGATTCTGGAAGAGGCTTCAAGCATTGAAGTGGAATTCGATGTGGGACCGGACCAGGATCATTATGATAGATATCTGGCATATATTTATGCGGACGGGGAGATGGTCAATGAAATGCTGGTCAGGGAGGGTCTTGCACAGGTCAAGTACATCAACCCGCCGAATACGACACACCTCGGGCAGCTGGAGGCGGCACAGGCGGAAGCTGAAGCGGCAGGGCGCGGCATATGGTCGCTCGATCAGCCGTATGATTCCGAAATCCATCAGGAGGAAAGCGCGAATGATACGCAGGGTGAAGATGAGCGTTTCGCAAACTGTACCGAGCTGAGACGGGTCTATCCGGACGGTGTGCACGCGGGTCATGCAGCGTATCAGTCTAGAATGGATGGCAATAAGGATGGTCATGCGTGCGAATGACCGGGCAGTTTATTTGATAGTTTGCAGTGAGTTTCTTACAATGGAAACATACTGATGAAGGAGTTGAGCTTTAATGAAACCATTGTACGAAGTCAAGATGATCAATACAGGCGGTAGAGACGGAGAAGTGCACAGCGAAGACAAATCATTTTCAATGAATGTCAAACAGCCGAAACAGATGTCCGGTGAAGACACGAACGAAACGAATCCGGAACAGCTTTTCGCCGCAGCTTACAGCGCATGTTTCAACAGTGCTCTGGATGGTGTATTGAAAAAAGATAAGGCTGGCGATGTGCAGCGCGTAGTCATGGCAACAGCAAGACTCTTGAAAGACGAATCGGACGGTGGATTCAAGCTTTCAGCGGAAGTTGAAGTTGAATTCGAAGGCATCGACCAGGACAAGGCTGAAGAGTACGTGGAGAAAGCCCATGAGGTCTGCCCGTATTCCAAGATGGCCCACAATGGCATCGATGTAGAAATCAAAGCGACAACGAAATAATCGTAAATGAAGGACGGGGAGCCGATGGGTTCCCCGTTTTTTTATGATTAAATG
>NZ_JAGFLY010000006.1:0-52727 GCF_021991715.1 Salinicoccus sp. ID82-1
ACTGAGTTCGCTTTCCCCTGCGCCGGTAACCTCGAAGACGAATGCGGGATTCCTAGGTACCGGTGTCTCCGAAACGAGTGTGCCGTTATCCGCGATTTCGAGGAAATCCGGTGAATAGGCCCGCATGTTGACCGTGATATCATCATTGATCTCATATGATTCTTCCGGGTTATCCAGAGTGACTGTGAAGGTGTCCCCCACCGTCTTCCCGTTCTGGTCCTCCAGACTGAACGTCATGGACTTCATCTGTGAGTTGTCATAGCTCGACTGATAGAGCTCGTAGTTGCCGAATCTGTATGGGTGGTTGACCCGTATGCTGTAGTCATCCACCTTCTCGAGATCCGGCTGGCTGCCGACCACATCCGCACTCTGGTTTTCATAGACGGTGACATCCGTCTGGAAGTTGCTGACCGTCATCGCGTTGCTGTTCTGCAATGTCTCACTGAAGACTGCGTCGGCATCTTCATCATAGGTGTCCATGATGAAGGCTTCGTTCTTCACATAGTATTGCCCCCCGGTCGTCGGAATCTCCTCTGTCTCCCCTTCGTTGAAGTAGATGATTTCATCGACATACATGCCCGGGAAGAATCTGAGCATGCTGCCGAAAAGCAGGATGATGAGACCCGTATGGTTTATGTATGGTCCATAGCGGGACAGCCTGCCCTTCTCAAGCAGGTAGCTGTCGCCGTCTTTCTTCACCTTGTACCGTTTCTTCGACAGTCTGTCGACCAGCCCTTCTGCATCCGTTCCGTCCTCCTGGCGGAGGGTGAGCCGCTGTCTTCCAAAGTAGGAATCATGTTTCCTGACCCGCTGGTTGCGGAGTGATTTGAACAGCGGTACACCACGATCAATGCTGGCGGCGATGATGGCCAAAGCCAGGACTCCATTAAGAATTAAAAACCACCAGGAGGAATAGAGGTTGTGGAATCCGAGGGAGTAGTACAGATATCCGAGCGTACCATAGTTCTCAGTATAGTATTGCGCTGGATCTGCACCAATCGGTATGAAGTACTCCTGAGGGAATATGGTACCGATTGCTGAAGCGATGGTGATTGCTAGTATAATTCCTATCCCGACTTTCACGGAGGTGAAGAATATCCAAATTTTGTCGAAGATGCTCTTCGACCGTGTCTTGGATCTGACAGCACTGCCGTCATAGCGCATGACATCTTTTATTTTATTTTTATCATAATCGCTGTTGATCATCTTCCCACAGGACTGACACAGCTGGGTGCCGGGGGGGTTGACATGACCACAGGATTCACATCTGATTTCTTTCAGTTCCATTATGTATTCATCCTATTCTGTGGCTTCACTTATGAAGGTTTTTATATCTTCGGGAGTCAGCTGGTACTCCTGCTTTTTTATCACGATGCCGTCCCGGTTGACTGCGATGGTCGTCGGCAGCGGGCCGATATTATAAGCTTCGGTGACATCTCCTGATCGGTCGAGCGCAATCGGGAATTTGAGATCTGCATCTAGGCCCGAAAGAAACTGCTCAATCTGTTGCTCATTCTCCCTGAGATTGACAGCCACGATTTCGTAGTCTTCATGACCGTCCGTATAGACGTCATTCATATCCGGCATCTCTTCTCGGCAGGGTTGGCACCACGTCCCCCAGAAGTTGAGTATGACACCCTTCTCTTCGGTGAGTTCGGACAGTTGGACTTCCTCATCCTCGAGTGTCTCCAGCTTGAAGTCCACGGCCTGATCGCCGACATTCAGCGTCTTTGGGCCGGAAGTGAGATTGAACCATAGTGTAATGCCAATCAGTAAGGTGACGGTTACAATAATGCTCACTCTTAAAATATTCCTGGTGCGTTTTTTCACTTTTATCACCATCCTGTCATTCATTTATAGTTTTCATTGTAGCATCTAACAATTTACTCTTGGATGACAGTATTATGACACTTGGTAACAATATGGAAAAGCTTTCATATTGGTGGTATATCACTGCATATTGTCACTTTTCATACGAGAGTTGATAATGTGTATTGCACCCTCTTTTACAAATAATATCGAAAAATGGTTAACTGAGGTTCTTCTCGTATATCATTGAATGATATACTTAACTCAAAATAAACAAGTAGGTGCTTCTATGAAAGAGAGGGAAAGGAATAATTCTAAACTGACTGTAATTATTCTTATAATTATCACTTTGGTCGCTACAGCTTTAATCGTTTTATTTATTATTATAGCCACCAAAAACCTTGAAGCAGACCAGGCTCAAGCGATGAATTCACAGCGTTTGATTGAAGAACTAGTAATACTAGGAGATTCTCCCGCTCCAGTAACTGTCTTAAATTCTGGTGATTTCACGTTCTCATCCTATAAAACTTGGGGAGAAGAGAGTATCCCCAAAAAGGTAAGTAATTATGTTTAAAAAGCTAAAGTAAAGATTTCTTTTATCAGCATAGTGAAAAATAATAAAAAGAGATGCATATCAATTTAAAAGATATGCATCTCTTTTTCGAGTAATATATTAAATCATACTTATTGAATCCCTAATATAATCGCCATATAAAAGGAAATAGACATCAGTAAAGAGAAGCTTGTAGATAAGAATACGGACTTCTTATATGTTGCTGCATACACAGTTAATACTAAAAACAATGAGCCCAAGCCCAACAGCAAATAATTCTCCAGTCCGAAAGATATGGTCACATTAAACACACCACTTTGCCCTGCATTTTGAATGTCATTTACAATATCTCCATCATATAGAGCAGTAAACAGTGGCGAAGCACCTTCTGTTTTAATCAAGCTATAAATTTGATGCGGTGGCCAGGACTGGCCCATAAAAGCTGTCACTCCAAATACAATTAAAGCATAGAAGCTTTCCATACGAGCCCATTTTAGAGGATGGAACGATTCATCATTATATCTCTTTCTAAACATGACACCATTAACCAGAGCAAATAATACAAGTGAAATGATAAGTATATGTTTCAGCAACAGCGCTTGCCCATAATTGGTAATAAGGCTATTCTGGTACTCTTGGGTGATGGAGGCATCCAGATCGTCATAGGAATCGATATCAATCCCCATAGTAAAATAACCAGCCACCATTGCAATGATAAGACATACCATGGCAACTGGTGTAAACCATTTCAGGAAAGCTTTCCAGTTTCTTTTGTCTTTGGAAAACCAACTGACTATGAAGAGGATTCCTATCCATATCGTGACAGAGAGGAAGTGAAGTGTCTGAAAGAGAAAACCTCTCCATTCAGTAATGGTCGACGCATGCGCGGATCTCGTATAACCCAGCAGCATCAACAAAACCAGAAACAATGCCCATGTTTTCAAATGCATTTTTGTTGATAAGTTTTTTGATTTCAATACAAATATCAGAATAATAGTTACGATACTGATGAACACCCAAGCTTTGCCGATTTCAAAAGTCAGTATAATATTTGTAAGAATCGACCAGAGGTCCATACCATAAGCTAGTATAATTGCAGTTTGTAATACGGGAGCGAAGGCGGCTACAGGTATCAGAATCGCTGATAAATATAGCAGTTTTTTCGGTATGTATACATCAGTTTTTTTATTTTTCGGAACCATGAATAGAATCAGGGAACCGATAAGTATTGAAAAACAAACATATAGTATGAATTCTGTGACGGAGGTCAAAAGTATTCCAATCACCTTCTATTCTTTCTTTTTCTGATCCACATACCACCCGCTAGTATTAAACCAGCAAAAGCAAGGACGACTACTATTCCCATGCCTAATGAAGAACCTTCGTTTGTATTGTTGTCCTTCTGATTTGATATATTATTGGTTTCTGAATTTTGTGCGTTGTTTACAACCTCACTTCCCTCATCATCTTCATTCTGTTCATCATGCTCTTGATTTTGACTACCGGGTCCCAAGATTGAAAAGGTGTATTGACCTTCGATCGGATGACCGTCCGCCCCCACTATCTCCCAATTTACGTCATATTCGCCCGGGCTAAGAGACTCTTCAAATTGTGCGCTCATAACATTATCATCTATATCAACAGACGAGGGCTGGATTTTTTGGTCGTCTTCGCTTATAAGGGAGAGCGTACTCCCATTTTCAACCTTTGTACTAAAAGAGAGCTCCATATTATTTATACCTTCCTCAAGTTGATCCCCATCTGCCGGCTCCGATTCCTCCAGAACAGAATGCCCATAAACTGTACCAGGCAGAACAATAAAGGATAGACTAACCACGGCCAAAAGCAGATATAACCTACCTAACATATTTATCACCTTTTCCTATATGAATAATTTTTGATTACCACGTAATCTTATCACCAAACAAGAAACAAGAATATCTCAAACTCACTTGTAATCAAATCGTCAACAGATGTCTAGAGTAAAAAAACAAAGCTTATCTTCATGATATACACAGTCCTCTAATTATCATGCTTATGCTCTGAGATCCCATATTCATTTTGGCAGATCAATGAATCTTCGTGTGGATGGTCTTCATTTTCCATTTGAATTGTAGTATGGCCAATCTCTCTGCTTTCTAATCCCTGCTCAATTTCTCTCAAGATTTTTTGACTTTCCAGTATTGTTATCTCTCCATCTACTACTATATGACATGAAAGGGCATTTTGTCCGCTTGTAATACTCCAGACATGCAGATCGTGTAATCCCTTCACACCTGGAACATTTTTTATTGTTTCAAAAATTTCATCCAGTTGGACATTTTTAGGCGTACCTTCCATCAATACATGGAGCGATTCCTTGGTTACACGCCATCCACTTATAAGCACAAGCACAGCAACCACCACACTCGCCAGTGGATCGGCCCAGCCCCAATCGAAGAAGATCATTAGCAGAGCTGCTGTAATTGCACCGACAGAACCAAGCAAATCACCGAGTACATGTAAAAATGCAGCTTTGATATTCAGGTTCCCTTTCGTATCGCCTCCTCGCATCATGAGCCATGCGACCAGTATATTTATAAGCAGTCCAATGGTAGCGATTATCAGCATGCCAGTGGACGCTACTTCAGGAGGGTCCATAAAGCGACCATATGCCTCGTAGAAAATATAGCCGGCAATGAGTACTAAAGTCACACCATTAAAGACTGCCGCAAGAATTTCAAACCGTTTATATCCATAGGTTTTGCTGTAGTTTGCAGCTTTCTCACCGAAAATAAATGCTAGAAGCCCTATCCCTAACGAAATAGAATCACTTAACATATGACCTGCATCAGCCAACAAGGCCAGACTGTTGGTCAAAAATCCACCGACTGCTTCTATTATCATATATACTGTGATGATAATAAAACTGAACATTAATACTTTTTTGTTGGCATTATGAGTATGATTATGGTCCTGACTCATTCATATCACCTTCCCATTTAAACGTATGTTCACTTCTCAATATAATAAATTGTAACCGCCCATCATATCTGTTTTTTAAAAATGGCGTGCATGGCTGATGGTTTCTTCCAGCATGTTCATTACATGTGTGTCATCCGGGGAATAGTATATGCTCGTCCCATCTCTTCTATATTTGACTAGTCTCAAGTTTTTCAGAAATCTCAGCTGATGGGAGACCGTAGATTGCCTTAGATGTAAATTTTCCGCAATATCATTTACAGAATATTCATTGTGAAAAAGCAGATTCAGTATTCTGATTCTTGTGGGGTCGCTCAACGCTTTGAAAGTTTGCGATACCATAAATAAAGTTTCTTCATCAAGATTCTTATTATTATTGAAAACTTTGTCTTGCTTTGTATTTTCCATATTCAATCACTCCTGAAAGTCGTTGAATTTACCAACGGATAATATGATTACTTCATCATATGTACACATAGTAGAATGGTTTTAGACGTTTTGTCAAGGTTATACCTTCAATAGGTGGAATTATTAGAAAATCCCAACTCTGTTTTTAAATATATTAGCAAATCAAGAAAGCACCCATCAAAATAATTTGATGGGTGCTGAAGGGTAATGAATCTTTTTTATGGATTTTTATTTTTAGAAATAAATATCAAAATTTGAGTGATCATTGCCAGGATAGGTAACTCCAATAATGGTCCGATGACCAACGTTAATGCGATTAAAGGCTGATCCGGAAATGCAGTCATAGCGATTGCTAAAGCAATTGGCGAATTTCTAGCCAAGGTAGTCAAGCTCAAACTGGTTCTGTCAGGTATCGAAAACCTCATAATCTTCCCAACTTTTTGACCAACGAAAAAATTCACTATGAAAAATAAAAGGATTGGTATTGTTATTTGCCACATTAAATCTACATTATCCAGTAATAATTGCCCTTGCGATGCGAACATAGCCATAATTGCGAGACTTAGAAAAATTATAGGCAATACGCTAAGATTGGATATCAAACCATCTTTTAACTGCTGCTTATGTTTTAAAAACACTTTTGTCAGAAGTGCCAAAACTAACGGGATGAACAAAACAACTAAAATACTTTCTACCAGAAACGCAAATTCGATAACTCCTGTCGTTCCACCAAAAATAAGAAGGTAAACAGGTAGCAAAGTGACTTGTAAGATTAGATTCAGAGGCAGAATGGCTGTTGATAACGCTACATTTCCTTTTGCTATCCCAGTGAATATCAAGTACCAATCAGTACATGGTGTGACCATCAGCATAATAAAACCAATATATAATGCTGGATGGTCACTTAGGAATATTAGTGCTAGGAGCCATGCCAAAATAGGCGACCAGACAAAGTTGATAGTGACTGAGGTATACGTAAATTTTATGTTTTTAAATGCTTTCCTTATTTCTTCAAGGGGAATTTGCAAGAAAGTAATATATAGCATTACTACTAGTAAAGGAACAATAAAGCTTTCCGCATTAGTTCGTATGATTTCCACTTGTCCCATGCCTATACCAATAATTACAGCCAAGAAAATAATGAGCGTATATAGCTTCTCGATTAAATGCATTGCGTATCACAGCCCAGACAATATATTTTAATAGATTGTGAGTATTCCATAATGGGTATTTTTCAAACCATACGGAGATTAAATCATAACAGTCCTGTTCTTTCAAATGGTATAAGCATGACAAAAAATAAACCGTAACTGATGAAGAGAGGAGAATGTATCATGAGCACCTGGTTATGGGCATTCGTATTAATCATTGCTGCCTGGGGCGCCCACTGGGGGGCTGAGCAGCTGGTGAAGCCGCTCAAAAACCTCCGGAAACAGTGGGGCCTGACAGCTTCGGCAGGGGCGGCTTTCCTGGCCATCGTCACCGCCAGCCCTGAGGTGGGAATCAATGTGACCAGTGTTCTTACCGGTTCTGCCGAAATCGGTCTGGGGAATCTGTTAGGTTCTAATATCATCTCGATTCCGCTGATGGTCACGATCGCTTATTTTGCGACAAGGAAGACATTCAAACAGCAGACAGGCAATTCAAACTCCAAAAATGAGAGTCACGAACAGCACTTAGAAGAACACATACTATACCTGGATCCAAAAACAGTAACCGTACTTGCACTGCCTTATCTGGGTATACTGGTGCTGGTTGCAGTGCTGACGCTTCCCGTCCCCTGGCGTGGACTGCAACCCATAGACGGCTGGATTATGCTTGGTGCCTACCTTGTCTTTCTCGCCCAGGCGATCTTCAGAGGCCGGGGACAGGGTGAAAAGGTGGAATGGAGTGCCAAACAGATCTGGCTGGCGATTGCCGGTGCTGCTGCCATAGTTGTCGGCGCCTACTTCATTGTCAAAGCGACGGAAAATATAGTCGTAGCATTTGGCATTTCGAAAGTGGTCGGCGGATTATTCATCACCGGCATAATGAGCACGGCGCCAGAAGTGTTCAAGACTTGGAGCGTTTCCAGAGGGGGTGAAGTCACAGCAGGAACGACCAGTGTGATTGCAGATAACGCCATCACCATGACGGTCGCCTTCGTTCCTCTGGCACTAGTCAGCGTGCCGGTTCAAAACTTCCAGCTCTATTGGGTCAACCTTCTGTTTGTGGCGCTCATGCCCATCCTCTACATCGCTTTTGTCAGTTGGGGCAGCAAGCAACCTGGATTCAAGCGCTGGCAAGTCCTGGCTTTTGATGTAAGCTATCTCATCTACATGTTGGTCATACTGCTGGTCATCTTTCAGGTGATATAACTATTGAGAAATGCGTGAATCTTTACTGCTAATTAAAAGTTGGCCTTTCCCATGGAAGAGGTCAACTTTTAATTTTCTATAATGGAGAAACAAATTTGAATATCTCAGAATTGATATTTTATCCAATCAAATATTAAAGAATTGAGAACAAGACATTGAATGTGCCATTTTCAACCATGATATATATTCCTAAACCTATTAAAACAAACGGAACGATCCAGCGTTCATATCTTTCGATTTTTTCCGATAAGAAATCCAATTTGGCCAAACGATAGCCGAGATAGAGCAAAACGCCGATCATAATCAGAAAAACGATAATGGAAACGAGGATTTCATTCGCATTTAACGTTGTAAAGTAAGGTACATAGATGGAAAAATCATCTGCGCTTGATGACAATACGATTAAAGTAACCGTTACAAACAATTGATTTGACTTACCAGAGGAAAAACAGAAAGAATGCTGCTTTCATCTGAATCTTCTTCCCCTTTCGTCCACACCTTTATGCCTAAATAAATGGGCAAAAGACCGAGAAGCCCGATGATCCACTCCTGAGGGACTAAGTTCGCGACTCCCAAGGCGACTAGAAGGCTCACGCCTATAACGATGATCGTCCCAACATACTTTCCAATCCAGATGTGTTTTGCCTGCCCTTTTTTCACTTGCGAAAACAATGTAATCAAAAGAACGAGGTAGTCGATTCCTGTTGCTACGTAAATGGTCGCGGCCGTAAACACTGTTGTTAGCATTTTCTCACTCCAAACCAGTTACAGGGCGCTTTTCCAGGAGGAAAAGCGCCCTGTAACATTCTCTCTGCTTACTGTCTCATCGTGTACCAATGTGTTCAAACCATAAATTTATTCTTCTTCCTTCACTCGCATGAGTCGCATGCCGTTCAATGCCACTATAAGGGTAGCACCCATGTCGGAGAGGATGGCGATCCAAAGCGTGAGCCAGCCCGGAATGACCAGCAGCAGTGCAAGGACCTTGATTCCGATTGCAAAGGCGATGTTGGCTTTGATGATGTTCAGCGTTTTCCGGCTCAGTTTGAGTGTGAACGGCAGTTTTTTCAGATCATCACCCATCAATGCAACATCGGCTGTTTCAAGTGCTGTATCCGTACCTGCCCCGCCCATTGCGATTCCAACTGTGGAGGCTGCCAGAGCCGGTGCATCATTGACACCATCTCCGACCATGGCAACATGATTGTATTTTGTTTTCAACTCTTTGATGACTTCCAGTTTATCTTGTGGCAGCAGTTCCGATCTGACGTCGGTGACGCCAACTTCTCCTCCGATTGCATTGGCGGTACTATGATTATCGCCAGTAAGCATGACAGTCTTTTTAATGCCAGATTGATGCAATTTATGAAGTGCTTCCTTACTTGTCTCCCTGACTTCATCCGCCACAGCAATAATAGCCTCAACGCCATTCTCTGTTCCTGCCAGCATGACTGTCTTACCCTGCTTTTGAAGAGATTCAACAGTATTTTCAATTTTATTATCAACGCTCGATTTAGATAGCTCTGCAAACAATTTCGGGTTTCCAACATAATATGAGAAGCCATCTATTCTACCTGTAATTCCCTTGCCTGTGATTGAAGAAAAGTCTTCTACAGGGATGTCGGCATAGGAGACGTTTTCTTCATCCGCTTTATTCATAATCGCTGCTGCTAAAGGATGTTGAGAACGATATTCCAAAGCAGTGATGATCGCGATCATCTTTTGCTCATCGACTTTATTACTGATTACTTCAAAATTAGTAACAACCGGAACGCCTTTAGTCAAGGTGCCCGTCTTATCAAAAGCGATTGCCTTCAGTGCACCGATCTCCTCGAGATAGATACCACCCTTCACAAGCACACCTTTCTTTGCAGCGTTACCGATTGCGGATACAATCGATATTGGTGTGGAGATGACGAGCGCACACGGACATCCTACAACAAGCACTGCCAGTCCCTGGTAGACCCATGTTTCCCAGCTGGCACCGAAGAACAGTGGGGGCAGTACTGCAACCAGCGCTGCGATGACCATGATGACCGGCGTATAGTACTTCGCAAACTTGTCAATGAATGCCTGCGAAGGGGCACGCTCTCCCTGTGCTTCCTCCACTAGGTGAATGATTTTAGCAATCGTCGTATCCTCAACAAGTTTGGTGATTTCCACTTCAAGGAAGCCCTCTTCATTGAGCGTCCCTGCAAACACTTCATCATCTTCAAATTTTTCGACTGGGACCGACTCGCCGGTGATGGCTGCCTGGTTGATGGACGAGTAACCATTCACGATGACACCATCCATTGCGATTTTCTGTCCCGGTTTGACTATCATGATATCCCCAACAGCAATATCATCCACGTGAACCATCATTTCCTGCCCACCGCGTCTGACCAGTGCCTCT
The DNA here is from genome assembly GCF_021991715.1 of Salinicoccus sp. ID82-1. Taxonomy (NCBI): domain Bacteria; kingdom Bacillati; phylum Bacillota; class Bacilli; order Caryophanales; family Staphylococcaceae; genus Salinicoccus; species Salinicoccus sp. ID82-1. The sequence continues at coordinate 10,484 of NZ_JAGFLY010000006.1, forward strand.
TTCGGAGCAATATCCATCAATGAAGTGATCGATTTTCTTGCTCGTTCCATGGAGAAGCGCTCCAATGCCTCACTGATGGCAAAGAGAATGACCACAATCGAGACTTCCGCCCATTCTCCTATCAGAACACCACCAATTACAGCAACCGTCATGAGTGTTCTCATATCGAACTCAAGCCGCACCAGGTTCTGGAGACCAGTTTTCATCAGAGAGGTTCCCCCGACGAGCATCGATGTAATGAATAGAAGAGCCGTTACAACATTACCATTTCCATTCACGCCCATGGAAACAAAACCGAGTGCCATGAATAACGTAGAGTAAAGCAATGTACTATGTTTTTTATAGAACGGAACTTTTTCTTCCTTCTCCTTATCTTCAGCGGCAGGTGCTCTCGTCGTTTTTTCAGGTGCCACTTTAAGATTTTCAAACGCGCCTGCTTTCTCCAGCTCCTCAACAGTCACTTCGCCATATACAGAAATTTTGGAAGCACCGAAATTGACCTTTGCATCTTGAACATTGGGCAAGTGTTTAACGTTTTTTTCAAACTTTCCTGCACAATTTGCACACGAGAATCCTTGAACCCGATATGTGTTCATTTCTTCATCCATTAATTTTGTCTGTTGTTCAGACATTAGCCATCACTTCTTTCTTATGTGTTAATGCAATCATCATGATCTGTTTGATATGCTCATCATCCAATGAATAGAAAGCAAGCTTCCCTTCTTTTCTAAACTTGATTATTCCTTGTCTATAAAGCGTTCTTAGATGATGGGAAGCGTTTGCTACTGAAACACCAATGATATTTGCGACATCACACACACATAATTCTTCCTCCTGACATAAAGCATAGGTGATTTTGGCTCTGTTTTCGTCAGCAATTGCTTTCAGCAATTGAGAAACACCAGAAATATCTACCTGCTGTATATCTTCCTGTATTCGATTGACCTTTTCTTCGTCATAACAAAAAACTTCACAAGTATCCTTCTTATTCATATCAATCACCTTCTTATTATAATATTCATTTGAATATAGTATATCTTCCCCTATTTAATCATTCAAGTATTTATTTGAATAAAGATTTGTAATTTTTGATTATATCTTGAACCAGGTTTGAGGTGAATAGTTTATATTACAAAATTGTTTATTCATTATTGAATTCTTTTGTGCTCTTTTAGATTGAAATTGAATCGTATAGAGAGCTGCCAAAATTTTAGCTAAATTCGGCTCGGCAAAATAGCGTTTAAAAGAGGGATGGAATAACTCTTAAATTGGGATAATAGTTTTTATATAACCATCCAATAAACGACCGTTTATTGGAATATTCGAGGAGAATGAAATATAGTTGATTTCACTATAGATTGTAAGTACAAAAACCCGTACAATTATCTTTGTACAATATTTTAAAACCTATTGAGTTTTTGTACTGTAACCAAGTTCTATGAGGGCCATTTAGAGAATAGAATACATATAACCCCCTACTAGGAGATAAATAAGGAGGAAATATTATGAGTAAAATTGGTTATGCCAGAGTCAGTACGAGAGATCAGAATTTAAATAGTCAAATTGATGTCTTAAATAAATATGGTTGTAATCGAATATTTTCCGAAAAGGTAAGTGGACGGAAATATAAAAGAACAGAATTAGATAAATGCCTCGACTATTTACGGGAGGGAGACACTTTAGTCATTACTAAATTAGATCGACTAGGGCGGACAACCAAACAATTAATAGAACTATCTCAACACCTTGATGAAAAGAATATAGATTTAGAAATAATAGATATGAATATCAATACTAAAGATGCAATGGGGAAAATGTTCTTTACCATGATGAGTGCTTTCGCAGAGCTCGAAGCTAATCTATTGAGCGAAAGAACGAAAAAAGGTTTAGAATCAGCCCGTTCAAGGGGTAGAACGGGGGGAAGGCCAAAATTTCCTAAAGACAAAAGAGAAAAGGTCATTTCCCTGTATGAGAGTAAGAAGTACACGATAAATGAAATCATCAGAATGACTGGGGTATCAAGAGGTACTATATATAATATGATTAACAGTAAGTCTGAAAAAAAGATCGGAGAGAAATGATTTTATGGAAACAAAGCTCCAACAAGAGATAAATAATGTTCTAAAGCCATTCCCTAAATACTGGAACGAAAATACGCTATTGAAGAACAAAGTAATTGAAGATATACGAACGTACGATGAGAAACTAATGACAGTCCTTCTATCAAACGAGCTAATAAGAAATACATACTCACTTCAATTGCCATCAGGTTTAATTTTTAAAGTGGAAGATTTTATTAGTATGCTACGTTTCAAAAACTATTGGGATAACAGCTTTACAAAGTATACGAATGAAATTGGACTGACCAGTGAGAATAAGTACCTTAAATACAATACGGATGTCGTGCTTGATTTTCCGCACAAAGATGGGGTGTTGGAAGGAGGAATGACGGCAGAGGAAATAGGGAAAGATGAAGTTTATTATCATAACACTTTAGCGAAAGAAGAAATCGATACTTTGCTATCTCCTAAGGTTTTGATCAACAGTAAACTGTATACAAAAAATGGAGAAGAAAAAATAACAGATTTTAAAAATGAGGATAATCTAATTATTAAAGGTAATAATTTGTTAGCACTAAGCGCACTAAAAAAACGATTCTCGAATCAAATTAAAATGATTTATATTGATCCTCCTTATAATACTGGTAAAGATTCTTTTAAATATAACGATAGATTTAATCGTTCAACATGGCTGACTTTTATGAAGAATAGAATAGAAATAGCTTATGACCTTTTACAGAATGATGGTTTAATATTTATAAATATAGATAATAATGAACAAGCCTATCTCACAGTTTTAATGGATGAAATATTTGAGAAGAGAAATCATATTACAACATTAGTATGGGAAAATAAAGAAGGTGGAGGGAAATCTGACAGTAAATTTTTCAAAAACAAACATGAATTTATTTTAGTTTATGCAAAAAATGTTGATAAAGCTCAAATTTTACCTGTTAATATCACAAATGAAGCTAGGTATAAAGAAAGAGATGAATATGAAGAAACGAGAGGGAAGTATTATACACAAAAACTAGGTATGGGTTCAATTCAGTATTCCAAAGCTTTAGATTATCCAATAGAAACTCCTGATGGAAGTTACATTTATCCTTCAGATAATAATAACGGTAAAAAAGCAGTGTGGAGATGGGGGAAGAAGAAGTTTAAGTGGGGATTAGAGAATGGCTTTATAATTTTTAAAAAAAATAATAATGATGAGTGGGTCGTCTATACCAAGCAATATTTGAAGGCAGATAATGAAGGGAATATCATGGAGAGGAAAATGCAACCTTTAGGTGTGATAAACAAATATTCTAATACACAATCTGAAAAACACTTAAAACAAATGTTCGAAGAAAGTATATTCAAATATTCTAAACCTGAAGGACTCATTAGTTACCTAGTCGATATATCTACTAATGAAAAAGATTTAGTGCTAGATTTCTTCATGGGGTCTGCAACTACCCCATCTGTCGCAATGAAAATGAACCGCCGTTTTATTGGTGTAGAACAAATGAACTATATTAATACAGTATCAGTTCCACGATTACAAAAAGTGATTGACGGTGAACAAGGAGGTATCTCAAAAGACGTTGAGTGGCAAGGCGGTGGCAGCTTTGTCTATGCTGAATTATATAGCTTGAATGAAGAATACCTCCAGGCTATTCAAGATTGCTCAAGCACTGAAGCATTAGAACACGTCATTGATAAGATGAAAACATCTGCTTATTTGAACTTCAAAGTGGACTTAGATAAGGCTACGACACAAGACGAGAACTTCAAGTCATTATCTTTAGCAGAACAAAAAGACGTGCTTATCCAAGTGTTGGATATGAACCGACTGTATCTCAATTACTCAGAAATTGAAGACAGTCAGTATGAGATTCCTGATTCAGTAAAAGAATTTAATCATTCCTTCTACCAAGAAGAAGGTGACACGGATGAGTAATGAAATCCTCCATAGAAGAATTGAAGCACAGTTCAACTCCCTGTTCGTAGAGCCACCTGAAGTGCCGGATTATGTACAGGATAATCTGAGACACCCTTTGCGGGAATACCAGTCACAGGCATTGAAACAGCTCATCTATACACAAAAACTGGATAACGCAGATCTCTCATTCAATCACCTGCTGTTCCATATGGCGACGGGATCAGGAAAAACACTCGTCCTGGCATCGACCATCCTATATCTATTCAAAGAACATAACCAACAGAACTTCATCTTCTTTGTGAACAGTGATGCCATCATTAAAAAGACCTATGACAACCTTACAAATGAAAGTTCCAGTAAATATCTATTCAGAAAAGAAGGCATTGTGATAGATGGACAGCGAATTTCCATTCAAGTGGTCGATGTATTCCCGGCGTTCCCAGATGCCAATACAATCTATTTAAAATTAACCACCATCCAAAAGCTCCACACTGACCTGACAGAACCCAAAGAAAATGCATTGACCTATGAATCGCTGGAGAATACGCGCCTTGTGCTGTTGGCTGATGAAGCCCACCATATCAACGCATGGACACGGCGGAATAAACGGAAACTGAATACCAGAGAGTATGAAGAAAGAACGTGGGAGAATACTGTCAACACCCTGCTTCAACTCAACCCTGCCAACCGACTATTGGAGTATACAGCAACCATCAACTTGAATCAGGATGTACTATTTGAAAAATATAAGGACAAAATCGTCTATCAATATGATCTGAGACGATTCATGAATGATGGGTATTCGAAGAATGTGGTGCTGTTGCGTGCCGATGAAGCAGATGAAAACAAGATGCTGAACGCCATTCTCTTGAGCCAGTACCGCAAATACATTGCCCAAGCAAATGATATCTCATTAAAGCCAATCATTCTGTTCAAGTCCAATAAGATTGCGACTTCCCTATCCGCTAATGAACGCCTATTGAACACTGTACAGGGACTGAACGTGGAAAGCTTGTCGCATATCATCACTCTTGGCCATGCCACCTACAAGCATGAGAACAGTATATGGAGCAAGATGTTCGAGTATTATAAAGATCAGCCACTGCCTGAAGTCATTCGTGACCTGCAGTGGGATTTCACAGAAGAAACCATTCTAAACGCCAATGATAAAGCCTTCCTTTCGGAAGATAATGCCCTGCTGTTGAATACATTGGAAGAAGACAACAATCCGATTCGTGCCATCTTTGCCGTCGCAAAGCTGAATGAAGGTTGGGATGTATTGAACCTGTTCGATATAGTGAGAATCAGTGAAGGTGCGACTTCAACGAAAACCACGACAGACAGTGAAGCTCAGCTGATTGGTCGTGGTGCTCGCTACTACCCTTTTGAGTACCAAGAAGTGCGCTCATATACAAGACGGTTCGATTTGGTACAGACGGATCTCAAAGTCATTGAAAGTCTGCACTATCATACAATCAATGAGAATGCCTATATAAAGAATCTGGAAAAATCACTCGAATCGGCAAGCATACAAGTAAAAGAGGACGAATACGATCGGTTGGAAGCGAAACTCAAGCCTGCCTTTAAAAAGAGTCCAGTATTTAAGAATGGCAAGATTTATATCAATAAACTGGAGAAAACCACTGCGGATGATTATCGAACACTCTCCCACTACAACGTGAGCACAGACTATGAGATTCCATTTGAAACCACTGTTGAGCAGCATTATGGCAAACGGATGGAACAGACGGGTGGTGGACAAAGGCATGAAGTGACGTGGCATGTAGACCGTATCTATATACGAAAGGCGATACAGAGAAAGCCCTTCTTCCACTTCAGCAACTTCAAAGCCTACATCCCTGCCCTATCAAGCATGAAGGACTTCATTGAAAGTCCCAATTTTCTTGGGAACTTAACGTTCCATGTGACTCTGCCACTGGAATTGGAATTGCATGATTTAAGTCCATTGAGTAAACTTAAAATGGTGGAGAAATATCTGGATTATGTAGAAAAAAAGATAAAGGCAAACTATATGAAGGAGCGTGGCACGCCTGTGTTCGAAGGTGTGGCCATGTCCGAGATGATTAATGACTACTATATTGAACTGAATAAGGTGAATGCCAAAGTATCCAATATGAGCGAAACCCTGCAGAAAAGGAATATGCGGGATAATCATTGGTATGTCTACGATAAGGCCATCGTCAACAGTCTGGAAAGCACGTTTATCGACTTTATCAATGATTATATAGAAGAACTTAAAAAAAAGTATCAAGAGGTCTACCTCATCCGGAATGAACGCAAAGTGAAGATTGTTGAAATCAATGGTACACGAGGCTTCATGCCTGACTTTCTGCTCTATCTCCAGGGCGAAGACTACACCTACCAGGTCTTCCTAGAACCCAAAGGGGGCCATTTGCAATTGGAAGATCGATGGAAAGAAGAGTTCTTGATGTCATTAAGCGAAAATGAGAATATAGAGGTCTTGTCTGAGAACGAGGAAGTTAGGTTATTGGGAATTAAATTCTTCTCAAATGAAAGTGAAAAGAAGAAGGAATTCCGTGAAGACTTTAAAGACAAACTCTTATAATAGATACACGATAAAAGATTTATATTGAATAGTAGAGGTAAATATATAGCATACAGTATATAATATACTGTATGTTTTTTTGATATAGTATAAGAGTGAAAATGCGATATATTTGATTGATCCTATGCTTTTAAAATTTATCTAAAAACTATACGCAACATATAATATATTGTATGCTATATATTATATATAACATGTTATGCATGTAAAGTAATATAAAGGAGTGAAAAGATTGGGGAAGATTATAAGTATAAATAACTTCAAAGGCGGTGTTTCTAAGACATCGACAGCATGCGCCCTTGCCTACGTCTTGTCTGAGAAAAAAGGGATAAAGACTTTACTTGTGGATTTTGATCCTCAGGCTGATGCGACTGAGCTTTTGATTCGAACATATAATAACGCAGAGAAGCCGGATGCTCTCAATGATGAAGGCTACGCTACTATCTACGAAGGAATACAAAGTGGAGATCGAGCTGGAACAACACGTCGATTATCTAAAAATCTAGATTTAATCCCCAGCGACTTTGATTTGATTGGATTTCCAGACCATCTCATTAAAAAATATCGCTATAAAGATACCTTCAATAAAGTTAAAGAACTGAATAATTTTCTTGAAGGTGTAAGAGACGAGTACGATATCATATTAATCGATACCCCTCCTACGATTTCCGATTTTAGTAATAATGCGATTTATGCTTGTGACTATAGTCTGATAGTAATGCAAACACACCGGAGATCTTATAGATCTGTAGAAAAGTTTTTAGTTCATCTCGTGGACTTTCAAGAGACATACGGGAATGAGTTTGATGTTTTGGGAATCATACCCGTCATGTTTACGAAAAATACGAAGACAGACAGTATTACGCTGCAAGATGCTACGGAGGATTACAAGGAGTATGTATTCAAGCATATCGTAAAAGCGATGGAAAGAGTCAAATTTTGGGACGAATTTGGAATTTCAGAAGAAGGCCACTGGGATCAGAAGGCTATTAAAGAATATGAAAAGCTTACTGATGAATTTTTAGAAAAATTAGAACAAATAGAAGCAAAACAAACTCAATAAGAAGGAGTGGGATAGATGGGATTGTTAGATGAAACAAAGAAGAAAAGAGTAGGAAAGAAACATGAAAATCCTTTGGCTAACCATAATATAAAGAAAGAAAAGCTTCCTGTTACTTCTCTTAGGCTGGATGGAGATACTCACGCGAAAATACTAGCGCTTAAAAATGTAGTTGCGAAGCGTAATCTCAACAATATGCAAATTATTACTGAAGCTATTGATAACATGATTGAAGATCTTGATGAGGAAAGTTTGGAGGTTTTCGATAAGTATTATCGTATTAATATAGAAGAAAAAGTAGACGTTTTGAAAAGAAAAGGTGAATATTAGTATGAGCATATTGCATATTGCATATTATATATAATATGCAATATGCTTTTTTGATTTTACAAATCAACCTTGTTCTTGTATGCTTAGTTTAATTAATTCACTAAACAAAAATTAAATAAAAAGAGCGTATAAATAACAAAAAACTCGAAGTGTGGGGACACGTCGAGTTCCTCGGAATTCAGTTCTTGGGGAAGTACTGAATTCAAACGTTATATTTCGCTCACATACCTCTGACCACAGAGTGTTTTGGCGAACATTTACTAATATTTTGGATAGCTATATAATAGCAAATGTTCGTAGATAAATCAAGTTAGCGATATGAGTATGTGTATTTATTGTACTTTTATATCGTCATATTTGAGTAGATTGTATAGGTATGTGAGCGACAGGTTTAATCACCTGGCGCTTTTTTTGTTGGGAAGGACAATTCATGTACAATTTACAATCCATCTATTCCAGCATCCTAAAAGAGGGGATCGCCGAATCTAGAATTAAGTATAAAAAAATGAATCGTTACGGGAAAATAGCAGTCGCAAATTCGAAAAATCAAATGATCTATAACAAAGGCTATACAGTTGGATCAGTTGAGACACTCATGAGTAATAGCAATGTTGCAACACATTTCACACCTAATGTGTTTCATTGGTTGAGTAGAAAGAACAATACAGTTTCAGGTCACGAGGAGAGAAACCTAAAACAAATAAATACATTTGTAATTGATTTCGATACATATAATATCGAGTATACAGATATCTTGAATGCTGGATTAAACCTAGATATGATGCCAACACTAATACTAAAGACAGATAAAGGATTTCATGCTTATTTTATAATCGACCAGCCAGTTTATATTTCAGAGAAAACAAATTATAAAAGTCTAAAAGTCGCTAAAAAGATCTCTCAGAATTTGAGAAGTGAATTCAATAAAGAAATTGGGGGAGTAGACCTCACATGTAATCATTTTGGCTACTTCAGATGCCCAAATGATTACAATATCTTATTTTACCAAGAAGATATAGCGCATAATTTTAAGGAGCTAATGGATTGGTCTAGACGTAAATCAGATGATGCCAGAGCCCATCTGAGAGTCGTGGTTGATAATACTTTTAATACTCAGCAGAGACAAATTGAAGAAGAATGGTACCGTGAGCTGATTCAACAACCCGGGATCCATGGAGGGGCCGGATATGGCCGTAATAATGCTATTTTCACTTTGTGTTTAGCCAATTTTCAATCTGGTGTCTCTTTTGAGAGTTGTTTTGATAAAATGGATCAATTTAATTCAAGGCTAGAAATACCTCTAAAAAATACTGATGTTAGTAAAATCGTCAAGAGTGCGTATAGCGGAAAGTATAAAGGGGCCAATAAAGAGTATATAAAGCTGTTGCTCGAATCTTGGTGTAACAAAAAACACACTTCCAGAGCATTTAATCATTGGTATAAACACAAAAAACTGCGTAAAGATCGTAAATACTCTCACGCGCACGAGCGTGAGAGTGATATTGTTGAATATTTAAATGCTCATGCTATTAATGGAGTGGTCGAAATATCGCAGAGAAAACTTGCTGCTAAATTTGGTATTGAAACACCAGCACTTAGAAATGTACTAAAGAAGTCCAAGAAAATAAAAGTGAAGGTCGTAGGTGGAGGTGCTGTAAGCAAATTTTATACTCTGCAGACATTAGTTCAACATGTCCAAAATTTGAAAAAGAAGTCTAAAATACTGATAAGTGAACTCAATAAGCTCTTCAGCTTAGTTCCTGGTGAATATGTGAAGGTATTCGAGAGACTATTCGAAATGATTAACGAAAATCCAAGAATCCATAGGATAGAACAAGTTAGGTTATTAATTTGACTACGTGTAACAAACTGCCCTACATATTATATTTCTATAGTTCCTCTATCAGAAGAGATCTTATTGGATTAATCATCATTTCTTTCTGTTTTATCTAATATCTCTTCAATTGCTTGGTTTAAAATAAAAGTTTTAAATCCATGTTTGTTCTTGCTAATGATATCGAGACGTTTTTTTAATTCTTTTCGTATTAAGAAAGTCATGCGTTTATGTGTATTTTCTACCTTATTTTTTTGTTTGTTTTCTTCTTTCTTTTTGTATAGTTCTAATATATCTGTTTTATAATCGAATTTTTTTCTTGTTATTTTATCTTTTAATAAGAATTCATTAGCTAGATTGTCATACGAATTAACAAGTTTGTTTTTAGCTTTTGATGTTAAAATAGCTGGAGATTTATTATATGAAACACTTTTTGCGAATAATATTGTTTTTGGTATTCGAGTTTCATATAATTGGATGTTTGACTGAGAGAAAAATATTTGTGCTTCTTTTAAAATTTCTTTATGAATATTTGTTGCTTTCTCTACTTTCATTGCTAAGATTCCAGATATCTTTAATTTAGGATTATGTGTGTTTTGTATCTCTTTAATTGTTTTAGTAACCTGGGAAAAACCAGCAACATCGAAAATATCAGGAACGAATGGTATTATTACTTTGTCTGAATATATTAGGCAATTAGCAATTGTAAGTATGCTTGATGAGGGTGTGTCAATAAACACGTAGTCGTATTTATTTTTAATACTTCTCATATTGTCTTTAAGTAGGTGATAGGGACGTGAATATACTTTTAGGCGAGGAAATATGTCAAATTCTAAGAAGTCCATATCGCCATTTGAGGGTATTAAATCGATATTTTGATGTAGGGAAACAATAACTTCTTTTGGATCAATGCCACGTACCATTACGTCATAAATAGTATCTTCAAAGTTCTCGGGAATTTTATCGAAAGCCATGCTTATATTACCTTTTGGGTCTGCATCAATAATTAGAATTTTTTTCTTATATTTATGTGCAAGAATTGATGCAAGGTTCGTTACTAGACTTGTTTTTCCTGATCCACCTCTATGGGTGAATATTGAATAGATTTCAGCGATATTAGCACTCTCCTCATTAATGAATTTTAAAAGACATATTCAAAGCTTTCTTATTTTATTTTAACAATTCTTCTTACTTTGCACTTGAGTGCATAATTACTATTATCTAAGAAATTTCATTGGAGGGTAATATCATGACCTATATAGATGAACTCAAAGTAAAGTACATTGATAATGACCCTGAGAGTGAGAGATTCTTTAGTGAGATGTCAAACCGGCTTGATATTTCAGTTATGATAGTTTATCTAAGAGATGAGTATAATCTATCGCAGCATGAACTCGCTGAAAAGGCTGGTGTAGCCAAATCTACGATTGCCCGTATTGAAAATGGAAGTGTCAATACTACGGTGCAGATGCTTGATCGTATTGCAAAATCTGTCGGTAAGGAATTGAAAATTGAAATTGTCTAATTTTGAGGTTTTTTAGATTTGAAATCTATAAAAAATTTCCTTTTATGCCCCATAATCTTACACAAAAACAGGCAAATGCTATCTATTGATAAATGTATATACGTGGGATATACTTATGGTAATTTAAACATGTTCAGGGGAGTTGATCAGTATGGAGAAGGCGAAGACAAAAGTCGGTCATCACGAAGCTAAAATCCGTCCGTGGGGCAACAGCCAAGGGATCAGGCTTACGCGTGAAGTCCTGAAAGAGGCAGGGTTCGATGAGAACGACACACTACTTGAAGTGGAAATCGAACCCAACCGCATTTCGCTGGTACCGAAGAATAAGCTGACACCGTTTCAGAAGCTATTTGTCGGTTACGAAGGTGAAAAACCTGACTCTGAGTCCCTTTGGGATGAGGCAGAACCAATCGGAAAAGAAGAATGGTAACTTGTAGCCCAGTTTACATGTGTCTGTACTCAACTTTCAGTAAATGAGTACAGACTTTATTTTTTGGAGGGATGAATATGGCAAAGTATTTCAAGGCCGGGGATATTATAAAAATCAATATGTCACCTGCCAAGGGACATGAACAGCAGGGTTATCGCCCGGTAATCGTGGTTTCAGAAGAAAACGTACATAAACAGACAGATCTGATCTGGGTCTTGCCCATCACCAACACAGATAAAGGCTATCCGACCCATGTCGCTGTCGACGGGAGAACCAAGAACAGCAAAACGACGGGTTACGTGCTATGTGAGAAGATAAAAGCGATTGATCCGGCTGCCAGGAGCGCCAGATTAACGGATGAAGCAGAAAGGGAGCTACTCGAAGACTGCAAACGGATTATAGAAGCCATTACGTACATCGGACCGTAAAATTAATCCGTATGATAGAGCAAGCATCTTAGAATCGACGGCCTATAGGTTGTCGATTTTTTTTATTAAGGGTATGGATATAATATCCCACACGATATGCGGTATAAAACAGAAGGGGTGGATGCTGATGGGTACGATTGAAGTGCGCTTGAACGATAGGGAGCAAAAAGTGTTTGAAGACTATGCTGAGCGCCACGGTATACCTCTGTCTTCGATGATGAAGCAGGCGTTGGAAGAACGAATAGAAGATGAGCTTGATCTTGAATCAGTCAAATCGTACGAGGCGGATGTTCAAAATAACAACGTGACCGTCTACGATTATGATGAAACGAAACAGATGCTGGACTTATAGGATGATAATCGGACCGACTCCCTTATGGGCTGCCGGTCTTTTTTTCGCCACCAGATTCTTTTTTCCTGTAAAACCAGACACCCTCGGTGTGCTATTTCTTGTGCTCCGCCTCGATCTGCTCAAGTAGTATTCTGGCACCCTCTGTGCTCAGTACGAGGTTGCCGTCGGCCAAGACCATGTTGTCTTTTGATACCTTGCCGGTGACGGCACACGTCAGCTCGGGTGCATACTTCTTCAGGATGATCGCATCCCCTTCGGTGTAGACCTCGAGAGAGTCTCTGATTTCAATATCGAGCGTGCGTCTAAGCTCGATCGGAACGACAACCCGTCCGAGTTCATCGACCTTGCGTACAATACCTGTAGATTTCATATTCTATTCTCTCCAATACATAAATGATTGACCGAAGTCTAGTTACCAAATAGTACCATTCAGTCAATATCTATATCAAGTTAATTTGCATAGGACACCACATGTCGTACCGAATTTTGGCGCGTGATATCGTATAACACAAAAAAAGACGGGCATACACCCGTCTAGTTTTTTGCAATGATACGGTTCATTGCATCTTTATATACTTGTGATTTATCACGTTTACCGATGGCGATGACTTGAACGACCTCCATATGGTCCTCCACTTCACGAAACACAATCCGTAGACCCTGTTGCTTGAGTTTAATCTTATTACATCCTTTAAGTGGCCCACGGAGTGGTTCACCAGCACTCATTCCGCGCGCACTGATGCGCTTCAACCCTTTTACGATAAGTTGTTTCTGACTGCCATCAAGCTTGTCATAGTCTGACTTCGCAGATTCTGTAAGTTCCACAGTGTACATGAATTACTCCCAGCCGTCGTTGTCATCGAGTTCAATATCATCGAGATTGATACCTGTGACTTCCTCGACACTATACGTTTTGATATTTTTATCTTGAAGGCGTTCTTTGACAATCAGTTCATCAATGCGATCGTACAGTGCTTCAATCTCGCTATTCATGCTCTCATACTGGTCTTGGGTCAACACAACACCAGCGACTTTATCTCGATTGAAGATATAGACACCATTGTTTCGTTCTTTCGCTTCTTCGAAGATTGTCATCGGAGACTTCTTTACGTCAGAAATACTTTTGAACGGTACATCCAAGGTTTTCATACAATCCCTCCTCTATTCTGTTTAAGTATAGCACTTCAAAGAATCTTTTAAAAGTATCTTAATGGTACGACTTAGAGTTCTAAGGCTTTAGGCTTCATTTATGATTAGCAGATCGGAAGTTAACCGGGGTACCAGACAACCCTTTTCACACCGCGTGGCGCAATTCGCGCCGATACGATACATACGATATGCTCCATTTGGCGCTTACGGCATGCTGACGGGGCGTCATGCGTATGGAATGTCGTACCACATACTTATAAACACCGGCGCGCCATGCCGCATCTCGTAAGCACACAGAGCCATGCTCACAGCGTATGCTTCAAATGCTTTATGAAATACGCACGGAATCAGGCATCCTATACACATACGTACGCCTGTTTATCGCATACGTAACCCATGCGCAACCGATGGCGTACGGAATGACGGATAGCATGCATACGCCAAAACTGAAATACCGAGAACATATCGGATACATATACAATATGCAGTATATGATATATGGCATACGCATCGCATCGATACGTCATGCGGACCGACCGCCCTTCGTGGGACGTGTCGGTCTTTTTTTGATAGCAGACTGGCATGCATCCTGGAATACCGGAGCCAAGTTCAAGGGCAGCCTGGATCATTCAGGGCGGGTCCTTCGCCCCTTGGTGGTTTTGACTGACTTTCTCGCTTCCGCTCGTATAACCGCCCGGGGCTTCCCACCCTGAATGCCCTAGAGAAAGGCCTCAAGTCCATGCTGTGGAGCCTTCCGTCGCGCCGGTGGTCTTGCCTACCTTTTTCCGTCACACGGCGTGTACGCCAGTCGCTGCGCTCTGTACGTACAATCGCCTCGTGTGCCGTCATATAACCGCCTCTGCGCCGTCCTCAGCATGGCTTTCGTGCCTTAAATTCTGCAGTGCATTTCGGCGCAGCACGCGTGCTGCTTGCGCCCCTTCGGGGCATTTTCCCCACTATGGCACGACGTGATCACGGGGCGAGGGCGCACCGTAATCCCTGTCTGCCTGTCGACCGTCACACGGTGTGCATATGCCCCGAAATCCCCCTTCGACTCGCGTCTACGGGGCGGGGTTATGCACCGTGAACGACCCGACTATGTTGTCATACGCCCTACGGGTCGAATGACACCCCCACATAGTTCAGCGATGGCTTCACAATGCGGGTTCGTCGGGGGTCGACTATGCGACTATGTCCGGTGTATATTTGCACGATATCGCACAAACGCAGTCGCACCAAGGGTTCGCAGCGTTGTTTATGTATCGTACTATGTCCGGACGCATAGTGGGGAAAGAGCATAAGGGGGGCGTACGTACAGGCGCTTTCGCGCTCTGTCCGGTCAGCATAGCTGACTGCCCCCTTACTGCGTCCCGGAATGCTTGCGCATCCCTCTCCTTGCCCCCTTCGGGGGTGCTCATTCGGAAGTGTCTGGCGTCACTTCCTAGAGATCAAATTCGAGCGTACAGACGTCACACAGTCCCCCTGGACTATGTTCTGCTGTACAGATGAAATCATTTTGAAGTGCAGCGATGTCCTCCCGTAAAACATATATGTTTTGCGTACGTACATGAGGGAGAAATCGTGGCGCACACGATGCTTGAAATGCGTCTCGGACATCCCTGTCGGATGTCTTCGGAACAGATCACTGCGTGTGCTTTAAGGGCGTGAGGTTCGTGTAAGTGAGCTTGATGGCTTTCATTGAGAGCAAATTTTATAGCATCACATTTACTTTATTTTCACATATACAAAATTCCTAAAAATAAATCATACAATATACAATATATTATATATTGTTGTTGTGAAATATTAATTTATTGAACTTGTTATTAGTATTCATTTAGGAACTCATGCAGGAAGAATAAGACAATGGATAATCGGTAACTACATGAATAAGTTTGAGTTTGGATGATATTGAACTGGAATCGATGTGAAGTGAAAAATATTTTTTAAAACGTTATAGAAATTTATTTGAACTTATTATAGTAGTTACATATTTTTAAGTCCTTTTCATATTGAAATCTTCACAGGGTCTTAAAGGTGATCTAATCATAGGTATGAAAAAAATAGAAGAGATAGAGAACTTTGCAGTGGACTTAAAAGCTGATCAACTCTAATAACAGATGATTAATCACGTTACTAACCAAAAATGTATATAAAGTAAAATTAATGACATTTGAAGTTTGTTCCTTTGTTCCTAGTTTTTCAGATAATCTTTACATACATGTAACGTATGCCGTATATATAGGTCTTTTATTTTCTTTATACTTATAATTTAAGAAAAAGAGGAACAAAGGAACAAGGCAGTACGAATATGCACTATGTAAACATTTATGTGTTCCTTTTACTTGAAAAAAGAAGGAACAAACCAGGAACATTTATAAAAAAAAGGAACAAATTATCGATGTGACTGTTTTGATTCACCTTATTTCTGCATAATGCTTTCTAAGTGAGCATCAAAAAAGGAACATTTTTTTAAAAAGTAGGGACATATTTTTATAAAAAGGGACAATTGAGGAACCAATTTTATAATGAAAATGTTAAAAATTTACTTTAAATTTTGATGTAGTATGAATAAAGTAATCCCTTTAAATCTATGAGTTTAAAATATGAAAAATGATAATTTCTATATGTTATTGAGTTAACTATTAATCATTCATACGTTGCGTGGAGAATCGAAACACTGCCGTAAACTAAAGAATAAGAAGATGGGATTACGCGTCACAATTTGTCAGTTAGATGACAATATAGAGGTAATTCAGATATTTGCGTTTGGGGAATGTGCATATGTTGAAGTATACTAGAACGCTGTTGAAAGATTAAAAGAAGATGAATAGCATTAAACATTGTCTTATATTTTACGATGAGGCTATTTTTGTGTGTATTACTCGCATATTTCATACATGCATCATAAAGACTTTATGCTATACCTCATACGTATCGTGTCCCGTGTACCATAAGGCTATCTAAACTTATTTTATAAGAGTATATTAATACTCGTTATTTTATGTATTGTGCTGTACAATTCGCACATCTGGTGCGGTACAGTGTGCAGATATTTGAAGCATACAATACGCACAGGTTTTCAATGGAATGAATTTTTCATGTCGAGTCAATGGCCGATCTCGGCCGATGAGAAACAGAATAATAGATGAAATCGAATAAAGAGCACCCCTGAAAGGGGCCAGGAGAGCTTTGCTCGACGCAGTAAAAGGCGCCGTCAGCTATGCTGACCGGACAGAGCGCAAAAGCGCCTGTACGTACGCGCCTCTTATGCTCTTTCCCCACTATGCCGGCCGGTATATAACCGTCGTAAGAAATCACTGTCGAACGTATGTCAGACGGGCGTTCTGCGACTCACGTCCATGAGGCGACCTGACTCACGCGGCGTGAGTGACCCCAGACAAACCGCGCCACGACAGCATCGTCGACTCACGTTGGGACCCTTGGGGACCGGTAGTGTGTATGGCAGCGTGAGTGCGCGCTGTGTGCCGTCTTGAGGGGGAGGATATATAGTTAATAGCAAAGCAAGGTATATACGGTATATATCGAGATTGTCAAAATCGTGCTGTGAGTGCGTTTGTCGATATATACTCGCATGCATAAGTGGGGGGTGTTGTATGACAGTATATACGCGTCGATTTTGACGCGGAATCACTACGTGAGAGCTATCAAAAAAAGGGGGAGATTGACGATGGATCAGTGCCATTTGCGACTTCGTTCGCGGCACAATCCGAGGAAGTTGCCGATTCTATGCGTACGGTATACGTACGCGGTGCGTAAAATATGCGTATATCGTGCGATCGGCCAACTGCAGAGCGGCCGAGCACGGGTACTTCAAATATAAAATGCATTAAATGATACGTAAGGGATGGAAATAAAATACCTATAGCATAAGCAACGATTTGCGATGTGGATATCATTAGCACAATTGTCGTTACGACGTACGCGAGTGATCTGTATATGATATGAATGGTACCTCTGATGAAATACATATCATGTGTGCAATTAACTTTTATTCCTCGTGGGCGATAAAGCATATAAAATAGCACCATCTTTTCGATGTTGAAAAATATAGTTAGATTGCTATTAGATAATCTCGATTTTTAATTCCTTACCCACAGCTTTTGCAATACGATCGAGCATCTGCACCGTAGTATTAACACTTGCATTTTCAATGCGTGCGATTGTTGATTTTGGCACGCCAGCCTTCTCAGCAAGCTCACGCTGAGATAAATTGTACTCATCTCTTAAGTAAACAACCATAACAGCAGTTTTAAGTCGTCTTGATTCCTTGTTAAATACCTTCTCACTCTCAGGGTTATCGTAGATTTTCTTCGCTTTGATTTCATCCATACGAGTCAAAACATCTCCTCCTCGATTATATTTATATCAATGATAGCATATATGCGACCAGAATTAAGGAGAAGAGCTCCAATAATAAAAGATTATCCGTATATTCTTAATTTAATGGTGGATAAAAGAGAACTAACTATCTAAATTCTAAAAAACCAGGAACTTTAATTAAGGTTCCTTTTTTTAGATACTGAATACAATAGAGTCAGAATCAGTACTAGTTTCTCTAGCAGTGAGAATAAAATAGAGAAGTTTTCTGTTCTAAAGGTTGTTCAAAAACAATGGTTTATAAGAATTATAGAAGAAGATTTCAGTTTTCTTTTCTAGCTCTTTTACTTTGTCTCATAACTCATTTCATAATCAAACTTTCATAAACGTTGATTCATAATGATTCTGAAAAGAATAGACATAAAGTGCAATGACAAGTTTTGTATTAATTATTCGCTAAAATATATTGGAAACCTAGAAGCATTAAAATAACAGGGAAATTCATATTAAAACGGGAAAGGTACTAATTTATGTGATAGAAATATTAGTTAGAAGGTATAAAAAATACAGCATTATTGAGCAATTTTTTGTAGGCTTTTGTTAATGAAATAGTAACGTATCTGTCTTACTATTCAACTTTGTTACTCATATCTTTACTTTTCTATGTGGTAAAATAAGTATTAAGAATTTAAAAACTTTTCTTTGATTTTAATGTGATTGCCATCTTAGTGAGAAAGGAGTCTAAAATGAGTAACGACCAAGTTGAATTCGAAAAATTAACGCCTATTCAAGACTATGATCTAAATATCTATGAAGATGGTTTGAATTTTATTTTTGAAAATCAGGATATTAAAAATATTGCCATCACAGGGCCGTATGGTGCAGGGAAAACGAGTCTAATAGAGACTTTTAAAAAATCTTCGACTATGAGTTTTATTCATATTTCATTAGCTCATTTTAATTCTAAAAAAGAAGAAGACAGTTTGACAGTTGATGAAAGTATCTTAGAGGGAAAAATATTAAATCAATTAATACACCAAATTGATCCCACCAAAATTCCAAAAACAAACTTTAAAGTAAAGCAAAAGGTTGATCAAAGAAAAGTAGCGATTAATACTATAAAACTACTTACAATGTTTATCTTATTGTTGTATCTCTTTTTTTATAATTCATGGTCAGTATACATATCACAATTATCAGAAGGGATGTTAAAAGAATTTCTATTAGTAAGTACTATTCCAGAATTAAAACTTTTAAGCCTTATAAGTATTTTACTTCTTGCTGGTAAAAGCATATATAACTTCTTTATAATGCAAAGCAATCGAAATATGTTCAAGAGACTAAATTTGCAAGGAAATGAAATAGAAATTTTGGAAGAAAATGATGAATCATACTTTGATAAGTATTTAAATGAAGTTTTATATATATTTGAAAATTCGGATGCTGACGCAATTGTGTTCGAAGATATAGACAGATATGATGTGACTCGTATTTTTGAAAAGTTGAGAGAAATAAATACTTTAGTGAATAACAAAAAAGAAGTGCCTCTCCGCTTTATCTTTCTATTGAGAGACGATGTTTTTATATCGAAAGACCGGACTAAATTTTTTGATTTCATCTTACCGGTGGTACCAGTTATAGATGGATCAAATTCATATGAACAGTTTTTAGAGCATTTCAAGAATGGAGATATAAATAAGCACCTAGATACTAAATTTCTTCAAGGTATATCTTTATATATTGATGATATGAGAATTTTGAAAAATATATATAATGAATTTCTGATTTATAAAAATAGACTTAATTCAATTGAATTGAACTTCAACAAGCTACTTGCTTTAATAGCGTATAAGAATATTTTTCCTCGAGATTTTAGCGATCTGCAACTAAGTAGCGGTTTTGTCCATACATTATTTAACAAGAAGAAAGACTTTGCAGATAGTGAAACCAGTGCCATTGAACAAAAAATTGAGGAAAAAAAGAATTTAATTTCTAGGACATCGAATGAAGAGTCAAGAAATCTCAATGAACTTGATGCTATTTACTTCAATACTCAGCACGATATTGTATCTATTGGCGGGAATTCTATTTCCAAATTTAGTACTAGGGCTGAAATTATAAATGCATTAAGAGAAAATCCCAAATCTATTAAAGCAAGACAACTATATAACAATATACATACTGTAAGTGTACAATCAGATTTCGAAAAACTAGAAAGTATGCCTGAATATTTACAGCGAAGAACCGTGATTAATAATAAGTCAAGTTCTGCAATAGAAAAGCTTAATTCAGAAATCAGAGAGCTAAAGAAAGAAAGAGACACATTGAAAAATAAGAAGTTAGAAAAAATTATAAATAAAAACAACGTAGATACTATATTTAGGACTAGCTATACGAATGAGATAGGTGAAGAAAACAAGTTTAAAGAAATTAAAAGTAGTGCTTACTTTCCTTTAATAAAGTATTTAATTAGAAACGGTTATATTGACGAAACTTATTCCGACTATATGACCTATTTTTATGAAAATAGCTTAAGTATTTCCGACAAGATTTTCTTACGTAGCATTTCCGATCAAGAAGCCAAAGAATTTGGCTATTCATTGAAAGATGCGGAGTTAGTAGTTTCTAGACTAAATTTATCGGACTTTCAGCAAGTTGAAATATTAAATTTGGACTTGCTCCATCACTTACTAAATGAAAATGAGTCTAATCCACTGTATTTAAAAGCTTTCATAAAGCAGCTAGAAGATACCAAAAACTTTAAGTTTATAGAAGAATTTATAGAAAAAAGAGTGAATTTGGCGCAATTCATAAATAATTTAAATTCTGTCTGGCCAAATCTCTTTGAGGAAATGATTGAAACAAGTAATTACAGTGAACAATTAAAAACACAACTAGCATTGTATTATCTAAATTATTCTGATGAAAATGACTTAGAGGTTGTAAACACTAATAACTACTTAACTAGTTATGTATCAAACAATGCTGATTTTTTAAACGTTCAGAGCCCAGATTCAAGTAAATTAATCACTGCCTTCTCTTGTATTAACATTAGCTTTAATGTAATTAATTTTAGTAATGCTCATGAAGAATTACTCCAAAAAGTTTATGAAAACCATTTATTCAGTCTGAACTATGATTTAATCGTAGGGTTCTTAAAAGAGAAATATGACTTTACTACTACTACTCCTGAAGATTTTCGGCATAAAAACTATAGTTTAATTATGAGTAAAAAAGAGGAAAGTCTCTTTAAATACGTCAATGAAAACATTCAGGATTACTTGGAGGTAGTGCTGGATAATTGTGAGGAAAAAATCTCAGATAACGAAGTCGCAGCTTTGGATTTGTTAAATAATTCAATAATTACTTTCGGAACAAAAGTTCAATATCTTAAGTTTTTACGTACTTCTATGGAAAGTATTGAAGAAGTACATGATTATGAGCTTTGGCCAGTAATGATTAAGAATCAACTTGTTGCTTACAATGATCAAAACATTTTAGCGTATTACTTCAATAGCGGTAACGGTTTGGATACTGAGTTGATCGAGTTTATCAATGGTTCCGCTGTAGATTTATATTTAGACAAAGACTATATTAATACTACTTTTGGGGAAAAAGCTGCTAGTGAATTTTATGATTCGGTCGTTCAATCCAATGACTTATCTAATGAACGGTATCAATCATTATTAAAACCTTTTAATTATCATTATAAATTATTCTCATTTGAAGGTATAAGCCTTGAAAAAATTGACATACTGATTGACATATCCGCAATTAACATGAATGAAGATAATTTGACCTTCATGAGAACACATTACAAGGATCTCGTTGTAGACTTTATTGTTAAAAATATCAAAGATTATTCATTACTGATAAATGAGAAAAACTTCATTTTTAAAGAACTATTAGCTTTATTAGATTCTCCTATTAGCACTAGTTATAAATTGCAATTCTTACAATATGCTCAAAATGAAATTAGCATTAGAAATAAGAGCTATAACAATGAACTTAAGCTATTTATTTTGGAACATAACTTCGATATCGAAGATACGCAATTTTTAGTAGACAACTATGCTAATGTAAATGATGAGTTCAAAGAAAAAATAAAAGATTTGATATTGGAGAATTTCGACTATGTAATAGATAAAAAATTAAATATTTCTTTTAATCTTTTAAAGGAAATTTTCCACTCGACAATACTTTCGATTGACCAAAAGAAGGAATTGCTTGTATCTGTCTTAGAAAACTTAAGTTCTTCTCAAACAAAAGAAATCTTAAGAATTTTAAACTTCAGTGATTATCTTGGTCTGTTCGAACGTAAGCGTCCCAAAATTCCTAACACGGATATTGACAAGCAGATTTTATCCATTTTTAAAATCAAAGGATGGATTACTAGGTTTTATGTTGATAGCGATAACTCTAAATTTTTTAGAGTGCATGGAAGGAAAGTAAAATAAACTTTTCCCCTTATAGTTCAGTACTTCACAATCACTGTTTGCAAAAATGACTTTAATTATTGACTCTTTAACATTCGCTTTAGTTTATATTTTAATTAATTTCAAGAAGCCAAGTAATCCCTGTCCAGAGGGTACTTGGCTTCTTGAACTATATGAGTTTATTTACATTCAGGAAAAATGTCGGTCTTCAAAGGCGAATTTTCAGTGCTGGGCATTTTGAGTTTCTTCTATTATATAGTGCGAATTATCCATTTTTTTCTCAAGTGCTCTTACTAATTTATAAAAACTAGTCTTTTTAATGCCAGATTCTTGCATGGCTTCTACTGCTGATAGCTCTTTAGCTTTCCATTTGCTATAAACCTCTTTAAATTCTTCTGAAATAGAAACGGGCGGTCTACCAAACTGAATACCATTTCGTAACGCCAAGTCAATTCCTTCACGCTGCCGTTTTCGGATGCGTTCTCGTTCCTCTTCAGCCATCCAGGAAAGAATCTGCAAAACTAAATCTGCAATAAATGTTCCTATACTATCTTTATACTGCGTCGTATCGAGTAGCGGCATATCCAATACCACAATGTCAGCTTCAATCTGAAAATGTATTTGCTTATTATTATGATCTCCCATTTGATGAAACTGTAGCCAGACATAATACGAAAGTAGGAACGGATTTTGGAGAAAAGGAAATGAAATCTTGGTTTACTGAGAAAGATTTTATAGGCTTGAGAAATGAACGTGCGCTTACAAAAGAGATGAAAGTAAGTGAAACAATAGAATATATTCTTAATGATCTAAATGTTAGTTATTAAATTTTTCTAGTTAAAAAATTGAGATTAAATCGATAGTTGAGAAGGTGCATTAAGAATTTCTTCAATATTTCGTTTGTCAAAATAAGCTAGACAGTTATCTGCTATTCCAGTAAATAATCTTTTTAATATATCCCTTAGTAGTTAGGTTGAAAAACTATTTTAAAGAAAAGTTGACAATTTTAACTTACTTTTTCATATTTACTTTAATTTTTGTTAAAAATTTCAATTAAAACTAATTAATTTTATTTTAGTCAGAATGTATTGAATATATTGACTATTTTAAAATAATGCTTTACGTTATCCTTAGGGGAGAAGAAAGGAGGAAGCAGTAATGGAAAGTATATTAAATTTGCAAAATCTAAGTGTTCAGTCTAACCAAGAAGACATCGCATTCAAAAGCTCAGTTAGTAAATCTTGCACACTTTGCGTAATTAGACCATAGGAATTATGTGAATACTTAAACTCATAATTATTGAACCACAACTATCCATCGAGGTTTAATAATTACTATAAGTAGAGCATGAAACATCCAATCTATAAATTTTTTATTTTTCAAAGTATTAGCTTATCTTTTTAGAAGCGACTTCAAAATTGAATAATCATTTCTTATTCAGAATATAACGAGTGCATTGATTGTTTATAAGTAGTTTTTAACGTTATCCCTAGAAAGGGAGAAGGGAGGAAGTAATAATGGAAAGTATATTAAACTTGCAAAATCTAAGTGTTCAGTCTAACCAAGAAGACATCGCATTCCAGAGCTCAGTTAGTAAATCTTGCTCACTTTGTGTAATTAGGCCATAGAGGTGTTAAACAATTTTCAGTTGCATCACTATAATAAATCTCCCCATATCAATATTAATAAAGAGGTGAATTATGGATAATTTAGCTACATTAAATTTTTTAGCCAATGATGAATATTATTTGCCAATCAGGCTTTATGAAAATACAGGTGAATTTGTAGAAATAGCAGAGAAATATAAAAAAAAGAATTGGCAAGCTCACAAAGATAGAATATTTATGTATTACCAACCTGGTAACCTTCACTTACCTGAACATGGATGGAAGATTCATGTTTCAGCTTCAATACATAATAGCAAAGAAATATTATCGATTGTATCTAAATATTGTTTCGATAGTAACATAGCTTTTAAATTTTGGTTAGATCAAAATATTTTCGAAACACTAAATAGTAAGAACGGAAGTAGAAGTTCTGCTGGGAAGTTTATTACTATATATCCACAAAATACTATGGATTTTATAAAACATATCGAAAATATTAATACTAAGCTAAAAAATTATGTTGGTCCCTACATCCTTACTGATAGGAGATATAAAGATAATAAGGTTTTATATTATCGTTATGGACAAATTTTTCCAAAAACGAGTGATACTTGCATTTATGGTCCAGAAGGACAAGTGTTTATAGATAACCGTGCCCCTATATATCAACAACCTGAGTGGGTTATAGATCCCTTCTATATAAACAAAGGAAACATCAATAGTGAAGGGGGTCTCCTTAATAATAGATACAAAGTTAAAAAGGCACTCAGATTTACAAATGCAGGTGGGACTTATTTAGCACAAGATAGTTTTGACGATAAAGAAGTAATTATTAAAGAAGGACGACCATACACCGCAGAATTTGGAAGTAGTATGAATTCTATCACAATGAAAGAAAATGAATTTAATGTTTTAACTTATTTAAAAGAGAGGTTTAATAACTATGAATTTCCTCAACCAATTGAAATTTTCAAAGAGTGGGAACATATATTTGTAGTGGAAAGTTATATTAAAGGTGATACCATTGAAGAATTTGTATTGAAAAACAGTTATTTCTCATCTTCGAATCAAAACTACAATCTTTTTAAACAATATATATTTAGTATTTTTAAAATATGTAAAAATATAACATCATTATTAGATGAAGTGCATAGCAATGGCATCTATCTAAATGATATAAATCCTGGAAATATAATTATTGATGACAAATTAAACCCTACTATTGTTGATTTGGATTCTGCAATTAACATTCATACGGAAGGGGAAAAGATATTAGTAGGTACAACAGGTTTTTATGATTCTACTGATAAAGTATTATCCTATAAGCGTGATTATAAAGGGATTGGATACTTAGCTTTTTATATGTTAACACCTACTAGGAATTTAGCGACTTTAGAAGAAGATTTTATCGAAAGACACTTAGAATTTCTCGAAAGGAAGTATAATCTTCCTAATGAATTTTCTGAGTTTGTAATGCAATTGATATTTGATGGTTCTATACCTAATATATCAATAAAACATATAGAAAAATTAATAGAAGAAATGGAAGAACCTAGTGATAAATTACGCCTATCTAATTTGAATTTAAATAGAAAAATTAAAAAAGTACACAACTTTTTAGATGAAAGCACAATAAAGGATCCTGAGATTATGTATCCTTCTAATCCATTTGCGAAGAACTATATAGGATTAGAATCTGGAACTACAGGTGTACTTTTAGCACTGAATAAAATAAAGGATTTAGATATAGAGATATTAAATTCAGAAAGTAAAGCTTTAGAATTTTTGCGTAAACAATACAATTTATATGATGATATTAACCATTTAGATTTTGGGCTTTTGAATGGTAAGTCAGGAATTATTTGGGTGCTATTAGATATAAATAATAGTCAATATTATACTGAAAATATTATTAATTCATTACTAAAAGATGTAAGGATAAGGGTTAGCAACAAGGATGACATTGACTATTCTATTGAAAAAGGAATAACTGGTAAAGCTTTACTTATATTAAAAATGTATTTAATTTATAAAAAAGAGGATTACTTAAATTTATGTAAATCGGTATGTAACAGAATAATAGATGACTTAATAACTAATAACTTAAAATTAAATGATATTGGTCTTAATAAAGGGACTACTGGCATATCCTTATTATTTTATTATATGTATAAAAGTACAGGGGATTTTAAGTATTTTAAGTATGGATATGAGATTTTGAAAAAAGACTTATATGAATATAAGGAAATCTCTGAAGGGTGGTTATATCCAAGTAAAAGAAGAGAGGATAGTACTATTTTTTATCCTTATTTATCGTCTGGAACAGCTGGTATTTTCGCAGTATTTATGAGGTACTATAAAGAAGACTCTATAAAATTTGATAAAAGTATACTGTATAAATTAATGAAGGGAATGCAGGCGGAATTTTCAATTGATCTAGGACTATTTTCAGGATTGACTGGTCTTATTCACGTTCATTACGATGCTTATCTATTATTGGAAGATGAAAATATGAACGAGAGAGCACTCTCATTATTGGAAAACTTACTCTCAATATTACCAGAAACAAAGGGAAATACTTTAAAAACTCCGGGACAAATTATGTATAGATATGGTTGTGATTATAGTAATGGTGGAGCAGGTATAGTTGAATTAATGAATAGAATTGAGAAGAAAGAGAATGATTATTATATCTTCTTAGATAGTTACTTCAAGAACTAGAAAATGAAAGGTGTATAATTCACAAGGAGTCTAATGTGATTGATCAAGCAATCAATATAAGTTAAGAGTCTTATTTAACAGAGGATGTTTATATGGACAATAATCATAAAAGCAAATCTCAGAAAAAAAATTTCACATTTTATTTATCAAGTCGTTTCCTCCTGACTTTTGGAAGTGAGGTATTCACATTTGCTGTATCATTTTTTATCATGTATCAAACTGGATCGGCAGTGTATACTTCAATTAACTTAGCTATATTTTCGATTATTTCTTTACTATTTTTACCGTTAGCAGGAGTTATAACAGATTCTAGAAATAAAAGAAGTATAATCATTTTAGGAGAGATTTTAGATCCAGTCATCTTAATAGGATTATTTCTTTATGTATATTCTTTTGATGTAAATATAGGTATTTTATATATTTCGACAGCACTATTAACTATAACAAGCTCATTTGTAGGTAACGCATTTCAATCTTCAATAACAAATTTATTTAGAAAAGAGAATGTACAAAAAGTTTATGGTTACACTTCAACATTAACAGAATCTGCGTCTTTATTAGGTCCAATAATAGCTGGTGCTTTAATTGGATTACTATCATTTGAATATATTATAGCAATCTTTATTATTTTAAATGTAATTGCCGTGTCATTTGATTTTTTACTAGATTTTGGGCGAAGTACAACTATTGAAAATAACAATAGTGATACAAAAGCACCTAGGGAATTTGTAGATGACATTACCGAAGGAATAAATTACATTCTAAGTAGTCAAATTTTAAAAATGATAGTTGTTTATTTATTTTTTGTAAATTTTGTAACAACAACTTTGAGCATTTTGCCTTCAAAGATGTTGATTGATGTTTTAAGTCTTCCACCTACTTTTGTGGGTATTAGCTATGCTGCACTCTCTTTCGGAGGAGTTATAGGAGGAATAGCTATTGGTTCTATGAAAAATATCCAATGTCCATTGCTATTAGCAAAAAGATTTAGTTTCGCAGTAGGGGGATTAATTGTATTTTTACCATTACCCATTTACCTTACACTTTCAGACTTACAAAACGTACTTATTGTTTCTATAATGTTTATTTTACTAATGATATCAGTACAATTTGTGAACATACCTATTTTGAACTTCTACCAAATTACAATTCCTGATTACATTAAAGGAAGAGTTTTTTCGTTAATCACCATGGTCTCAATGATGATAATGCCTATTGGATTTTTAATTTTCGGTTTTTTCTATGATCTAGAAATGTATTTCATAATAAACTTATTTTCCGGAGTCTTAATCATATTGGCAACCATATTATTACTCAAAGATAAGGTGATTAGTAAGGCTAATATTGATTATCAAGCTGAAATAGAAAAAGAGGATGGTGAGAATGACACTATCGTTATTGAATAAAGTACAGAATATCGAGTCTATTAAATACATAGCTGCCAATGATAATTTCATCATTTATACGTCGGAAATAAAAAATAGGTTTTATTTAAAATCTATTGATTTGAAAAGAGAAACCACAAGAACCATATTCTCTAAAAAAGAAATAATTCGAATTATTTCTTTTTTAAATAATAGTATGGATTTTATATATGAAAGTAACCACAATGGACTATCCAATATATTTTTATACAGAGAAGGGCAAAGTTTCAATTTAACTCCCGACATAAATGCTTATTTCTTAAAACTAAATAAGTTGAATAACACCATTTATTTAGAATCGAATGAAAGAGATCAAAGATTTATGGATATCTATAAAATAGATTTATCAACAAAAGAAATAACTCTTTTTTTCTATAACAAAAGCGGTGATATTATTTCTTGTATTTCTGAAGATGGCACTTCTATTGTGGTAAACAAAATTGATCGAGAAACTAACGAAAGAAGTTTAGAATTAATTAAAAATGGAGGTCTCTTGAAATATAAACTGAATATTAAAGGTTATCCTCAATTTTTTGATAAAGAGAGCAACTATTTATATATTCATACTACAATCGATCACAATTTCCAATATATTCAGAAGGTTTGCTTGAAAACAATGGAGGTGATAGAAGAATATAAATATAATTGGGACATTATATTTTCTTTCCTTTCAGATTCAAACAGGTATTTAATATATGTCACTAATGAGAATGGAAATTATAAGTTAAATATTCAAGATAATTTTAGTAATGTGATTTTAGATACTAAATGTGTCCCTTCTGGCACTTTAAAGTCATTGAGTTTATCAACTGATGAAAAATCATTAAGCATTTTGATTGAGAAATCTAATTCTCCGGGAGATATTTATCATTTTAATCTTGAGAATCTAACCATAAAGAAAGTATCTAATATTTTAAATAATAAATCAAAAAATGATTTATTCGTTGAGGGAAAACCAAAAATTTATAAAACAAGATATGCTTCATTTATATATGGACAATTATATTTACCTCAAAATAGAGGAAATAAACTTCCACTGATGATTCTTGTCCATGGTGGCCCTGGTGGCCAGTCTACTTTAAATTTTGACGTATTAATACAATTTCTTTGTTTAAATGGATATGCTGTTTTTGCTATAAATCATAGAGGGAGTAGTGGTTATGGTTTAGATTATTTAGAATCTATAAATGGAAAACATGGGATTGAAGATCTAAAGGATTGTATAGAAATAAAAGAGTGTTTGAAAGATAATCCTAATATTGACATTAATAAAGCAGGAATAATTGGTACGAGTTATGGAGCTTTTCTTGCTTTTTCTGCAGCAACTTTCTATCCGAACGAATTTAAATTTTCTATCTGTTTATTTGGTGTTTATAACTGGTTAAGTACACTCTCAAATCTCCCAAAATCATGGGAAAACTATCAAGATATATTTTTTGAAAAGATAGGAGACCCTATTAAGGATAAAGAACATTTAATAAATATATCGCCTTATTTCAATTTGAAAAATGTAGTTAATCCTGTTTTATTTGTCTCAGGAGGTAAAGATATTAGAAATAATAAGAGAGAGTTAGAGTATATAGCATCCATCCTTAGTAAAAAGGGATTAGTAAAACATTTGCACTATAAAGATGAAGGACATGGTTTAAATATTCATAAGAATACTATGGATAGTTATATACGTATAAATGAATTTATTAAAGAAAGTTTAATTTAGTCATTGAGATATTCTTTGTTTACTATATTAAAACAGTAATGACTACATAGATTTTCTAATTTGTAACTTGAAAGTATTTTTTTAAACTCATTTGGTAAAGATTTATATACAGAGCCCTTACCTATGCCCATAGATCAGGGGGGATAGGTTATCTATGCTTGCATACGGCGCTCTAATGTTACCACTGAGTCGCTATGTCTGATACCATCGAAACCACACGTCTTATTACCACTCAAATCGGACTATGCGACCGCACTTAATCCTCTAAATGAGGATTTTTTAGCCATTTTTCACACAATTAGTGCTACAAATATTTTACATCGCCCAAGGATTAATGGAGGAGGAAAGTCAATGCCAAATTACTTAGAGATGTTTGATTGAAAGAATTATCATTTAGTCAAAGAAAAATTAGTGACATGGTTGGGTCTGGTCGGCCCAGGAATAAGTACACCATCGATAGTGCGAAACAGGAAAACTCACTAATTCATCAGAAGTAGTCCGTCTATTTTCAAATTATGATATAGTAATAATCAATTGGAGTTCACTTTAAAAATAGCCCACGTGCGTGGCCTATGATCCACTTCATTTTCACTTTATATATTCTAATATTCTTATCTCTAGTGTCTTACTTGTAAATTCAGAATTTATTTTGCTTATATTATAATCGATATTTTGCATCTGCAATACGTAAATAAAGCCTAACTTCTTTTCAATTTAAATAAGAGGTTAGGCTTCATTAGTTAAATAAATGCGCCTGATTCTTGTAATAACCTTAATCAATTTTTGAACCCTGGACCCAAAACATTGCTTTTTTCTCTATCTCCGAAATCAGCTGTTCTTTTCCTCTTATATATGCGTCAATAATATCAGGAAAACGTTGGGATAATTATTTTTTTAAGTTGCCATACTTTTTTACAGCATCAGGATGCGTGCGCAGATAATTACGAAATGCAAGATGACGATCGATTTCAGAGTTATCTATCTCATAAAAATGAATATGGTGAGTTCGTTCGCTTCTGACTTTTTGGAAAAAGCGACGGCCAGGAAGACCGTTTTCTCCTTTTTCTTCATAACCAATATCCATCATTGCAGTATTAAAGTAATCAACTCGAGCAATATCTTTAACGACAGGCATTATATCAATAACAGGTTTTGCTATTAGACCTTTTACCGAAGTACTACCAATATGATGAATTTCTGTTATTTCAGGACCAAAAATATCACATAATTTTTTTGCTTCTTTTTCATACATTAAAGGGCAACTTTTATTATATGAGATTACCTTGACTTTTCTCAATTTGATTTAACCTCTCTTTCTTTTCCTAAGTTTTTGAACAAATTAAATCTCTTATTTAACAAGATTATATTAAAGCGAATTTTTTATTAGTACGCCGATTGTAAAATTAAGCTAGACACCTAAAAAGGGTCACACGTGATACACTCAAAATGAGTTTTCCGACCAAAGAAAATCATAGGAGTGATCACGCATGACCTACACCCATCTTACCACGGACGAACTGGTAATCATAGAAGCCTATTTCCATCACGACACACCAATTTCTCATATTGCGAAACGGATTGGGCGTGCCCGTCAGACAGTTCATAATGTCATCGCATATCTCAGGGACGGGCACACCGCGCTGGATTACTATCAGCGCTATCAGGAAAACAAAAAACGCTGTGGTAGAAAACGGATGGTCCTGCCGACCGACCAGCAGGCGTATATTGAAAAGCAGGTGGCGCAGGGCTGGACGCCGGATGTCATCGTCGGTCGGCAGGAAATGTCGATTGACTGTTCAGGCCGTACACTGTATCGGATGTTCAAACGGGAAGCTTTTGATGCGGCCACACTGCCGATGCAGGGCAAGCGAAAACCGAACGGCCATCAGGAACGCCGGGGGCGTCAGGCGTTCAGACGCAACATTTCCGAAAGAACAAATGACTACCCGGCGTTCAATGATGAATTCGGCCACCTGGAAGGCGACACCATCGTTGGTGTCCGTCACAAGAGTGCCGTCATTACGCTGGTCGAACGCCTCTCAAAAGCCATCATCACCCTGAAACCCGAAGGCCGGACGGCGCAGGATATCGAGGTTGCCATCAATACATGGTGTCAAAAGATGCCCAGAAACCTATTCAAATCGATCACTTTCGATTGTGGTAAGGAATTCTCCAACTGGCAATCGATGAGCAATCAGAATGACCTGTCCGTCTACTTTGCCGATCCGGGGACACCATCCCAGCGGGGATTGAACGAACATTCCAACGGCCTGCTCAGAAAGGATGGACTGCCCAAAGACATGGATTTCAACACGGTCGACCAGACTTTTATCTCATCGGTTGCCGCCAGGAGAAACCATATCCCAAGAAAATCATTAAACTACCACACACCACTGGAAGTCTTTTTGAGTTACATGGGTGACAAGCAACTGTCTAGCTTATTTTGACAAACGAAAGGGGAATAACTTTGATATATATTTATATAGTTATTTTCACGATTTTTAGTAAACGTTAGATTTATATTCTTATTTATCATCTTTAAAATTTATGTATGCAAAATTATTAGACGAAGCCAAGTTTATTCCTCAACTTTTTGATTAGATAATTTAAAGTAAAAATGGTATAACTATATCAACGAATAGGATGCTGTACATGAAACACCGGCCCCCCAATCTATTGGTATAGATTGGGGGTTTTATATGGTGTATTGGTCTAGTCATCCAGTCATTTATCACGACTGTCCAACCAATAATCGAACAGTGTGATGATTACACTAACAATAATTGGTGCAATCAAAAATACAAATATAATGCTGCACATAGGGTGGGAATTACAGATGAATAAAAAAGACGAGTACTTAGTTCTACTTTCTAAAACATATAATGAAGCAGTAGAATTTTTACTTAAAAAATACGGTGTAGCAGAAGATGATTACTACAGGGAGAAATCGTATAAGCGATTTTTAAAAGAAGAAATAAAAAATATTACAAAAGGAAAGTTCGCGAGGTCTCGTGAAGGATTAGAGTGTCATCACATTCTGGAAAACAAGTTTTTAAATATGACAAATAAGTCATTTATTAGGATTCAAAATATCCCTTTTAAATATCACCAAAAGGAGAATTTAGTGTTCTGTGATGTTGTTGAACATGCTATTCTGCATACTTTAATTGCAAAAGAAACATCGTTAGAATTTGGATATCCAGGATATATAGTGTATTTAAGAGTTAAAATAGAGGACTGGTATGTTAAAAAGATTATTCCTCGAAAAAGCAAATGGCATATTGCTTGTTATCATAGGGGTTACACAACACCTGAAGAGGCGGTTGATTTATTGGAGAGAATGGACAGTATATTGTCTGTTGAACAAGAAAGAATTAAGCAAGAAGAGTTGGAAGAGAAAAAGATAGCGATACGGAAAGGCAATTTCAAAAACTTAAATAGAGATAGTTCGAGACATGAAATTGTTGGTGCATTATATGATTTAAATAAAATGGGTGCTTTAGGATATCTTCATGTATTTAATGATTTTGTATACTCTGAGGAATACAAAAAAAGATCATTCAACCTGTAGAATTCGAGGATTTTGAAAGAGACATGGAAAAATACGATTTAGATGGAA
Organism: Salinicoccus sp. ID82-1; assembly: GCF_021991715.1. NCBI lineage: Bacteria > Bacillati > Bacillota > Bacilli > Caryophanales > Staphylococcaceae > Salinicoccus > Salinicoccus sp. ID82-1. The sequence continues at coordinate 44,031 of NZ_JAGFLY010000006.1, forward strand.
TGCTAAGTAATATACAATTGTATATCGAATATGCGGAAGGTAGAATAGATCTTAAAGAATATCGTTCTCAATGTGATTTATTCCCTAAAACAATAGATGAAATGGAAGCTGAATTAAGAGCACATAAAGAAAAAGAAAAACATGTAAAACTAAAAGAAGAAGTATTTTACTCAACTTATCCAAAGTTTGAAAAAACAAGTATAAAGTATGACGTGAATCGCCAAGAAGTAAATGCACTATTATTTAAATATAGCGATAAAGATTCTAGTTTTATTCAATTTCAATCGGTAATGAAATCATATAGTATGAATGAACTACTGGAAAAATTACATTTAGTTTTGAGAAAGTAATAACGCATCATCTACCTGAATTATTAGAAAGAGTCATTCGATAGCTAATTAAAGCTTATTCATCATAAGATGTTGATAATTTAATGATGTTCATAATATTTGTATATTTGATTCTTGAATTGATAGACTGTAATACTATCTACATCTCACCTGTAACGAAAATCAACCAATGTCTAATAATTGAGAAAAATAAAGAAAAAATCATTTAATACACAAATAAAAAAGCATTCGTTAAAATTGAAAATCAGGTATTATTATCTAACACTTTTAATTAGCATTATTGCTATATTAATTCTTTATTCTCTAATCGATTTCCTATTACTTTAATTTCGTATTGACCATCATTTAAATGTAACAGCTCAATTCCATTTTCTTTAAAATATCTGATGAATGGAACACCAGAATAATATTCAACTAGTCCCTTAGTGAACTTTGTATACTCTACTGGGTTAGGGCCATCAAACTCATCTATTATTATTTTAAACACTTCAACAATATCTCCATCGTATATTTTTTTCCCATACATATCTTTATTTTCAGTATATTGGCTAAGCTCGTATGTCTGTCCTGAAAATTGTCGAATACTTTCTAAAAGACCTTCTCTATAAATTGGTATGTCTTTCCCATATAATACTCTTTTATAACATAAATCAAAGACTCTAAATTCAATTTCTCTATCCACTGAATAATCCACCTCTTCTTTATGTATTTCCTTTAATTATAACATGAGAAAAATAATCAAAGAGGATGAGAATAGGGAAGTGTTTTTATGAAAACCCTAGAGCTCCCAAAATTTAAAAAGTACATAATGGGAACTATGATGGATGAAGTGTAAGGAGATTTAAGAAACATACAGTAATATTTTACAATCAATTATTCCGCTAGAATATATATACTTCATCACTTATATAGCTCTCTGCGTAATGCTTACGACGCTGCTAATTATTATAAAAACGTAATTTACGTTATCATTTAAATCAGATAATAGATAAAAATAAATTGAAGTACAATAAGAGTTTATTCGTTTCGGATAAACTCTTACCCATCTATAAATGGGTATTGCTCCTTTCTTCCAAACAACGATCATTTATTGAAAGGTTTTTAGATAGGACTTTAAATTTATGGGTTTCATTCTTTGATTATTAAATGTCGGGAGTTTCTTCTTCAAGTACCTTGACCAGTTTATAAAAACTGGTCTTTTTGACTCCCGATTCTTGCATCGCTTGAACTGCCGTTATTTCTTTCGCTTTCCATTTTCTATAAACTTCTCGAAATTCCTCTGAAACACAAGCTGCAGGTCTGCCGAATTGAACGCCATTCTGTAATGCCAGATCGATTCCTTCACGCTGTCGTTTTCGAATACGTTCTCGTTCTTCTTCTGCCATCCACGATAGGATCTGTAAAACCAAATCCGCAATAAATGTCCCCATACTGTCTTTGTACTGTGTTGTATCCAGTAACGGCATATCCAGCACCACAATATCTGCTTCGATATTTTTGGTAAGGTCATTCCATTCTTGAAGAATCTCTTCTTTATTCCGGCCAAATCGATCAAGTGAGTGGATATATAAAATATCACCTTTACGAATGACGCGTTTCAGTAGTTGATAATTCGCTCGCTCAAAATTTTTGCCACTTTGCTTGTCCAGATAGATATCACGTTCTGTGGCACCCATGTTTTTCATGGCTTCTAATTGACGTCCTTCATTCTGATCTCTGCTGCTGACTCGGATGTATCCAAATTTGCGATGCTCCATCATTCACCTCTAGAAAGATTATTATTCTAATTATAACCAAAAAACGTTCGTAAAAGTACAATAAAAATAATGAACGTCCGTAAACTATTTCAATATATTTACGGACGTTATTTTTGTTTGATTTTAGTTGTTTTCTAATCGTTCGTAAAAGTGTACTTTTACGGACGGTTTTATAGTGAACTCATAAGTATTAGAACTAATAAACGGTCTATCATGGAACTGAAATAAATAAGACTGTCCTAAAAATCATAACCAATAATTTTTAGGACAGCCCTTTTCTTTATTTAATATGCTAAGTTAGTCCAATTCACGATTTCTATTATAGGAACGCTTTAAGGAAATAAAATTTATTAAAAACATTATCACTCCTGCCAACGTCGAAAAACCTAAAATACCAAACCATTCAATAAACTTAGTTGGCAAACCACTTATGAGTGGATAGATTAAGGTGAACATGGTTGCGAAAATGACAGATTTCACCACGATTAGCCTTAATTCTTTTTGATATTCCTGTTTCGTCGCCACACTCGTAAATTCGATCCCTGATAAAATGTATCTTCCTAAAACATAAATCAAGAACAGAGCTACATGGAGAAATAGAACCGTCTGCGTATCTAAATTAATAAACATGCTGCTAATAAGTGTAACCAGGAGTGTTAGGAAAAGAAGGATGCCTCCCTCTGAAAAAAAATACAATAGCTTTTCTCTTTGTACTCGTCGTCTGGTAGTAAAAAGGATATCCACGATTTCATGATTATTCGACCTCCCAAAATAATTCGTCCAGAGTTTTGCCTAATTCTTTTGCGATAGATACACAAAGATGGAGACTGGGGTTATATTGTCCTTTTTCAATTAATCCGATGGTCTGCCTTGTGACTCCCACATTGTTGGCTAACTGTCCTTGAGTAATTGATAGATCCATTCGAGTTATTCTAACTTTGTTTTTCATTGATTCACCTGTAAATTGCAATATATTTCTTACATTTGTAACTTATATGTTACACCAAAGAGTTTAGATGTCAACTTTTTACTACTTTTTTTCTATAGGTTTTGAATCTATGAAAGAATAGTTTACATATCCTCACTCATCGGCAGATACTGTAAGCACGTTAAAAACTCCAACATCCTTTTCTTAGCAAAGGTGTTGGAGTTTTCTCATTTACATGCAAAATAAAGACGACAGTGATAAGAAATAAAAGCTATATTTTGTCTATGTCTATTTAAGGTCTACTCAAAACATTCAATGACATAGGACTGATAGGTTAGAAAAATTCCTATTTGAAATATATAGACCTGCTTTTCTAAAAAATAACGTTCACTTCTAACTGTCAAGATATTAATATGGCAAAAAAGATCTTCGTGAAGAAGACAGAGAGTTAGGAAAGATAGGAGCAAAAGCTTCAGGAGCAGCAAATATAATTGCTGCTGAATTATTTGATAAAAGACTGAAATTAGCACAAGAAGTAGGAGCAACTCAATTTATAAATTTTCGTTTGTCAAAATAAGCTAGACAGCTCTCTCTCATCCATGTAACTCAAAAAGATTTCCAATGGTGTTCGGTAGTTCAGTGATTTTCTTGGGATATGGTTTCTTCTTGCGGCGACCGCGGACACAAAAAACAACAGATCATAAATCTTCTGCTCCGTTTTACATATATTATTGTTCATTCATTCTTTTTGATTTTTGTTTTCTGCTGCGTCTCGCTGCGACCCATATAAATACTGCAAAGCCACCAAAGACTAAGATGACCGAGTATAAGTATCCATTGTTAAAGCCGGTATCTTCAATTACTGAGTACAGTTCTGTTTCTTCTCTGTCCAGCACGACAATATACGAGTTGTCATGCGGACGAATCATATCCCCAATCAGCATACCGCTGTATGCTTTTCCTTCTTCTTCATCGGACAGGTCGAACGTCACACTTTGTGTTTCTGATGTGTTGTTAACGTTCAATATATAATCAACGTCGTCAGTATAGTATTTGACTATATACTGGCCGTTTTCGTTCAATAATGTCTCAGTTTCTGTTTCCGGTTCCTGCATTATCGAATGGTTTCTGTATACCATTGCGATGTTCTCAAGATACTCAATGACTTCTTCGCCACTTCTGAAGTCCATTTGAGGGTGGATTTCCGGATAACTGTTGCCGTTAAATGCAACTTCAGTACCGTACGTCATCGCACTTGGCCCCCGATAAGCGTACAAGTAGTTCGCAAGCTGTTGTATTCTCGTGCCCGGGAACATGTTCTGTTCTGTGGCATGGTACGTGACACGTTCAGAGAACCAGTGGTCTGCCATAATCAACTGCTCATCTTCAGGGAATTCAGGGATTTCTTTATCCAATCCGCCGTAAGTATCCGCAAGATTCGCTCTGAAATCTTCCGATGCTACCGTATCGAATCCATCAGTAGATAATTCTGAAGTTGATAAAATCCCGTAAGTTTCGATGTCTTCAGGTAAAAATTCAGAAGCATCCAGACCGTTCTGATTTATAAACATGCTGATACCGTCAATGTTGTACTTATCGATAAAGTTTCGAACCATTGCACGATATGTTTTCTGGTTGTCCGGATTTTGTAGATCAATAATTTCTCTGTCGATATCCTCATAGTAATCCGACTGGATATCGTTAAATACCGGTTCTTCAAGCGCAGTATAGTCGTCAGTCGCTACTGCAGGCATATCCACAACGACTTTTAAATCCAGTTCATGTGCTTCATCAATAAGTGCTTGAAAGTCTTCCGGGTTCCCGTAAGCTTCTGACAGTGCACCGTAATCCGTCACGTCATAACCAAGATAATCATCTTCTGCGCGTTCCATTACCGGTGACAGCATCACCGTGTTAAAGCCCATATCTTTAATGTATTCAAGATAAGGTGAAACACCGTTGAAATCTCCGCCGTAAGGGTAATAAGGGTCTCTGTCTGCAGTCACTCCTACGTCGTTGCTGCTGTTATTATTTAAAAAACGGTCGACAGTGATCATATAAATTCTGTCATATGTATTTTCCTCAGCTGATACAGTATTACTGCTGATAAGCGATACTGCTAATATCATGCTGATAAATGCTAATATTCTCTTCATCATTTTACCCTGCCCTTTATTTCATATAATAATAAGTATACTAAACTTCAATTCAATAATTTCCTGTTTCACTAATTGTTCATAAAGAATAATTAATATTAGATTTCAAAAAAGCTCCTCCTAAAGCAAACTTCTTTAGGAGGGAGCTTATCAGTTCTCTATTAAATCCTAATACGACAGCCATACTGTAATAGAACGCAACGGATATGGCTACACCGAGCAAAGGTTATCATGCCAGGTGCTCTGTTTATCAATTCATCGTTAATTACACTTTAAAATTAATGATATTGCAACACGCTAATTATTCTATAGGTACAATATTGATTAGTCTGTCTCTATAAGATTATTTTTAGAGTATTGGGATGGATTTTTCTTAAAATCAGTTTTTCATTATACAGCTAACATTGTAAATCAATTTTAGCAAAGTGCGTAATACCCTGATCAATAATGGCTTTTAAGTCATATTTATTACTTACATTCGTTACAACAGTATGACGCTATTATCAAATTTATCTTTTAATTTATTAATACTCGCACTAAGATCGATTGCAACTTTTTCTTCATTTTTGAGACGTTTATTTATTCCTTATCCTAATGATATTCAAACTTTCTTATTCTTGGCTCGTACCTTCACCAACCGTGATAGATTTTTTTGGCATTGTATGCAAATTTCGGGCTGTTGTATGGGCATAAATTTCATATACTCCGTCGGATTCAAAAAATACTTCAGCAGTGTATGTACCATCGCCATTATTGGTGGACTCGACCATTTCAGTATCATCTTCATTTCCTTTTACCCAATATTCAAATTGTACTTCATCCGCATCTTTCACTTTCTCATCTCCATATGTAACAATAGCCTTTAACTCTACTATTTCATCAGCTTCAGCCTTTTCTGGGAGTTGGAATTCAACTTCGAGCGTTGCAAGTTCATCTGTTTCCTCCTTGTTCCCATTTTCAGTCCCATTACCACATGCAGCTAATATTCCCATCATTAAAATTAACATTGAAGTATAAACCTTCGTTTTCATTTCTATGATTCCTCGCTTTGAATATATTGATAATTCAAGTACTATCTTAAGAACATTAATAATTAATCGTATCAATTTTGACTTCATTGATTATAACTATTATGTTCATAACTAGAACCCCTGGAAATCGCCAAAGAACGGCTGCAACCAGATGATAATCTGCGTCAGTCCATCAAAATACAGAAGGACACCCATCAATATCATAATGACCCCGCCTACTTTCATGATGATATTAGAGTACTTCAACATCCAGCGTGTACGGGACACGAAGAAACTTAAAATGAAGAATGGCACTGCAAAGCCAAGACAGTAGACGATCATTAAAATTAAAGCATTGTTCGGTGCGGTTGCACTCATTGCGAAAATCGCACCGATAATCGGTCCGTTGCATGGTGTCCAACCGGCACCAAATGCCGTACCGATAAAAATGGATCCTAAAAATCCAGACGGTTTGTTTTTGAACTTCAGTTTTCTGTCTTTCATCAGGAAACTGAAGTTCAGCACACCGGTAATAATCAGGCCGAAGAAAATGATTAGAATGGAACCGAGCTGTCTGATCAGGTCTGCATACTCAATCAATAATCCGCCAAAAAACGCTGTACCAAAACCCAGTGCAATATAAACCAAGCTGAATCCTACGAGGAAGAAAAGTGTGTGGAAAATTGCTCTTGCATTGAATTTCTGATTTTCCACTTCATTGTAGCTCATTCCTGTTATGTAAGAGACAAAAGCAGGAAAGACCGGGAGCACACAGGGCGAGATAAAACTTAGTACCCCGGCTCCGAAGGCGAGAAGAAACGTTACTTCACTGCCCATAAAAACACCCCCATTCATCGTCATTTTATCAGACAGGATGGGGGTGTGGTGTTGTTAATATTAATACTTTTAAAACGTTTTATGACAGCTGGAAACAATCATTCATTTTATGCGTAGGAATGCAGACCGGCAACCAGCAGGTTGATGGCAATCAGGTTGAACAATATGATCAGGAACCCGATAATGGCGAGCCATGCCGACTTCTCACCTTCATATCCCCTGTTAAGCCTCAAGTGCAGGAAGATCGTATAGAACATGAACGTGATGAAAGCCCATGTTTCTTTTGGATCCCAACCCCAGAATCGGCTCCAAGCAATCTGCGCCCAGATGGAAGCAAAGAGGATACCGCCGAGCGCGAAGATCGGGAAGCCGATGATGACGGAACGGTAGCCGATTTCATCCATCAGGTTCAGATCCGCTTTATCGGATAATGGTTCAAGCACTGCGATGATCCTTTTTCTCAGTATGAGCCGGGTAATGCCGTAGACAATGGCACCGAGCAGTACCGACCAGATGACCGTGTTCAGCTTCTGGGAATCAATCAGAGGGGGCAGATTGATTCCGCTCTGGAAATGATCCGCCTCTTCATAGTTGTTCTCACCAACATGTGTCACCGGCACTGCCCCTTCAAAGTTCACAAGGCTCGGCAGATGATACTCAGCAATCTGGTTCTGACCCTGTTTGTCCTCATAAAGGAAGTCGTCCTGGTAGCCGATAATTTCCTGCATGACAACTGTGGTCACAACAAATACTAGGACTGTAATAATCCCTGCCATGATCGCTTCCAGAAAACGTGCCCGCCAGGATCTCTCATCGGCCGGTATCGCCTTCAGAAGATATATCAGCCCTGCGACTGCGCTCATCGACAGTATGCCATAAGAGAGCGTGACTGTAATGACATGGATGGCCAGCCAATTGCTCTGGAGTGCCGGAATCAGCGGTGCGACCTCTCTGGAGAACATGCTGCCATAGGCCATGAGAAGCATGGAGACAGGCAGCGCGAAGAGTCCGAGCAGTTTCGTCCTGAAATAGAAGTAGGTGATAAGATAGCCGGCGATAATCATGATGGCGAACATTGCTATGAACTCATACATGTTCGATACCGGGGCATGACCCTGGGCAATCCATCTGAGGATGAAGTAGGCGATCTGCATGATTAACGCGACAATCACCAGGGTGATGGCGATCTTTTCAGGTTTTTTCGATTTCGATTTGATGCTTGTCGCCAGTGGCAGCATGGCGACAAGATATATGATGAATGCTGCATACAACAGTGTGCTGCTGAGTGTTACAAGTTGAGATGCCAAAAAATCACTCCTTATCTTTGTCTTTATGCTCGGTGTCCATCCTGTCGGTGACAGGGGCCATGCCACTTTCCAATAGTGCCTCATTCAGTTCCTTCTTCATTCCAAAGTAGTTCTTGTTCGTGTGGGCGGCAAGCATCAGGTCGTCCTCAGATTTTATCCAGATTCTCCTATGGTTGATATAGGAACCGATGGCCAGACCAATAAGGAAGATGACAAAACCGGTCGCGATGAATGGAATCGTCAGGTCCTTTTTGAGTGTCAGTACACTGGCGACTTGTTCCTCTGCTTCTACAAAACGAATGCTGTAGTCATTGCCTTCGGTAATGTCTGTACTGTTCATGATCTGAAGCAG
>NZ_JAGFLY010000007.1:0-26813 GCF_021991715.1 Salinicoccus sp. ID82-1
TTCGGGCTTCAATGTGATAATGACCTTAGACAGGCGTTCAACCAGCGTGATGACGGCACTCTTGTGACGGACACCGACGATGGTATCTCCCTCAACATGACCAAATTCTTCATTGAACGCCGGGTAGTCATTTGTTCTTTCAGAGATGTTGCGCCTGAAGGCCTGTCTGCCCCGGCGTTCCTGATGGCCATTTGGTTTTCGCCTGCCCTGCATCGGCAGTGTGGCCGCATCAAAGGTTTTTCGTTTGAACATTCGATACAGTGTACGGCCCGAGCAGTCAATTGGCATCTCCTGCCGGCCGACAATGACATCCGGTGTCCAGCCTTGAGCCACCTGCTTTTCAATATACTTCTGCTGATCGGTTGGCAGTGCAATCCGTTTTCTACCACATCGTTTTTTGTTCTCCTTATAGCGCTGATAGTATTCGATGACGGTGTGCCCGGCCTTGAAATGTGTGATGACATTGTGGACTGTCTGCCGGGCACGACCAAGTCGTTTCGCAATCTGAGAAACGGGGGTGCCGTGATGGAAATAGGCTTCTATGAATACCAGTTCATCCGTGGTAATATGGGTGTAGGTCATGCATGATCACTCCTATGATTTCTTTTGTCGGAAAACCATTTTGAGTGTATCATGCGTGACCCTTTTTATGTGTCTAGCTTAATTTTACAATCGGCGTGATATAATATGGTTAAATCCCTTTGAAAGGAATGTGTAGAATGAATCGATCAGATCTCACTATTCCTAGGACACGGCTGGAAATGATGTCGAACGCCATCTGCTACAGTATTTTTCTTGCTGTAATTGCTTTTCTGCTGTTGAAGTGGGGTGAACTGCCTGATGCAGTGCCATTTCATTTTGGTCTATCCGGTGAAGCCGACCAATATGGATCTCCCGCTACGCTGTTGATTCTGCCTGCCGTCGCAGTTGTGGTGACAATTCTGATGGAAGTTCTCGAAAGGCATCCTCAAGTGCACAACTACCCCTCACGTCTGAATGAAGATAATCGGGAGGCATTCTATCTCAACAGCCGCCGGATGCTGAATATGACTAAAAATATGACGTTGATCATATTCTCAATCGTCATACTGGAAATTCTGTCGGTTGCACTGGAAGGCAGCTCTTTGTTCGGTGTCGCGATGCTTCCGCTCATCTTCATGCTGATTGGCATTCCAATCATATATGGACTGATCAGAAGGCGACAGATCAAATGATATTCTGTCTGTATAACAAAAAAATAAGCCCTGAAGGGCTTCCCAGATTGCAGACAAAGTCATTGCAGAATGACATGTCTGCAGTCTTTTTTTGTATGGAATTGGGTGGAGTGTGGCGTGGTGATGGCGCCAACCCACCATCGTGGGTGCCGCCATGGCAAGTTAGAGCGTTAACTCACCATCGTGGACGGTGCCATGGTGAGATAGAGGGTTAACTCACCATCGTGGGCGGCGCCATGGCGAGTTAGGGGGTTAACTCACCATCGTGGGCGGCGCCATGGCGAGTTAGGAGGTTAATTCACCATCGCGGATGCCGCCATGGCAAGTTAGAGCGTTAATTCACCATCGCGGGCGGCGCCATGGCAAGTTAGACGGCCAATTCACCGTCGCGGGCGGCGCCATGGCAAGTTAACTACCACCACCCAAACAAATCGGATCAAACCAGCACAAAAAGCCGCCCCTCCACATAAACTGGAACAAATCCAGTCTGCAGGGGGGCGGCTTCGTCTCCATCTATAGCTGCATCAACGGCGTCCAGCATAGGCCGAAACCCTAAACTCGAAATCCGAAACGCCATTGACGATCAGAGAGATCAACCTTCGATGATTTTATAACGTTTGTGGTCGACTATTGTTTTTTCAAACATCTCATGTTCCTCGGAACTATCATTGATTGGAATATCGACGATGACCGAGTTTCCATTCACTTTCTCGACTTTGCCTCTCATGCCATCCAATTCCACGATATTTCCGAATTTCGCAGCTTCTATTTCTACTTTCTCAGACGCCCAAAAGGGCGTCCTATATTCATATCAGCAGGGCGAGCATCGCCATCGCGATGCCGATTGCTGCCATTCTGATTGAGAAACTCATGTTGATTCGTGTGATGCTGTATGGATTGATGCCCATGCTCTGTGATGTCATGGTGGCATTGATGCCGTACGGGGCAGCAGCGGAGACGCCGAGGCCGCAGACTACCATGACGATGCCGATGCTGAGTGCATTTTCTGGTGTGATTACGGGCACCAGTACTTCTGCCAGTATGGCAAGTGTAGCGACAGGGTGCACACCGAACATTGCGAGCCCGTAGATGACCAGCATGATGAGCAGCAGAATCAGTATCAGGAACGAATCGACATAGCTGAAAATCTGCTGCATTACTCCAGGCGCTGCACTGCTGTTGAATCCACCGGAGAATACGCCGAGGGACAGGAACAGCACGGAGAAGTTCTGCATGTGATTATTGTGGTTCTTCCATGCCTTCCATCCGGCTTTCAGGAAAATCGGGAATCGCTTCATGACAAAAGCTGCGGCAAAACTGAACGGAATGATGATCAATGCCACCGTCATGATGAAGCCGAGCGTCGAGTAGGCGTTCAATACCATTACAATTGATAGAAATGACAACAGCAGGATGGCCATTTTCACAATCGACCGTATCATTGCACTGTTGTCGATATCATAAAGCGGTGCATCGATGGTGAGTCCTCTGAACTGCCGTTTCGTAATCTGCACTTCGGTCAGCCCGACAATGACGGAAGTTGCAAACAGCCAGGGCAGCAGTGTGAAATAGGAGACACCGGTAGAGTCCACAGTCAGACCGACGATGACTTCGAGGGGACTCCATATGACAGCCATTGCAAAAGCCCGCAGCGTGGATTTGATGATGAATTCATTTTTAAAAGCAACTTCCGAACGCTTGAAGAGTTCACCGAGCAGCTGCTGGATGATATAGATTGCTGAAATATTCAGGAAGATCCCAAAAAAATAAGTAGTGAATATGCTTCTGCCATAAATATTTTCGACCTTGTTTGCACGATCCTGTATCATCTCGGTGATGCTGTCATCGAGTCCGCCGACTCTGACGACAGTACCGATCCAAGGCAATGTACTGAAGAAAAGCAGAAGGGGCATGTTGCTCATCGTATTGCTGATGACTGCACCGAACCCTTCCCCGGCACTTAGACTCAGTATGATTCCGGTTGAAATGAAGACGAATCCGATGATCTTGAACAGTTTGGAACTGAACAGCCAGGACAGCAGCAGTACAGCGAAGGCCAGATAATTGACCAGTGGATTCAGGAATTCGATGTTGGTGAAAAAGTAGATGAGAAAAAGGATGAAGAGAACAGCATAGATGTAGAAGAAATTCCGCAATATCTTTTCGTTGTATAAAATATTCAATATCGCACCTACTTTCTTTATTTTTATGTAATAGAATACTGATTTTATGATATTTATTCATTGTATAATATATGGATGAAGGTTGGCAAAGCAATCAGCCGATTTTCGTTAAAAGAAAAAGGCAGCGTGAACTGCCTTTATATATAGGAATAGTCGTTTATATCGAGTGTCGTCTCTTCGTTGTTCAAGTAGCGTGCAACTTCACGTCCGACAAGCGGACTTGCTGTCAGCCCCGTCGCACCCATGCCATTGATGACGAAAACATTCTCTTTTGCATAGCCGAGGAATGGCAGGAAGTCTCTCGTATAGGGTTTCAGTCCGACCATCATCCGAACGTCTTCGATTTCCGAATCGGGGAAGTAGCGATGGGCCAGTCCACGCAAGTACTCATAGTTCTCCTGTGATGGTATGGCTTCAAAGCTTTCCGTATCCTCATGGGTTGTGCCGATGGCATACTGGTTCAATCCCATCTCCACAATATAGATGGGTCCGAGTGCCATGATGACCGGCGTACGGTCGTTATTCTGGCTGTCTGCCAGTCTGAAATGGAGGACTTCCGATCTCTGATGCCGTACTCCCGGCTCATGCCGCTGCTCGATGCCCCACGCACCGGTCGTATAGATGAGCGTGCCGTCGACACTCTGTCCATCATAGTCCGCGTTGATCCATTCCCCACCATACTTCATGAAACCAGCCTTCAGTGCCTTGAGCAGGATGGCGCCTTTGACCTGTCCACCGCCTTCCACATATACACCCGGATAGAGGTCGGTCAAGTTCGGATGCATCCGTTTCACTTCTTCTCTGGAAACCTTCCGCACATCACCCATTTCAGGGGCGTCTGCCTGCTTTGATTGGATCCGCTCGAAGGCGAGGTTCTGTATATGATCATCTTTGACGAGACTGATTGAGCCTTCTCTTCTATATCCCGTATCAAGTCCGGTCTCCTCCTGAAGCTGTGCTATGAATTCAGGATAGTACTTGGCGCTTTCTTTGACGAGACGATACCATTTCTTGTTTCTTCTCTGGCTGATCCACGGACAGATGATTCCGGCAGAAGCATCGGTTGCCTGGCCTGTATCTGCGCGATCATACACAGTGACCTGATGTCCTGATTTCGCCAGATGATAGGCGGTGGAAGCACCTGCAATGCCGCCGCCCACTACTGTAAAACGTGCCATTCCATTTCCTCCTGTTTCTTAATTGAACGATATTCATTTATAGGATAGTCTAACATTATTTATACAAGTTGTGTTACAGTGCTTTTGAAAGGAGGCGGGGCAATGGACAAGTATGTACTCGACATCTTCAGGGACAAGGCAGCGATGCGTACTCTGAATACGCTCGTTCTAAGCATAACATTCAGTCTATTCCTGCTGTTTCTAATATATGATGTGCTCACCATCGACAGTATCAGTGCCGTGCTGGCCGACATGGACGGCTTCGGTATTTTCGGTGCAGTCTTTCTGATCATGGCCGTCATGTTCGCAATCATTACCGCTCATGAAGCCATCCATGGCATCTTCTTCAAAGTATTTGCACCAGGCGGACGTGTCAGATTCGGCTACAAGGCCGGACTTTTCTATGCGGCGGCACCCGGAGAGATATTTACAAGGCGGCAGTTTGCAATCATCATACTGATGCCTTTCCTGATCATCACGGCAGTGCTGATCATACTGATGGTAAGCTTTCCGAACGTGGCCTACAAATACCTGATCGCAATCCATACCGGCGCATGTGCGGGTGATTTCTACTACGTCCACCTTCTGTATAAATACAGGCATATGGAGTACGTAGAGGACACCGAAGTCGGCATGACGATCTACGAGACATATCCAGTCGGAAGATAGGAACGTCTGTTCGTCTTATGTTATAATGGGATAAATAATTACTAACAGGTGGATGCTATGGAGAGAAGAATCATTCATATCGACATGGACGCTTTCTACGCCCAGGTGGAGCAGCGTGATAATCCCGAATACCGGGGCAGGCCGATCATCGTAGGCGGCAAATCGGAAAGCCGGGGAGTCGTCGCGACAGCAAGCTATGAGGCGCGCAAATTTGGTGTGCATTCTGCGATGCCGACAAAGCAGGCGTATAAGCTGTGTCCGGATGGGATATATGTCAGACCAAGGTTCGATACTTACAAGGCCGTTTCCAAGAAAATCATGGATATCTTCCTAAGCTATACCGAGATTGTGGAGCCATTATCTCTGGATGAGGCGTACCTCGACATCACCCATCTTGTTTCAAGGGAACGGTCTGCCCAGTCGATTGCGCTTGATATACAGCGTGATATATTCGATGTGACAAAGCTGACTTCATCAAGCGGCATCTCCTATAACAGGTATCTGGCCAAGATCGCTTCCGGGATGAACAAGCCGGCTGGTACGACGGTCATTCATTATGATAATGTACAGGATATTCTATTCGGGCTGGATATCGGTGACTTTCCCGGCGTCGGACGCGTGACGGAAGAGAAGATGAAATCACTCGATATCCATACGGGCAAAGATCTTTATGAGTGGGAAGAGAAAGCACTCGTTCAGCACTTCGGCAAAAAGGGGACGAGTCTCCATCAGAAGGCGCGTGGCATCGGCACTTCGGAACTGAAGGTCGAACGCATCCGTAAGTCGATCGGCAAGGAGACGACCTTCCACTATGATATCAACGACGATGATGAAATACTGAAAGTCATCGAGGAACTGAGTGCGAAAGTGGGGGATAAGCTGGAGTTGCAGCAATATGCGGGCAAAGTTGTCACCGTCAAGATGAAGACATCGGACTATGCCACGCATTCGAGGCAGATGATGGCAAACAACCCGATCTTTACTGAAGCTGAAATCTATCATTATGCCTATAGTCTCTATCATGAATTAAAAGACCCCGATGTGCCAATAAGGCTCATCGGGGTCACCGTGTCCCAGCTCTCTGACCGGACCTATCGTAACTTGACAATATACGACTTCATGTAGCATCCGGATCGGTCTTGCTGCCGGGTGGCAGTTTCTGGGGTTTGGAACTTGACTTATGATGTTGTACAATCATCTGATAGATGATGATGATTTCGTAAAGAATATGGATTTTGAAAGCATCTGCTTCCTCATCGAGGTCTCTGATATGGCGTCTGATGAACCGGACTGCGGAGTTTGTCATTGTCAGCTCATCCGGATCTCCATCCAGATGCCTGATGATTTCTTCAATGGCCGCTTTTTCCTGTCCGCTGAATTTCATGGATATATTTTCAGGCAGGTAGATCAGGTTGCCGAGATGTGTAAAGTACAGCTTCTTGAACTGCAGCTCCCGCTCAAGACGGTTCATCAGCCGCATTTCTTCACGGTTCGATTTATGATACCGGTATTCGTCCTGCTGATACTTCAAAAGCTGCTCTGCATTCGATATCGAGGACTGGACTTTAGTATAGGCCTTTTCGCTTTTGTCCGATTCATATTTCCCTGCCATCATCTCACGCAGCCGCTGTACAAGCAGCTGGTGGGTCTGCTGTGTGGTCGTCTGGGTGATCGCTTCGATCTGTCCTGCATATTTGGGCGGAAGAATCAGGAAGTTGATCAGTGTACTGGTCGCAAGCCCGATGGTTGTGGTCGCCAGCCTGGAAAGAAAGTTGAAGATATAGGCATCATGTACAGAAGGTACCATGGCGACAGCGGTAATGGCTGCCACAAGTACACCGGCATGCAGATTCAAACGGTATGTAACCAGGATGGTCAAGGTCGCTGCCAAGGAATAGGTAAATGCATTCTCACCGAACAGGTAGAGGGATACCACTGCAATGAAGGCTCCGATGATTGAAGCCGGGAATCGTACGTAGGCCTTTTTAAGGGAAGCGTAGGCAGTCGGCTCAATCGTGACGATTGCAGTGATGACCGCAAATATCGGTGTCAGATCGAGCATGATGCATATCAGGGCGGTCAGAAACGTGGAAAGTCCCGTTTTTATGATTCTCGGACCAATTATTTTGCGAATGTCGTATTTCATATTCATGCTTCTTTCAATATTTTAATAGGTACCATTCTAGTATAGCATGAAGAGTTTGTTATAATAATTACAGAAGAAAATTTTTAAGGTAAGTAGGGTAGAGAAATGATAATTAAAACTGATGAAGAAATGAAACACCTCGAAGAGATCGGCCAGATCTGCGGCAGGGTACTGAAATCCCTCGTCGAAGCAACCAGGGCCGGTATGACAACAAAGGAGATTGATGAAATCGCCGGGGCCCTCCTTGATGAAATGGGTGCTGAAAGTGCACCGACAAGCGAATATGACTTCCCGGGATACACATGCATCAGCATCAACGAAGAAGTGGCGCACGGCATTCCAGGGTCCCGAGTCATCAATGAAGGCGACATCGTCAATATCGACGTGTCCGCCAAGAAGAATGGCTACTTTGCAGATACGGGCATTTCCTTTGTCGTCGGAACATCTGCAGATCCATTGAAACAGAAAGTGGTGGATGTCTGTGAAATGGCATTTGCAGAAGCACTTCAGAAAATAAAGCCTGGGACGAAAGTGAGCCAGATTGGACGTGCTGTCCATAAAGTCGCCAGACAGAACGGCATGACGGTCATCAAGAACCTTACAGGGCATGGTGTCGGTAAAAGTCTTCATGATGCACCGAAGCATATCATGAACTATTATGAGCCTGGCAACAGCGAACTGCTGAAAGAGGGCATGGTCATCGCGGTCGAGCCATTCATCTCCTCCAATGCATCATTCGTTACAGACGGCAAGGATGAGTGGGCGTTCGAAACGAAGGACGGCAGCTACGTTGCACAAAAAGAGCATACCATCGTTGTGACAAAAGAAGGTCCGAAACTTCTGACACTGGTGGAGGACTAGAATGGAAACAGGGTGGCATACATTTGTATGCCACCCTGTTTTTATATCATCCGGCTCTTTTCTCTTCTGGTGGGTCATCAATGGTCTTCGGCAGGTCCACTACAACATTCCGTTCATTATGCTGGGGAGTATCACTCTCATGATGGTCGCTACCGACGAAATAGTGCTGGAAGCCGCCTTCATTGATCATACGGTCGATATCCATGTGCTGGGTGGCTTTATTTTCCATACGCATCATCATCCCCTCCTTGGTTACATTATACACCATAATTGTTTTTTATAATAGATGTAAAGACTGAATATATAAAAAAACACGCTGCATTCAATGCAGCGTGTTCCCTTATGATTCGTACCCATTGACGACAAGGTCGACCTTGCCGTTTTCCGGATTGATGACTGTGCCGTGGATCGGTACACCTTCCACCATCAGCGGATGGTGTTTGATCTTGCCGACACTCTCAGTGATGCTTTCCTCGACACTGTCGAAACCTTTGAGCCAGCTTGTGACATCAATGCCGGAATGCTTCAGCGTTTCGAATGTCTCTTCCTTAATGCCGCGTTCCATCATATTGTTCATCATCGGTTCGGGTTTCAGTGCACCGAAACCGCAGTCGTGGTGGCCCATGACCATGACTTCGTCTGCACCGAGCATGTATACCGCAACGAGTATGCTTCTCATCGTGCTCCCATAAGGATGGGAGATGACCGCACCCGCATTCTGTATATGCTTGATGTCTCCATTTTTAAGACCCAGTGCCTTGGTGGACAGCTCCGTCAGTCTCGTATCCATGCAGGATATGAGGACGAGCTTCTTATCCGGTGACTTTGTTGTTACATACTGTTCGTATTCCTTGTTGTTTACAAATTGCTCATTATAATCGAGCAGATCATGCAGTAGACTCATTTTCTGGTGTTTCCTCTCCTTCTTTTTCCATCGCCCGCTTATGCATTATTGCATTGATCTGGGCGCCGAGTATGATGATCACTCCGGTGATATACAACCATAATATCAGAATGATGACACCGGCGATACTACCATATGTTGCATTGTAGTTGCTGAAATTTGAAATGTAGAAACTGAATGCCCATGAAGCGAGCAGGAAAGCGATTGTAGTGAATATCGCGCCTGGTATGACGGCCTTGATCTGCAGCTTGATATTCGGTGCTGTCGTGTAGATCACGAGGAACACGATGAATACAAGCAGGACAGGCAGCAGGCTTCTGACGAGGTTCCATACAAACTGGAACTGCTGATCGAGACCGATGGCACCAAACAGCAGATTGCCGATCTGCTCGCCGAATACGATAAGTACAAATGTCAGAAGTATAGAGAGTGCAAGAATGATCGTAAACAGGAGCGACCAGAGCTTTGCAACCACGAAGTTTCTATCATCTTCTATATCATAGGCGACATTGAATGCGTTCATCAGTGCTGTCATTCCGTTTGATGCAGACCATAGTGTAAATAATAGACCAACCGAGAGCAGACCGCCACTGGAACCGCCCATGACATCGTTGATGATGCCTTCCAGAGTGCCCGCAATCTGTGCAGGCGCATAGTCCTGTATGAATTGTGTGATCGTTGCCTGATCAATCTGGAATAGCGGCACGAGTGTCAGCAGAAATATCAGCAGCGGGAAAATGGCAAGAAGAAAATAATACGCGAGCTGTGCTGCCATTCCTGATGTATCATCCTTGCCGAACTGGAACATCAGCCTCTGGAAGAAGTTGGAGTCATCCTTGTGCTTTGCAGGTTTGTTGATTTTCGAAACGTATAGCGTCTCATTCGGCTTCTTGGCGGATTTTGATTTGAACTTCACATTATCAACGAACACTTCTCCGTTGCTGCCCTTTGCCTTCTTGGCATCTTTTTCTTTTCCTTCCTGCTTTGCCTGGTTAAGATAATCGGAATTCGTCGGTTTGTCTGCCATAATGTATCACCTCTCTAAAAGTAAAAGGGCCAACTCACGTCAGCCCTTTCTTTTGGAATTAATTCAACTGCTTCTGTTCACGCTTCTTCATGAATGTATCTTTCGCATCTTTGATGGATTCTTCCAGTTCAGGGTTGTTCTGTCTGATTTCCTGGATTGTATCTTTCCAGAACATTACTTCATCTTTCAGTGACTGCACTTTTGAGGAGTCGCCGGCGTCGGAAGTCAATTTCTCTTTCGCTTCGTTCGGGTTCTGTGCATAGTACTTGAGGTCCTTTGTACTGCTCATTACTGTGCTTCTTGTATTTTTGTCGATAAGACTGAGTGCTGCACCAATGGCGGCGCCAATGAGGACAGCTGGCAACAATTTGTTTTTCATGTGAATTCTCCTTTGTATGTGATTTATAGTTGCTTATATCCATTTTAAATGAATCATAAACTTTATTCACTGAATAACTTGAATATAAATTTTATTATCATATAATTTTTGATACTATTGTAATGACACGATCGAAGGATGGAGGAATGGGAAATGCAGAAAGCAGAGATGCTCAAGGAGATTGAAGAAGCTTTGAACGTAGTGAACAAAGGCCTCTTCAATCCGGATGATTTTGATGACAGCAAAACTGAAGAAATCAAGGATATACACGAAATGGTGACCTCGAGAAACCAGATTACGGCAATCGAACAGTCGGCGATCATTGAAGAACTTTCAAAACTGAGGAAATAAAGGAGAAATCTAAATGACACAACAAGAAACAAAACTGGATAAGTATGCAGATCTGCTTGTTGATATTGGACTCAATGTACAGAAGGACGGTCGTGTTTTCATCAGAGGCGCGAGCGATGCATTGCCGCTGATCAGAAAAGTCACAGAGAAGGCATACGAAAAAGGGGCAAAGGAAGTCAAGGTCCTCATGTCGGATGATGAACTGACGAAGCTGCATGCCAAGCACCAGTCGAAAGAGGAACTCAGCACCATCCACCAGTGGTCGATCGACGAAAGAATGTTCTATTCCGATGAGAAGGCCGGTTTCCTGAGCATCACTTCATCTTCACCTGAGCTGATGAAGGACGTGGATCCGGAGAAGCTTCAGGCCATGCAGGTGGCATCCGGCAGGGCATTCAAGGATTTCTCGAACCGCATCCAGTCGGACTACCACAGCTGGTGTGTGGCCGGCTATCCATCTGTGGAGTGGGCAAGGCTTGTATATCCGGATCTTGATGATGAAGCGGCTGTTGACGCACTCATGGACCTTATCCTGTATACTGTCCGTGCCGACTTGGAAAACCCTGTCGAAGCATGGGAGCAGCATGACGCCACGCTGCATGAGAAAGTCGACTATCTCAATGGTAAGAAATATAAGTCCCTCAGATATGATGCGCCGGGCACCGATCTTGTCATCGGCCTGCCGAAAGGCCACCTGTGGGCCGGTGCATCCAGTCTGAACGCGGACGGTCAGAAGTTCATGGCGAACATGCCGACAGAAGAAGTGTTCAGTGTGCCTGAGAAGACACGTGTCGACGGTTATGTATCCAATACGCTGCCGCTCAGCTACGGCGGTAATCTGATCGACGACTTTAAACTGACATTCGAAGATGGCAAAGTCGTCGACTTTGAAGCGGGGCAGGGGTACGAGATGCTCGAGAATCTACTCAATACGGACGAAGGTGCAAGATATCTGGGCGAAGTGGCACTTGTGCCGAATGATTCACCCATCTCGAATAAGGGTAGATTATTCTATAACACTTTATTCGATGAGAATGCATCCTGCCACGTTGCACTTGGCAGTGCCTATTCATTCTGCATCGAAGATGGAAAGAATATGTCCCGTGAAGAACTCGAGCAAGCTGGACTCAACGATTCCATTACGCACGTCGATTTCATGATCGGTTCAGCCGAACTGGATATCTACGGCATTACGGATGATGGCACAGAAGAAAAAGTGTTCGAAAAAGGAAACTGGGCTTTCTGATTTGTATAGTACAAATCGCGCCTTTGTGATAAAATATATCCAATAGGATAAGTTTCAGAGGAGGATTTTCCATGGGTTATGCAATGATGGTACTCATAATGCTGGCGTTTCTATTCGTCATATTCACATTTGCCTTCGTTCTCCACCACTTCCTGTCAAGATCACTTCCAGGCAAGGATGCACTTGTGATCGATACACCGGAAGAGGCGCTCGAACGCAAATTATAGTAGATTTCAATAGAAAGCATCAAGAAGGGATTAATCATATCCCTTCTTTTTTAGTACTGGGATTATGCTATTATAGTAGTGTTTGGAATGGAGGAGATACTATGCAGAAAAGAATGTCGGAATCGTATACTGTTAAAACTTCGAACGTCATGCCTCCGGATACGAACAGCCACCATACACTCTACGGGGGACGGCTGATGGAATACATAGATGATGTTGCGTCGATTGCAGCGCGCCGCCACTCCCGTGCCAAAGTAGTGACCGCGTCGATCGACTCCGTGGATTTTCTTGAGCCGATCAATCTGGGGGATGTTGTCATCCTCGAATCCATGGTGACCCATACGGGCAGATCATCCATGGAGGTCCTTGTCAAAATATCGAAGGAAACACTTGAAAACGACTGCGAACGTAAACTGGCCGCTTTCAGCTTCCTTACTTTCGTAGCACTGGATGATGACTACAATCCGATTCAGGTGCCGGAACTGATTCCGGACAATGAACGGCTGAAGTGGCTCGATGAGACGGGTAAGGAACGCTCGGAGCATCGTCGTCATAGAAGAGAGCGCTCCAAGGCACTGCGCGAATTTTTTGCGACGGATCTTCTCGACTAGGAGGGATGGCATGCAGATAAAGAAAGTGGCACTGGATAAAAACAGCATGTATGAAATACATATGGATGATGGTACTTCATTCAAAGCCCATGAGGAGTCTGTTGTAAAGTACAGGCTGATCTCGGACAGGGTGCTTGAGCCCGAGGAGTATCAGGAGATCCTCCGGGCCATCCAGTATGACCAGGCCTATGTCAAGGCCCTCGGCTATATCAGCTTCAAGCTGCGCAGCGAGCAGGAGGTCCGAAAATATATGGAAGCGGACTACCATCCCGATATGATCGATCAGACTGTCACCAGGCTTAAAGAGGAAGGCTATATCAATGATGCCCACTATGCGAAAGCATTGAAGAATACGATGCTGTCCACAACGGATAAAGGGCCATTCGCACTGCAGCGTGAACTGAAGAAGCACCATATTGATGAAAACATCATCAAAAAGAATGTTGAGGCGTTCAGTGCGGAAGTGGACAGCGACCGCATGAACAAGCTTAAGGAGAAGCAGCTGAAGCGCCATAAAGGTGCCTACAGGCAGTTCAGAATGAAGCTGACCGAAAAACTGCATCAGAGGGGATATGGCAAAGCGCATATCGAACTGATCGATTTTGATGATGATTTCGATGAAACGGCCCATTTCGATAAGGATTTCGAAAAGTATTTCAATAAGTATCAAAAAAAGGAAACAGGCTTTGCCCTGAAGCAGAAACTGATACAGGCACTGATGAGAAAAGGGTATGGCTACGACTTAATTCAGGAAAAGTTAGGCGGTATGGATGATGAGACCTTTGAATACCATGACGAGACGTGAACTCGAAGCATATATTGGTGAGAAGCGGGAAGCAATGAGAAAGGCTGAAATGCTGGGTGTTGAAAATGAATACAGAGTCCTTGAAAGACAGGTGCTCATTGCGGAAAGCTATTTCGTCGACCTCTCTCTGATCGAGCCGGGCAAAATATATAAGATCATCAGCAACGAAGACCACTTTTTCAAGGTGGAGTACATCAAAGGGATTTTTGCCTGGGGATTTTTCGTCGGAGGAGAAGAGAAAGAAGCAGGGATTCCTGTAAGTATGCTGCAGCTCAGTAAGAGAGGATGATCATATGCAGAACATCATTCTACTCAGAGCACTGAATCTGACATACGCCAAGGAGCCGAAAAAACTCGGAGATCGTATTCTTGGACGGGAAGAAGGGCTGCTTCTGAAGGATGTCTCCTTCCACCTCTACAAAGGGGAAGTGCTCGGCATCCTATCCGACTACAAGACACTGCACTATCTGAAGGAAGTCGTCAACGGCAGCCTGGACACGAAAAAAGGAAAAGTGAAGACGGAAAGCTCGGTGCTGAGTCTGGATGTTCTGGATCACGTAAATCATCCTCACGCCCTCTCCATGTTTGCTACAGAAATACTGGACGAATACTTGAAGACGGAAGAGGTCGAAAAGGCTGTGGAAGAGCTTCAGGCTCAGGCACTTTTCAGCAGACACTGGAAGACCCCGGTCAGAGATCTTTCGCGTCGGGACGTTGCACTTGTGCTGCTTGAGCTCTCCAAATTTGCGGATGCTGAGATCATCATCTACTGCAATATGTACCGCCATCTGACCAAAGATGATGCGGCGGCCTTCAAAGCGACCATCAATGAACAGGAAAAAAGGGAGCATGGGGTACTGCTGCTCGAAAGCAATATCGAACCGATCGAGATTCTCGCCAACTACTTCCTCTGGCTGAGCTATGGCCAGATACGCTACGATGGCAACGTCAAGCAGGGGATTGCGGAATACGCTGCCTACATGAAAAATAAGAGCCAGATCAAAAATGTGGATGAAGAAGCCCTGTTTGATCTTGAATGGAAACGGAATGTAAGCGAATATGGCCGGTATGCGCACGGTCTGAAACGACTGAGCAGGAACCAGGCCAGCCCGATCGACCGGTTCAATATCAGGAAGATCATCATTTCCCTTGTAGTCCTGTTTACCATGCTGATGGCAAGTATCGTCATTTTCATGGATATTTCGTTTACAGGCGCCGCGAGCGCCGGGCAGGAGCAGACGGTGGTGATTCCGGAAGAGGAAACAGATGACAGGATTGCCTACGGAATAAGTACCGAGGGCAGCATGGAAGTCGGTGGGGATACCTATCCCTACATGTCCATGCTCCGGGTCAGTGATAGAAGTGATGCGGGCTATACTGTCGTGAACGGTGAAGCAACGGAAGAAGTGGATTCCGGTTCGCTCATCTACTTCAACCCCGCAAGCCTCTATCCGGAAACGACACTCGAGGACCTTCTGCCTTATACGGACGAAGTGTTTGAAAACAACTATCTGTACTATTCGAGATTCATCAACAGGGACAGCAGTACTGTAATGGATACGATGAGCCTGTCTGCTTCAAGCGACATGCATGCGGAACTTTCCGGCATACCGATCACCTACCACTTCAGGGAGGGCATCATATTC
This sequence comes from Salinicoccus sp. ID82-1, assembly GCF_021991715.1. Taxonomy (NCBI): domain Bacteria; kingdom Bacillati; phylum Bacillota; class Bacilli; order Caryophanales; family Staphylococcaceae; genus Salinicoccus; species Salinicoccus sp. ID82-1. The sequence continues at coordinate 15,448 of NZ_JAGFLY010000007.1, forward strand.
TCCATGTCCTTCCCTGCGAGAAATCTTGAAGGCATGTATGAAGCGTTCGGCGTCTCGACGGAGAATGTCATATTCCGTTTGCCAAGCGGCTATATGATTCTCGACGCTTCGAACGAGACATGGCTGTATATCAACCGTTAGGAGAGGTGCTATGAACCATAAAATGAAATACTTGTACCGTCACTTCTTCAAACAGACAGGCTACTTTTCGTCACACAACCTGACACCTCTGCTGATCTATGCCATCGGACTTATGTTCCTGTTCATCTCGATGTCCATGCTGGATGAGTCGGGGGTCATGGAATATCTCTATACACTGACAGGAATGATGGCTGCAGTATGGCTGTTCAGTATGGCCGTGCTGAATCGGAATGCAACGTTCTACAAAGATTCGGTCGTCAAGGTGAACTATATTCCTCTTTATTTGAGGATACTGCCGACGACGGTGTTCCAGACGTTCATCTTTCTTATATTCACTGTGCTGTACAGTGCTTTTGCTGCACTTGTCATCCAGAACTGGCTGATAGACATCTTTACGCTGCTGTACTACGTACTGCTCGGCGTCATACTGATCATCCCTTTTACATTGCTCTATCTGTCCGTGGAGATGAAAAGAAGCAACGCCATGAACATCCTTGTATTCATCGTCCTGGTGGTTGCTGTTCCCATCATGTATCTGCCTGAGGATATCGAACCGTGGCTCCAGAACCTGCTGAGTCTGAATCCATTCTACTATGTCATCAATGGTCTGCAGTCGAATGCGGTCCATGCAGGCTGGAACATCAACCGGCTGCCGCATGATATTCTGTTCTTCGCACAAGTCATACTGCTGTACTTATGGATGTTCGAATACTACAGAAAGATCAAATTTTCATTATATCAGTATCTAAAAAAGCGACCGGGCGAATGACCCAGTCGCTTTGTTCGTCATATCAGCTGCCGAGAAGCTTCTTCTGGAGCTTGCTTTCCGTAAATACCCATCCCGTATAGCTATGGAGCACTTCATGGGTCTCCCGGTCCACCTGCATGATGCAGACGAAGGGGTAGTGGCCTTCCTTCAGATATCTCAAATCAATATATCTGATCTCCACCAGCTTGTCCGAAATGTCGGTGACTTCATAGCGGTAGATGGAGGAAAAGAAAGTGAATGCCTTGAAGTTCTCATCCTGCTTGATGCTTTTGAATCGCTCCTCTTCGATCGGCTTGCTCTTATTGAAGCGGTCGTAGAAGATGATATTGCCGCGGAAACTGCGTCCTACATAATAGGCCTTCTTTGTCACAACGACAATGCGCCATTCGAAATAGTGGATGGTCGGCATGCAGAACAGCCGGCTGATCTCCTCATTCGGCAGCTGCCGGGTGACTTTCGTTACGAGGGAACGCTGCATCATGTAGCGTGTAATATAATAGATGGCGAGCACTGCATAAAGTCCGATGAACAGCAGTACCGGCATCCCTGTAAAATACCATAATATGAAATACAGGACATGCAGCAGCAGTATGGGGACATCAATCGTATTGATGATGCCGATCTGGATCCATATATGCCTGAGAGGCCGCAGTGCCTGTGTGCCGTAGGAATTGAAAATATCCACAAACACGTGCATGAAAACTGCAAACTGGATCCATAAGTACATGTTCAGTGCAGGCAGGTCGAAAAGCAGCACGCTCAGTGCGGTAAGCAATACCGGCCAGATGAAGAATGTAAATGGCAATGAGTGGGTGATGCCCCGGTGATGGGTGATGTATACAGCATTATTCTTAAGTTTCATTACCGTATCAACGTCAGGCACGAGGGATGCACCGACTACAGTAGTAATAAACCCGACGGAGACGGGATCTATGGATGGATCGATGGCGGCCAGACCAACGATTGTACCGCCCATCAGTGTATGTGTTAGAGTATCCATGTTCATTCTCCCCATTCAAGTGACATAATTAACAGAGGAAGGTGTCAACCATGCTGAAAATTTCAGAGTTCAATCATAACCTGTTGGGATGGTACCAGTCCAATAAAAGAGCGCTGCCCTGGCGGCAGACACAGGATCCGTACCGCATATGGCTGAGCGAGGTCATGCTGCAGCAGACTCAGGTCATTACTGTTATACCCTATTATGAGAAATTCATAACCCGCTACCCGGATATCGACAGCCTTGCAGATGCCGATGAGGAGGCGCTGCTCAAAGACTGGGAAGGGCTCGGCTACTATAACCGGATCCGCAATTTCCAGGCAGCTGTCAGAGAGGTGCGGGACAGCTATGGTTCTGTTGTGCCGGACCAGCCGGAAGCATTCTTCAAGCTGAAAGGCGTAGGACCGTACATAGGGGGTGCTGTGCAGAGCATCGCCTTCAACCATCTGCTGGCTGCAGTGGACGGAAATGTGCTGCGTGTCATATCGAGACTCGATGCAGACAGAAGAGATATGACCAAAGCGTCCGTCCAGAAAGACATAAAGCACCGGATAGAGGAGATCATTCCGCTCGAAGCGGGGGACTTCAACCAGGCACTGATGGAGCTCGGAGCCACCATCTGCACACCCCGTGCACCGAAGTGCATCATGTGTCCGGTGCAGGAGAATTGCGAAGCGTATAAGGAAAGCATTGTGGCAGAACTTCCGGTCAAAAAGAAGGCGAAGCAGAAGAATGAACTGTACTACAACGTCTATTTCATTCTGAACGACCGCGGGGAAGTGCTGCTCAGAAAACAGGAAGGGACGCTGCTGCAGGGAATGTATGAACTGCCGAAGTATGATGTGGATACATCCATCGAATCGATCGGCGAGGAACTGGGCATCGATGTAGATACATCAGGCGTGCACATCGGCAGCAGCAAGCATGTGTTCACCCACCAGGTATGGTACATGGAAGGGTATATGCTGCACACCCGGAGTCCACACCCCGGTTTCGTCCCGCTCAGAGAAGTGGAGAATCTGCCGATGAGCAGGGCCATGCAGAAGCTCTACAGGCTGTTCGAATCTGAAAACGGATGAATGTGAATGTATGTCCGGCTATGCTATAATATAGTAGTATTATTCTAAAGGTGGTGTGGAATATGGGTCTGGAATCCATACCGAAAGAGGGCAGCAAGGTCAAGATTCAGAGCTATAAGCACGATGGTAGCATCCACCGTGTATGGTCCGAAACCACAATTCTCAAAGGTACGGATCATGTCGTCATCGGAGGCAACAACCGCACGCTTGTCACCGAAAGTGATGGGCGGACATGGGTGACCCGGGAGCCGGCAATCGTCTATTTCCACGTCGAGTACTGGTTCAATGTCATCTGCATGTTCAGAGAAGACGGCGTATACTACTACTGCAATCTATCATCTCCTTTCATCTATGATGAGGAAGCACTGAAATATATCGACTACGACCTCGATATCAAAGTCTATCCGGACGGCAAATATCATCTTCTCGATGAGGATGAGTACCGTCTGCATAAGAACCGCATGAAATACTCCGAGGATATCGATCGGATACTCAGACATAATGTCGATGTGCTTCAGCAGTGGATCGAAAGGAAAAAAGGACCCTTCGCGCCGGACTTCATAAAAGTGTGGCAAGGACGTTTCAATAATGATTTCAAATCATACTAAAGATCAATCAACTATCCGGTTGATTGTTTTTTATGTCAGTAAAGGAAGTATTTTTTGTGATAAGACGCTATTTGCAATTTGTTAAACCCTATAGATGGCTGATTGCTCTGACGATCGTCATCGGGGTGCTGAAGTTCGGAATTCCGCTTCTTCTGCCGCTGCTTATCAAGTATACAATCGACAGCATCATCATGCCGGAAGGGTTGAGTACAGAGGACAAGGTGAACATGCTGATCCAGGTACTGCTTGTGTTCTCCTTCATCTTCCTCATCATCAGGCCGCCAGTCGAATACTTCAGGCAGTATCTCGCCCAGTGGACAAGCAATAAGATCATCTACGATATAAGAAAGAAGATGTACAGCCATCTGCAGATGCTGAGTGCCAAGTTCTATTCCAATAATAAGGTCGGCGAAGTCATTTCCCGTGTCATCAATGACGTTGAACAGACGAAGGACTTCATCATGACGGGCCTGATGAACATCTGGCTCGACCTGGTGACGATACTGATCGCTCTCGCAATAATGTTTGCGATGAATGGTGAGCTGACACTCGTGTCGATCATCGTCTTCCCGTTCTACATTTTTGGCGTGTGGTTCTTCTTCGGCAGGCTGAGGAAACTTACAAGAAGAAGATCGCAGGCACTGGCGGAAGTACAGGGGTTTCTCCACGAACGCATCCAGGGAATCAACGTCATCAAAAGCTTTGCAGTGGAAAAGAATGAATCGGAACGTTTCAATGATAAGAACGGTAATTTTCTGAACAAGGCGACGGATCATGCACGATGGACGGCGAGAAGTTTTTCGGTCGTCAACACCATCACCGATGTCGGCCCTCTGCTTGTCGTCGGTTATGGTGCCTACCAGGTGATCCAGGGTAATCTGACAGTCGGTACTCTGGCTGCGTTCATCGCCTATCTGGATAGGCTCTACGGACCACTCCGCAGACTCGTATCCTCATCCACGACCCTGACACAGAGTATCGCATCAATGGACAGGGTATTCCAGCTGTTCGATGAGAAATACGATGTAAAAGATCGTCCGGGTGCTCGTGAGCTTAAGCAGACTGATGGCAACATCGAGTTCCAGGATGTCGGATTCAGCTATAATGGAGAAGATACGGACACTTTGAACCACATCAATTTCAATGTGAAGAGTGGGGAAACAGCCGCATTTGTCGGAATGAGCGGTGGCGGAAAATCGACGCTGGTAACCCTGATTCCACGTTTCTATGATGTGACATCAGGGAAAGTGAAACTTGACGGTACGGACATCCGCGACTATACAATTGAATCCTTGAGGAATAAAGTCGGAATCGTCATGCAGGATAACGTACTCTTTTCCGACAGCATCAAGGAGAACATTCTTCTCGCCAAACCGGACGCTACGGAAGAGGAGATGCTTGAAGCTGCCAAACGGGCGAACGCACACGACTTCATCATGAGCCTGCCTGAAGGCTACGAAACAGAAGTGGGTGAGCGTGGTGTCAAACTGTCAGGTGGGCAGAAGCAGCGGATTGCCATTGCCCGGGTCTTTCTGAAGAATCCGCCGATCCTCATTCTCGATGAGGCCACCAGCGCGCTCGACCTGGAGAGTGAAAGCATCATCCAGGAAACGCTTCTGGAACTGTCCCAGAACAGGACGACCATAGTCGTCGCGCATAGGCTGTCGACCATCACCCATGCCGATCGCATCTTTGTAATGGTCAATGGCCAGATCAGGGAAGCCGGTTCGCATGCTGAACTAATGAAGAAGCAGGGAGACTACTATAATCTCTACAGCATACAGAATCTATAGTAAAGGATGTCGCCATGGCTGAAACGTTGGATATAAGTTTTCTGGCTGATGACACACTGGAAGCAGCAAGACGTCTGCTCGGTGTTCGACTGACTACATGCATCGACGGTGTCATGACCAGTGGTTTCATCACCGAAGTTGAAGCATATCTCGGAATTGAAGACCGTGCCGCTCATACTTTCGGTGGCAAAAAGAATAAGAAGAACGAAATGATGTTCAATGACTATGGCCATGTCTATGTCTATACGATGCATGGCCATCATTGCATGAACATCCTGACAAGAGAGAAAGAGCATCCTGAAGGAATACTCATCAGGGGACTCGAGCCGGATGTCGGTCGAGACATCATGATTGAAAGGCGCGGTCGGGAAACGGGTCTCACTGATGGTCCCGGCAAACTGACCAAATCCATGGGTGTGCGCCGCGAACTGCACAATGGCATGGAACTGAACAACGGTATTCTTACACTTCAGACAGGCCGTGTGCCTGCTGAAATTGAAGCGACGCCGAGAATCGGCATAGACAATAAGGAAGAGGCGGTGGCCTACCCTTACCGCTTCATTGTCAAAGGGAATCCGCATGTCAGCAGATTCAGAGGCAGACCGGCGGAGAATAATGGATGGCAATAGAAACAGGCGCAGGAATTAATTCCTGCGCCTGTTCTTTTATATATCGAGTGTCTCATCCTGTATGTTGATCTTGTTCTTATCTCCGTGGAAGCGGAAGAAGCTTGTTGTCAATCTGTCCAGGCGATCCAGTGAATTGGAATATTCATGGATGGATGATATGACTTCGAGTATGTTCTCATACTGCATTTTCTCTTCCGGCGTTTTCGCCTGCTGGTAGAGCATGACGAAATCATCCATCATGGAATTCTCGAATTGTATGTCATTGTCATATATTCCGCACGGTGCATCAGGACGGATCTTTTCAGTAATCTTCATGAAGATCTGTTCGTGGTACACCATCAGGCGGTCCATCTCGTGGCGGATGCGGTATTTGAAATCCTCATCCAGATGGTTATAGTCATTTTCATAGCGGTTCAGCTTTCTGAGCAGTTCGAACGTCCGCCTTGTGGAGGCGATCAGATGCCTGAACAGTATTTTACGACGGGCATCGGCAAAGTTGTTTCTTCTGAAGTAGTTCTTCTCCTCACGGTACCAGAGATACATGGTTTCGAGCGTGACAACGCGTGTACGCAGCGACTCGATATCCTTCTTGACAATCTGGAATTCGCTGACTGCATTCAATTCAAGACGGATCCATTTGAATATATCACTCGTGATGTTGAAGCAGTTATGATACATCTTGGTTTCGTACTTCGGTGGGATGAAGAGCAGATTGACCACCAGTGATGACAGCACACCGATCATGACCAGTGCAAAACGTACACCTGCTGCTTCAAGAAAATCTGTGGTGGTGGAGCTTTCTATGACGGTCGGTGCATCCATGATGGCAATCATCGTTACGACAGCCAGTGTGGATACGCTCTGCAGATTGAAGAACAGCAGGACTGCCAGTACAAGTATGACGGTCAGACCGATGACGATCATGTTATGGCCGAACAGCAGAACCATGACAATTGCAGCTATCGCCCCAAGGGTATTGCCCTGGAACTGGTCCCACGTATTCATGACCGAGCGGTGGACATTCGGTTGGAGGGCAAACACCGCAGCGATTGCAGCAATCAGTGAGGGGCCGAGTCCGAGCGTCTCTGCTATGAACAGTGTGAGGACGACAGTGACACCTGTTTTGAAAACTCTAGCACCAAAGCGCATGGTACCCTCTCCTATAGGTCATTTTTGAAAACTTCTTCAACAATGGCAAGTGTCTCCTTGATATCCGCTTCAGTATGCTCCGTTGTCAGGAACCAGGCTTCGTATTTGGACGGGGCAATGTTTACCCCTCTTCTTATCAGTCCATTGAAGAATTTGGAAAACATTTCTCCATCGCTCGCTTCAGCCATGGTGTAGTTGGTGACGGTCTCATCGGTGAAATATATGGTCAGGGCGCCGACAAGGCGGTTGATTGTCGCCTTGACCTCATACTTCTGAATCAGGTCGAGCAGACCATCTTCAAGCATTTTGCCGAGTGCATCAAGATTCTTGTACACATCGGGCTTGCCGAGCACTTCCATGCACGCCAGTCCGGCAGCCATGCTGAGCGGATTGCCTGCCATCGTGCCTGCCTGGTAGGCTGGACCGAGCGGCGCAACACTTTCCATGATATCTTTTCTGCCTCCATATGCGCCGATCGGTGTGCCGCCGCCGATGATCTTTCCGAGTGCAGTGAGGTCCGGCTCTATATTGAGCAGCTGCTGTGCTGAACCATAAGTGAAGCGGAATGCGGTGATGACTTCATCGTAGATGACGAGTGAGCCATTATCGTGAGCCACTTTGTCTATCTCTTCAAGGAAGCCCTCCATCGGTTCGACAATGCCGAAGTTGCCGACAATCGGTTCGATGAGTACCGCAGCAATTTCATCACCGAAGTGGTTCATTGCTGTTCTGAAGTCTTCGAGGTTATTGAAAGGCACGGTAATGACATCTTCCGCCACACCTTCTGGTACGCCTGCCGAATCGGGAGTGCCGAGCTGGGAAGGGCCGCTGCCGGCTGCGACAAGCACGAGGTCGGAGTGGCCATGATAGCAGCCTTCAAATTTGATGATTTTATTTCTCGACGTATAGGCGCGTGCGACCCTGATCGTCGTCATGACTGCTTCAGTACCGGAATTGACGAATCTGACACGTTCAAGTGATGGAATTGCATCTCTTATTTTGCGGCCGAACTCGATTTCAAGCTCTGTTGGTGTGCCATAGAGTATGCCCTTGCTGCTCTGCTCAGCTATGGCTTCATGGATGCGGGGGTGCGCATGACCTGTAATGATGGGTCCATAAGCGCCCAGGTAGTCGATATAGCGGTTGCCATCGACATCATGGAGATAGGCGCCTTCACCTCTGTCCATTACGATGGGCGCACCATTGCCTACTGCCTTGTAGGAACGGGAAGGGGAATTGACGCCTCCGAGTATGACTTCGTCTGCCTGTTTCTGGAGTGCTTCGGATCTCTTGTGATCGTACATATGTTTCATCCTTTGATCTGTATTTTACACAATGTGTATTCTACCACATTCCGGACCGTTAATTAAGGAGGGACTTCTGTTGAGAGGCACGTAAAACTCGGGTATTATCATTATATACAGGTATATTCAAGGAGGCATACATATGGAGAAGTTCCCGGAATTCGAACTAGAAAATCAGGACGGGGAGAAGATTGGCAATAAGGATTTCGACGGGAAGACCGTCATCTATTTCTATCCTAAAGATAATACACCCGGATGTACGGCGCAGGCATGCGACCTACGGGATAATCTGGACTATCTGAATGAACTGGATGTCAAAGTGTATGGAGTGAGCGGCGATTCCAGAAAGAAACATCAGAATTTCATAGAGAAGAATGACCTGAACTTCGATCTTCTTGTCGATGAGGACTTCAAACTCTCTGAGGCACTCGATGTTTATAGGATGAAAAAAGTTTTCGGCAAGGAGTCGAAAGGTATTGTCAGAACGACTTTCATTGTAGACGAAGACAGCAATATTCTACAAAGATGGGATAACGTCAAGGCGAAATCCCATATCGACGAACTCAAAACCTATCTGAAAGAGGAAGCATAGATGAAACATATACTGTCGACTGTCAACTTGAGACCGCATATGATTGAAAAAATGGAAGAAAAGCACCCGGAACTTGAATACCGCTTCAGAAAAACTGCGGAAATGACGGATGAAGACCGCGAATGGTGCGAAATTTTCATTACGTACGGCTCCAACTTCAACGAAGATGATGTAAAAGCTTTCAAAAACCTGGAATGGATGATGGTCATGAGTGCAGGACTTGATGATCTGCCGCTTGAACGGCTTGATCATGTCCATATCACGAATGCAAAAGGCATTCATAAAATACAGATGACCGAGTATACTGTCGGGCTGCTGCTTTCGTTCTATAAGGATTTCAACCAGCTGAAAGCGGATCAGAACAATGCCCATTGGCGAAAGAATGCAAGGACGGAAGAAATCTATGGCAAAACCGTCCACCTGCTCGGTACCGGCAGCATAGGTGCCCATCTGGCCAAAGTGCTCCGTGTCTTCGGTACAGAAGTGGTGGGCTACAATACGACAGGCCACGCGGTGGAAGGTTTTGACCGGACGCATTCCATTGGTGAACTTGAGCAGCATATCAATGAAGCGGATATCATCATCAATATTCTGCCGAGTACAGTTGAAACAAGAGGAATGCTTGAAACGGATCTATTTGAAAAAATGAAAGAAAGTGCGGTATTCGTCAATATCGGACGTGGTGACATCATGACCGATGAAACCATCTCGCAAGTGCTTGAACAGGGCATGATCCGACATATGATCTTGGATGTATTCAATCAGGAACCGCTGCCCGGGAATCATGTATTCTATACTTATGACAACTTGACCATCACGCCGCATGCATCATCCAAAACCGAAGGATACCTCGAGCGCGGCTTTGAAATCTTTGCCTATAACCTCGGACATATGGATGATCCCGAGTCGATGAAGAATATCATTGATAATGGCAGGGGATACTGAACAAAGTGATTTGACAATCAATTTCAGTACAAAGTACAATGAATGTACTACAGTAGTCAGTTAGAGAAGGAAGGTATCAATATGAAAATGATGGATGCCAATGATCAGTTCACTGAATCGATCGATGCACTGAAGAAAACAGGTGTGCGTATTACACCACAGAGAAAAGCAGTGCTCATGTATATGATAGAAACAGAGGAACACCCGACTGCTGATGATATATTCAAAGCGCTTTCCAGTGAATATCCAAATATGAGTGTCGCCACTATATACAACAATCTGAAGCTTTTCAAGGAGACGGGGCTCGTCAAGGAGCTGACGTATGGGGACGCTTCAAGCCGCTTCGATTTCATCACAGATACCCATTATCATATCATCTGCAGCAATTGCGGCAAGATTACGGACTTTCATTATCCGGGGCTTGAGGAAGTGGAACAGCTCGCAGGCTCTGTCACGGCATACGATGTGAGTCATCATAGACTTGAAATCTATGGTGTATGTCCGGAATGCAGGGAATAGGAACAGTTCAATAATCGTAAACAGAAATGAGCAGGGGATATATCCCCTGCTCATTTCTGTTTCTTGTCGTTCAGTTCTTCTATCGCCTTTTTTCTGCGGTGGTCTACGTTGTAGTCGAGAGAGAAGTCTTCTCCTTCAAGTTCCTTGTCGATCGTCAAAGGTTCCTTGCAGTGCTGGCAGAAGTCGACGTGTCCCAATATTTTAGTATGCTTCTCGCAATTCGGACACTGGACGGTAATGGCGCGTGTGCTGATCATGCCCACCCAGAAGTAGATGACGAAGCTCAATATGATGGGAAGCATTCCTATAAGAAGAAAGATGCTGAAGACGAGCGGGTACTCCCTGAAGAATACACCGAGATACATGACTCCCATACCTATAAAGATCAGGGCCAGTGCATAGCCGCGAATACGTAGTATCTTATTTCCTGGTTTCTTCATAAAACAATTCACCTCTGAAATTCATTATATACAAGTTATAGCATTTATGATAATCTAATATTTAGCATTTAGTGAACAACGCAAGCAAACAAAAAGACTTTAAATAAAGTTCAACAAAGTCGTTGACACTGAGCTTTCTACTTGGTATGATATAAAAGTCGCCAAAACACGGACGACATGGACACCGAAGAAACACAGAAACATTTTCTTTCATAAAAATATTCGAAAGTGTAAAATTAACGCTTGAATAATTTCGAGAGATGATGTAACATGGTAAGAGTGTTAAAAAGAACGACGCAACAACAGAACATTGAAAACTGAATGACAATATGTCAACGTTTAATTCCGATAAACGGATGGCCACGGCCATCCACTTGGGCGCCAAGTAAAAACGCAAG
>NZ_JAGFLY010000008.1:0-8707 GCF_021991715.1 Salinicoccus sp. ID82-1
AATAAAAACCAGACAAACAATGTCCGGCTTAAAATGCTTGTTTAATGGCTAACACCTTTTGATGATATCACGTTAATAAAGGTTTTCCATATAATCCACATATCAAAGAGAAATGTCTGGTTTTCAACATAATATTTATCGTATTTAACCTTTTCTTCATCACTGATTTCATCCCGCCCCATAACCTGGGCGTAACCAGTGATACCAGGTTTGACTTTATGTACCCCTGCTTCGGTTCGCATTTTAATGAGCTCATGCTGATTGTAAAGAGCAGGTCTTGGTCCTACTACTGACATTTCTCCTTTAGCCACATTAATCAGTTGAGGAAGTTCATCTATGGATGTTCTCCTAATGAACTTTCCGGTCTTAGTAATATAGGATACGCCTTCCCCAAGCTTTGCTGATTCAACATTAGGCGTTTCTACAGCCATCGATCTGAACTTATAGATAGTAAAATGCACATTATTTAATCCAGGACGCTTTTGTTTAAATAAAAACGGCCCAGGAGAATCTTTTTTAATCGCAAGACCAATTATTGCAAATAAAGGAAGAAATATTATAACAGCACTAGTAGAAGAAGAAAAATCGAATAGTCTTTTTAGCAATATATTTTTTCCTTTCAATTTTTTATCACTTCGTTAAACTATGAAAAATAGTTGCAATACTAATAATTATTTTACAGTATAGAATTCTTTGTACCAGTCTACAAACTTTTTAAGGCCCTCGTCGATAGTCGTTGAAGGGTAGAAATTAGCAACTTCTTGAATTTCATCTATATTAGCAAATGTTGCTCTTACGTCGCCTGGCTGCATCTCAACATAATTTTTCTTTGCTTCTTTGCCCAAATGTTTTTCCAAAGTATTGATGAAGTCCAATAATTTAACTGGTTGATTATTGCCAATGTTATATACTTTGTAAGGAGCATAACTGAAACTTGGGTTTGGAGTGGTTTCTTCCCAATTTTTTTCACCTTCAGGAACTTTATCCAAGAGACCGATGATGCCATCTACAATATCATCAATGTATGTAAAATCTCTCATCATGTTACCTTGATTAAAAACCTTAATCTCTTTATCATTAGTTATATTTTCAGCAAAAGAAAAGTAAGCCATGTCGGGTCTACCGTACGGTCCATATACTGTGAAGAACCTTAATCCACTTGTTGGTATATTATATAAGTGACTGTAAGTATGAGCCATAAGTTCATTTGTTTTCTTAGTAGTTGCATATATGCTCACAGGGTGATCTACACTGTCTTCTGTAGAGAACGGCATTTTAGTGTTGCCTCCATAAACAGAACTTGACGAAGCATATATTAGATGTTTAATTTCATACTTCTTACTAACCTCAAGTATATTTAAGAAACCACTTATATTTGAATCGATGTAAGCTTGGGGATTTGATATGCTATACCTCACTCCAGCTTGTGCAGCTAAGTTGATTATTATTTCTACTTGCTCTTCTTTCATACAATTATCTAAATAATTAAAATTTCTTAAGTCAGCTTTATAAAATTTGAATCTCGGATAACTATTCAATACTTTTAGTCTTTCTTCTTTAAGCTCAACGCTATAATAACTATTCATATTATCATAACCAATTACATCATGACCTTTTTCAATTAGTGCAATTGACAAATGCATTCCTATAAATCCTGCTGATCCCGTAACAAGTATCTTCATTGTAATTACCTCCTTATTATTTAACTCTGCGGTAAAGTAATCCATTCCCCTTTTAATTTTTCGTAGTAAGGTGGAGAATATCTATAATATCCAGCCCCTGGGAAAAAGGTTAATTCTCCAAAATAGATTTTGTCGTTGATACTATATAAATCTGCTCTTATAAAAGTGAAATCTTCACCTAGTTTTTTAGCTAGTTCCAACATCTTATCCAAATTCTGTGGTTTGTTTATAATAACATTAGGATCATTTTGAATTTCAATTTTTAAAGGCAATAGATTCCAGTCCAAATCATAGATATTTCTTTTATGATTTATATAACGGTTAAAATCTACTTGAATAACTTTAGGCTCTCCATGAAAAACAAAAAACTTATAATCTTTCAGATCATTTCCTGATTCGTCGACCATTAGTTTCTCGCATACTATTCTTGGTTCTACATCTTTATAAGGCCACTCTCTATGGGGATGATATAAGTTTTTTTTCAACCACTTATCAACAGTAGATTTTAACTTTGTATGATTTATTTTATTTTTATCATTACAAATGTAAACATGCCCTGAGGTATGAGTAGATTTCAGAACAAATTGAGATGGAAGTGCATCGAAGTCTATGTCTTCATATCTTTTATAGACACCGTATAAAGGAATAAGATATTCTTTACCTATTTTTTTAGAGACATACTCACGAACTTCGTATTTATCAACAATAGAGTTATATTTAGAATTTCTGTCATTAATTTTTAACCATTGAAGTTTTTCATTAAAACTTTTAGGATTTTCGAGATTCAACTTTTCTTTTGTAGCAATAAAGTAATAGATTCTTAAATATAACTTATCGGGAACATACCTTAGCAATTTACTTTTTTTAATGATGAATAATAGAACTTTTGACGGTCTTTTTACAAGCTTTAATATTCTCTTCATACGAATCTCCTTAATTAGTAAAAACTACAAAGCACCTATTTTTTTTAACTTATAAACTGTGGCCATTCCCCTTAAAATCATTTGTAAGAAATTAGTGAATATCATAGTATAAGCCGCACCGTACAAACCATAATAGTTTATTGATAATATACTAAATATTATCGTCGCTAATAATACTACTGTTGAAATGATTGGTTGAATATTAATATAATCGAGCGCAAGTAGAGCCAAATCAAAATTCCATCCTATGAAATTAAACACTAAAGAGAAACTTAAAATCGTAAGAATATCCTGATACTGAGCGTATTCTTGACCATAGAAAAAATCAAGAACAAACTCTCCCAAGAAATAACAAAGGATTATAGCAGTTAATCCAATACCAATAGCCAACAGGTTCAATTCACCAAAGACTCTTTTCTTGAATTTATTATAATTTTTGTTGCTTAAATATCTCGAAAGCGAAGGGAGAAAGGTTTGGGTCACAGCTAGCATTAGTGTGTTTCCAAGAACCAGAAGATAAGAAACAGCTGAAAAATAACCTAACACTTCTACACCAAGTAAATGTTCTATAACATATCTCGGAAAATTCGATTGAAAAGAAACAATCATTAGAACTAGCCCTAATGGAACTCCTTTTTTTAATATCGATATAATACTTTCAGACTCCATTTTGTCATGAAGTAAATATCTTTTCGTCCTTGGCTTTTCGAAAAAGAAGAAAAATATTAATTGAACCAATAATTGAATAGCAAGAGATAATACTAAATCTCTAGTGAAATACAAAAGAAAAAAAAATGTCCCAAAACTTAATAAGTGTTTTGATACCATAATCTTTCCTATAAAGCTTAATTTTTCACTTTTATGAGGAATGGCATAGTATATTTCTGAATGAAGATCAAAAATCTTTATTAGACCAACTAGAAGAATCACATAACTCATAGAAGTAGAAAAGAAAATCTCCATAATAACAAGTACTATAACTGAGATTATTGTCAAAATGTCTCTCGTTTTACTAAAACTTGAAAAATCAGCGTTGTTCCCAGCAACATATATACTTCTTAATTTCATATGCATGAACATGGCTAATGGAGCACTTAGAGCAAATGCAAGAGAATACACCCCTACGTCTTTTGGTGTCAATAAATTCGCTATCATAATAAGCACTAACCACTTCAAGAAAGCTATTATTAGATTGGCAGAGAACACCCAGGAGATATTTTTAAAAAATGTTTTTTTATTGTTCATCATACCATCCTAAATTTCTAATATATCTTAGATTTGTTTTCACTTTGTATACCTTTGCTTTTTTATTATATTTAGGAATTTGTTGATAAAGTATATCGCTATAAAAGTTATAAGGTACCATACAATCTCTATTTGATCAGAAGTAGCCAAAAAATTAAAAGCAGATACAATAGTCATAATATAAAAAATCAAAGCGGAATCAGAAAACTCATTAACAACCATTTTATAATAAAACTTATTAATTATATATCCTGTAACAAAAGCAATAAGAATAACCCCTATAAACCCAAAGTTATAGAAAGCCAATCCATATGGACCTGGTGGTAAACCCCAATACTCATTACCCATTAATGCTCTGCCAACAACTCCACTTTCATCTATTGGAGGTTTGCTTTGCCATATAGAACTAGGAATAGGTGCATACAATATATTGAATAATATTGCGCCGTATTGATAATCAATCTTACCTTCCATTAAAGAACCTACTAAGCTAGGAAGAATTTCGCCTCCTTGGATGCTCATACCCACTTTACTTAAAATTTCATATATGTTACTAAACTCTAACCGAAATTCATTGTATAACCTATAATTACCGAGAGCGATAGCAAAGATCATCATGATGAAGGCTAACGGTACCAATGTTATAAATCTTAAGTTTTTATACTTATAATGATAGAAAACTAAAAAGGGAAATATTGAACTAAAGAATGCAGTACTTCTACCTCCATAAGATACCAGAAAGATGAAAGCAATAAGTGTGAAAAAAAATGATAATTTCTTTTTACCAGTACTTAGTAGAAGTAAAGAACCTACTGTTATAAGAGTAGTAAGTAATTTAAAATATCCCATGCCTGCGTAGGCTTCAACTCTATTATTTAAACCTGCTATCACACCTTGCAGTCCACCTTGCAAGAAGAAAATTACTGCATAACTTGTAAGTCCAATAAATATAAGTATAATGCCAATTGACTTAGTGTTATCAATTTTAAAAAACTCTTCTTTTCTTATCAATTCCGTTTTAGTTCTTGCCGCAAACGCATATCCTCCATACATAAAAATATACCAAATGATAATTATAAGTATGGACCAAAAGAAATACGTTTCATGTAGAGAAGGATCCAATGTACCATATCTGAATGAAGCCTTATTGTAATGAATATCGACCATATTAAATATAAAGAAAAATTGAGTACTTATTAAAAATATATTGAAAGGATGGAATAAATCACGGAAAAGAAACAATGGAAATATAGCTATTGTAATCAGTAAAATAAACATAATGAAATTATAGTTATATTGCTCATAATAGACATATAGCATAAAGCTTATCAACAGAATATATACTAAGAAAGTAGTAAAAATTTCTTTATATGTAAAACTACTTTTTGTAAGGTTGCTATAGTAATTTGACATGGATGAACTCCTAATAACAAATTAAATAATTTTTAAATATCTTTACCTAATTGAAGAATGTATTTTCTTACATCTTGACCTATTTCATCATTGGTAAGAGCAAATTCAATGTTAGTCTTGATGAAGCCTAACTTTTCACCAACATCAAACCTTTTTCCTTCGAAGTCGTACGCATAAACTTTTTCTTGTTCGTTAAGATATTGAAGTGCATCTGTAAGCTGAATCTCTCCTCCTGCTCCTTTTTTCTGCTTTTCTAAATACTCGAAAATTTTAGGGGTTAGCACGTATCTACCCATAATTGCTAAATTAGAAGGCGCTTTTTCGATTTCTGGTTTCTCTACTAAATCTCTTACTTGATACAATCTTCCTTCATTATCAATTGGATCCACTATACCATATCGATTTGTCTCTTCTTTGTTAACTTGCTGAACGCCAACGATAGAACAAAGGGTTCTTTCGTATTGGTCAATTAACTGTTTTAAACCTGGGCTGTCTGCTTGAACTATGTCATCACCTAATAAAACAGCAAAAGGTTCATTACCAATAAATTTTCTACCACACCAGATTGCATGCCCCAATCCTTTTGGTTCTTTTTGTCTTATAAAATGTAGTTCGACATTAGAAGGGTAGTTTACTTTTTTTAACATTTCTATTTTATTCTTTTCTTCCAAGTTTCTTTCTAACTCTAAGTTGTGATCGAAATGATCTTCTATTGCTCTTTTTCCCTTGCCGGTGACGATGATTATATCCTCTATCCCGGATTCAATGGCCTCTTCAATAATATACTGTATTGTTGGTTTATCGACTATAGGTAACATTTCCTTTGGCATTGCTTTTGTAGCAGGCAAAAATCTTGTACCTAAACCTGCCGCAGGGATAATTGCTTTTTTTATTTTCTGCATTTTTATTCCTCCTAAAAAACTTACTTTGGTTATCAATTATGAAGTTAAATCTTTATCGTTTTTCTGGTAGTAGCCATTCGACCGATTGAGTGGTACTCTATCCCTGCCTCTTCCATTTCTTTTAAGTTAAAAATATTTCTACCATCGAAGACCAATGGTGTTCTCATCAATTCGTTAAATGTCTCTGGATTAATTTCTTTTACTTCTGGCCACTCAGTGAATATAAAGCAGACATTTGCTTCTTCTAAAGCTTCATTTACATTCGAAACATAAGTAATGTTCCCATTCAAATTTTCACCTTCTGGGTAATACTTCTTAAAGTTATCTGCACCTACAGGGTCAAAAGCATATATATCTGCGCCCTGTGCAAGTAGTAAAGGCAAATTTGTTAAAGATGCTGCTTCCCTTAAATCGTCAGTGCCCGGTTTGAAAGTAAGTCCTAAAACAGCTACTTTCAAATTTTTAAAAGTGATGAGGCGCTCACTTGCCTTAGTATACAACTTCAATTTTTGCTCATTATTTATGGCAATAGTAGACTTGATTGTTTTAAGCTCATAACCGTTCTGTTCCCCTATATAATCTAATGCTTTAGTATCCTTCGGGAAACATGATCCACCGTATCCAATTCCTGCGTTCAGAAATTGCCTACCTATACGCGAGTCATAACTCATCCCTTCAGCTACATCTTGGATATCTGCTCCAACCAACTCACAAAGATTAGCTATTTCATTCATATAAGAAATCTTTAGCGCTAGAAAATCGTTTGATGCGTATTTGATCATTTCTGCTGATCTTCTATTGACTGAAACAACTGGAAGATTAAAAGGTTTATATATTTCTTTAAGTATCTGCTCAGCCCACTCGCTTTCGGTACCAATTATTATCCTGGAGGCATGGAGAGTATCGTGCACAGCAGAACCTTGGGCTAAGAATTCTGGATTGGATGCTACTTCTACTTTAACATCGTTAACCAAATAATCACTTATGAATTTTTCCACCTTATCATTAGTTCCAATAGGAACAGTGGATTTTACAACAATCAAGCAGTCTTTTTCCAATGTTTCTGCAATCTGTCTTGCAACTGTTGCAATATAAGACAAGTCAGCTGAACCATCAGGCTGTTCTGGTGTTCCAACACCAATGAATATAACATCAGCATCTTTGTAAGCATTCTTATAATCGATGGTGTAATCCAATCTCCCTAATGAATAATTTCTTCTCATCATCTCTTCTAGATCTTTTTCGTAAATGGGAGAATTCCCGTCCTTCATATAATCGACTTTATCACTATCTATATCTACACAAGTTACTTGATGTCCCACTTCCGCAAATGCAACGCCTGAAACCAAGCCGACATAACCTGTACCTGCCACAGCTATTTTCATATAAGTCCCTCCGTTATTTAGATCCCTAGTTAAATGTAGAGTTTATCCTTCTGATTGGGCAAACTTTTTAAAGAATGTAGATCTACGACTTTCTATTTTATGATAATAATAATCTTCAGCTACTTTAAAATTCCTTTTTGCTTGCCCAATTAAATTTGTTTCGTCAAAACTTAATAACAAGTTTGCTATTTCTTCAATATCCATTTTTCTATCAAAAATATATTCTTGTTCTAATAGTTCAGGGATGCCGGCTGTATTAGCGCCAATGGATGGGAGTCCTCTACTCATTGCTTCTATGACAGCCCGTGGTAATCCTTCCTGTTTGCTCGGTTGAGCATATAAATCTATGCTTTCCAACCATTGAAGTACTTCCTCATGAGTTTTAGGACCTAAGAACTTCACTTTGTCTTCTACCTTGTTTTTTTTAGCTACTTCTCTTAAATAATCTTGGTTGCCATCACCAACCAGTTGGTATTCAAAATTATTAATCCCTTTTTCTTCCAATTTTCCTAATGCTTCGATTATATACTGCTGACCTTTGTACTTTACAGCTACAGAAGCAGTAGTTCCGATGATTATTTTATTGTCATTATTATTCTTTATTTTTGATATTCTTTGAGAAAGTACACTGTCATCCACTTCTTCTACTATTACGTTAGAACAATTTATCGAGTGACCTTTAGTAGGATACCTATTCTGTAGAAATTCGTTCGTTACGTACAATGTGTATTGAGAATTCCAAACTTCACTTTTCACTTTTTTATACATGTATGGTGCAACTAATTTACCCGTAGCACTATGGTTCCAGTAAGCATCCCAAGGACAACCAACCAACTCAATTAAATAAGGTTTATTGTACTTTTTCACGTATTTTAAAGCTTGTAATCCTATCATGCTGTGCAATCTTACAATAACATAGTCAGTTTCTTTAATCGCACTTTCCATTACTTGATTAGCCTTGATTTTATTTTTAAGTATCCCAATAGGCGAATTAACGTCAGGAACTTCTTTGACTGTAAAATTCTCCAAAGTAAGTTCTGAAAAATTTTGTATCTCAGATTCATCAATTCTTCTTACTCGTATTAAAGCCTCAATATTTTCAGCTATTACCTTATATCTATTGAATAAATCGTTATTGTGGGCAATACCATAATAAT
>NZ_JAGFLY010000009.1:0-2953 GCF_021991715.1 Salinicoccus sp. ID82-1
ACATTCAAAACCGGATAGAAACAATGCGCTGCGCAGAAAACCAAACACGGTTTTCATTTATTTGAATAAGTCATCGATCGATTAGTATTCGTCCGCTGAATGTGTCGCCACACTTGCACGCCGAACCTATCCACCTCATCATCTCTGAGGGATCTAATGGGGAAATCTCATCTTGAGGGGGGCTTCATGCTTAGATGCTTTCAGCACTTATCCCGGCCATACATAGCTACCCAGCGATGCCGTTGGCACGACAACTGGTACACCAGTGGTATGTCCATCCCGGTCCTCTCGTACTAAGGACAGCGCCTCTCAAATTTCCTACGCCCACGACGGATAGGGACCGAACTGTCTCACGACGTTCTGAACCCAGCTCGCGTACCGCTTTAATGGGCGAACAGCCCAACCCTTGGGACCGACTACAGCCCCAGGATGCGATGAGCCGACATCGAGGTGCCAAACCTCCCCGTCGATGTGAACTCTTGGGGGAGATAAGCCTGTTATCCCCGGGGTAGCTTTTATCCGTTGAGCGATGGCCCTTCCATGCGGAACCACCGGATCACTAAGTCCGTCTTTCGACCCTGCTCGACCTGTATGTCTCGCAGTCAAGCTCCCTTATACCTTTACACTCTATGAATGATTTCCAACCATTCTGAGGGAACCTTTGAGCGCCTCCGTTACTCTTTAGGAGGCGACCGCCCCAGTCAAACTGTCCACCTGACACTGTCTCCCGCCCGGATCACGGGCGCGGGTTAGAACCTCAACATCACCAGGGTGGTATCCCACCAGTGCCTCCATGTAGACTGGCGTCCACACTTCACAGGCTCCCACCTATCCTGTACAGGTGAGGTCAAGATTCAATATCAGGCTACAGTAAAGCTCCACGGGGTCTTTCCGTCCTGTCGCGGGTAACCAGCATCTTCACTGGTACTATGATTTCACCGAGCCTCTCGTTGAGACAGTGCCCAAATCGTTACGCCTTTCGTGCGGGTCAGAACTTACCTGACAAGGAATTTCGCTACCTTAGGACCGTTATAGTTACGGCCGCCGTTTACTGGGGCTTCGATTCGCACCTTCGCTTGCGCTGAGCGCTCCTCTTAACCTTCCAGCACCGGGCAGGCGTCAGCCCCTATACGTCACCTTTCGGTTTGGCAGAGACCTGTGTTTTTGATAAACAGTCGCTTGGGCCTATTCACTGCGGCTCATTTTACTGAGCACCCCTTCTCCCGAAGTTACGGGGTCATTTTGCCGAGTTCCTTAACGAGAGTTCGCTCGCTCACCTTAGAATTCTCATCCCAACTACCTGTGTCGGTTTGCGGTACGGGCGGTGATATGCTCACTAGCAGCTTTTCTTGGCAGTGTGAACCCACAGCTTCGCCTACTATTTTCGGCTCCCCGTCACACCTCGTCGTTGTACAGGGCGGATTTGCCTACCCTGACGACTCGATGCTTGGACGTGCTCTTCCAATCGCACGCTCTGCTTCTCCTTCTGCGTCACCACATCGCTCAATCACATATCACCGGTACAGGAATTTCTGCCTGTTGGCCATCGCCTACGCATCTCTGCCTCGGCTTAGGTCCCGACTAACCCAGAGCGGACGAGCCTTCCTCTGGAAACCTTAGTCATTCGGTGGACGGGATTCCCACCCGTCTTTCGCTACTCACACCGGCATTCTCACTTCCGATCGCTCCACATGTCCTCACGGTCATGCTTCACTGCCATCGGAACGCTCTCCTACCATCATTTCTGATCCACAGTTTCGGTAATATGTTTAGCCCCGGTACATTTTCGGCGCAGCGTCACTTGACTAGTGAGCTATTACGCACTCTTTAAATGATGGCTGCTTCTAAGCCAACATCCTAGTTGTCTGTGCAACGCCACATCCTTTTCCACTCAACATATATTTTGGGACCTTAACTGGTGGTCTGGGCTGTTTCCCTCTCGACAACGGACCTTATCACCCGCTGTCTGACTCCCGTGCATCACATCCGTGGCATTCGGAGTTTGTCTGAATTCGGTAACCCGGGATGGGCCCCTCGTCCAAACAGTGCTCTACCTCCACGATGCTAACACGAGGCTATACCTAAATATATTTCGGAGAGAACCAGCTATCTCCAGGTTCGATTGGAATTTCTCCGCTACCCACACCTCATCCGGTCACTTTTCAACGTAAGTCGGTTCGGCCCTCCATCCAGTGTTACCTGGACTTCAGCCTGGACATGGGTAGATCACCTGGTTTCGGGTCTGCAACCCCATACTATACGCCCTGTTCAGACTCGCTTTCGCTACGGCTCCGCATTCGCTGCTTAACCTTGCATGAAATCGCAACTCGCCGGTTCATTCTACAAAAGGCACGCCATCACCCATTAACGGGCTCTGACTACTTGTAAGCACACGGTTTCAGGTTCTATTTCACTCCCCTTCCGGGGTGCTTTTCACCTTTCCCTCACGGTACTGGTCCACTATCGGTCACTGAGGAGTATTTAGCCTTGGGAGATGGTCCTCCCGGATTCCGACGGAATTCCTCGTGTTCCGCCGTACTCAGGATCCACCGCAACATCCGTTCGCTTCGCCTACGGGACTCTTACCCCCTATGGTCGGCCGTTCCAGGCCCTTCCGCTCGCAAACTTCAGTCTCATCGGTGTCCTACAACCCCAGCCGAAGCTGGTTTGGGCTCTTCCCGTTTCGCTCGCCGCTACTCAGGGAATCGATTTTTCTTTCTCTTCCTCCGGGTACTAAGATGTTTCAGTTCCCCGGGTCTACCTCTTCCAGGCTATGTATTCACCTGGAAGTCACACTCATGTGTGGGGTTCCCCCATTCGGAAATCTCTGGATCAACGCCTACTTACAGCTCCCCAGAGCATATCGGTGTTTGTTCCGTCCTTCATCGGCTCTCAGTGCCAAGGCATCCACCGTGCGCCCTTCATTACTTAATCGCAATGAAATTGTGAGTGT